>NZ_JBCIYT010000004.1:0-583161 GCF_050455485.1 Neorhizobium sp. BT27B | reverse complement strand
AGACCAGGATATCGCTTCGAAAAGGCGCTGGTTCAGAGATGCCGCCTACGGCAAGGTGCATGGAAAATCGCGCTTACTATTATTCGACATCTTGGTACTTTCGAATGGTTCTGTCCTGCTATACAACCCTTGAGGGTTTCCGGGGCTTCCATGAAAATCGAAATCAAATCAAGTTTCCGCGCTTTTTTGCCTGATGCAGTCGCGCGTTTCGAATACCTCCATCCAACTGTGCAGGTCGAGGTAGGCGATGATCACGTCATACTGAAAAGCGGCGCACCTTACGCGGCGGTGGCCGCCGAATTCAAGTACGTCCTCTATCGCCAAAAGATCTTCGCAGAGACCCTGCAACTGCGTCAGGAGCTGATCCGCGGGATCCTCGTATGACGGTTTTCCCACTGAAATTCAGACATCTCGACGAGCTTGGCGTCCTGTTCGCCGATGACGCGGGCGGCTACTTCAAATCCGACGAGGCTTTCCTGGAAAGATACGCGACCGACGACCTTAACGAAAGCGATCACAGTTTTCTGCGAAGATCAGGACATTCGTTCGACGATGCTTCCGATCTGGACTTCGCGGCGTTTTCCTATCGTTTCGCGCAGCGGCTGCATCTGCCACGAAACCTGAACTACGTCATTCTAGTTCCCACGCTTCGATGCAATCTGGCCTGCAGCTACTGTCAGGTATCGCGGGTCAACGAAGGGGCCCGCGGGTATGATTGGGACGAAGAAACGCTGGTCGCGGTCATACGCTGGCTCGATACGCTCCATACTGACGACATCAAAATAGAGTTTCAGGGCGGCGAACCGCTTCTGCGTCTGGACGTCCTGCAGCGTGTGAGAGAGTTTGCCCGGTCAAGATTTAAGACCTCGTCTTTCGTGGTCTGTACCAACCTGCAACAAGTGAGCGACGAGGCCTGGGAGTTTCTTGGCGAGGAAGACACTTCGACCAGCACGTCTCTCGATGCAACGATCGCCCTACACGAGCGTCAGCGGACCATCTCCGCCGACATGACCTCCCAGTTTCTCGGAAACCTGGAAAAGGCGGTACGGTCGTTCCCCGACCGTGTTTCCGCTCTGCCTACCGTCGACCCGACCGCTCCGCCGGAACCCGTCGATGTCGTGGAAACGTTTGCTCGCTACGGAATGAGGTCGATCTACCTCAGGCCCGTGAACCATCAGGGATTTGCAAGAAAACGCTTCACGACCAAGGATTCCGCTTCTTCCTGGAACAGCTACCACTCGGACTTCATCGACGCTTTGGTAGCTCACAACTGGACGTCCGACCATCCGGTCGAAGAGTATTACTTCACCCATTGCCTACGGCGTGTTCTACGGTCCGGACACGATGGCCACGTCGACCTCCGGAACCCTAACATCGTGGGGGAGAGCTACCTCGTGATCGACTACGACGGTACATTCTACCCCACGGACGAAGCAAGGATGATCACGCGCGTGGGCCAGATCGACCTCCGGCTCGGCGACGTACATACCGGACTGCGGACCGAGGTGCTTTCCGAACTGAACGAGGGGGCGCTTAACAACTTCGATCCTGACTGCATGCACTGTCCATATCAGGCGTTCTGCGGGGTCGACGTGATTGACGACCTTTCGAGATACGGACGGATAGACATGCCGCGTCACATTACGCATTTCTGCCGACGACATACGGCCATATTCGACAAGATCTTCGAGATGATCTACTCGACCGACGCGAAGGTCCGCAAGTCGATGGCCATTTGGGCCGGGGTCGAGAACTTCGATCCTAGCCTCGCGAGAACCCACGCATGATCGACCTGCGCGTCAAAGTCGATCCTCCGCCGCTGGATCATCCGACTGTGGTTCGGTTACGCGAAACCTTCGACGGGTTACCCGGCCCCCATGACGCATTGCTGATCGATCGGGCTGACGACCGGCGCGAGTACGACTTCTGCGGCTTCTCTCTCGTGGTGTACGGCGACGCCGGCATGCCGCTGGACAACGACGTCCTGCTTCTGGCACCGGGGCAACGAAGCGCCGCCCGCATAATTCGAGCGAGCTCTGCTCACAATACCCTTTTGATAACGGAGCAGTGCGACCAGCTCTGCGTGATGTGCTCGCAACCGCCGAAGAAACACCATGTCGATATGTTCGCCCAACTCGAGACGGCGGCGTCGTTGGCTCCGGCGGGCGCTTATATCGGGATTTCGGGAGGCGAGCCCCTGTTACATAAGCAGGCCCTCTTTTCGATGTTGGAGAACCTGGCAGCCGATCGGCCGGACCTCAGGTTCCATATTCTGTCGAACGGACAGCATTTCGAGCCGGACGATGTAGATAGGCTTGTCGCGATCGGACCCGAGCGTATCCTGTGGGGCATTCCGCTATACTCGCCCGATCCATCGAATCACGATGCGATCGTCGGTAAGGTCGGTGCCTATCATCGACTCATGCGTTCAATGGTCCTGCTCATGCGGTCGGGCGCGGCCGTGGAACTGAGAACGGTCGTCTTGCGACAGAACTGGCAGGAGTTGCCCGCGCTTGCCGAACAGATTGCCACTCGTCTCCCGTTTATCGATCGATGGGCGATCATGCATCTCGAAAACATCGGCTACGGCCGAATGAACTGGCACTTGTCATTCAAGGACACGTCTTCGGATTTCGGCATGCTGGGGCGCGCGATCGATATAGCGACGGCCAGGGATACAACCGTCACTCTGTACAATTTTCCGCTGTGTTCCCTGCCGGCTGCGTATCGCGTTCTTGCGCCGCGCACGATCTCGGACTGGAAGAACAAGCACGAGGTATTCTGCGACGGATGCTCGGCGCAGTCCGACTGCGGTGGCTTCTTCCAATGGTACGATCACAAGAACGGCTTCAGCCGATTGGGTGCGCTATGAAATCTCGGATCTTCCTTATTCCCTCTCTGCTCGCAGCGGGCTTCATGCCCTCGAAAGCCACCGCCGCGCCCGTATCCCCGACGATACATGAGCCCAAGCCGCCTTCCATTCTGGAGCGTCTCCGCCTGCAGCATCTCTTTACGCTGGCGGGCCATCGCTCGCATTCCAGTCATCGATCTCACAGTTCCCACAGCAGTCACCGCTCGAGCAGCGGAGGCTCGTATCTGCCGTCCAGGAGTTATTCTCCACCTTCGACGACGTACTCACCACCTGCGCCGTCATATGCGGTTCCCTCGCCCGGTCCGTCAGCACCGCCGGCTTCCGTGTACACGGCTCCGTCCGGAAACTCGGCAGGCCAGTTTCCGACTGCACCTTCTCCACCCACCCAGAAAGTCCTTCCGGGGAACAGCAACCGATTTCGAGAGATCGTCGTTCTGGTTCAGACGGGACTGAAAGCCTACGGATATTATGAGGGCGCGATCACCGGCGTGGTGGACGCTGGTACCAAAGCCGCTTTGCAGTCGATGCAGCAAGCCAACAATCTGAAGGTCACCGGGACGATCACTTCGGAGACCCTAAGCGCGCTCGGTATTGCCGCGAACTGACCGAGTATTCGCGAGAACGGAAGCGTCAAGAAGGGCCGACGAAGCCCGCGGCGCCGGCGTTTTGTTAAGCTTTGCCGGCCATAACTTTAACCGGGAGATCCGACTGGCATCGGACCTCCCGACCAGGAGACTACCGCTTAGGCGGCCCGTCTTTTACTACCTGTGACCCAGTTTCCCGTTTTCGCGTCAATGAGTCCGGGAAGCTGGAAATGGCTATCGATGATAGCATACGTGTCGACGCCATAGCTTGCGATCGGAAGATCGTAGGCTATGGCTGTCGCCGCGATAGAGACTTGGTGACCGAAGCCGGGCCGTGTCGATCTGGGCTGAGGCATCCAGATATTTTTGAGGGGCACGCATTCGAGCATTTCGGCCTCGACACGCAAGAACTCGCGCTCGCGACCGACAAGGACAGGCCATCTTTCGTTTGCCTCGGCGAGCCAGAGTTCAAGCCCAACCGCCTTCAACGGATGGCTCCTACGCAGCCTGATGATGCCGCGGTAGGTATCGGCGAGAGTGCCAGTGGAGACCACGAAATTATGTCGCCTCACGAGGTCCTGAAATAGGGGATGCCGCCTCGGCTTGCTTTCCTCGCTGAAAAAGCAGGTTGATGCCAGAATTTTCAATTACTTACTCCATTTTAGCTCATCGCCGGAAGCGGCGACGTAGCTAAAATTGCCGAAAGGTGCCGGCAATCCGTAAACGGGCCGAAAAAAATATCGAATTCTTGGAATTATTTTCGCCGATCGGGGAAAGGGCCGAGCATCTTTATGCATCGCGGATCGCGCAACACTACCCATACCAGCAAAACGTTATCAATTTACGAACGTGCCGATCGGCGCGCATGTTTGGCTGATGGCATTGTAACGCTTGCAGCCGCTGCACGTGAAATAGGCCACGAGAGACTTACGTCATTCGGCGTTTCTCCTTGATACGGCTCATCGGCATGAGATGAATTCAATGACGGGCCTCGGCTTGCGGTGGGTAGAGCAACGGCTTGATATCTACTGTTCTTACCAGCCCGCAGTAACTCGTCCGTCTCGTGACACGGTTGTCTCGCCGATCTCTGCGGTTTCACCGGCGACCTCCAGCGAACAGATGTCGGACGTTGACCTCGACATCACCTATATCGTCTCAATCGAACACCGCACTGCGGACCTGCTCGATAAGGTTCGATATCATCGCGTCGTCATAAAGCTCTCCTACGACAGTCGGCCTTGCATCCCCGACTCCCGTTGGCAACCCGCGGTCCGACCATCCTTCTAGCTGGTCAAGATTATCGATGCCCAGCATCACCGCGTAAGGCCCGAGGATTCCCTCGTCCTTTAGGAAACGCGACACCGATGACAGGTAGCGTGTCAGCTTTTGCCTGAGCAGCGATACGTTCGGTCTTCCGTGATCGCTGTCGAAAGGCTCGTTCACGTGACCGAGGATATGCCAGTCGGTTCCCACAAACAGCCGCTCGTGCAGCAGCTTTGCTTCGAAGCCGCCCGGGCCGCCCTTTAGCTTAGGATAGTGACTGCCGTGAAAGGCGGCGATTCCCGTATGGGACATTTTCGCGGGATTGTATCGCACCTGTGAGCGATTGTAGTACTGTCGCGGAAGTACCCCGAACGTTAAGCGTGGCACTGACATTGATGCGGTTTCTGGCCGTCGCTCCCCGATGACGATAGACGAATACAGATCTACTGGGTTGAGTTCGAGCGAGACGAGCTCTCGTTCGTGCTCCCGATACAGGCGCGTCAGGTCGGCCTCCATCTTTTCGATAGCGGCGGACATCTCCATGATTTCGGGAACGGACAGCACGCGGTTTCGCGCTCCGGACCGTATGTAGAAAGAACCGGAAATTCGGCTCTGATATGGTTTTTTCCAATGAGCGCCGACATTGACGTCGAGAACGTAACCGCCCGGCACGTCGATCGGCAAAACTTCGACCGCTGTCGGAATAGGATCGATCGAAGACTGGATCACCTGGAGAAAACGGTTGCACGTTTTCTCGCGGTCGCTTGTCAGCGGGATGTAGCTCTCCCAGACGCCATCGGCCTCTTTGACCCCTATGACCAGATGTCCGCCGCTTTCGGTGTTGAGGAAGGCCACGACATCGTCGATGAAACGCTCTTTCGCGGACTTCCCACCGTTCGGATACTTTTTGTCCAGATCGACTTCCTGTTTGAAGTCGTAGTGCGCCGATTCCGCAATTCTGCCGCTCTCAATAAGTTCGCGGGTCGGGGAGGTAATCGTCATTGCAGCAATCCTCTTCTATTATGCAAACCGACCGAGTTGGAACCAGTGGCTCAGGGGAGATCCGCCGTAAGGCGGTTTCCAAGAGCGAAGCAGCTTGCGCGCGAGCATACCAGATCAGCCGCTTCTCCGAATTCACAAAGCTTTCCTCTTCACGGCTCTCGGCGGCTGACGCTCCTTCTATACGCTGACCTCGCGCTCCCTTCATATCTAAGCAGACCAGACCCTGCCGGGCGCGCCGTACCTTATCCAAGCGTTGCGACCTCAGAAAACATCAATGCCGAAAAGCGCACGATTGCGCATGCCGCATGGCTCATGGACAGACAAACCGATTTCCAACGAGAATCTCTGCCCGTGGCGGCCGATTGTGCCGGCAGCCGCACAGGCCGTCCGTGTTTGGCCGAATTGTCGCCAGCGCGGCGGGCGCATAGTTTCCGCACAACTCGTCGGGCCAGCCTTGACGTGGCGTCGCGAGCCTACCTCAACACACACCAATGCATGCCGGACTGGCAACAAGAGTCGAGGGCGGAAACCCCAATGATATCAGGATCTTATTTTTTGAGACATCTGAGCTCGATTTTCGAGACATCTACTCGGGGCTTTCGGCATTCAATCCCCTGATTTTCCTACTCAACCTAAGACAACTTACATGAACTTCCACAAAGGAGAACGATCATGACCAATATCGACAAGGCCGGCACCTACACACTCGGCGACCGGACAGTGAAGCGGCTCGGCTACGGCGCCATGCAGCTTGCCGGCAAGGGTGTTTTCGGCCCGCCGAAGGATCATGACGCGGCCATCGCCGTGCTGCGGGAGGTGATAGAAAGCGGCGTGAACCATATCGACACCAGCGATTTTTATGGCCCGCATGTCACCAACAAGCTGATCAAGGAAGCGCTGCATCCCTACACGGATGATCTCGTCATCGTCACCAAGATCGGCGCGCGTCGTGGCGAAGATGCATCCTGGCTGCCGGCCTTTTCGGCGCAGGAACTGGAACAGGCTGTCCACGACAACCTCAAAAACCTCGGCCTCGATGTCATCGATGTCGTCAATCTGCGCCTGATGTTCGGCGTGCATGGTCCGGCGGAAGGGTCGCTTGAAGCGCCGCTGACGGCGCTGGCCGAGTTGCAGCGCAAGGGTCTTGTTCGCCATATCGGCCTCAGCAACATAACCCCGACACAGCTTGCCGAAGGCCGCCGCATCGCCGACATCGTCTGCGTACAGAACGCGTATAATCTGGCACATCGCGATGACGATGCACTGATTGACGATCTCGCCCGTGACGGCATCGCCTATGTGCCGTTCTTCCCGCTTGGCGGTTTCAGCCCGCTGCAATCCTCGACGCTCTCGGATGTCGCAACCCGCCTTGGGGCAACGCCGATGCAGGTGGCGCTGGCATGGCTGCTGAAGCGCTCGCCGAACATCCTGCTGATCCCCGGCACGTCGTCGGTCGGGCACCTGCGCGAAAACCTGGCGGTAACGGATGTTGAGCTGTCTGACGACGTGATGGCCGAACTGGATGGCGTGGCGGCAATCAAGGCCGCTTGAGTTTCAGCCGAAAAGGGCCTCTCCTGCGGGAGGGGCCCACATTCAAGCGCTGTAAATCGCCTGCAGCCTCGCCAGATCGGCGACCTTCAACTCGATCGGATCAGCGCCGTCACGCGACGGCTTGAGCCATGCGATGGCCTCCGCCACTGCCGTCGCATGGGGTTCCGGATAACCGCCGAGACCGATTGCCCACTGGCGGACGATCTCGCGATCCATACGGCCGTTGGCGTAACGGTCATGCACGGCCCGCGCCGACTGGATCAGGTCATCGACACGTTTCATCAATGCACCGCCGGTTCGGGATCCTCGCCGCCGAAGAAGGAACGGATGCCATCGCGCTCGACGGTGGCCAGAAACTCCTCGAAAGCCTCGCGGTCGGTGGCAAAAGGCTCTTCCCAGCTCGTCAGGTCGTCCTCTTCGGTGATGACTTCGAGAATCCAGTCGTTCTGTGTGCCGGCCGGACGATAGATATCGACGAGGACAGTCACGTCATCCTCGGTGAACTCGCCCGCCAGCTCGGAGCGTTCCATCTCGGGTTCGTCGGGTTCGTTCGTCATGTCGTCTTCCATTGGTTTCATCCCTTCAGACCGGGAATGTTTGAGATATACCGGCTTGGCGCCGGTTTCCACAGCTTGCGCGCAACACAGCCACGCCTCACACAGGCTTTTTGTCGCGATTGCCGCAAGCGTGGCATATTTGCCGAGCTTTTCAGCAACGGCATGGAAATGCCGCCAATGTGATGGCCACCAGCTTGTCCGCCGCAAAGCGCCGGTTCAGAACGGATCATCATTGTTTCCAAGAGATTCCGTACCCTCCCATGACCACCGAACTTCAACTGTCGCGGCGCGCCTTCGTCATCGGCTCCGCCGCCATGACAGCCACTCTTGCAGGCTGCGCCACCAGCACAGGCCCGAAAAACGTGCCTGTTCCAGAACAGGTGCGCCGCCCGATCGTTCCGGCAACGGAAGCCGAATTGCAGGCGCGCTATGCTGCCATTTCGGATGGCGGCCACCAGATCCCGGCCATACCCTACCAGCAGATCGACCCGAAATATTATCGCCAGCGCGTCATCGACCCGACCGGCGAAACGCCCGGCACGGTCGTCGTCGCCACACCCGACCGTTTTCTCTACGTGGTAGAGCCAGGCGGCACGGCCATGCGCTACGGTGTCGGCATCGGCCGTGACGGTTTTGCCTGGCAGGGCGAAGGCGTCATTCACTGGCGCCAGCCCTGGCCGCGGTGGAAGCCGCCCGCCGACATGATTGCCCGCCAGCCCGGCCTTTCCCGTTTCTCCGTCGAAAACGGCGGCATGGATCCGGGCGTCAAGAACCCGCTCGGTGCGCGTGCGCTTTACATCTTCCAGAACAATCAGGACACACTTTACCGCCTGCACGGTTCGCCGGAATGGCAGTCGATCGGCAAGGCCACCTCTTCCGGCTGTGTGCGCCTGATCAATCAGGATGTCATCGATCTTTACACGCGCGTACCCTATCACGCCCGGATCGTCGTGCATCAATAGGCTCGCGGCTTGCCGTGAACGTTGATTTTGTTGCCGTGCCGGGCTAGCCCGATTGGCAGATAAATAGCGGGCACGGCAAATGGCGAAAGATAGCGTTCACACAGCACTGGTCGAGCGTGTTCAGGCTGTCGCCGGCAGCCTGACAGCGACCGAGCAGAAGCTGATTTCCGAACTGATGCGGGCGCCGCGTGAAGTGGCGATCGGCACCTCGAGCGAATTTGCCGCCCGGCTGGGCGTGCATGAGGCAACGACATCTCGCCTTGCCCGCAAGCTGGGTTTTGCCTCCTACAGCGAATTTCGAGACGAGCTGCGCCGAGAATTCCTGAAAGTCGCCGATCCGGCCGAGCGCATTTCCGCGACGCTGAACGACGCCCGCGCGCAAGGGTTTCTGCCGCTGCTGGTGGCCAGCGAAATGGCTGCTCTTGCCGGCATGACCGACCACATTACCGATGCCCGCATTCTGGACGCGGCCGACAAGCTCGATTGCCGGCGCGTGTTCATCTACGGACACGGCAATGCCGAAGTTTTGTCGGTGCTGATGGAGCGCCGCCTGCGCCGGCTCGGCATCGACAGCCATCCGCTTTCGGGCAGCCCGCGCGATCTGGCGGAGCAGATGCTGACGCTCTCCGGAGACGACGCACTTCTCATCTTCGCCTTCCGCCGCCAGCCGCCGGATTACGAGCGGCTGATGCAGGTGGCGACCGACATGCAGGCACGAACCGTGGTGATTTCCGGCACGATCGGCCCGTCGCTGACGCCGAGCCCGGATGTGCTGCTGTCTGCCCCCCGCGCCGGCATGCCCGACAGCTTTCAGACGCTGACCGTGCCGATGGCCATCTGCAATGCCATTATCCTGGCGCTTGCTGAAAGGCGGGGGCCGGACGCACTTGCCACGCTCGACCGGCTGGGCAGCCTGATTGCAAAGTTCGAGGCATGACTTGCAAGTAAACTTGCACGTCACAAAACTGTAGCAAGAAAACATTACAAACGGCTCAGACCCAACAACGGAGCCACTTCCATGCGCCGCATTCTTACCACTGCCGCCGCGTTTCTGATGACGACGGCTGCCTTCGCCCAGGAACTTGATAACAAGAGCACTGCCGACCTGCTGCCGCAGGCCAAACAGGAAGGCAAGGTAACGGTCTACGCGTTTACGAGCCGCATCGGTCGCGTCGAAAAGGCATTTGAAGCCGCTTATCCAGGCATCGATATGGTGACGTTCGACATGTCATCGACCGAGCAGATCGCCCGCATCAAGAGCGAGGCGCAGGCCGGTCTTCCCGGCGCCGACGTGATCTACATTTCCGATGCTCCGGTGGTGCTGACCGAACTTTTTGCCAACAAGCTGGTCGCACCTTATGTGCCGCCGCGGGTGGCCGGTGATCTGGCTGACCAGTTCAAATCGCCGCTTCTGGCCCAGCGCCTGTCCACCAAGGTTCTGATGTATAACGAAGAAGCCCATCCGAACGGCTCGCCGGTCAAGAACCTGTGGGACCTGACCAAGCCGGAATGGAAGGGCCGCGTCATCATGGTCGATCCGCTGCAGCGCGGTGACTATCTCGACCTGATGACCGAGATCGTTCTGAAATCCGACGAGATGGCGACGGCTTACGAAGCCGCCTTCGGCAAGAAGATCGAGCTGACCGACGGCAATCATAACGCCGGCCAGCAGTTCATCACCAACCTGTTTGCCAACGACCTCGTTCTGGTCGGCTCGACCGACGATGTGAACAAGGCAATCGGCGCCAAGGGCCAGGACAAGCCACCGATCGGCTTCACCAGCTATTCCGACCGTCGCGACAATGAGGATGAAGGCTGGGCCTTGCAGGTGGCAAACGACGTGGCGCCTTCCAACGGCATCGTTTTCCCGGCGCTTCTGGCCCTGAACCCGAAGCCCGCCAGCCCTGCCGCTGCCCGTCTCGCCGTCGACTTCATGATGGGTGACGAGACGGAAACCGGTGGTGACGGCTTCAAACCCTTCTACGTGGCCGGCGACTGGGCAAACCGCGCCGACATCAAGCCGCACAAGGATGCCATTCCGCTCGCCGACTTCAAGGGCTGGCAGATGGCACCGGCCGAGACGGCGAAGATCCGGGCAGAGGTGGCGGATTTTATCCTCGCACTGCAGTAGCAGGCCTATGGGGTTGGTTCACCGTAACGAGCCCCTCACCAACAAAATCTACGACTTAGCTTTGCTAAGGCCGTGATTTTGTATCCTCTCCCACAAGGGGAGAGGTCGATGGATGCCCTCACCGCGGATTACCTCTCCCCTTGCGGGAGAGGAAGCAATTTCAACTCTTAGCGCAGCTAAGTGTTAGAAATTGCAGGTGAGGGGCAAACCGCGAGCCCGAACATTTCCGGAGTACCCCATGACCACCCTGCTCGGGCCGATCGGTTCAGCACTCAACAAACGCGGCCTGACGCTCACCATGGCGCTGGTGCTTGTTGCGCTGGTGGCGGCGCCACTTGCCACGATCCTTGTCCAGACTGTCTACCCATCCTCATCAGCATGGGGCGATGTGCTGGCCAGCCGCCTGTCGCAAAACCTGTTCTGGCGCCCGACGATCAACACCATGATCATCGGCCTCGGCGTCGCGGCCGGCTGCGTGCTGCTGGGCGGTTTTCTTGCGTGGCTCGTCGTGATGACCGACGTTCCCGGCCGACCGGTCATCGCTTTCATGGCGACGCTGCCCTTCATGATCCCGAGCTTTGCCACGGCGCTGGCCTGGGGCACGGTGTTCCGCAACGGCCGCGTAGGCGGTGGCGGCGGCCTGCTGGAAGGCCTCGGCTTTTCCGTGCCCGACTGGCTGTCCTGGGGCATGACGCCAACCATCATCGTGCTCATCGCGCACTATTATGCGCTCGCCTTCACCGTGATCGCCGCAGCGCTTGCCACCGTCAACGGCGATCTCGTCGAAGCCGCGCAGATGACCGGTGCCTCGCGAAAACGTATTCTGTTCGGCATCGTGTTGCCTGTCGTCACACCCGCCATCATTGCTGGCGGATCGCTGGCCTTTGCCGGTGCCGTTTCCAATTTTGCAGCACCTGCGCTGCTCGGCCTCCCGGTCAGGATGCAGACGCTCTCCACCCGCCTGTTCGGCATGATCGAAATCGGCCAGACTGAGCGCGGTTACGTGCTTGCCATCCTGCTGATCGGCATTTCGGCAATCTTCCTTGGGCTCGGCAACCGTATGCTTTCCGGCCGCCGCAGCTTTGCGACGATCGGGGGCAAGGGTGCAAAGCCGCGCCGGTTTGCGCTTGACGGTGCCCGTCTGCCGCTGACGGTGGTCGCATGGGTGATCTGCATTCTCACCACCATCCTGCCGATCCTGCTTCTCGTAGCCGCAAGCCTTGCACCGTCCTCCCTGTCGCTATTTTCCGACTGGACGCTGCATTACTGGATCGGCGATGCCGACCCGGCCTTCGCGCGCGGTCAGCCCGGCATCTTTCACAATCCGCAGCTTCTCTCAGCGCTGACAACGACGCTGGTCCTTGGCGCATCCGTGGCACTGGCCGCCAACATCATCGGCATGCTAATCGCGGTCGCTCTGACACGACAAAAAGTGCCGGTGCTGAGCAACCTCGTGTCGCAACTCAGCTTTCTGCCGATGCTGCTGCCCGGCATCGCCTTTGCCGCCGCCTATATCGCGCTTTACGGCGCGCCCATCGGCCCGCTGCCGGCGCTTTACGGCACCAAGCTTTTGCTCGCACTGGCGCTGACCGCCGCCATGCTGCCCTTCGCGGTGCAGACGGGCCGGGCAACCGTCTCGCAGATATCCGGCGATATCGACGAGGCGGCGCGCATGACCGGTGCCGGTTTCTTCCGCAGGCTCGGTGCCATCACGCTGCCGCTGGCGGCGCGCGGGCTTGCCGCCGGTCTGCTGATCACATTCGTCAATGTCATCGGCGATCTGGCGATCACCATTCTTCTCTACACCCCAACGTCTCCGCTGCTGGCCGTGCTGTCCTATTCCTACGCATCCGACGGGTTCCACCAGTTCGCCAATGCGGTGACGCTGGTCATCCTGATCATTTCAATGCTGGCCACCGGCGCCGCCACGCTTCTGCGCGGCCGCCGTCGCCAGTCCTTTACCTGAGGTCACACCGTGATTTCCCTCGACAAGATCACAAAATCCTTCGGCACATCCAATGCCGTTTCCGATGTCAGCTTTTCCGTGCTGGAAGGCTCGTTTCTGGTGCTGCTTGGGCCTTCCGGCTGCGGCAAAAGCACGATGCTGCGCATGCTGGCCGGTCTCGACCAGCCGACATCGGGAAAAATGCGGTTCGGCGATACGCTGGTGGCGGACGGTGAAGCCGGCCTGTCGCTGCCGCCGGCAGACCGCAATGCCGGGCTGGTGTTCCAGTCCTATGCGCTATGGCCGCATATGACCGTGGCTGGCAATATCGAATGGCCGCTGAAGGTCGCCAAGCTGCCGAAAGAAGAACGCCGCGCCCGCGTGCTGGACGCGATGGAAATGCTCGGCATCGAAAAGCTCGCCAACCGTTATCCCGGCGAGATTTCCGGCGGCCAGCAACAGCGTGTAGCACTGGCCCGCATGATTGCGCCGCGGCCAAAAGTGATGTTGTTCGACGAACCGCTTTCCAACCTCGACGCAACGCTGCGTGTGGAAATGCGCTTCGAACTGCTGAAGGTTCACGCAGCCACCGGTGCCACCGCCGTCTACGTCACCCACGACCAGGTGGAGGCCATGACCATGGCGACGCATGTGGCGGTGATGAACAATGGCCGTATCGAGCAATTCGATGCGCCGGACAGGTTGCTGGCTGAACCGGCCTCGGCCTTTGTTGCCGGTTTTGTCGGCACGCCGGCCGCCAACCTCATCCCGATCGAAAACGGCATGTGGTTCGGCACCATGCCCGACCCGCTGCTGCGGGGGTCCTCCGGCCACGCCATGGTGCGGGCTGAGCAGATCACGCTTGCCAACGAGAATGGCCCACGCACGTTCGAGGCGGTTCTGGCCGAGGTGGTGCCGATGGCAGGCCGGTTTCTGGTGACCGGCATCGCCAACGGCATCCGCATCACCGCCGTTTCAGATCAGGTCGCCCGCCCTTCGGGCAAATTACGGTTCCGCCTGCCATCTGCACCGGCGGCAATTTTTGATAAACAGGGAACACGCATGTCATGAAACGCATCCTTCTGGTTCGCCACGGCGAAAGCGAATGGAACGCCATCCGCCGACTGCAGGGACAGGCCGATATCGAGCTTTCCGAACGCGGCCAACAGCAGGCGGAGGCGCTTGCGCCGATGGTGGCGAGTTTTAGCCCCGGCCTCGTGATGACGTCCGATCTCAAGCGCGCGGCTGACACCGCAGCGCTTCTGGGCCACGAAGATGCTGTGCGTGAACCGCTGTTGCGCGAACAGAATGTCGGCGCCTGGACCGGCATGGATATCGCCCAGTTGATGACCGATGCGCCGAGCGCCTATGCCGGCTGGCGGGCCGGCACGTTTGCGCCCGAGAATGGCGAGATCTGGGCCGATTTTCGCGCCCGCATCCGCCAGGCGCTGGACCGGGCGATCACCGCCGAAGCCGAGACGGTGCTGATGGTGTGCCACGGTGGCGTCATCCGCGCCGCACTCGACGGCGCGCTCGGCCTGCCGCCGGCGCGCATCATTCCGGTCGGTCCGGCGAGCCTCACCATTCTTGCATTTCCCAAGGGCGAGCCGCGACTGGAAGTGTTCAATGCCACGACATTCGCGCCGATCATCGACGCGCCGGATTGAGGCAGGTTAGCTGCCGGCCTCACGCGCCAGACCCGATCGACACCAGTCGAGAACGGCCTCTTCATTACAAGGCAAAAGCACGGACATGTCGCCGGTATAGGCTTGCCAGCCATCGACATGCTCCGGCTTGACGGAGGTCAGCACCGGCAGACCAAGTTCGATGGCCTTTTCGTAAACGGCGCGTAGTCCGTTTCCCTCGGTTTCGGTTCGGCCGAACCGATTGAGAATCAAGAGGTCCGCATCCCTTTCCAGCCGGGCAAGTATGCGACCGGCAAGATCGGCAAGCACGCCGGTATCCAGACGGCAACCGGAGCCGGGACCACCGCGCGGCTGCATGATCGCAAAGGTCTCGCCGGTCTCGATATCTTCCGCGACAACCTCGGCATCATGGCCGGGCGGCGCCGGATATTCTCGCTGGACGTAACCGGCGGCATGCACACCATCCGCCCGAAGCGTTTTGATAAGCGAATCGAACAGTGGTTCGGCGGCGATGTCTTTCCGCAGCAATATGGCTGCCAGCGGGGCAGAGCGCATGTTCGGCATGGCGGCTTTTCCGGTTCGTGCGGTCATCGCGGCCGACATAACCGATTGCGGCGAACCGTGCACGCGGGAATCACCGACTGCGGTTGAGACGCGTTAACCTCTTGAAGTTCCCGACAGTCGGGCCACTGCTGTGCAACTTCGCCACACCATCAATGAATATCGACAGTTTCAGCAAAACCGGCTGGAAAATTCCATGGTTTTCTACAAAACACCGGAAAGCTACAATACCTGATCATTAAGCTCAGGTTAGTAAATTGCCGGGGATATCACATCGGCGTTACCAACCACCTCCGATCCGGTAAGCTGCAAACCGGATGGAATGGACGGCCTTCGTTTCATGCGACATCTCCGAAAAAGGATCGCGCTGCTTTAGTGCCGGTATCTTTCAGTATGTGTCTAACCTGTGGAACGTGAAAAATGGATAGCAAGAGAACCGGCCGAACCAAGCGGCGGACTTTTACACGCCGAGCCAACGCGGTTCTTCTGAGCTGCACCGCAATCATCGCACTGTCGCCCGCGCTCGCGGCTGCGCAGGACGCGGATTCCGGGTCGGCAACGGTTCTCCAGACCATTACCGTTGAGGGCAATGGCGGCGATGACGATTCCAAGACGATCATCGCCAACCGCACGACCGGTGCCGGCAAGCTGCCGAGCGAAGTGCTGACGACGCCGGCTTCCGTGTCTGTCGTCACCTCCAAGGAAATTCAGGAACGCGGCGCGACCAGCGTCGAACAGGTCGTTCAATATACGGCCGGCGTCTCCACCGACTTTTACGGAACCGACGACCGTTTTGACTATTTCGATATTCGCGGTTTCACACCCTATACCTACCGCGATGGCCTTGGGATTGGCAGAACATTCGCCGGCATCAAGGAAGAGCCCTATGCCTACGAACGCATGGAAATCCTTAAAGGTGTCAGCTCTGCCGGCTTTGGCGTGGCTGAACCCGGCGGCTCGGTGAACTACGTTACGAAAACACCGAAGAGCGAGCGCTTCGGCGAAGTCTACACGACCGGCGGCTCCTATGCGCACAAGGAAGTCGGCTTCGACTTCGGTGACAACATCACCGAGGACGATACCCTTTCCTATCGCCTGACGGGAAAGCTGCAGCGCGCCGATGCGGAATACGATTTTTCGCGCGACGATGAAAACTTCTTCATGAGCGGCCTGACCTGGCGCCCGACCGATGCGACCAGCCTGACATTCGTCTATGATCATCTGGACAAGAAGGGGGTTCCCGGTAGCGGCGGTTACCCTCTCTACGGCGAGTTCGACAATTCCGCATTTTTCGGTGAGCCGGATTATTATTTCAACGATGTCAACCGCAACAGCTACAGCCTGATGCTGGATCATGACTTCGGCAATGGTCTGACCTTCGGTTCCAAGGCACGTTACAGCAGCTCGGTCGTGGATGCCGGCAGCGCATACCTCGATACGGCCAACAGCGCGACCAATGAGGCAACGCGCTACTTCTACGGCAGCGACAGATCTTTCGATCAATTCATAATCGACGCCAACCTGACGTATGAGGCCAATTTCGAAAACGTCGATAGCCGTACACTGGTCGGCGCCGAGTACAACAAATACAGCTCGGACAACTATTGGATTTACACATCTGCAGCTCCGATCAACTGGCTGAACCCGGCCTATAGCGGTGGCCCGGCGGCAGGGACACCGGTCTACCTCACCGCCACCGATCAAAAAACCAAGGCTCTTTACCTTCAGGAAGAGCTGACGTTTTCCGACCGGCTGACGGTCAGCCTGGGCATGCGCAACGACTGGCTTGATCTCAGCGAGGACGGACAGTCTGGCAGCTACAGCGAGTTCACGAAACGTATTGGCGTCAGTTACAAGATCACGCCAGAATTGGCTGCCTTTGCAAGCTATGGCGAATCCGTCGCCCCGCCGGCAACAGGAGCCCAGCCGACAACCGGCAAGCAGTACGAAGTCGGTATCAAATACAAGCCGGACGCTTTCCCTGCCCTGTTCACCGCGTCAGTCTACGACCTTTCCAAGGGTAACATCACCGTAGATGACGGCGTCATCTATGTTCCCGCAACCGTGGACAAGGTACGGCACCGCGGCATCGAACTGGAGGCCAAGGCAGAGGTCACCAACAATATCAGCCTGATTGCCGCCTATACCTATATCAATTCCAAAATCGAGGAACCCGGCGGACTTTATGACGGTCATCGACTGATGCGCGTTCCGGAACATCTCGCATCTGTCTGGGGCACCTACACGCTCGAAGGAAATGACAAACGCGGCGACATGACATTCGGGCTGGGCGCCAGATATACGGGTGAGTATTTCACGAATATCCAGAACACCGCGTATGGCGAGGAAGCCATCCTGTTCGATGCTGCCTTCACCTACAAGATCCAGCCGAACACAACGTTCCAGCTGAATGTCAGCAATCTGTTCGACGAGAAGCACATTGCACAGCGGGACGATGATAAAGGCGTGAAGTTCTACAATGCCGGCAGGACCATCATGGCGACGCTTCGCCAGAGCTGGTAACAATCACAACCCCGCCCGGAAATCCGGGCGGGGTTTTTCCGCAAGATTTCGCCCTGAAGTTGGACGGCTTGGGAAAAGGGCAGACTGAGCCCTTGGCGATCTTCAGATTTTCAAAAAACACCCGCCAATCTGCGGGTTATGCGGTCGGGACACGGTTTGTGCCTCTGACTTAGGTTTATATATGACACGCGCCGTGCCCCGTTTCGGCGGTTTTTGCCCGCGACTTCGGTTGCTCTGCAAAAGCCATCCCGATGATTAAAGCGGTTCAGGAACCGCTCTCGCCACCGACCGGCAATCATGTGTGCCGCATAGGCACGCCCGGCGCGCTCTTTCGGGCTTCAGAAGCCAGACGAGGTTTGACGCCCTCAACACCTCCCCCGTGTCGCCGGAGGTGAACCAGTTTCCGCGAACCCCGGAATTGAGAACTTACGTCGTTTCCTCAACCCCAGCGCCGGCGCCAACTCGCCGGGACGCCTCCCGTATCAGCGATGGAACAGGATCAGTGTAGGCACGGGTTTTGAGGGTGTGGATGAAGTCGGGATCTACTTTTTCAAGCGCTTGAATAAGCTCGAATAAAACTTCAATGAAATGTGGCAATTGGGGTAAACTGCTCGATTTGCGACACCAATGTCGCAGCTGGCAGGACGAGACGACAACGCCCCTACCGCGCCCTTTGCAAACGCCGCCACGATGCCGGCGTATCGCCGACCACCTGCTTGAATGTCTTGGTGAGATGCGCCTGATCGGTAAATCCGAGTTTTGCCGCCACATCCGTCACGGTCATGTCGCTTTCCAGCATGATCCGTTGCGCCAGTTCGACGCGGCGGCCCAGCTGCCATTGCAATGGTGTCTGACCGGTCGTGTTCTTGAACACCTTGTTGAACCAGCTTTCGGACAGACCGACCGTCATTGCCATTTCCGCAACCGTCAGCTTCAGTCCGCCTTCCATTGCCGCGCGCGCGACCAGCTTGGCCATCTGCGCCTGCGAAAGCCTGTGGTTCCAGCCGTCGCCTTCATCGACCGGGATATCGAGAAGACCGGTGACGAGACTGCCGACAAGGCTTTCGGCATAGACCGGGTGTTTGCTGGGATTTTCGACTTCCGCCACCAGCAAGCCGGCCAGTATTTCTATATCGCCGATATCCTGCGTCTCTACAGGCCTCGTCAATGCCGTTCTGGCCGCGGAGGTGCCAAGCGACGGCGCCAGGAATTTCAAAAGCCGGTCACGATGAATGTGCACATCCACATGCGAAAAACGATGATCGGCGCAGGCGGATGTCCACATCGGAACACCGGCCGGCACATAGATCGCCCGTGTCATGGAGCGGAAATGCCGCACCGCCCCTTCGCCGTGGTTCGACATGCGGAACTGCGCCGAAATGTCGTTGAAGAAAATCATCACCCTCGGATCGGGTGACACATAATAACCCTTCGCGCCGACCTTGCAGCTTGCCTGCCAGAAAACGCCAACCGCGCCATCGAGGCAGCGCCATTTGACCGGTGCTGTCGGCGTGATGCCTTCCGTATAGGCAGTCATGGATGGGATGTAGCTCACTCGATACCCGATGATAAACATGGCGGGGCAAACGCCTCAAAAGATGAGCACAGCTATCATGTATGACAAGGTCAGGCAATCGGCCGCCTTTAGTCGATCAATGCAGGCCGCCGACGCCGAGCAGCCGATCGACCGTTTCCTGATCGGCAGAAAGTGCCTGCGGCGTGCCCGTCCAGGCTATGCGGCCGCGCTCCATGATCATCACGCGATCGGCGAATTCCAGCGCGCTCTGGATGCGCTGTTCGACAAGAAGAATGGTGGTTTCGCCGGATTGTGCCAGAAGCGAAAAGGCCGCCATCAGTTCCTCGCAGATGACCGGCGCCAGACCCTCCAGCGGTTCATCGAGCAGCAGCACGCTCGGCTGGCCAAGAATGGTGCGGGCCGTCGATAGCATCTGCTGTTCGCCGCCGGAGAGTTGACTGCCGAGATTGCCGCGCCGCTCTTTCAGCCGCGGGAACATGGCGTAGGCTTCCTCGACGGCTGATTTCGGGCGGTTCTTCAGGCCGACGAACAGGTTTTCCTCGACTGTCAGGCTCGGAAACACGTCGCGAGTCTGCGGCACATATCCGAGGCCGGACAGTGCGCGGGCGGCACTGGGCTGAGCGGAGATGTCAGTGCCGCCAAGACGGATTTCGCCGCCGTAACGCCGCGTCTGGCCGGCGATGGTGGCGAACAGGCTGGTCTTGCCCATGCCGTTGCGGCCGAGCACGGCCAGACGCTCGCCGGCCGGTACGGAAAACGAGATGTCCTCGATTACGCGCGTCGGACCGTAACCGGCCGACAGTTTTATCACCTCAAGCGGCGCTGCCGGCATTGGCATAACTCCCCAGATAAGCTTCGCGCACAGCCACATCCTGCGTCACATCCTGCGGCGAGCCATCGAAAATGACAGTGCCGGCGGCCAGCACCATGACCCGTTTTGCGAACCGGAAAACCAGATCCATGTCGTGTTCGATCATCAGCACCGCGAGGTCCGGCGGCAGCATGTCGAGTGCGCGTTCAATGCGGGCCGTTTCACTCTGCGGCACGCCGGCGGCCGGCTCATCCAGCAGCAGCACCTTTGGCCTAAGCGCCATGGCGAGCGCGATTTCCAGCAGGCGCTGCTGACCATAGGCGATTTCGCGGACCTTCAGATGGGCAAGCTCGCTCAAGCCCAGCAGGTGGAGAATTTCGCCGACCTCTTCCACGACAGGACGCATGGCATCATGACGGCCGAACATGCGGCTGGCCTTGCCATCGCGTTGCAGGATGGCGAGCGCCACATGTTCCTGCGGCGTCATATCGGCGAAAAGCCGCGTGACCTGAAAGGAACGGACCAGACCGCGGCGCACGCGCTGCATGGCTTTCACACCGGTAATGTCCTCGCCCGCCAATGCAATCGACCCGCCATCCGGCTTGATATGACCGGTCACGAGATTGACGAAGGTGGTTTTGCCGGCGCCGTTGGGGCCGATCAGCGCCAACCGATCACCGGCGGCAAGCGACAGCGACACGTCATTGGTGACAGCAAGCCCGCCGAAATTCTTGCGCAGCTTTTTGGCTTCGAAAAGGCTCATCTTTCACCTCCACGGCGGCGCGACAGGAAGGCGGCGGCCGAGCCGTACAGCCCTTTTGGCGCGAACAG
Organism: Neorhizobium sp. BT27B; assembly: GCF_050455485.1. Taxonomy (NCBI): domain Bacteria; kingdom Pseudomonadati; phylum Pseudomonadota; class Alphaproteobacteria; order Hyphomicrobiales; family Rhizobiaceae; genus Neorhizobium; species Neorhizobium sp. BT27B. The sequence continues at coordinate 562,385 of NZ_JBCIYT010000004.1, read as the reverse complement.
CACCACGACGATCAAAAGCGCGCCGACGATGGTGAGCCAATGGAACGGATTGGCGGCGGAAACCACATCCTCGAACCACATGAAGGAGACGGTGCCGACCATGGCGCCGTAAAGAGACCCGGTGCCGCCGAGCACCAACATGACAAGCGCTTCCGCCGAAAGCGTAAACGACAGGCTGTCGAGCCCGACGACCTGGGTGGAGATGGCATTGAGCGCACCGCCGACGCCGGCGACCGCACCGGATATCACGTACATGCGCAGCATCACCGAATGGACCGACGCGCCCATGGCGGCAACACGCACCGGATCCTCCCGCACGCCACGCGCCAGCATGCCGAAGGGTGATTGCACGAGGATACGCAAAGACACGAACACGATCAGTAGCAGGACGATTCCATAAATATAAGCGGTGCGGCCCCAGAGATCGAATTCGAACAGGCCAAGCAATGCATCCGTGGTGATGCCGGAGAGACCGTCGCTGCCGCCGGTCCAGCTTGATGCCTTGTTGGCGACCTCGTGGAACAGGTGGACGACGGCGATGGACAGAACCAGTTGCGGCAGGCCGTGGGCGCGCAGGATGACGATGCCGGAAACGAGGCCCGCCAGGGCACCGGCGACAGCGCCGATCAGCGTCATGGTCAGCGGCTCGGTGATGCCGAAATGCGCCGAGACGATGCCGGCGCCATAAGCCCCTGCCCCGAACAGCGCCGCATGGCCGAGCGTGGCGACGCCGCAATAACCGGTGACGAGATCGATCGACAGGACCAGCAGCATGGTGGCGACGATGCGGGTGAGCAGCGCCAGATTGTTGGGAAACAGGAAATAGCCGATGACGCTGGCGGCGATGATGACGGCAATGCCGATCAGCGTTCCAAGTGGCCGGCGGCGTGTGGGAAGAGTGCTATCCATCAGAACTGCCATTACTTGAACCGCCCTGCCAGACCGCGCGGGAAGAGGGTGACGATGACGATCACCGCGAGATAGAAAAAGAACTCGCCATATTCCGGAGCGAGGTAACGCCCGGTCGTGTCGATGGCGCCGAGCAGCAGACAGGCGATCAGAGCGCCCGGAATGGAGCCGGCGCCGCCGATCGATACGGCGACCAGAAACGTCACCATGTAGCGCAGCGCATAATAGGGTTCGACCGGCAGAAGCTCGGCTCCGACGATGCCCCCGAAAGCGGCAAGACCGACGGCAACTGCAAAGCTGACGGCATAGACCAGTTGCGTTCGCACACCGAGTGCCGCGGCCATGGGCGCGTTATCTACGGCGGCGCGCAGGCGGATGCCGAAGGCGGTGCGTTCGATCAGGAACCACAGACCACCGGCGACGATGAGGCCGCAGACGATGGCGAAGATACGGTGGGTGGCGATGGCGCGGAAACCGAGATCGATCGAGCCACTCAGGGTTTCTGGCAGCGGAATGGTTTTCAGCGTCGGGCCAAAAGCATAGTTGGCGAGACCGATGACGCAGAAGGTGATGCCGATGGTCATCAGCACCTGCGTCAGTTCCGGCGCGCCGTAGATGCGGCGGTAGAGCAGGCGTTCGATCGGCACGGCGATGATGGCGGTGGCGACAACGGCGATCAGGATGGCGGGGGCATAACCGAGGCCGAGGTCACGCGTGGCGTAGGAGGCGAGATAACCGCCGATCATGGCGAATGCCCCATGGGCAAGGTTGACGACCCGCATCAGGCCCATCGTTACCGACAGACCGATCGAGATCACGAACAGCACCATGCCATAGGCAAGCGCGTCGATGGCTATGCTCAGAACAGTCTGCATGCGTGGTTATGGATCCTTGTCGTGTGGTCTTTTCTCATATGGCAACTCTTGAGGTTGGCTTGCGTCATTGGACAAGACCCCGCCCCAAACCCCTCCCCACAAGGGGGAGGGGCTTAACCCAGCCGCTCCGCCGAGGTCCGATCGAGGCAAGTGGGTGCCGCTGGTTTTCTCCCCCCTTGTGGGGGAGATGGCCGGCAGGCCATAGGGGGACTGGCTTCATATAAAAACCCTGTCGCAAGCGAGGTAGCGTGCTGAGCAGGCTACCTCACCACGAAAACCCTACTTTGCGGCCGCCAGACCCGGATCACCCTGACGCTCAAACGTCTTGATTTCCTTGTTGAAGTATTTCCCCTCCGCCCCCTTCGTCACTTCACGCAGATAGATGTTCTGGGTGATGTGACGGCTTTCGGCATCGATCGACACCGGGCCGCGCGGACTGGTCCACGACAGGCCCTTGACCGCATCGACAGCCTTCTTGGCATCCTGTTTTCCGCCGGTTGCCTCGATCATCTTGTAGATGACATGCATGCCGTCATAGGCGCCGACAGCAGGGAAGGACAGTTCTGCCGGATTGCCGATCGCCTTGGAGGCGGCTTCGACAAAGGCCTTGTTTTCCGGTGAGTCGTGGCTGACGGCATAATGGAAGGTCGTCTGCATGCCGGCGGCAGATTCGCCCAATGCCGGAAGATCGGATTCCTGCGTCAGGTCGCCCGGCGCAAAAATCTTGATTCCGGCGGTTTTTAGGCCGTTCTGGTTATAGGCTTTCACGAAACCGAGCGTGGTCGGGCCGGACGGCAGGAAGGCAAACACCGCACCTGCACCGGAATCCTTGATACGCTGCATGATCGGCGAAAAGTCGTTGGTGGAGAGCGGCATGCGGATCGCCTCGACGACCTTGCCGCCGGCCTTTTCAAAACCCGCCTTGAAGGCGTTTTCGGCGTCGACGCCCGGACCATAATCACTGACCACGGTGATGACCTTGTCGACGCCGGCATCTTTCGCGACCTGCGCAATCGGCGTCGAGGTCTGCCAGGTGGTGAACGACGTGCGCACCACGTATGGGCTCTTGGTGACGATGGCCGAGGTGGCGGCATTCATCACCACCATCGGCACATTACCCTGCTGCAGGATCGGTGTCGCGGCCATCGCATCCGGCGTGAAATAGAAGCCGGCGAGATATTGCACGCCTTCCTTGACGATCAGTTCCTGCGCCAGCGCCTTGGATTGCGCCGGATCGGCCTGCGGCACGTCGCGATAGATGATCTCGACATCGTTATCGCCGACCTTGGCACCATTGACCGCCATATAGGCATCGATACCGGCCTTGAAATTTTTGCCCTGCAGCGCGAACGGACCCGAAAACGGGCCAACGACGCCAACCTTGATCGTGGCCGCTTGCGCGCTGACGCTGAGTGCCAGCGTGGCAATCGCGGTTGCCAGAAACTTTTTCATATTACCTCCCTGATGCGGAAGCCCGATGGGCCTCCTCCTCCGCATTCGAATTGCAGTTTGTCATATGGCGCTGCCAAGTAAAATGAATTGGCCGAGATGACCCATATGCAAAAGGTTATGATTCAAGGCAATCGCCGACCGGGTCTAATTCCGGCCGAGCGAGCGGATATTGCCGGCCAGTTCGAGTGCCAGCCGAAGAGACGCACCGGTCGAAACCGCCATCTGCGGCAGGGTCAGCCACTCCAGCGTCCAGGCGGCGCCCGAGCGCTCCTGTTCATGCACAAGCGCCTGATGCATGCCGGAAAGCTGGGTGGCGTTAAAGCGGGCGAGCGACACCAGAACTTCGGCGGCCACCGGGTTCTGCTTGTGCGCCATCGCCGAAGAAACACCGCCGCCGGCCAGCACGATGTCACTGCCCGCTTCGGCCAGAAGGGCGATATCCTGCCCGAATTTTCCGAGGCTTCCGGTTATCAAAGACAGGAGGCTTGCCAGTTCACCCAACCGGTCGCGCTGGCTCTGCCATTGCGCGTGGTTGCCAAGCCCGAGGTCCTCGGCCAAGGCTTCACGCACGACAACGCCTTCCTCACCCAGACCATCCAGCGTGCCGGCGGCACCGCCGAACTGCAGCACGAGCGCGACTTCGGCAAAGGCTTCCAGACGAGCACGGTGACGGGCAAGCGGTTCGCACCATGCTCGGATGCGATCCGAAACCTTGATCTCGATCGCCGCCTGCATGCGGGTGTGGCCCATCATCACGTGATGGCCAAAACTCTTGTCGAGATCGGCAAAAGCGGCATCCAGCTTTTCCATGCGGTCTTCCAGCAGAGCGGCCACACCGCGCAGGCGCAACATCAGGCTGGTATCGACCACATCCTGGCTGGTGGCGCCCTTGTGGACATGGCGGCCGACCTCCGGCCCACAGGCCTCACGCAGCTGCCGGATCAGTTCCGGGACGACCACGCCGTCACGTGCTGTGGCAAGACGCAACTTTTCCATATCGGGTGAAAAGTGGGCGCAGACCTCGGCGATGCGTTCCGCCGCGCGGACGGGAATGGAGCCTTCCGCGGCTTCGCTGGAGGCCAGCGCCATCTCGAAATCCAGCATCGCCTTGATATCGGCATTGGCGGTGAAAAAGGCTGCCGTTTCCTTATCGCCCACAAGGCCGGAGAGAAACGGGTGGTCGAAGGCGGATACGCTCATGAAAACCGATGCCTTAACTGCTCAGATATCGAAGAACACGGTCTCGTCTTCGCCCTGAAGATGAATGTCGAAGGACACCGTGTCACCTTCGCGGCTGCCGATCAAGGTTTTGACCCGGCTGCAATGTTCCAACCGCATCAGGATCGGGTCCTCAGTATTGGCCTTTTCCTCATCGGAAAAATACATGCGGGTGTGGAGGCCGATATTGATGCCACGCGCGACGATCCAAAGCGTCACATGCGGCGCCATCAGACGACCGTCGTTGAAGGGCACGCGGCCGGGCTTGATCGTTTCGAAGACAAATTCGCCGGAGGTCATGTCGGCCGGGCAGCGGCCCCATCCGAGAAAGTTCGGGTCGGCCTTTCCGCGCGTTTCCGACGGGCTGTTGTAGAACCCGTCGCTATCGGCCTGCCAGATTTCGATCAGCGCATCCTTGAGCGGCGTGCCGGTGCCATCGAGAACGCGGCCGACAATGGTGATGCGGTCGCCACGCGTCTTTTCCGTAACCAGCGGGCCGGAACCGAGATCGGTTTCATAAACGCCTTCGATGCCGGTAAAATTCGGCGTGCAGCCGATATGGACGTAAGGGCCGGCGGTCTGCGAGGCGGATTCCTTCAGGTACCCGAGTGGTTGGGCCATATCAGTTGCCCTCCTTGCGGTTCTCGAAAAAGGTCGAGCGGCGACCGCGCAACACGATGTCGAACTTGTAGGCACGCATGTCCATCGGGATCGTCGCATTCATATCGAGTGGCGCGATCAGGCGCTTGATGGCCTCTTCGTCGGGAATGGTTTTGACGATCGGGCAGATCCGGATCATCGGGTCGCCTTCAAAATACATCTGGGTGATCAGGCGCTGCGCAAAACCATGACCGAAAACGGAAAAATGGATATGCGCGGGGCGCCAGTCGTTGACGCCGTTCGGCCACGGATAGGCGCCGGGCTGGATGGTCTTGAACCAGTAATACCCGTTCTCGTCGGTAATCGTGCGGCCGAAACCGCCGAAATTCGGATCAAGGGCGGCGAGATAGGTTTCCTTCTTGTGGCGATAACGCCCACCGGCATTGGCCTGCCAGAATTCCACCAGAGCACCATCGACACCACGCCCGCGTTCATCCAGCACACGCCCATGCACGAGAATGCGCTGACCGATCGCCATTTCGCCGGGACGGGCATAATTGACGATCAGGTCGTTATCGAATTCGCCCAAAATATTGTGGCCGAAAACCGGGCCAGTGATTTCGGAACGGGTGCCATCCAGCGAGATCAACGCCTTTTGCGGAGAACGCAGCACGGATGTCTTGTAACCCGGCGTATAGGCCGGCGGATGGATGGAGCGGTCACGGGCAAAAAAGCCGCCGGTTTCGGGTCTCTCGTTCTTCACTGTGCCTCCTCCCCGGCGCTCACGCCGGCGGCATCGATCTCGGCATAGGCCGCCTTGACGATCTTGAACGCATGGTTGGCGGCCGGCACACCGGCATAGATCGCCACATGCAAAAGCGCCTCGCAGACATCCTCCCGGCTCGCGCCGGTATTTGCCGTGGCGCGCACATGCATGGCCACCTCCTCATCCTGGCCGAGTGCCGCAAGCAGCGCGATCGTGACGATCGAGCGGTCGCGTTTCGACCAGGTCTCCCTCGACCAGACATTGCCCCAGGCGGTTTCCGTGATCAACTCCTGAAACGGCTTGTCGAACGGCGTTTCATTGGCCACCGCCCGGTCGACATGGGCATTGCCCAGAACCGCGCGGCGCGTCGCCATGCCCTTGCGATAACGCTCGGAGGGATTTGGGGCCTCAGTCATGGTTCACTCTCCGGGCAATTGCGCGAGAAAATCACGAAGCACGGCAGCAAAGGCTGCCGGCGCTTCGACGCAAGGGATGTGGGCGGCGTTTTCGATGACGTGATAGCGGCTGCCGGGAACGAGATCGGCAAGCGAGCGCACGAGGTCCGGCGGCGTGGAGCCGTCTTCCGCGCCAACGATGCAGAGGGTGGGCACGGCGATGTTTCTGGCGGCCTCGGTGAAATCCGCGTCGCGGATGGCGGCGCAGGTGCCAGCGTAACCGGCGACCGGCTGGCGCAGCAGCATGTTACAATATCCCCGATAGGCCGCGTTTTCCGGCACACGATAGGCGGCGGTGAACCAGCGCTGCATGATGCCATCGACCATTGGACCAAGCCCTTCCGCCTGGACCTTGGCGATGCGCTCTGCCCACATGTCGGCCGTGCCGATCTTGTGAGCGGTATCGGCAAGGATGAGTGCGCGCACCAGATCCGGCCGAGACACATAAAGTGACTGCGCGATCAGTCCGCCAACGGAGAGGCCGCAGAGGATGACATTGGCATAACCGAGATGATCGATCAGCCCGGCGAGATCGGCAGCGTGGTCCTCGATCCGATACGGTGGCTGGCCAAGATCGGAGAGGCCATGGCCGCGCTTGTCGTAGGTGATTACGGTATAGTCGTCGATCAGTTTCGGCAGGACGAGATCCCAGATGCGCGCATCCGTGCCAAGCGAATTTATGAACACGATTACCGGCTTGCGGTCACCCGCGCCCGCTACGTCATAACGGATGACGATGTCGTTGATCGAAACGAACTGCATCTGAAATCTCCTCCGGAGACAGATTGCAGCGATCAAATGGTTAGGTAAAATGATTTTTGGGCGCATTTCATTAACCGGGGGATTATGAATTGAAAGCCAATCGCGTCAAATTCCGGCATTTGCAGACGTTTGTGGAGGTGGCGCGCCAGAAGAGCGTGGCGAAAGCGGCGGATATTCTGAGCGTGAGCCAACCGGCCGTGACAAAAACCATTCGCGAGCTGGAGGAAGCGCTCGGCGTTGCCGTCGTGGAGCGCGACGGGCGCGGCATTCGGCTGACGCGCTACGGCGACGTTTTCCTGCGCCATGCCGGTGCGGCGCTGACGGCGCTCAGGCAAGGCATAGACAGCGTTTCGCAGGAGCTGTTCGATGCAGCTCCTCCCGTACGGGTCGGTGCGCTGCCGACCGTTTCGACGCGCATCATGCCGCGCGCCATGTCGATGTTTTTGAAGGAAAACACTGGCAGTCGGATAAAAATCGTCACCGGCGACAATGCTGTCCTGCTGGAACAGCTGCGGGTTGGCGATCTCGATCTGGTGGTGGGGCGGCTGGCGGCGCCGGAAAAGATGGCGGGCTTTTCGTTCGAGCACCTTTATTCGGAACAGGTGGTGTTTGCCGTGCGTGCCGGTCATCCGCTGCTGGGGCGGGGCATCTCCATATTCGAGGGATTTGCCGATTACCCGGTGCTGATGCCGACGCGGGGATCGATCATCCGGCCCTATGTCGAACAGTTCCTGATCGCCAATGGCGTCGCCAACCTGCCGACCCAGGTTGAAACGGTCTCGGATGCGTTTGGCCGCGCCTTCGTGCGCCAGAGCGATGCGATCTGGATCATTTCGCGGGGCGTGATCGCCACCGATCTGGCCGACGGGTTTCTGGCGGCGCTGCCGATCGATACGTCGGAAACGCGCGGGCCGGTGGGGCTGACCATTCGCGCCGATGCGACGCCATCCCTGCCGCTGACGATCCTGATGCAGACGATCCGGCAGGCGGCGGAGGACGTGCTTGCCGGCGAGTAAGTGTTCACGCCGGCAACCGCATCGGATCAGAGCCGTTTCACGCCCGACGAAATGATGTCGAGATAAACGGCGATGACGAGGATGATGCCCTTGATGATCTGCTGCCAGAACGTATCGACGCCCAGCATCGACATGCCGTTGTCGAGGCTTGCCATGATCAGTGCCCCGACCAGCGCACCGATGACCGAACCGACACCGCCACGCATGGACGTGCCGCCGATGAAGCAGGAGGCGATCGCATCCAGTTCACCGCCGAAACCGGCCGAAGGTGTGCCGGCGGCAAGGCGCGCCGTGGTGGTGAGGCCCGCGAGTGCGGCCATCAGGCCCATCAGGCCGAACACCGACATTTTGACCAGATTGACGTTGACACCGGAGAGCCGCGTCGCCTCGGAATTAGAGCCGGCGGCATAGATATAACGGCCGAACACCGTGCCCTTGGCGATAACCGTGAAGACGGCCAGCACGAAAAGAAGCAGCAGAACCGGCACCGGAATGCCCTGATAGGAATTCAGCACCAGCACGAAACCAAGAATAAGAAGCCCGGTGCCGAGCAGTTTTGCGGCCTCCATGACCGGTGTCGGCACTTTCAGATTGTGCAACAGGCGCTTGCGCCGGGTTCTGATCGCCATGAACAGCAGCACGGCGAACAGCAGGATGGCGCAGCCATTGCCGAGCCAACCCGGCAGATAACCCTGGCCGATATACTTCAGGCCCGGAGAGACCGGCGCGATGGTGATGCCGCCGGTCAGGCCCAGCACGGCGCCACGAAAGGCGAGCTGCCCGCCAAGCGTGACAATGAAAGAGGGGATACCGAGATAGGAGGTCAACCAGCCGTTCATCAGGCCAAGGGCAGCGCCCGCCAGAAGCACGAAGGCGATCGTTCCGGCCAGCGGCCAGCCGTAAACCGCATCGAGGATGGCCGCGATGCCGCCGAGAAGCCCGAGCAGAGAACCGACCGACAAGTCGATTTCGCCGGCGACGATGACAAACACCATGGCTGCCGCCAGCATGCCGGTAATCGCCATCTGGCGGAGAAGGTTGGAAAAGTTGCGCGCCGTCAGGAAGCCGGAGACACCGGTATCGGTATTGTAGGTGAGATATCCGAACAGCGCCCAGATCAGCGCCACCACGATCAGAAGCGCGACGATCTTGTTTTCGGACAGGAATTTTCTGAAGAGTATGCCAGTCATATCAAAACCTTCACCAGCAATGACATAAGGATCAGGCGACCTGTGCGGCATGGCCGATCGCGGCCGCCAGCACCTGTTCCTGGGTGAGATTGTCGTTTACGAAATCGCCACGCAGCTGCCCCTCGCCGATGACGAGGACACGGTCGGAAATGCCCAGAACCTCCGGCAGTTCGGAGGACACCATCAACACCGCCACGCCGGTCTTGGCGAGCGCGAAGATCAGTTTGTAGATCTCGTATTTGGCGCCGACATCGACGCCGCGTGTCGGTTCGTCGAGGATCAGAACACGTGGTTCCGGCAGCATCATTTTCGACAACACCGCCTTCTGCTGGTTGCCGCCCGAAAGCGAGGCAATCGGCAGCATCGGATCGGCCGTCTTGATCTTGAGGCGGATAATTTCGGCCTGGATCTGCGCCAGTTCCTCGTGTTCGTCGATCAGGCCGAAACGCGCGAAACGGCTGAGCACCGAAATCGTCATGTTGTGGCCGACACCGATGATCGGCAGGATACCGCTCTTCTTGCGGTCCTCCGGCACCATGCAGATGCCGGCTCTGACGGCGTCGCGTGGCGTTTTGATCGACACTTCCTGGCCGTCGAGATGAATGGTGCCCTGATGCGCGGTCGGATAGGCGCCAAAAAGGGTCGAGACCAGTTCGGTGCGACCCGCCCCCACGAGACCGGCAATACCGAGGATTTCGCCCTTGCGGATTGTGAGCGAAACATTGTCGACCACCTTGCGCTCGGGATTGGTGACATCCCAGCAGGTGATGTTGCGCGCCTCGAGGATCACCTCGCCGATGGCGTGGTCTTCCTTCGGATAGAGATTTTTCATCTCGCGGCCGACCATCATCGTCACGATGCTGGCGGTGGTGAGTTCCGCCATAGGCTGCGTGCCGATATGCGTGCCGTCGCGGATGACGGTGACGGTGTCGGCGATTTCAGCCACCTCCTCCAGCTTGTGGGAGATGTAGACGCAAGCCATGCCGTCGGCCTTGAAGCGCTTGATGAGATCGAGCAGCGTGCGGATTTCCGACGAGGTCAGCGCCGAGGTCGGCTCATCGAGGATCAGGAGTTTGGCGTTCTTGTTGAGGGCCTTGGCGATTTCGATCAGCTGCTGCTTGCCGCCGGAATAGTTGAGGACCGGCAGGGCCGGATTGATGTCGTGCACGTTGAGCTTGGCGAGCAGCTCCTGTGCCCGCGCATTCATCGCGTCGTAATCGAGAAAACCGTGATTGCTGATCTCGTTGCCGAGAAAGATGTTTTCCGCCACCGAGAGATGCGGCACCATCATCAGCTCCTGATGGATGATGGCAATACCGGCCCTTTCGGTTTCCCGGATGGAGGTCGCTTTCAGCTCCCGCCCTTCCCAGAAAATTTCACCATCCCATGTGCCATGGGGATAAACCGCCGACAGCACCTTCATCAGCGTGGATTTGCCCGCACCGTTTTCGCCGCAGAGACCGACGCATTCTCCGGGGCGGACCTGCAGATGAATGCCATCCAGAGCCTTCACGCCGGAAAAGCTCTTGGAGATGTTCTTCATCTCGAGAAGAAAAGATTCGCTCATGACACCTCGCACATGAAAACAAGGCCCCGGAACCGTTCAGGCTCCGGGGCCAATCGGCCGGATTATTTCAGGCCGATCTGTTCCTTGGTGTAGAAGCCGTCCTTGACGTAGATATCGATGTTGTCCTTGGTGACGGCGGTCGGCGTCAGCAGAAGCGTATCGACATCCTTGGTGCCGTTGTTGATCTTCGAGGTGAAGGCAGGCTTTTCGCCCTTGACCAGCTGGACCGTCAGCTTGGCAGCCTCGGATGCGATCAATTTCAGCGGCTTGTAGACGGTGACGGTCTGCGTGCCATCGAGCAGGCGTTTGACGGCGGCAAGGTCGGAATCCTGACCGGAAACCGCAGTCTTGCCGGCAAGGCCCTGTGCGGCGAGTGCCTGGATGGCGCCACCGGCGGTGCCGTCATTGGAGGCCACGACCGCATCGATCTTGTTGTCGGCAGCCGTCAGAGCATTTTCCATGATGGAAAGCGCTTCGGTCGGGCTCCATTCCTTGACCCATTGCGAGCCGACGATCTTGACCTTGCCGGCATCGACCGCTGCCTTCAGCGCCTTTTCCTGGCCGGCACGCAGATATTTTGCGTTATTGTCGGTCGGCGAACCGCCGAGCAGGTAATAATTGCCCTCCGGCTTCACCTTCAGCACGTTTTCCGCCTGCATGAAGCCGACGCGCTCGTTGTCGAACGAGATATAGGCATCGACATCGGCATTGAGGATCAGCCGGTCATAGGACAGGACCTTGATGCCGGATGCCTTGGCATCGGCCACGACCGCATCGAAAACCTTCGAGTTCATCGGGACGATGACGATGGCATCGACACCCTGGGCGATCAGGTTCTCGACCTGCTTGACCTGCTTTTCTTCATTGCCATCGGCCGACTGAACGCTGACCTTGGCGCCCAGCTGCTCGGCCGCAGCGATAAAGTAATCGCGGTCGCGGACCCAGCGCTCGACGCGCAGGTCGTCAATCGAAAAGCCGATGACCGGCTTGTCGGGCGACCCGCTGGCTGTACCGGCGAATGCGCCGACCACAAGGCTGATGGCCGCGCATGTGAACAGAAACTTCTTCATATCCTACCCTCCTCATAGTCGCGGCCGTGATTGGCGCGCTCTCCCAACGCTCATGCCCGGCGGGCATGCTGAACCGCAGAACGAGCCTTGCCCGCTCCGCAGCCGTTGCCTCCAAATGCGGCTTGCGCCACATCAGCGACCAACCGCGCAAAGACGGTCGATCACTCTCCTCAGACAATTGATACGACGACTCTCGATGGTTGCAAAGAGTTTTTGATTTACGTACCTCACGTGCGAGTGTTTGTCGCAGCCGAGGCGCGTTCCAAATTCGCAAAACAAGGGCAGATTGATCGGGGCAGATCAAAAGGTCGCGCCGTTTCAACGCAAGCATGTGCAGCTTGATGCGCTGATCGATACGATCGCTGCGGTTCATGCACGTGCTGCACCGCACAATCATTTAAACTTGACTCTTTAAATCCTGTTATTTAGGTCAATACAGCTGACTTATTTCTGACGGGAGCAGGCATATGGAATCGACCAACACATCCTTCGGCCTTTACGATCCTGCCGATGAGAAAAGCAGCTGTGGCGTCGGGTTTATAACGCGAAAAGACGGCATCCAGACCCATGACGTGCTGGTAAAGGCGCATGAGGCGCTGTGCGCCGTCCCGCATCGCGGCGGCATGTCCGCCGAGGGTGTCGGCGATGGTGCCGGTATTTCTGCGGACCTATCTTTGGGCTTTTTTCGCAAGCTGACCGGACGCCCCGATCTGCAACCGCGCCGTTTCGGTGTCGGCAATTTTTTCCTGCCGGCTGATCCCGCATTCCATGATGAAGCCGAGCAGGTCATCGAAGCAGCGTTGGCAGAGCAGGGTTTTGAAATTTTTCTGAAGCGCGACGTGCCTGTCGACAATGACGCCATCCGGCCGGCCGCCGCCCGTCACCAGTTGACGATCCGGCAGTGGGTTTTCGGCTGTCACAGCGAAACCGCCTCGCTGGCGGAATTCGACTTCCGCATCCACAAGGCGCTGCTTGCCATCGAGGCCGATGCCTATACGCGGCCGGAACTCGCCGGGCTTTATCCGATCTCGCTCAGCGCCCGCACGCAGGTGCTGAAGGGTCGCCTCAACTCCGACGAGGTCATCCCCTATTTCCGTGATCTGGTGGACCCGGACCACACGATCCACACCATGTATTTTCACACGCGGTTTTCAACCAATACCGATCCGCATCCATCGATGGCTCAGCCTTTCCGGCAGATGGCGCATAACGGCGAACTCAACACCGACCGCAAGAACCGCCTCTCGGAAACGGCCATCGCCGCCGCCAAGAATGCCTCGATCATCCGCCCGAAAGGCCAGTCCGACAGCTGCCGTCTCGACCAGACGCTGCAGTCGCGCGTGCTGGAAGATGGGCTGGACCTCGTGACTGCCGTCGTCTCGATGATGCCGCCGGCATGGGAAAATGACGATACGCTGTCGGCCGAGGTGGTCGCCATGCTCGAATATTTTTCGCTTTACGAGGAAAAGAACGACGGCCCGGCGGCGCTGATTTTCGGCAATGGCGACGTCATCGGCGCGCGCCTAGACCGTCTTGGCCTGCGCCCGCTGCGAACCGTCGAGACGGCGGACTATCTCTGCGTTATGTCGGAAGCCGGCCAGATCGCCTTCCCGCCGGAAACCGTACTCAGCCGCGGCCGTATCGAAGCCGGCGGCATGCTGGTCTATGACCATATCGAAAAGCGGGCCTATGGCACGGTCGAGGCGCTGGAAATGCTGGCGGCCCGCAAGCCCTATCGCGATCTCCTGGTCGACGCGCGCGTACGCCTTGCCGACCTGCCCGAAATCCCGGCGGACACACAAGGATCGCCGCAGCGTTACAATGGCGATCTGGAACGTCATCAGCGTTATGTCGCCTATTCCCACAATCAGGAAAGCTTCAAGTTCCTGATGGACCCGATGCTGGCGACGGGCGCGGAAAAGATCTCCGCCATGGGTTATGGCAATGCCATCAACGCGCTGTCCGATCAGGAAGGCGGTGTGGCAAAATATTTCTCGCAGCGTTTTGCGCAGGTCACCAACCCGCCTCTGGACAGCATTCGCGAGGCGGACGGCATGACGCTGCGCATCGCGCTGGGCGCCAAGCCAAATATCGGTGCGAAAGCCGCACGGCAGATCGTCGTCCCGTCGCCGATCCTCACCCATCTCGACATGCTGAAGCTGCGCGAACAGACGGAAACGCCGCTTCGCCGTTTTGATATGCTCTACACACCCGACCTTGGAGATGCCGAGGCCAATGCAAAGGCTCTTGAAGCTGGTATCGGCGCGCTTTGCAATGCCATCGCGATCTTCGCGCGCGCAGAAGGCGGCATTGCCGTGATCACCGACCGGCATGTGGCGCGTGACCGCGCCGCTCTGCCGATGATCCTCGTCGTGTCCGCCATTAACCAGAAGCTTATCGAGGAAGGCGCGCGCCTGCGTGTTTCGCTGGTGGTGGAAAGCGGCCAGATCTCGTCGTCTCACCATGTCGCGGCAGCCCTCGGCTTCGGCGCTTCCGCCGTATATCCGCTCGGCGTGCAGTTCCGCGCCGAGGAAAAGTTTGGCGCGGATGCCGACAAGGCGTTCAAGCGTTTTGCCAAGGCGGCGGAAAAGTCGCTGATGAAGACCATGGGCAAGGTGGGCTTGTGCACCGCCGAAAGCTATGTGAGCGGCGAATTTTTCGAGCCTAATTTTCTCGACACCAGCGATCCGGTACTGAAGCGCTATTTCCCCAACGTCAAGACACCGGTCGGCGGCGTCAACTTCAAGGTCATCGCGCAGGCCGTTGCCGACTGGCACGCCAAGGCGCTGACCGTGAAGGGTGAGGACGACATTCCGCTGCTTGGGCTGTTCAAGGAACGCGCCGAGGGCGCCGGCCACTCCTTCGGCACCACCGCCGTGCGCGGTTTCGTCGACATGACCGAGGAAAAGCTAACCTTTGCGGAGCCGGATGGCGAGGAAGATCCGTTCCTGCGGCTTCTCACGCTCAATCGTTTGGGCGACGCGTTCGGCATCGATGACGCGGCTTATACGAACAACAGTTATGACCGCCTGTCGCCGGATGCCATCAACCGGTTCGCGATCACGCCGGGCTACCGCGCCTTTGCGCGCATGATGACGGAAGAACGTGCCCGCAGACCGGCCGCCCTTCGCGACGTGCTGGCCTTTCCGGCCGACGTCACCTTTGCCAATTCACCGGACGATTTCCGCAAGGAAATGAAGCGTTTTTCGTGCAAGGGCAATAACAGCTTTCTCGTGCGTGGCCTGACCTGTGAAGCCTTTCCCGACGACATGTTCCGCCTCACCCTGACAGGACCGCAAGGCGGTGATCTTGCCCGGCTCGATGCGCTGGGACAGTCGCTCGTCGCCCATTTCGGCAGCGATATTCTCGGCCATTGGCTGGAAGCGGGGGCGCTTGCCGTTCACGCCGGCGGTCAGGCGCTCGCCTATCTGAAACTTCTCGACAAGGCACCGGCAGGCATCGCCCTCGAAGACGTGCAACCGGCAAACGAGATCACCCCGCTGCTTGCCTCTGGTGCCATGAGCCACGGCGCGCTCGTCTCCAATGCCCATGAAGCGGTTGCCCACGGCACCAACATGGTCGGCGGCATGTCGAACTCGGGTGAAGGTGGCGAACATATCTCCCGTTACGGCACTATCCGCGCCTCGCGCATCAAGCAGTTCGCGTCGGGTCGTTTCGGTATCTGGGCCGGTTATCTCGCCGATCCGATGCTGGAAGAACTGGAAATCAAGATCGGCCAGGGCGCCAAGCCCGGCGAAGGCGGACAGTTGCCGGCAGCCAAGGTGACGGTTGAAATCGCCGCCGCCCGTGGTGGCACGCCGGGTGTCGAGCTCGTCTCGCCTCCCCCGCATCACGATACCTATTCGATCGAGGATCTTGCGCAACTCATCCACGACTGCAAGGCAGCGCGCGTGCGCGTCATCGTCAAGCTCGTCTCCTCGGAAGGCATCGGCACGATCGCGGTCGGCGTTGCCAAGGCGGGTGCGGATGTCATCAACGTGGCCGGCAATACCGGCGGCACCGGTGCTGCCGCCGTCACCAGTCTCAAATATACCGGCCGGGCCGCCGAGATCGGCATTGCCGAGGTGCATCAGGCGCTTTGCGCCAATGGCCTGCGCCAGAAGGTGCAGCTGCGATGCTCCGGCGCGCACCAGACGGCAAGCGATGTGGTCAAGTCTGCTTTGCTCGGCGGCGACAGCTTTGAATTCGGCACGACGGCGCTGATGATGTTGAAATGCGTCATGGCCAAGAACTGCAACATCAAGTGCCCGGCCGGTCTCACCACCAATGCGGAGGTTTTTGACGGTGATCCGCGGGCACTGGCGCAGTACCTGCTCAACATTGCCCACGAAACCCGCGAGGTTCTGGCATCCCTCGGCTTCAGGTCCTTAAGCGAAGCACGCGGACGCAGCGATCTTCTTCACCTTCTCGACCATCCCTCCAGCGTCGGGCAGCTTGACCTCCGCGCCATGTTGCAGGTGGTCGAGGAGGTGAAGATCTCCGATCCGGTTTACATGGAGAAAGATTACGCGGTCGATGACGCCTTTATCGACATGGTGCGCTCGGCACTGATCGACGGCGGACTGCCTGTGGTCGAGCTTGGCGGCAACTACCACCTGAACAACCGCAACAAGAGCGTCGGCGGTCAGCTCGCCGTCGATATCGAGCGCATGCTCAACCACGAACTGAGCGAGGATGAGGCCCGCCATCTGCCGGCCGTACGGCAGGACAAGCGCGGCCGCCGTTTCCTCGACGCCGGCTCGGTGAAGATTGCCACATCCGGTTCGGCCGGCCAGTCCTACGGTGCCTTCTGCAATGACGGCATGATGCTGACCCATACCGGCACCTGCAATGACGGCGTGGCGAAAAGCGCCAATGGCGGCACGATTTGCGTCCGCTCCCCCGGTGGTGGCTCGGCAGAGGCGGGCGGCAACGTGCTGATCGGCAATTTCGCGCTGTTCGGCGCCACAGGCGGTCGCCTGTTCGTCGAGGGCCAGGCCGGCGACCGGTTTGCCGTGCGCAATTCCGGCTCGACGGCTGTCGTCGAGGGTGTGGGCGATTTTTGCTGCGAATACATGACCAATGGCGCCGTTCTCAATCTCGGCTCTTTCGGCAAGGGTGTCGGCAACGGCATGAGCGGCGGCTTTTTCTACCAGTATGACCCTTATGGCGACCTGCCGAAGAAGATTAGCCATGACTCGGTGCTGATCGGCTCGATCGCCGATGGCAATGATCCGCATGCTGCCTTCCATGCCGACGCGATCCGCATGATGCTGGAATGGCATGTGGAAGCGACCGGATCGGAAAAGGCCCGCTGGCTGCTCGACAACTTTGAAAGCGAGCGGTCGAATTTCGTCTATGGCCTGCCGCGCGCGCTGCTGCTCTATCAGGACAGCGCTTCCATCCTGAAGGCGAAAAGCCGCAAGGACCTGATCGAGGAATTGTCGGTGGCACTCGCCGGCCATCAGGTGCGCAAGTTCAAGCTTGCCTATCGCGATCGCAAGCCGATCCTGAACGGCAAGGCGCCCGGTCATGGCGAAACGGATACCAACGAGATGTTCACGCTGCTGAACAACTATACGGTTCTTTCCATGGCGCAGTCTCTGGCCATGGCGCGTGTACCGAATGCGCTTGGGCCGTCAGAACCGGCAGTCGAGAAGGCGGTGCGCAACCTGATCCTCACCGAGGATTTTGCGCTGATGCAAAAGCTGTCCCGTTATGCCCGCGAGGCGATTGCCGATTACGACGATGAAGGGCTTGCCGTTCTCGTCTCGGAAAAGCGGCTCTCCGATTATCGCCAGGCACTTGCCGGCCGCAACACGCTGTCGATCGACTGCCCCGGCACCTACGGCTGGATCATCCAGCAGACCGCCAGCAATCGCGGCCGGATCGGCCGCATCCCGAGCTTCGAAGAACTTTTTGCCGCCAAATCCGTCGCCAGCCTCGCAACGGCCAGATCGTGAGACCCGAAGAATGATGACCCCTCACATCCCCGCGGACGCCCCGTTCAACAGCGACCAGCGCGCCTGGCTTGCCGGTTTCATGGCCGGCATGAACTCGCGTCTCATTGCCGGAGAAAGTGTCGCGAGCGCCCCTGCGGCCAATGCTGCACAGCCGATCCACATTCTTTACGGCACCCAGACCGGCAATGCCGAGCAGGTGGCGATGGATGCCGCAACGGCCGCAAAGACGCTCGGCATGGCACCGGACGTGCATGGCCTCGACGATATCGACATGGCGCAACTTGCGGCCATGCGCCATATCGTGATCGTCACATCCACCTATGGCGAAGGCGAAATGCCCGACAATGCCCAGCTGTTCTGGGAAGCATTGTCCGCCGATAGCGCTCCACGCCTCGAAAGCCTGAAATTTGCCGTGCTCGCCCTGGGTGACACCGGTTATGACGGTTTCTGCCAGGCCGGCAAGCTGATCGATACGCGCCTCGAACAACTGGGCGCGACGCGTATCACCACCCGTCTCGATTGCGATATCGACTTCGAGGACGCCGCCGCCGCATGGCTTGGTGAAACCCTGCCGCTGGCTGCTGACAAACCCGCCGCCGGCGTGGTGACGACGACAGCCCCCTCCCCGGCGCGCGAGGCAATCGGCTGGAGCCGCAAGAACCCTTATGCCTCGACACTTGCCGTCAACCGCCGCCTCTCCGGCTCTGCCTCGACCAAGGAAATCCGCCATTTCGAATTCGATCTCGGCGATAGCGGCCTATCCTATGAGGCAGGCGATGCGCTCGGTGTCATGCCGGTCAACGATCCGGCGCTGGTCGCGCGTCTGATCGCAGGGCTTGGCGCTTCCGCCGAGACGGAGATCGGCGGTTCATCGCTGATGGAACTGCTTTCCAGCCGATACGAAATATCGACGCCATCGCGTGATCTGATCGCCGAGGTCGAGCGCCGCGCCGGCCATGAGGAACTCAGCCATGTCATCCGCAACGGCGACAAGGAGGCGCTCGACGCCTTCCTGTGGAGCAAGGACAGTCTGGACCTTGTTTCCCTCATTCCCCAGGGCGGTCTGAATGCCGCGGAATTCATCGGTCTGCTGAAGCCGTTGCAGCACCGCGCCTATTCCATTTCCTCAAGCCCGAAGGAGGCGGCCGGCCACGTCCATCTCACCGTCGCCAGCGTCCGTTACCACGCTGCGGGTCGTGATCGCGGCGGCGTCTGCTCGACCTATATGGCCGACCGTGTTGCCGAAGGCGCTGCTGCCGGCATTTTCGTTTCGCAGAACAAGGCATTTCGCGTGCCGACCGACAATGACACACCGATGATCATGGTCGGCCCCGGCACCGGCATCGCACCGTTTCGCGCCTTCCTGCAGGAGCGGCGTGCCCGTGGCGCCAAGGGCAGGAACTGGCTGTTTTTCGGTGACCAGCGTCGCGAGAGCGATTTCATCTACGAGGACGAGCTTGCCACGATGAGCCGCGACGGCCTGCTAACCCGCCTCGACCTGGCTTTTTCGCGCGATCAGAAAGCAAAAATCTATGTCCAGACCCGCATGAAGGAAAACGGCAAGGCGCTGTTTTCCTGGCTTGAGGAAGGCGCATCCTTCTATGTCTGCGGCGATGCCAGCCGCATGGCCCGTGACGTCGATGCGGCACTCGCCGAGATCATTGCCGAACATGGCGGCATGACACAGGAAAAGTCCGCCGATTACGTCGCCGGACTGAAGCGCGACAAGCGGTATCTGCGGGATGTCTATTGATAGCCATCCCGCCTTGGGCCTTATGGCGACAACGCCATGAGGCTCCGGGACGGGTGGCGCAAGGCCTGCCGGCTCGTCAGAACGCGTTGACGATCGACAGAAAATCGCTGGATTTCAGGCTGGCACCACCGACAAGCGCGCCGTTGACATGATCGATACGGGCGATTTCCGCGGCGTTATCGGCCTTGACCGATCCGCCGTAGAGGATGCGCAGACGGCTGCCTTCATCGCCGTGCGAAACGATGATGGAGCTGCGAATGAAGGAATGCAGCTTGGCGATGGCATCGATGCTCGGCGTACGGCCTGTGCCGATGGCCCAGACCGGTTCATAGGCGATGACCACCGAGCCGGCTGTGCCTTGCGCGGGAACCGATTGCTGCAACTGGCGCAGCAGCACGTCCTGCGTTGCGCCTTTCAGCATTTCCTCTTCGGTTTCACCGATGCAGATGATGACCTGCAAACCGGCTTCCATGGCGCGTTCCGCCTTGCGTTTCACATCCGCATCGGTTTCTTGGCGGCCCTGACGACGCTCCGAGTGCCCGACGATAACGGCACGGCCGCCGCTATCGGCAACCATGGCCGCCGATACGTCACCGGTATAGGCGCCGTGGGTCTCGCCGCTGCAATCCTGCGCACCGATGACAAGTGCCGTACCGACCGACCGCGTGCTGGCCGCGGCCAGAAGCGTGGTCGGTGGGCAGATCAGCGTGTCGAGGCGATGTTTGTAACCATCGACGCCTTCGGCGATCAGCGCGATTTCGGAGAGCGAATGGGCAAGCCCGTTCATCTTCCAGTTTCCGGCAATCAGCGGACGGATCTGTTCACTCATGGCCGTTACCACGCAGAAAAACCGCCATCGACCAGCAGGTCGTGGCCGGTAATGAAGGATGCGGCAGCGCTGGAGAGGAACACGGCCGGGCCGACCATTTCGTCGACGGTGGCGATGCGGGCCATCGGCGTTTCATTGGCAAAGATTTTCAGTTGGTCTGCCACTTCCGGGCGCTTGTTCATCGGCGACAGAGTGTAACCCGGGCTGATGGCGTTGACGCGAAGGCCCTTTTCCACCCATTCCATCGCAAGGCTCTTGGACAGGTGGATCACACCGGCCTTAGACGTGTTGTAATGCGCCTGCGACAGGCCGCGATTGACGATCGAGCCGGACATCGAGGCGATGTTGACGATCGAACCTTTTTTACGCGGCAGCATCACGCGCGCCTGCGCCTGGCAGGAAAGGAAAACGCCGGTGAGGTTGACATCCATCATCTGCTGCCAGCGTTCACGCGGCATATCCTCGGCCGGCATGGCGTTGGCGATGCCGGCCGAATTGACCGCAACCGTGAGAGCACCTAGCTCCTTTTCGGCACCTTCAACGGCTGCGGCCAAATGTTTCTCATCCGATACGCTGCCTTCGAAAACAAAGCCGTTGCGGCCATGCGCCTTCACGGCATCCAGCGTTTCGGCAAGGCCCTTGGCCGAAAGATCGAACAGCGCCACATCGGCGCCGGCTTCCGCCAGACCGATGGCAATCGCCTGACCGATGCCGCTGCCGGCACCAGTGACAAAGGCAACGTCGCCGGAGAGAGAAAAGAGTTTCATGATGGTCTCCTGAACTTCAATTTTTTAGGCGGTTGCCCGCTCCATGACGGCGTGGCGCGTGGCTTCCGCGCCGGAAAGGATGCCCTGATTGCGGCCACGGGCCATCACCAGAACCTTATGGGAAAGCCCCAGAACCTCGTCGAGGTCGGAGCTGACGACGATGACGGCCATGCCCTGTTTAGCGAGTTCGGCGATCACGTCGTAGATGGCGGAACGGGCGCCGACATCGATGCCGCGTGTCGGTTCATCGAGGATGACAACTTTGGGGCCGGCCGAAATGGCACGGGCGATGACGATTTTCTGCTGGTTGCCGCCGGAGAGTTCATTGGCGCGCTGGTCGGCGCTGCCCTTGATGCCGAAACGCTTGATGGCAGTGGTGGCAAAGTTGCGGATTTCCGTCGGCGTGACCCAGCTGCGCGGGGTGATGCGCGGGTAATTGCCGAGCGCGATATTGTTACCGATCGTGTGTTCGAGCACGAGGCCCTGCAGCTTGCGATCCTCCGGCACCAGCGCAATGCCGGCGGCCATGGCATCTGCCGGGCTTTTCAGCGTGATTACTTTACCATCGACGGAGACGGAGCCGGTTTTCACCGGATCGGCACCGGCAATGGCGCGCACCAGTTCGGTGCGGCCGGCACCGACGATGCCGGCAATGCCCATTACCTCGCCAGCGGAGACCGTGAAGCTGACATCGTGGAAATCGCCTTCGGCTGAAGAGAGGTTCTTCACTTCGATCAGCGGCTTGTGGGTGGGGGCCGGCAGATGCGGAAAGATGCGATCGAGCTGGCGGCCGACCATGGCTTCCACGAGATTGGAAACAGGCACCTTGGCGCTGTCGAAATTGGCGACCAGTTCGCCGTCACGCATGACGATGACGCGGTCGGCAATGCGGGCGATCTCTTCCAGACGGTGCGAGATATAGATGAAGGACACACCTTCATTCTTGAGCCGCTCGATCTGCTCGAACAGCTTGTCTGTTTCTTCGCCACCGAGTGCCGCGGTCGGCTCGTCGAGAATGAGGAAACGGGCGTTGAGCGTCAGCGCCT
This sequence comes from Neorhizobium sp. BT27B, assembly GCF_050455485.1. Taxonomy (NCBI): domain Bacteria; kingdom Pseudomonadati; phylum Pseudomonadota; class Alphaproteobacteria; order Hyphomicrobiales; family Rhizobiaceae; genus Neorhizobium; species Neorhizobium sp. BT27B. The sequence continues at coordinate 540,147 of NZ_JBCIYT010000004.1, read as the reverse complement.
TGGCGATTTCCACCTGCTGCTGGGCGGCGACGCGCAGATATTTGACCTTGGTGGCCGGCGATACATTGAGGCCGAGGCGTTTCAGCTGTTCATCGGCACGGCGATACATTTCGAAATTGTCGATACGGCCGGAACGGGTCGGCAGGCGGCCGACAAAGATGTTTTCGGCAATCGACAGTTCGGGAAGCAGGCGCATTTCCTGATGGATGAGACCGAGACCGGCATTCAGCGCATCGGACGGCGTTGCCGGGGAATAGGGCTCACCCTGCCAGCGCATCTCACCTTCGCTCGGGATCACGAGGCCAGCGATGATCGACGACAGCGTCGATTTTCCGGCGCCGTTTTCACCCAGAAGCGCAACGACCTCGCCCTTTTTGATGTCAAAACTGACATTCTTCAGAACGGTGATCTTGCCGTAGGTTTTCGAAACATTGCGCACCGACAGGATGGTCTCGCCTGCCTGGCTGCTTGCGGGGCTTTCGATGGTCTGATCCGGCTGCATGGGCATGTCGGCCTCCTTTTCCGAGCATGGGGCCTGCGCCCCGGATGAACCGGGGCGCAGAATATTGATCAGGGATGTTCCTTGATGAAGGCTTCGGCATTGTCTGCTGTGGTCAGCGTGGCCGGCTGCAGCTGTTCTGCCGGCGGCTTCGTGCCCTTGATCAGGTCGAGAGCGGACTTCAGGGCCAGACGACCCATGCCTTGAGTCTGTTGGGTCATGGTGGCCTTCAGCGTGCCGCTCTTGACGGCTTCGAGACCGGCGCGGTCACCATCGAAACCGACGATGATGGCGTCGGTTACGCCGCCGACCTTGGCAGCCTGTGCTGCACCGAGCGCCAGCGCATCGGCGCGGCCGAAGAAGATGTTGATGGTCGGGTTACGCTGCAGCATGTCCTGACCGATCGCGAAACCTTCATCCTGCGCCCAGGCGTTCGATGCCTGACGTCCGGCTTCCTTGATGCCGGGGCACGCCTTCATGGCTTCGGAGAAACCCTTGTCGCGATCCTGCTCCGGCGTCGTGCCGAGCTGGCCCTGGATGATGGCGAGAACGCCCTTGCCACCCGAAACCTTGCAGACGTAATCGCCGAGTTCCTTGGCCGCGGCAACGCTGTCGGTGGCGATGAACGTGTCGCCGGGTGCGCCTTCCGGGTTGCGGTCGACGGTGACGACGGGGATTTTTGCTTCCTTGGCAGCCTTGACCGGGACGGTTGCGGCGGTCGCGCCGGCCGGGATGTAGATCAGCGCCTTGACCTGGCGGGTGATCAGATCCTGGATCTGGCTGACCTGCGTGGCGCTATCGCCCTTGGCATCGACGGTGACGACTTCAATGCCCTGTTCCTTCGCGGCTTTTTCGACCGATTCCTTGATCTGGTTGAAGAAGTCTGCCTGCAGGTTGGCGACGGCGAGACCGATCGTGACCTTTTCCTGGGCGTTGGCGGCAAAAGCCATGGCCGAGAAGGCGACGGTGGCTGCGAGCATGCGGAAAGTCTTCGTCATGTGTTTCCTCCACTGAATTGACGACAATTTGATATGCAGTCCGGGTATGCGAGAACTGGAGAGCACCCTCCTCCGGTGCCGGCTATCTCCTCTTTCTTCCAAGCGTGTCGAAGGTAACGGCGGCGGCGATCACGACACCGATCAGCACCTGCTGAATGAATGGCGAGACACCGAGAAGGTTGAGACCGTTACGCAGGACACCGATGATGAAGACACCGATGACGGTGCCGGAGATCGAGCCGACGCCGCCCGATAGCGACGCACCGCCGATCACGACAGCTGCGATCGTGTCGAGTTCGTAACCGAGGCCGGCGCTGGGCTGGGAGCTGTCGAGACGCGCGGCGAAGGCGACGGCGGCAAGGCCGGCCAGCGCACCGCTCAAGGCGTAAACGACGCAGGTATTGAGATTGACATTGATGCCGGCAAGGCGCGCCACTTCCGGATTACCGCCGATGGCGAACAGGTTACGGCCAGACGGGCGGTATTTGAGGATGATCGCGGCGATGATGGCGAGCACGATGAAGGTGGCAACCGTCAGCGACAGAAAACCGAACTGGCGCACTGTGGCAAGCGAGGTGAACCAGTCGGGATAACCGACGATCTGCTTGCCTTCGGTGAGGATATTGGCAAGGCCGCGGGTGACCGACATGACCGCCAGCGTAGCGATGAAGGCCGGAAGTTTGGCAACGGTGATCAGCAGACCGGAAACCAGACCGCAGATTGCACCGGTGGCGATGCCGACGACAATCGCAAGCTCCAACGGCAGGCCGAGCTGTCGCTGCATGACACCCATCATCATCATCGAAAAGGCCAGCACCGAACCGACCGACAGATCGATACCGCCGATGACGATGACCAGCGTCATGCCGATGGCGAGAATGCCGAGGACCGTGACCTGATCGAGAATGTTCAGTCCGTTTCGGGCCGACAGGAAAAATTCCGAGGTCAGCGAGAAGAAGACGCACAACAGGATGAGGCCGACCAGCGGTCCCGACATCTTCTTCACGAAGGACATGTTGATGCCACCGGTCTTCGGCGTCACCTGTTCCGTGATCTCACTCATATAAACCTCCCTGTCGCGCACTTCTCCTGCCGCGCGATCGTTGAATTCTCAGTAAGTGCCCGAACGATCCGCCTTGCGGGTTTCCGGGCGCTCGTGAACGGACAGGCCGCGAGAGCGCGCCACCATCCGTCTCCATTCCATTCGCAGCCTCTGACGGCTGATGTCGTCCATGCCGGGCGTGAAGACTTTTCCGTCACGCGGCAGGGCTGCAAGATCTTCCAGCGTCCAGATGCCGGCGCCGAGACCTGCCAGATGAGCAGCGCCCATGGCCGACAGCTCGGCGGTTTCAGGACGCACGACGGCCACGCCGGCGAGATCCGTTTCCAGCTGCATCAGCAGCTCGTTTTTGGTCGGGCCGCCATCGACATAAAGCTGATCGACCTTGAGGCCGGAGACCAGCACGCGGTCGAGCACGTCGACGATCTGGTGAGCGATGGAATCCACCGCCGCCCGCGCCACCTGCGCCCGTGAGGTGCCAAGCGCTACGCCGCCGATAATGCCCACCGCATTGGCATCCCAATAGGGAGCTCCGAGGCCGCCAAAGGCCGGCACGATCGTGACGCCATTGCTGTCCGGCACGCTGGCCGAGAGCGTCGCGAGGTCAGCCGTGCTGATGCCCAAAAAGTCCGCCAGCCAGACAAGGGTCGATCCGACCGAGCGGATATTGCCCTCAAAAGCATAGGCGATGTCATCCACCTGCCACGCAATCGTACGGCAGACGCCGAGATCGATCTGGTCGGCCGGAATGGCGCTGTCATAGAGGCCCATGACCGAGGAACCGGTGCCTTGGGTCGCCTTGACCTTGCCCGGCTGGAAAGCACCATGCGCAAACAGGGCGGCGTGGCTGTCGGCAAGGACAGCGGTAACAGGCGTGCCGTCGGCAAGCGGTGCGATGCCGCTCACCTTTGCGAAGTCGTAACGCGACGGCACGATGCGCGGGAGGGAAGCCCGCGGAATATTGAAAAGCGCCAGCAGATCGGCGTCGTAATCACCACGATCGAGATCGACGAGCTGCATACGCGAGGCATTGCCAATTTCGACCACATGGTCTCCGCCGAGGCGGGCGATCAGGTAGCTGTCGATGGTGCCGACGCAGATCTCGCCGGCCTTGGCGCGCGACCGGTCGAGATCGACGCGATCGAGCAACCACTGCGCCTTGACGGCGGAAAACATCGGATCAAGCGGCAGGCCGGTCTTGGCCCGGATCATCCGCTGCGTCGTTTCCGGAACGGCTTCGCACAGTTTCAGCGTGCGCTGGTCCTGCCAGGAAAGAAGCGGCGACAAGGGCTTGGCCGTAGCCCGTTCCCACAACAGGCAGCTTTCGCGCTGGGTGGAAAAGCCGATGGCGACGATATCGCCCGCAACTTCAGGCGATACGGCTTCGCGAATGGCGGCCAGCACGCTTTGCCAGATCTCTTCGGCATCCTGCTCGACCCAGCCCGGCTGGGGCGTCGAGAGGCCGAGCGGATGCTGGCCGCGCGCGACGACCTTGCTGTCGCGATCGACCAGCAGGGCTTTTGTGGAGCCCGTACCCTGATCGATGGCAAGAACGAAAGGGCCAGCCATGGCTCAGCCCACCAGCTTGCGGGCAGCGTCTGCAATGCCCTTGGCGGTCAGGCCAAAATGCTCAAGCAGAAAATCGGTGGAACCGGTCGGCGCAAAGCTGGTGACGCCGAGGAATTTTGCGCGTGCCGGATGGTTTTCAGCAAGCGTGGTGGCGACTGCGGCACCGAGACCGCCTTCGAGCACGCCCTCTTCGGCAATGACAAGACCCTTGGTTTCCTTCGCGGCCTTGATGATGGTTTCGGCATCGAGCGGCTTGATGGTCGAAACGTTCAGAACGCGGGCGGCGATGCCGTCGGCGGCGAGGATTGCCTGCGCTTCCAGCGCGCGGGATACCAGCGTGCCTGTGGCGACGAGCGCGACGTCATTGCCGTCGCCGGTGACATCGATCTTGCCGAAGGTGAAAGCAACATCGCGATCAGCCGGGGTGACGGACGGCACCTTGTGGCGACCAACACGCATGTAGATCGGGCGGCCTGAGGCGACGGCCCAGTCCATGGCGGCCTTGGTCTGCTCCGGGTCGGCAGGCACGAGGACGTCGAGATTGTCGATCGCCCGCATCCAGCTCAAATCCTCGATCGAGTGGTGGGTCGGGCCGAGTTCGCCATAAGCCATGCCGGGGCTCATGGCGCAGAGCACGATACCGTAATTCGAATAGGCAACGTCGGCCTTGACCTGTTCGGTGGCGCGGCCTGACAGGAACGGGCCTGCGGCGCAAACGAACGGAATGAAACCGCCATTGGCGAGACCGGCGGCGACGCCGACCATGTTCTGTTCGGCAATGCCGACATTGATCAGACGATCCGGGAAAAGGTCACGGAAGGCATTGAGATTGCTGGAACCGACCGAGTCATTGCAGACGGCAACGATGCGGGGATCGGCCTCGGCGAGAGCGATCAGCTTTTCGGAAAAAGCGACGCGGCAATCGAAGGTTTCGTTGGACACACTGCTATGGGCGTTCATCAGGCAAGTTCCTTCAATGCGAGTTCGACCTGCTCCTTGGACGGCACCTTGTGATGCCATTCGACACGGTCCTCGATGAACGAGACACCCTTGCCCTTGAGCGTGTTGGCGATCACCACCAGCGGCTTGCCATTGCGGTTCTGGGTGAAGGCCTTCAGCAGCGCTGCGGTATCATTGCCATCGATATCGGCAACTTCCCAGCCGAACGACGCCCATTTGTCGCCGAGCGGATCGAGCGAGGCGGTGTCTTCGGTGCGCGCGCCCTGCTGCAGGCGGTTGCGGTCGACGATGACGACCAGATTGTCGAGCTTGCGGTGAGCAGCGGTCATGGCGGCTTCCCAGTTGGAGCCTTCCTGCAATTCGCCATCACCGGTGAAAACGAAAGTCTGCCAGTTCTTGCCCGACAGTTTTGACGCGACGGCCGAGCCGACAGCAATCGGCAGGCCGTGGCCAAGCGGGCCGGTATTGGCCTCGACGCCCTTCACCTTCAGACGGTTGGGGTGACCGTTGAGCTTCGAAAGCGGCTTCATGTAGGTTTCGAGGTCGGCGATCGGGAAAAAGCCGCGCAGTGCCAGAACCGAATAAAGCGCCGCAGCACAGTGGCCCTTTGAAAGAATGAGGCGGTCGCGGCCCGGATCGTCAGCCGTTTCCGGCGAGATGTTGAGAACACCGAAGGCAGCCGTCACCAGAGCATCGGTCACCGACAGGTCACCGCCGATATGACCGGCGCGGGCAATGTCGATCATCTGCACGATGAGGCGGCGGACCTGCTTGGCCACGAGCTTGAGCTGTTCGGCGCGCTCGCCTTCCGGCAGGTCGCGGATCGCCGCAACGTCGAGCGGCTTGTTGTCTGGCCAGACTGAGATGGTCACGGCGTCTCCTCCTGTTTTCTTAAGCGTGAATAATTATTCATGCTTGATTTAATATTCATGATACGGCAGGATTGATCCATGTCAAGCGTGGTTCTGAAAATTCTAAAACGGTCGGGATCGGGAAGCTGGTGCTACGCGATGCTTCCGCGCATGGCTGAAAATCTGCAGTTGCAGCCGGCAATCGCGCGCCGCGCATTCCAATGGCGGCGTTTATTTCCTATGCCTCGGACACGCGTCGGACGGCCCGCTGAGGTTGAGTCTCACGCATTCGAGACAGGAGCCAGCCAGCCATGAGCCGCACCAATGAACTGCGCATGATTACGCGCGTCGCCCAGATGTATCACCTGGAAGGGTTGAAGCAGAGCGACATATCCGAGCTGCTGCGGATATCGCAGGCATCCGTCTCCCGGCTTCTGAAACGCGCCGAGACCGAGGGCATCGTGCGCGTTTCGATCGTCGCCCCCAGCGGCACCTATCCCGATCTCGAATCCGCCATCCGCGAAAAATTCGGCATCAGCGAAGTGATCGTCGCCGATTGCCGCGAGGATAATGACGACGCGGTGTTTTCCGCCATCGGCATCGCTGCCGCCCACCTGCTCGAACAGACGCTGGAAGATGGCGATGTCATCGGCGTCTCCAGCTGGAGCGCGACGCTGCAGCAGATGCTGGACAATATTCACCCGATCAAGCGGGTACGGGCCGAGCGCGTGATCCAGTTGCTCGGCGGCATCGGCGTGCCGAGTGCGCAGATCCACGCAACGCAGCTGACGACGCGACTGGCGCATCTGATCAACGGCGAACCGCAGCTTCTGCCCGCCCCTTGCGTCACCGGATCACCGGAATCGAAACAGATTCTTGTCTCCGATCCACAGGTGAAGGCGACCGTCGACCAGTTCAAGCGCGTCACCACTGCCTTTGTCGGCATCGGCGCCATGTCGCCGTCGCAGAACCTGATCTATTCCGGCAACACCTTTACCCCCTCCGAACTGGAGGAACTGGCCCGCCGTGGCGCTGTCGGTGACATCTGTCTGCGGTTCTACACCGCCGATGGCGAACCCTTGGCGGGCGAAATCTATGAACGCGTCGTCGGCATGACTCTGGAGGAGTTGCAGGCCGTTCCGCGCGTGATCGGCACGGCCGGCGGACAGCGCAAGACGGCGGCGATCGCCGGCGCGCTGCGCGGCAAGCTGATCGACGTTCTCATCACCGACCGCTTCACGGCGGAACGGTTGAGCGAATTCACCTAGAAGCAAACCATTTAAGGGAGGTCCCATGTCACGCTTCACCAACAAGACCGTCGTCATCACCGGCGCAAGCCGCGGTATCGGTGCGGCCATCGCCAGGCGTTTTGCCCGCGAAGGCGCCAATCTCGTCGTTTCCGCCAACGAGGATTCGGTGCATGCCGTCGCGGAAGCGATCAGGACCGATGGCGGCAAAGCGATCTCCTTTGTCGGCGACGTGACGGACAAGGCAAGCGTGGTGGCGCTTTATGACGCGGCCGAGAAGGAATTCGGCGCGGTCGACGTATCGATCCAGAATGCCGGCGTCATCACCATCGCCAAGATCGAGGACATGACCGAAAACGAATGGGACAAGGTCATGGCCGTCAACACCAAGGGCGTGTTCCTGTGCGCCCAGGAAGCCATTGCCCGCATGCGCAAGCATGGCAAGGGTGGCCGCATCATCAACACCGCCTCCGGCCAGGCACGCGACGGTTTTATCTACACACCGCATTACGCGGCATCCAAAATGGGCGTGGTCGGCATCACCCAGAGCCTTGCCAAGGAAGTCGCGATCGACAACATCACCGTCAACGCCTTTTGCCCCGGCATCATCGAGACCGACATGTGGGCCTATAATGATGAAGTCTGGGGCAAGCTGCTCGGCAACTATGCACCGGGCGAGTTGATGAAGGAATGGGTTGAAGGAATCCCGATGAAACGCGCCGGTTCGGGCGAAGATGTCGCCGGTCTCGTAACCTTCCTTGCCAGCGACGATGCCGCTTACATCACCGGCCAGACGATCAATGTCGATGGCGGGCTGATCATGTCCTGACGCTATTTCGAACGGTCCGTTCACCCGGACGGGCCGTTCGAATACGCAAAATGCGAGGTTATGCCCTTGCAATTTGCTAGATTAAGAACTTATGTTTGGAATGTTCTCAGGGCGGGGTGCAATTCCCCACCGGCGGTATCGGAAGCAATTCCGGAGCCCGCGAGCGCCTTCAAGCAATTGAAGGGTCAGCAGATCCGGTGAGATGCCGGAGCCGACGGTATAGTCCGGATGGAAGAGGACAACGCGAAAGACGCCCTTTGCGGGGTGTATGACGCTTGTTCGCCCAAGGGATGTTTGTGCCCGTTTTACTCAAAAAACGGTCGCGAGTTGGATGTCGGTTCGCCGGCATAACCCTTGAAAGGCTTGAAAATGACTATTTCGAAAATTGAAGATGCGATCGAAGCCATTCGCCGTGGTGAAATCGTGGTTGTCGTCGACAACGAGGATCGTGAAAACGAGGGTGACCTTGTGATCGCGGCCGATGCAGCGGATCCAAAAGACATCGCCTTCATGATGAACCATGCCCGCGGCCTGATCTGCGTGGCCATGGAAGGCGAACGTCTCGATGAGCTCGACATTCCGCTGATGGTGGCGCGCAACACCGAGTCGCTGAAGACCGCTTTCACGGTTTCGGTCGACTACATTCCCGGCACCACGACCGGCATTTCCGCCGCCGACCGCTCCGCAACCGTGCGTGCGCTGGCAGCAGGTGACGCCAAGCCGGACGATTTTGCCCGCCCCGGCCATATCTTTCCGCTACGCGCCCACCCGGAAGGCGTTCGCGGTCGTCCGGGCCACACGGAAGCTGCCGTTGAACTGGCGCGTCTTGCCGGCCGCGCCCCTGCCGGCGTGATCTGCGAAGTTGCCAATGACGACGGCACCATGTCGCGCCTGCCGCAGCTGGAAGTTTTTGCTGAAAAGCACGGGCTTCTGGTGGTCACCATCGAAGACATGATCACCTACCTCAACACGACCGCGAAGGTCGACGTTGCCGCCTGATCATCTGCTGGTTTGAAACAAACGCACGGTCATCCGACGAATTCGGTGATCGTGCGTTTCAGTTCCGCAATAAAACCGTGCAGCAACCGCGAACGTGGCACGCCCTTGCGGGTGATCAGAACCGCCGAAACCTCACAGGGCGGTTGAAACGGCAATTGCACCAGACTGTTTGAGAGCTGGTGTGCCGCGCTGTACGGATCGACCACGGCAACACCGATGCCCGACCCGGCCAGCACCGCGGCCGTCGCGCAATAGCGCACCTCCACGCGTGGCATATAACTCTTCTCATCCCGCACGAAGGCATCGCGCAGCATCTGGCCCATGCGCGATTCCGCTTCCAGACCGATAAAACCGTGTTCGCTCAGGTCACCGACAGTGATTTCACCCCGACGCGCCATGGCATGCGCCTTGGGAACGACCGCAACCATATGCGTGCGGGCCAGCACTTCGATATTGACGGACGGGTGACGTTCCAGCGCCAGTCCCAGGCCGATATCGGCGGCCCCGCTCTGGACCGCATCGACCACATGTTCGAGTCGCCGGACATCATAGGCGACGGAGACATCCGGCCGATCCTTCAGGAAACGCGCAAGAGCTGTCGGCCCGATCGTATTGCCGAGCGGCGGCGTCGACATCACCCGCAGGCGGCCGGATGTGCCATGCCGGATGGAACGGGCGCGTGCCGAAAAATTGCGCAGCATGCTGAAGACGGGCCGCACGTCCTCGAACAGAAGCAGGGCTTCTTCGGTCGGCTCCAGCCGACGGTGCAGCCGCTCGAACAGGGTCACTCCAAGCTGGGTTTCCAGCTGGCGGATGCCGTTCGACACGGCCGGCTGCGAAATGCCGAGCTGTTCAGCCGCTTCCACCGTCGTCTCGCAGCGCATCATCGCCCCAAAGATTTCGAGGAGGCGCAGGGAGATTTCAGGCTTCTGTTCGGGTTCGCTCATGGTGTTCGCGATAACAGCCCGCCGAGTGCCATGGCAACGGCTGCCTGCGTCGGGTCGATGACGCGGATGCCGAGTTCATCTTCCAGCCGCTGACGATGGCCGGACATGCCGGCGCAACCGAGCACCACCGCCCCTGCCCTCATCTGCCTCAGTTTCGTTCCGGCCTTCAGAAGCGCCGCGTAACTTTCCTCGCCATGACCGCTATCGGCCACGCTGATCGAACCTTCCAGCGCCACTTCACCGGCCAGACGGCCATCGACACCAAGCCGGCGCAGATTGCGCAAATGCCGAGGGATGGAACCCTCGGCGACGGCGATGACACCGAACAGGTCGGCGAGCGCGAGCGCGCTCAGCACACCGGCATCCTGAATACCGTAGACAGGTTTCGTGGTGATCGACCGGGCCAGATCGAGGCCTGGCTGCGAATAACAGGCCAGCACATAGGCCGACGCATCCGGTCGGCTTTCGATGAGGTCTGCGGTGTTGAGCGCCGCCTCATCGACATGGCGCTGGGTGACGACACCGGGCGGGCCGTGTTCGATCGTCACGCATTCGATCACCGGGCCACCGGGAAACTGCATGCCGGCAACCGCCTCGCGCAGACCTTCGGTGACGTTTTCCGAACTGTTGGGATTGATGACAAGGATGGGGCCAAAAGCGCTCATGGGTTTGCTCATGGGGCAATCTCCGCGCCAAAATTCTGCGCCGGGTCGAATTCCTTGGCGCGGTAACCGGGTTTACCGGTGAGATCGACCGGCTTGCGGGCGACGAAACGACCGCGGCCACGCTGCGCCTTCAGTTCACCATTCTCGACGATGACATCGCCGCGGTTCATGGTGAGAACCGGCCAGCCCTGTATCTCCATGCCTTCGAACGGCGTGTAATCCATGTTGTCGTGCTGGTCGGCCAGTGTCGCGGTGCGACGAGCCTCCGGGTCCCAGATGGCGATATCGGCATCGAAACCGGGGGCGATCGTGCCCTTTTTCGCCATGCCAAAAGTTTTGGCCGCATTGGTGCTGGAGAGTGCCACGAACTGTTGTAGCGTGATGCGGCCTTTGCCGACGCCCTCGGAGAACAGATAGGGCAGCCGCATGGCGATGCCGGGCATGCCATTGGCGATCTTTGGATAAGGGGCATCCACGCCATTGGCGAACTTGCCGCTGGCATCAAAACGGTAAGGCGCATGATCCGACGACACGCTTTCGAACGTGCCGGACTGCACATGCCGCCACAAAGCCCCCTGCGTTGCCGCATCGCGCACCGGCGGCGAGCAGATAAACTTTGCGCCTTCCATACCCGGCCGGTCGAGATCGTTGCGGGTCAGCGCCAGATATTGCGGGCAGGTTTCGGCAAACAGTTTTGTGCCGGCGAGCTTTTCCCGCTGCACGATGGCGGCACCACCCGCCGTCGAGACATGCACGATGAACAGCGCCGCATCGACCAGCTTGGCAAGCGAAACGGCACGGTTGATCGCCTCTTCCTCCGCCAGTTCCGGGCGGCTGACCGCATGGTATTTCGGCGCCGTCAGGCCGGCTGCGGCAAAACGCTTGTTCATCCATTTGACCATGTCGTTGTTTTCGGCATGGACCATGGTGAGCGCGCCATGGGTTTTAGCGACCGTCAGGATATCGAGCATGCCGCCATCGCCGATATTCATCAGGTCATAGGTCATGAACACCTTGAACGAGGTGATGCCGCGCGCAAACACGCCCGGCAGCTCCTCGAGCACGGAAACCGAGGGATCCGAGATGATCAGGTGGTAGGAATAGTCGAGCACCGAATTGGGTGCCGCACGCCCGTCATAGGTGGAGATCACGTCGGCGATCGACTGCCCGCGATGCTGGGCGGCAAACGGGATGAACGAGGAATTGCCGCCGAAGGCGGCAGAGACCGAACCCGAATAATAGTCGTCGGCGGTCATCAGGCCGGTCGAGCTTTCCTGGGCGATATGCGCATGCGCTTCGATACCGCCCGGCATGACCAGCTTGCCGCCCGCATCGATACGGCGCGCGCCACCGGTGATCTTTTCCGCGATCGCGGCGATCCGGCCATCGGTGATGCCGATATCGGCGTCGAACACATCCGATGCGGTGACAACGCGGCCACCATGGATGACGGTATCGAATTCGCTCATGGCATTCTCCTTACACTTCGACGATCACACCGGTCTGCGAGGTGATACGCCCATAGTGTTCGATACGACGATGGCGCTCGAAATCGAAGATCGTCTTTTTGCCAAAGGCGCATTTTTCGAAATCGCATTCGGCGATGATCAACTCGTCCTCTTCGGTCACGGCGCGCGCCAGAACGAAACCGTCCGGATCGACGATGATCGAGCCGCCCATCAGCGGATGGCCATCCTCGTTGCCGGCCTTGGCGATGCCGACCACATAGGTCGAGTTCTGATAGGCACCGGCCTGCAGCGACAGGTCGGAATGGAACAGACGTTTTTCCAGCCCCTCGGCATTCATCTGGCTGTTCACCGACGGCGTATTGTAACCGATCGTCACCAGTTCCACGCCCTGCAACCCCAGCACGCGAAACGTTTCCGGCCAGCGGCGGTCGTTGCAGATGGCCATGCCCATGATGACGCCTTCGTTGCGCCAGACATTAAAGCCGAGATCGCCCGGTTCGAAATAGCGCTTTTCCAGATGCTGGAAGGCCCGTTCGGTATCGTATTCGGAATGGCCGGGCAGATGCACCTTGCGGTATTTACCGACGATATTGGCCTGGCGGTCGGTGACGATGGACGTGTTGTAATAATGGCCGTCCGGCGTCTTTTCGGCGTAACCGAAGGTGATGGCGATGTTGAGTGCGCGGGCGCGGTCGAACAGCGGCTGGGTGGCGGCGTTCGGCATTTCCGTTTCGAACCAGAAATCGATCTCCGCCTGATCTTCCATATACCAGCGCGGGAAGAAGGTGGTGAGCGCCAGTTCGGGATAGACGACCATGTCGGCGCCCTTGGACGCGGCCTCGTCGAGCAGCACGATCATGCGCGCAACGACGCTTTCGCGGCTCTCAGCCTTCTGGATGGCGCCGAGCTGGGCGCCTGCGATTTTCATGACGGTCATGGCAAAAATCCTTTCGAGACGATCAGGCGGCGAGACGCCGCTGGAAATGGCTGACGAGGCGCACCAGCGGCCACAACAGCACAAGATAAAACAGCGCCGCCAGCACCAGCGGCGAGGCATTATAGGTGACGGAACGGGCCATATCGGCGCTGTAAAGCAGTTCCGACAGCGAGATGACCGAGGCAAGCGAGGTGAGCTTGACCACCTCCACGGTGTTTGACAGCAGGTCAGGCAGGACATTGCGCACCGCCTGCGGCAACACGACATGGATCAGCGACTGGGTGCGGCTGAGGCCGGTCGACGCGGCCGCCTCCCACTGCCCCTTGGCAACCGAGATCAAACCGGCGCGATAAACCTCCGCATAATAGGAGGAATTGTTGAGCAGGAAGGCGATGACGACGGCGGTGAACGGCGACACCTTGATTCCGGCAAACGGCAGGCCGGAATAGATAAAGATCAGCAACACCAACGGCGGCAGCGCGCGAAAGACATCCGTATAGACGATGGTCGGCCAGCGCACCCAGCGGCGCGGTGAGAGGTTTCCAAGCGCCACGAAAAGACCGCCGACAAGACCAAGCAGGATGACCGCGACGCACAGCTGCAGCGTCATCCACGCGCCTTTCAGCAGCAGCGGAATTGCCTTCTGCATGATGGCGAGGTTGAAGAACTGGTCGAGGAAAATGTCCATGTCCGGCTCCTATCGCTTTTTCCAGGCGGTGCGGTTTTCCAGCCAGCGGGCAAACACCACCATCGGCATGAAGATCGCCAGATAGGCGATGACCGATAGGGTGAGCGGCGTGGCGCTGCCGGAAAAGCTCTGCGCCGTGGTGGAGGCGGAGAGGATCTCGACCACACCGATGGCCGAGCCGAGCGCCGTCATCTTGGTGATGGCCAGCACGCGGTTGACGAGCGGCGGCATGGCGAGCCGGACCGCCTGCGGCAGCGCCACATAAACCAGCGTGCGGGTAAAACCGAGCCCGGTGGCGATGCCGGCCTCCCACTGGCCCTTTTCCACCGAGGAAAAACCTGCCCAGAAAATCTCCTCGGCAAAGGCGGCGAGCGTCAAGGAAAGCACGATGAACAGTACCATCGAACCGGACAGGCGGATGCCGATCGACGGAAAGCCGAAATAGAGGATGAGGATCAACACCAGCGGCGGCAGGGCGCGAAAAATATCGGCGTAGCAGATGATAAAGAAATTCGGGATCTTGCGGCGATAGGCGCGCAGGCAGGCCAGCCCGAGACCGAGCGCGATACCGGCAACGATGACGGCGGCGGCAATGACCAGCGTCACGCCCATGCCGGCGATGACATCAGGCGCGTATTTCGCCATCACCACCGGATTGAAGAAGGTTTCGAGAAAACGATCCATGCCGTCTCAGCCCGAAACGCGCGACAGGAAGGCGCGGGTGCGATCCGCCTTGGGCGAACCAAAGATTTCGTCGGGCGTGCCCTCCTCGACGATGACGCCACCATCCATGAACACGACCCGATCCGCCGTCTCGCGGGCAAAGGCCATTTCGTGGCTGACGACAAGCATCGTCATGCCCTTGGCCTTGAGGTCCTTCATCACCTTGAGGACGGAGCCGACCAGTTCGGGATCGAGCGCGGAGGTGGGTTCGTCGAACAGCATGACTTTTGGATCGAGCGCGAGTGCGCGGGCGATCGCCACGCGCTGCTGCTGGCCGCCCGACAGTTCCGCCGGATAGGCATCCGCCTTATGGGCAAGGCCGACCCGTTCGAGCATGTCCATGGCGCGCGCGTCGGCTTCCACCTTGCTGCGTTTCAGCGCCTTGCGCTGCGCCAGTGTGACGTTTTTCAGCACACTCATATGCGGATAGAGGTGAAACCCCTGAAACACCATGCCGACCTGCAGGCGCATGCGCGCGAGGTCGCTGCTGGTGCCACCCATGATATTGCGGCCATCGAGGATGATGTCGCCGGATGTCGGTTCCTCGAGCCGGTTGCAACAGCGCAGCATCGTGCTTTTGCCGGAACCGGATGGACCGATGACGAAGACGAGTTCGCCTTCGGCGACCTTGAGATCGATCTGCTTGAGGATGGTGTTGGCACCGAAACGCTTTTCGAGCGCGGCGATTTCCAGCATCGGGCGATTGGCCATGCGGCTACTCCGTCGGGCAATGGCGGACAGGCGGGCGGGAGGCGCCCGCCTGTCCGCGACGCGCGTTACTTCAGGTTATCGCAGGATGCCTTGTGGTCATCCTCGACATAACCGTCGAAGCCCGGCGTGCCAAAACCCTTGGTGGGCGTTACGATGGTAGTGCCGGCAACCGGGACGACGCCGAACCATACTTCCGAGAGTTTTGCCATCGAGCCATCGAGCTTCAGGCATTCCATCGCCTTCTCGACGAGATCGCGATTGGCTTCATCACCCTTGCGGAACGGAAAAGCCCAGACCATGCCGGTGGCATATTCATAGGACAGTTTCAGGCGCGCGTTCTGCTTGACTGCCCAGGCGGCTACCGTGTTGCCGGCAAGGTTCGCATCGGCACGGCCAGCCATGACGGCGGCGACGGCATCCGAATTGGTGCCGTAGCTTTCAACCTTCCAGCCGAACTCCTTTTCCTTCTCGCGCAGAAAGCTGTCATAGGCGGAGCCCTTGTTGACGGCGATCGTCTTGCCCTTGAAGTCTTCCAGCGACTTGAAGTCCGGCGCATTGGCCGGAACCACGAAGCTGAAATTGGTATCCATAAAACCTTCGGTGAAGAGAAGGCTGGCGGAACGCTCCTTGTTGACCGTTACCGGAGCGGCAAGAAAGTCATAAGTGCTGGCCTGCAGGGCCGGTATAAGGCTGGAAAACTGCGCGCTGGTCAGTTCCACCTTCTTGCCGAGACGGTCGCCGATGAGATTGATCAGATCGACATTGAAGCCTTCAATCTTGCCGTCGAGCGTCGGCATGGCATGCGGGGCAAACGTGCCGTCGATCGCGGTCTTGATCGTATCGCCGATCGCGAAGGCCGGGCTGGAGAGGATAGAACTACAGGCAATAAGGGTCGTTAGGCCGGCAAGACCGGCCTTGATCATGGGGTTCATCGATGTTCTCCTACTGGCGGTTCCGGGCCTTTTGCGACCCTGTTATCCGAGCAGTGTTCCACCGCGATTGCCGCACCGCAATATAATAAATGATAATAATCGGATTAGAATTATACGATTTCCAAATACGAACTTCCGCTGACGGTGGAATTGGAAAAAGTGCGGCCGCGCTTTGTCAGCGCGGCCGCAAATTCGCAAGTCTATGGGTGGGTTTTACCCTCAGATGGCGGCGCGCTTGTCGTGTTTCGCGACGCGCGACAGAAGGTAATCCACTTCGGCGCGGGCGGCGGGCGTCAGCATCTGCGCCGGCTTGCGCTGCGCGTCCGAAGCGATGACACCACGGCGCTTGAGAACATGCTTGCGCACGGCAAGGCCAACACCGAGCTGCTGCTCATACCGGATCAGCGGCAGGTGGGCATCGAACAGGTCATGCGCCTCGTCGCGCTTGCCTTCAGCAAACAGCGAGACCAGTTCGGTCAGCATATCGGGGAAACCGTAACCGGTCATGGCGCCGTCCGCGCCGCGCTCCGGTTCGAAATCCATGAACATGCCGCCATTGCCGCAGAGGATGGAGAACGGCCGCAATTCGCCCGATTTCTGCATGGCGCGCAGTTTGGAGATCTTTTCCAGACCCGGCCAGTCTTCGTGCTTCAGCATTAGGCAGGAGGGATGGTTGCTGATGACCTTTGCGATGACGCCGGGCGAGATGACGACACTCAGCGTCAGCGGATAATCCTGCAGTACCCACGGCACGTCGTCGCCGATGGCTTCGACGGCGCCGGCAAAATAATTGATGATCTGGTCGTCCGTGCGAAGCGCCGGTGTCGGCGCGATCATGACGCCTGCCGCGCCCATATCCATCGAGGTGCGGGCAAGCGATTTCATGCCGGCAAAACCGGGGGCGGAGACACCGACGATGACCGGCACCTTGGCGCGCGCAATGACGCGCTTGATGATCGCCCGGCTTTCCTCCGGCTCCAGTTTCGGCGCCTCGCCCATGATACCGAGGATGGTGATGCCGGTGCAGCCGCTGTCCTGATAGAAGTCGGTGAGGCTGTCGACGGAGTTGAAGTCAATCGCCCCGTCCTCAAGGAATGGGGTTGCGGCAATCGCGTAGACGCCCTTGGATTCGACGCTGAATGTCATGCTGGTTCTCTCAACAGTTGGCAGGCCGGCGACGGGAGACCGACTCCCTGCGCACGCCGGCGATTAGACGTTGGCTTGCAGGCCGCCGTCAATACGGATGACCGGGTGTTCAGCAGCGATAGAGTTCGACCGGCAGATCGCTGAACACTTCGGGTGCGCCATCAGTGATGGCAAAGGTCTGGCCGACACCGGCCGTCAGACCGGTTTCCGCATCCGGGATCATGATGTGGACGAAAAACACCATGCCCGGCGTCATGATCAGCGGATTGCCGGAATAGATCATCGGCGGCACATCCATCCATGTGGGCTTGAAGGTGCAGCCGAGCGCATAACCGCAGGCGGCATAACGTGCCTTGGCAAAACCGGCACCATCCAGCACACGGCGATGGATATCGTCGAGCGTGCCGAGCGGCACCCCTGCCCTTGCTGCATCCTTGATCTGGTCAAGCGCGTCCTTGGCGACATTCAGCATGTCGATCTGGCGTAGATCGGGTTTGCCCGTCACCAGCGTGTGTTCGACGACGACATGATAACGGCAATGCGAACCGGCGAGTTCGACAAGGATCTGGTCCTGCTCCTCGATCAGGCGCGGGCCACCGATGCCGCGACCGTAAAGCGCGCGCGATCCCGAATTGACGAGCGGGCCGCCGGACGGGATATCGCCGCCGCCCGCGAGCATCGAGGTCAAGGCAGCACCGCTCAGGACAGTATCGGGAATGCCGGGCCGGGTGACATCGATCGCCGCCTTTACGGCGGCATCGGCAAGCTTGCCAGCCATGCGTACATGCTGCAGTTCTGCCGCCGATTTCACCAGCCGGCCGGTGCGCACGATATCGGATGCGTCTTCGGTGACGCAAAAACCGTCCAGCGCCTTGTCGACCATGCGGGCATTGGCGCCGGTCAGGCCATAAGTGGCATATTCGACGCCGACCTTTTTGCCCTTCAGACCCTTCTCCGCCATGATGGCACGCAGGTCCTCAGCCGGGTTGGCATCCTCGGCATTCAGCCAGACGCGAACATCATCGTAAAGCGAGGCGACATTGGCCTGCCGCAGATCCGGTGTGCGGGTGAGCATCACGGTCTTGCTATCGTCATCGGCCAGAACAAGGCCGACCTGGAAGAAGACATAACCGGCGGTATCGTAACTCGTCAGCCAGTAATGGCTTTCCTGCGCGAACACGACGAGCGCATCCAGCCCGCGTTCCCTCATGCGGCGGCGGGTGGCGGCCAAACGGCCGGCAAATTCCGCCTGCTTGAATTTCAGGAGAACCTTGCGGCCATCCGGCGTCATGCCGGCAAATTCCTGGGGAACATACATCGTCATGCGACCTCGCAGATGTCGGTCATGGTAATGAGATAGATGCGGATCATGTCGAGGTAATCGACGATATCGACACGTTCGTCAGGCATGGTGTTGTAGCGGCCGCCCGGCCCGCAGACGACACCTTCCATGCCGCCTTCGGCCCAGAGATGACCGGCATCGGTGCCGAAATAGGCCGGCGGGGCGATGGCACCGGTCGGCTGTTTTTCGCCGCGCACCGCCTCGTAGGCGGCATTGATCGCCGTGACGATGCGAGCGTTCTTGTCGACCGCGAAGGCCGGCATGGTCGGCTGATCATCTTTCGTTTCGGCAGACACCTTTGCCTTCAGGCCCGGATGACGCGCGCAAAGCCCATCGAGCACCTTCTGGATATCGGCAAGCGCGTTTTCTCTGGCCTGGCCCGGCCCATACCGGCCCGAACCCTTCAGCCGCACGAAATCCGCCACCTGCGGCGGGCGCCATTCATGCAGATCGCGGCCAAGCGCACCGTGCATGACGCCAACATGCACGCGATTGACCGATTTGTGCTCCTCGGTCGGCGCATCCGAAAACGTCATGTCGCTGAGTTCGGGGATCAGCTCGCAGGCGGCGCGGATGGCATCGACGGCCGCCTCGCGCTTGGAGAGATGGCGGGTGACGCCCTCGATCTCGATGATGAAGGTGAAGGCCGCTGCATGCATGGTGATGGCCTGCAGGTCGGACGGTTCCGAGTTGATGAAATAGTCGGCGCGGGTGCCGGCGCGTACCGCCTGCAGCGTGCCGATACCGCCCTGCAATTCACCGATCACATAGGTGAGGATGACATCGCCCTTCAAGCGGATGCCGTTGTCGATCAGCGTCTTGACGGCGCAAAGCGAGGAAGCATCGCCGGCCTTCATGTTGGAGACGCCGATGCCGTAGATGAAATCATCATCGACAACACCACCCCAGGGATCGACGGTCCAGCCTTCGGTGGCCGGATTGGTATCGAGATGGCCATTGAACAACAGGCTCTTGCCACCGCCGGTGCCGCGCCAGATGCCGATCGCATTCACACGATCGCCAACCACCGGCTGGAGTTCGACTTCCAGCCCCATGGCGCGCATGATATCGGCCATGTGTTCGGCCAGCACGCGCTCGCCGGGCGTTTCCGAATAGCTCTTGTGCCGCACCATGTCGGCGAGAATGTCGAGGCAGGCCTTTTGGTCGATCCGGCCGGCGAGTTCCACGGCATTTGTCATCGGGCACTTCCTTCCATCATATCTTGCGACTGCTCGGCAGCGGCGTGAACCGGAACGGCGTCCAGCAGGGCCTTGGTATAGGGATCACGATCATCCGAACGGGCATCCGGACCATCGAAGAAATCGACCAGCGCACCGTGATGCATGACGGCGATGCGATGCGCGAGCTGGCGGATGAGGTTGAGATCGTGGGTGATGAAGACGCAGGCCGTGCCGGTATCCTTCTGCAGCTTGACCAGAAGCTCGGCCACCGCCGCCTGAACCGACACATCGAGCGCCGCCGTCACCTCGTCGCAGATGACGAGATCCGGTTCGGCGGCAAAGGCGCGGGCAATCGCCACACGCTGCTTTTCACCGCCGGAAAGCTGATGCGGGTGACGTTTGGCATAATCGGCAGGCAGGCGCACCATTTCCAGCAGATCGGCGACCCGTGCCGCGACCTTGTCGGCCGGTACGATGCCATAGAGCTTTAGCGGCCGACCGATGATGGTGCCGATCGTCTGGCGCGGATTGAGCGAGGCATCCGGGTGCTGGAAGACCAGCTGCACCCGGCGGCGATAGGCGCGGTCGATATCCTTGCGGCTGGCAAAGGTCTTGCCATCGAACTGAAGCTTGCCGTCAAATTCCTGAAGGCCTGCCAGCACCTTGGCGATGGTCGATTTGCCGGAGCCGCTTTCGCCCACGACACCGAGCAACTCGCCCTTGCGGACGTCCATGCTGACGTTTTTCGCACCCCAGAAACCGGCCTTTTCGGCTTCCTTCGGCTGAAAAATTTTCTGCAGCATGGTCGGGGCATTGTAATGCACGCCGATCGTCTCGAGGCTGATCAGCGGTTCCGGATTGACCGGCGCGTCGATGCCGATCCAGCGGTCGGGATTGGGCACGGCGCCGATCAGCTGGCGAGTATAATCGGCCTTGGGGCGACGGAACACATCGTCCACCTTGCCGCTTTCGACGATGACCCCCTTGTGCAGGACCGAGACCTCATCGACCACGCGCGACACCAGCCCGAGATCATGGGAGATGTAGAGCGCCGAGACATTGGTTTCCTCGCGCAACTGGTTGAACAGATCGAGGATCTGGCGGGCGGTCAAAATATCGAGCGCTGTGGTCGGCTCATCGAAAATGATCAGTTCCGGTTCGCAGGCAAAGGCCGTGGCGATGACCACGCGCTGCTTTTCGCCGCCCGATGCCTCATGCGGATAACGCTGCAGCATGTCCTTTGGGTGGGTGATGCCGGTGCGGGCAAGGGCTGCTTCGGCCTCCTGCATGGCCTCGACCTTGGTAAGACCACGATGCCGCATCAGCACCTCGGCAATCTGTTCGCCGAGACGGATGGTCGGATTGAGCGATGTCGATGGGTCCTGAAACACCATGGCCATGCGACGGCCGCGGATATCCAGCATCTGGCGTGGCGTATAGTCGAGGATTTCCTCGCCGGCGAGACGGATCGCACCCGCCGTTTCCACCGCGTTCGGCGGCAGATAACGCATGATCGACCAGGCCATCGACGATTTGCCGGAACCGGATTCGCCGACGAGACCGACCGTCTGTCCCTTGGCGATGGTGAGATCGATATTTTTCAGCGCCGAGACGATGCCATCCGCTGTGCGATAGGACAGCGAATAGTTACGG
The DNA here is from genome assembly GCF_050455485.1 of Neorhizobium sp. BT27B. Lineage (NCBI taxonomy): Bacteria > Pseudomonadati > Pseudomonadota > Alphaproteobacteria > Hyphomicrobiales > Rhizobiaceae > Neorhizobium > Neorhizobium sp. BT27B. Next base: position 518,741 of record NZ_JBCIYT010000004.1, on the reverse strand, counting down.
ATCGCCAGCGCGGCTTTGGTGGTTTCGGTCACGGCCGGAGTGAGCGGGGAGGTCAATGGCTTCTCCGGGGATCGAGGGCATCGCGCAGGGCATCGCCGAACAGGTTGAAACCGAGCGCCGCCATGGCGATCGACAGGCCGGGAATGGCCACGCACCAGGGATTGCGGAACATGAACTGCCGCGCTTCGGCGACCATCAGCCCCCATTCGGTGCTGGGCGGCTGGGCGCCGAGGCCAAGGAAGCCGAGCGTTGCGCCGATCATGATGGCGAAGGACACGCGGATGGTGGCCTCGACGACGATCGGGCTCAGCGCATTGGGAAGCACTTCGCAGCCGACGATGTAAAAGCCGCTTTCGCCGCGGGCGATGGCGGCGCGGACATAATCGCGGGTACGTACAGAGAGGACGGCGCTGCGGGCGATACGCGCCATGCCGGGCGTGAACGCGACGGCGACGGCGAGAAGCGCATGCTCCATGCCGCCCCCCAGCATGGTGACGATCAGAAGCGTGAAGAGCAGATCCGGCACGGCCAGAAGACCATCGAGAATCCGCATGATGGTACTGTCGACCCAGCCACCGGACACGCCGGCAATCACGCCGATGACCGAACCGACACCGACGCCAAGCGCCGTTGCAAACACACCGAAGGCGACGGTCGAAGGCGCTCCATTGAGAACGCGAGAGAGGAGATCACGGCCGAACTGGTCGGTACCAAGCCAATGCGCGGCGGACGGCCCCTGCAGACGCGCGATCGGGTGAAAGGTCTGCGGATCGTAAGGGGCGAGCCACGGCCCGAAAAGGGCGGCGGTCAGCACGATCACCAGAAGGGTCGTGCCAACCACCGCAGTCGGGGAACTGAAGAAATCACGCATAACGAACCCTCGGATCGAGCATGGCGATGACGATGTCCGAGACGAGATTGGACAGCGCATAAACGGCGGCCAGAAGCAGCGTGACGGCCTGGATGACCGGAAGATCGCGGTTTTCCAGCGCATACATCAGCAGGCGACCAAGCCCCGGCCAGGCAAAGATTTCCTCGACGACGATGATGCCGCCGAGCAGGTAACCGATATCCAGCGAGATGACGGCCACGGCCGGCGCCAAAGAATTGGGCAGCGCATGGCGACGGATGACGCGGCGTTCGGTCAAACCCTTCAGGCGCGCGGCGCGGACGTAATCGGAGGACAGCACTTCGGCCATTTCCGAGCGGACCTGCCGGGAGATATGCGCGAGCAGAATGAGGCCGAGCGTGAATGCCGGAAGCGCCACGTGATAGGCAAAGCCCGACATGTTCTCCCAGGGCGCAACAAAACCGCCGGCCGGGAAAATTCCGGAATTCGGGGCAGCGAGAAACACCAGAAGCAGCGTCGCGGTAACGAATTCAGGCAAGGCCGTACCGAGATAGCTGAACAGGCCGATCGCCAGATCGACGGCGGTGCCGCGTTTGAGGGCGGCGAGCGCCCCCAAGGGGATGGCGATGACCGTGACCGCGACGAGCGCGGTCACGCCAAGCAGAGCCGAGTTGAGAAAGGCCTCGCCGACAACGTCGGACACCGGTAGGGACAGACGCAACGAGGTGCCCAGATCGCCGCGCAGGATGCCGGCGACCCAGTTGAAATATTGCATGTACCAGGGCTGATCGAGGTTCAATTGCCGCTCGAGTGCCGCAACCGCATCCGGGGTGGCATATTCCCCCAGGATCATGATGGCGGCATTGCCGGGTAGAACCGTCGTGATCGCAAAGACCGCGAAGGTGACGATGGCCAGCACCAGGAAGATGGCGAGCAATCGCCTGATCAGATAACCCCTGGTCATGGCATCAGGCCTTATTCAGCCAGACGTTTTCGACATAGTAGTAACGGGACAGCGGCGCGATCGTCCAATCTTCCGCGCCCTTGCCGTTTGCCGTCAGGATGTCCTCGTAGATCGGCACGATATAAGGCGTGTCCTTTAACTGCAGTTCCTGCGCCTTGGCATAAAGTTCGCGCCGCTTTTCCGTGTCCGTCGTCGAACGGGCATCTGATATCAGCGTATCGAACTCGGCGTTTTTCCAGGCCGTGTCCTCATAAGAAGCGTCGGAGGTCAGAAGCAGCTTGAACGTGGCATCCTCGGTGGCCTGCATGCCCCAATAACCCATGTAGAAGCTGCCCTTCATCCAGACATTGGCCAGATAGGTGTCGTGTGACATGGTCTCGACCTCGATGTCGAAACCTGCCGGCTTTGCCATTTCCTTCAGCGCAACCGCCACCTGGGCTCGGATCGCCGGACGGTTGGAAGCAACCAGCGTTACCTTGATGCCATCCGGATAACCGGCCTCAGTCAGCAGTTTCTTGGCGCCTTCCGGATCATAGGCGATCTCGGGCGTCTTGATGGCGTACTGGAATTCCGGCGAGACGAGGTTGTCGTAAGCGGGGCGGCCGAGGCCTTCGAGCACGATATCGACCAGCAGGCCACGATCGACCGACATGGCAAGCGCCTTGCGCACGCGCACGTCATCGAACGGTTTCTGGTCCTGACGCATGGTGACGTTGACGAAACGGCCGGACGGAATGCGCTTGGTGGTGATGCCGTTGGCAGCAGTGATACGCTCGAAATCCGCCTGCTGCACGGTGAGCATGATATCCATGGCGCCGTTGAGGAAATTGGCGCTTTCGGCGGCAAGATCCGGGAAGAGATGCATCTCGACGCCATCGAGATACGGCTTGCCCTTGATGAAATAGTTCTCGTTCTTGACGAGGCGCACCATGCGGGCGCTGTCGTAGGTTTCGAGCTTGAACGGGCCGGTGCCGTTGGCGGTCGTATCAAGCTTTTCGCGCGGACCGGAAAGGGCCGCCTTGGAAACGATGCGGGCATTGGCATGCGCCGTCGAGATCGGCAGGTCGGCAAACGGCGTCTTCAGATTGAAGCGCACGGTGGTGGCGTCGACAGCCTCGATCGTGTCGATCATGTTGAGAACCGAGCGGGCAGCCGCCGGCACATCCTTGTTCAGGATCGCCTGGAAGGTAGCGACCACATCGTCCGCCGTGCAGGGCGAACCGTCATGGAAGGTAACGCCCTTGCGCAGGAAATAGGTGAAGGTTTTTGCATCTTCACTGCCTTCCCAGCGCTCGGCAAGGTCGGCCATAGGCTTGTTGTCCGGGCCCATGCGGGTCAGGCCGGAATACAGCATATCCACCACCGGATATTCGGCCGGGCCGGAGCAGTTCAGCACATTCAGCGTCGCGATACGCGTCGAGTGGCTGATCTTCAGCGTACCGCCCGGCTTGGGCGTGGCAGACTGCGCAAAGCTGATGCCTGGAAGCATTGCCGTGGCGGCCATGCCCATTACCACCGTGCGGCGGGTAATCATAAAAGTCGTCATTTCGCCCTCTGTCGTTTGGTTTTGACATTCCGCCGGGCGCCTTTTCGTTTCTTGTTTTATGGCGCCGGCAATCGTTGAAATCCGTCAGGTGATGACGGTCAGATCCTCCGGCAGGGCGGTCAGCACTTCCGGTGCGCCTTCCGTCACCAGCAGCGTGTGGCCGACGCCCATGGCAAGGCCGGTATCGGCGTCGCCATTCATCACGTGATAGAAAAGCGTCATGCCGGGCCGGCATTCGGTCGGATTGCCGGAATAGATCATCGGCGGCACATCCATGCTGGTCGGCGCAAAGGTGCAACCGACCGAATAACCGGTGGCGCCGTAACGGGCACGCTTGTAGCCGCCCTTGTCGAGACCATCGGCATAGACATCGAAGATTTCGCCCAGCGTCGTGCCCGGGCGGGCGATCTCGGTCATTTTTCGCAAGGTCTCCATGCCGACGTCGTACATCTTGCGATGCGCATCGGAGACTTTTCCGAACAGGATGGTCCATTCGGTCTTCACGTTGTAACGGCGGTAAGCCACCGGATATTCAACGAGGATCTGATCCTGCGCTTCCAGCCGGCGCGGATCGGAAACACCACGGCCATAAACGGCGCGCGGGCCGGAATTGAACAGCGGCGCATTGGGCGGCATGTCGGCGCCCTGCCCGAGGATCGAGGTCAGGTAGACGGCCTTCAGGTCGCTATCGAGCGCACCGGGGCGAGCCGCCGCAATGACCGCCTCCAGCGACGTATCGAGAATGCGCGCCGCCTTGCGGGTGTATTCGATTTCGGCCGGCGACTTGACGACACGCAGCCAGCGGATCAGGTGACGATCGTCTTCAAGCGTGCACCAGTCTCCGATCGTCTGCTGGGTGCGATAGAGGTTCCAGCCGGTGAGGCCATGGGTGTTCAGCTCGATGGCAATCCTCTTGCCGCCAAGACCCAGCTCTTCGAGAATGACCTTCAGGTCGGCGGCCGGATTGGCATCCTCGGCATCCCACCAGATGCGGATATCCTCGATGACGCTGGTCTGGCGCGCCTGCACCAGATCCGGGCGGCGCGTCAGAAGGATCGGGGCGCGGCCATCGGTCGGCACAACAAGGCACTGGTAATAAACGAAGCCGCCGGTGTCGTAACCCGTCAGCCAGTACATGCTTTCCTGCGCGAAAACGAGCATCGCATCGACGCCGCGCGCGGCCAGTTCCGCCCGCAGCACGTCCTGCCGCTGAAGATGCTCTTCGCGTGAAAATGGCAGGTTGGGCGCGACAATCGAATTCACAATCACATTCCCTCTTATCGGCTTGAAGCCTGTTATTGCGTCAACCTACGGAATGGTATACCAGTCGTCAACCATCGGAATACAAAATTTCGGCACGCTTAAAAACTGTGCACTTGACCTGCGCGGATAGGTTGGCGAGATGACAATGCGAGGTTGATGTGGCACCGAATCGTCACACAGAGATGCCGCTGCCATGCGGGAGGAAGAGACAGAGACGATGCTGATCGAGACCGACAAGCGCCTTGCCCTTCAGGCTTACGAACAGATCCTCAACCTTGTCCTTTCCGGGCAGGCAAAACCGGGCGTGATGATCACCGAACGGCGGCTGGCCGAAACGCTGAACATGTCCCGCACCCCGATCCGCGATGCGCTGCTGATGCTGGAAGGCGAAGGCCTGCTCATTCGCCAGGGCAGAAGCGGATTGCAAGTCAAGCAGATGCGCATCGAGGACTACATGGATGCGCTGCAGATCCGCCAACTGCTGGAGCCGGAGGCGGCAAGGCTGGCAGCCGGCCATATGCAGCCCGAGATTTTGGGCGCTCTGGAAATCGACCTGAAGGACCTGCTGCACAATGCGACGGCGCCCGACGGCAAGCCGGATCGTGGATCGGTGCGCGATGTCGATGACCGTCTGCATGACGGCATCGGCGAGGCAGCGGGCAATCCGCAACTGGCGCAGATCATCCGCACGCTTCGACGCCAGACCCAGATTTTCGACCTGCGCAGCATTCCCGAGCGTTTCGAAGTCACCTGTCAGGAACATCTCGCCATCGTGACCGCCCTACGGGACGGCCGGGCAGACGATGCCGCCGATGCGATGCGCCAGCACCTTGCCCATGTTCGAGACAGCATTATCAAGAGATTGGCCCGCTGATGATTGCCCATTCAGAAGCAGTGCAGCGGCAGACGCTGGAGCAATCCAACCATGCGCCGGTGGATATCGCCCTTGCTGAGCGGCTGTTCGACGAATTGAAGCGCCGCACCGGCAATGCGCGCGGCATTACCCGAACATCCTTCGGTCTTGGCGAGCAGATTGCCCATGACATGGTGCGCCGCGAGGCCCGCAAGCTCGGCCTCGAGATTAAGACCGATCCGGGTAGCAACCTTTACATGACGCTGAAGGGTCGCGAAGAAGGCCCCGGCATCTTCATCGGCTCGCATCTCGATTCCGTTCCGATGGGCGGCAATTTCGACGGTGCTGCCGGCGTACTGATGGGACTTGCCGTCGTATCCGGCTACGTGCGCGGCAACATTCGCCCGCCGCGCGACATCACCATCATGGCGATCCGCGCCGAAGAAAGCACATGGTTCGGCGCCTCCTATATCGGCAGTCGCGCGGCGTTCGGAAAGCTGACGGCGCGTGAACTCGATCAGGTCACGCGTTCATCCGATCAGATATCGCTTGGCGCGGCAATCGATGCGGCCGGTGGCGATACCGCCTTTCTCAAGACCGGCACGTCCTATCTCGATCCGGCCGATATCGCGATGTTCATCGAACCACATATCGAGCAGGGGCCGGTTCTGATCGAACGCGAGATACCGCTCGGCATCGTCACCGGCATTCGCGGCTCCTTCCGTTTCCGTGAGGCGGAATGCATCGGCACGTATGCGCATTCGGGCGCGACGCCGCGCGAATATCGCAGCGACGCCGTGCGGGCGGCGGCGGCTCTGGTGACGGAACTGGACAAGGCATGGATCGCGCTGGCGGAAGCCGGTGCGGATCTCGTAGTGACCTTCGGGCAATTTTCCACGGATGCCAAGGAGGCCGCCTTCAGCAAGGTTGCCGGCAAACTGAGTTTTGCGCTCGACATCCGCAGCCAGCAGCCGGAGACGCTGACGGCGATGCAGACCATCGTGCGCGATACCGTGGCGCGTATAGAGGCCGCGCATCAGGTGAAATTCGAGCTTGGCCGTTTGACCGACAGCAAACCGGCACAGATGGATGATGCTATCGTGCAATCGTTCGAAGCGCTGGCTGCCGCGCATGGCATAGACACATTGACCATGGCCTGCGGCGCCGGACATGATGCTGCGGTGTTTGCCGATGCCGGGGTACCGACCGGCATGCTTTTTATTCGCAACGCCAATGGAAGCCATAATCCGGACGAGCAGATGGACATCGCGGACTTTGCCGAGGCGGCCCGCCTGCTTTCCGCACTCTGCCTCGATCCGCCGCTGGAGAGATGAAATGCCACATTCGCCGCGCAAGTGCCTGATCGTCCAGCCAATCGCCGAAACGGCGATCCGCCTTCTGGAAAGCCGAGGGCTTCAGGTTCATACCGCGGCAGATACGCGCCTCGATACGCTTCGGCCGCATCTTGCCGAGGCAGAAGTCGTCATCACCCGCAACCACGGTCTTTCGGCCGACGAGATTGCCGCCGCTCCCAATCTGAAAGTGGTCGGCGTTCATGGCACCGGCACTGACAAGGTGCACAAACCATCGCTGGCGCAACGCGACATACCGCTGGTGAATACGCCGGGCGCCAATGCGCAATCGGTCGCCGAACTGGTGATGGCGCTGATCCTCGGCTGTTCGCGATCGCTGATCGCCGCCGACCATGCCTCGCGGACCGGAAACGGCAATTTTCGCGTCACCCATCCGACATTCGAGATTTCGGGACGCCGGCTGGGGCTGATCGGCTACGGCAATATTTCCCGGCTGGTCGCACGCCTGGCACTGGCTTTTGGCATGCAGGTTGCGGTTTCGTCGCGTTTCACACCGGACGCGGATCTGATCAAGGACGGCATATTGCCGATGCAGGATATCGACCAGCTCTGCGAATGGTCCGACATTCTGTCACTACACGGCGTGCCCGAAGCGACGCCGACGATCGATGCCCGCCGGCTTGCGATGCTCGGCCCGCAAGGGCTGCTGATCAATACGGCGCGCGGCACGCTGATCGACGAACAGGCGCTGGCGGATGCGCTCAACACCGGCACCATCGCCGGTGCCGGGCTGGACGTGCTGCACCATGAACCGATCGAGGACGGGCATCCGCTGCTAAAATGTCCCAACCTAATCCTGACACCGCATATCGGCGGTTCGACACGGGAAGCGCTGGAAAAGACCGGGATGCAGGTGGCGACCAAGGTTCTGGCCGAACTGGACAGGATCGGCGATGTCCAACCCGCCTGAGATAAGCTACCCGCGCATCATCCGGGCGGGTGACCGTGCCGTCACGGTGGAATTTTCCAACACGATCGACGAGACCTCGAACCGGCTGGTTCTGGCGCTCGATGCGTCTCTTTCGACAGAACCGCCCGCAGGGCTACTGGAAACGGTTCCGACCTATCGATCGCTCACCGTGATCTATGATCCGCAAGTGGTGCGAGGTTCGGTGATGGCAACGGAACTGATGCAGCGTGCCGCCTTGAAGGGCGCCGCCGATATGGGCGGACGGATTTTCGAGTTCCCCATTGTTTACGGGGGCGAACATGCGGCCGATCTCGATGATCTGGCACGGAAGAAAGAGCTATCCGTTGAGGACATCATCCGCCTGCATCTGGGAGCCGAATACCGGGTCTACATGATCGGGTTTTCGCCGGGCTTTGCCTATCTCGGCGGATTGCCCGAAATCCTGCATACACCGCGGCTTGCCGTTCCGCGCCAACGTATCGAAGCTGGTGCCGTCGGTATTGGCGGAAAACAGTCGAGTATCAATTCGCTGCCCGGCCCGAGCGGCTGGCGTTTTATCGGCCGCACGCCGGCAAAACTGTTCGATGCGAAACGCGACGTGCCGTTTCTTCTCGTGGCCGGCGACCGCATCCGTTTTCGCCGCATCGAGGCGGACCAAGCTGCAGATCTGGATCAGCGCGCGGCGAAAGGTGATGTCATCGTGCGGGAGATTGCTCCGTGAGCAGAACTCTGAAAATCCTGCGCCATGGTCCGCTGATGACCATTCAGGACGGTGGCCGTTACGGCTTTCGGGCGTTCGGCGTTTCCACGTCGGGCGCGATAGACCGTGCATCTCACGCCATTGCCAATGCGCTTGTCGGCAACGATTTTGAGGCCGCTGCCATCGAGTTCGCTCTGGCCGGTGGCGCGATCGAGGCCGATGAGGACGTTATGATCGCGGTGACGGGCGGCGCCTGCCGGATCGAGATCGACGGGCAGCCTGTTGCGCCGTGGGAAAGCCATATCCTGCGCAAAGGCCAAAACCTAGAAATCGGCGCCCTGCGCGGCGCCGTCTGGGGATATCTCGCCATCTCGGGGGGTATCACCACGACACCGGTGCTGGGCAGCCGTTCCACGCATCTGCGCACCGGGCTTGGTGGCCTCGACGGACGCAAACTTGCAGCGGGTGACGTGTTGCCCCTCGGTAAACCGGGCGATCTGGAACTGCTGGCACTTGGCCTGCCCTATTTTCGCAGGCCGGAGCCGATCACGGTCGTGCCGGGTCCGCAGGACGACTATTTCGACCGCGAGACATGGGCGACCTTCACCACCGGGCCGTTCGAGGTGACCGCGTCGCGCGACCGGATGGCGATGGTGCTGGACGGGCCGCCGCTGACGGCTGACAAGGGACATGACATCATTTCGGACGCGACCGTGGTCGGCTCCATTCAGGTGCCGGGTTCCGGCAAACCGATCGTGCTGTCCGCCGATGGCCAGACGACCGGCGGTTACCCCAAAATCGCCACTGTCGCCTCGGTCGATCTCGCCCGCCTTGCGCAAATGCCGAGCGGCCAACATTTCCGGTTCAAGGCGATTTCCGCCGATGCTGCCGAAGAGCTTTTTATCCACGACCAGAAACGCCTTGCGGACGCGCTCAACAGTCTCTGCCGTCCGGGTGACAGGCGGTTTTGGGGCTAAATATTGGACAAACCGGGCGCAATCCTCCAGCCGTTGTCTTCCAGACCCACCCGCAAGGTTTTTGCCATCTCCACCGCGCCCGGTGTATCGCCATGCACGCAGACGGAATCGATAGGCACCGACAGAGTTTTGCCGGAGGTCGCGGTGATCCGTCCTGCCGACACCATCTCCATGACGCGTTCGACAAGCATTTTCGCATCATGGATGACCGAACCCGGCTCGGAGCGCGGCGACAGGTTGAACGTGTCGGCATAGGTGCGGTCGGCATAAATCTCGTTGATGGCGGTCAGGCCCAGTGCATCTGCGGCGCGCGCGGTCGCCGTGCCCGGCATCACCATGAAAGCCAGCTTTGGATCGACCGCCTTGATGGCGCGGGCAACGGCCAGCGCCATGGCATCGTCATCGGCGCAGACATTGCCAAGCGCGCCATGGGTTTTCACATGCGTCATCGGGTGATCTTCGAGAGCGCAGACCGCGGCAAGTGCGCCGACCTGATAGGCGACCAGCGTTTCCACCTCCGACACGGTGACGCCGGGCAGACGGCGGCGGCCAAAACCGATCAGATCGCGATAACCGGGATGCGCGCCGACCGCCACACCACGCGCCTTCGCCAACCGCACGGTGGCCCGCATGATATCCGGATCACCGGCATGGAAACCGCAGGCGATATTGGCCGTGCTGACGATGTCGAGCATGGCGGCATCATCGCCCATCGCCCAGGGGCCAAAACCTTCGCCGAGATCGGAATTGAGATCGATACGCATGCCTGCCCTTTCGTCTGCTCCGTACTATCGCACAACAGCGTCGCCCCGACATCGGATTTCGCGATTGCACCACGAACACCATCGGTATACCAATGGTGTTCAGAAATTAAAACGGGGAATGACATGGCAGGGCGCCTTCTTTATCTCGGCAATGGCCGCAAATTTCAGTCGGTTGCCAAACTGGATGACAGGTTCGAGGCGTGGGGCCTGAAGGTCGATCGATACTGGGCCTATGACGGCCAGTTTCCGGCTTCGCTGGATGGTTATGACGGCATTTTTCTGTCCGGCAGCGCCCATGGCGCCTATGAAGACGTGCCTTTCATCCTGCGCGAACACGAACTGATTCAGGAGGCTGCGGAGAAGCAGATTCCCATGCTCGGCATCTGCTTCGGCAGCCAGATTCTGGCTTCGGCGCTGTGCGGCAAGGATCAGGTGTTCCGCCGCACCTCCTGCGAGATCGGCTACAAGGACCTGCCGCTGACCGAAGCTGCCGCCACCGACAAGCTGGCCCGCGACCTGGTCGAAAACGTCCACATGTTCGTCTGGCACAATGACGAGGTGAAGGCGCAGCATCCGGACATGACGGTGCTGGCTTATTCCGACGACTGCCCGAACCAGATCTGGCGTTACAAGGACGAGGATATCTGGGGCATTCAGGGCCATCCAGAAGTCACCAAGGCGCAGGCCGTGATCTGGTTCGACGAAAACCGCGAGCGGATGGAAAAGGACGGCGCCAATATCGACGACCTGAAGGCGCAGGCGCATGAGGCGGCGGAAGCCAAGACCATGCTGACGCGCTTTGCCGAACTCGTCCAGAACGGCTGATCCTCAAGGAAAATGACAATGGTAAAAACTGCCTACTGGTTCGAACGCGAAGAATTTCTCGAGCGCCTTGCCCGTGTCCAAAAGACGCTGCGGGAAAAGCAGCTGGATGGCCTGATCGCCTTCCTGCCGGAAACCGTGACCTGGCTGACCGGTTATTTCACCCGCGCCTATGGCACGCTGCAATTCGCCATCATTCCGGCCGAGGGCGAACCGACCCTGTTCTGCCGCGATGTCGAGGAATATTATCTCGACAGCACCTGCGTGTTTTCAGACCGGGTGATGTGGAGCGACAGCGACGACCGCATGAAGGTGGCAGCCGACGCCATTGCCAGCCGCATCGGCAAAACCGCGAAGCTCGGTATCGAACTTTCCGCTTGGCCGCTGTCTGCGGGTCGTTACGAATATCTGAAATCGGCGCTTCCCGGCATCGAATGGCAGGATGAAAGCCTGATGACGCCGCGCATGCGGTTGATCAAGTCACCCGCGGAAATCGCCTATCAGCGCCGCGCCGCCAAGGCGGCCGAAGCCGGCATGCAGGCGGCGATCGACAGCGCCGCCGTCGGTGTCAGCGAACGCGAAATGGCCGCCGAAGTGTGTGCCGCGATGATCCGCGCCGGCAGCGACCTGCCCGGCCCCGGCGTGATGTCTTCCGGCGAGCGCGCCTTTCATCTGCATGGCGGTTATTCCGACCGGATTCTAGAAGCCGGCGATATCGTGCAGATCGAAACGACGCCGAATGTCCGGCATTATCACGCCCGTTTCATGCGGCCGATCCGCGTCGGCCCCGTCCAGGACGACGACCACAAGGTTGTCGAGCAGCTCATCGCCATTCAGGATGCCGCCATGCGCGAGGTGAAGCCGGGTGTTTCCGCCGGCATTCCCGACGCGATCTATCGCGACGGCGTGCTGTCTGCGGGCCTGCGCGAAACCTATACCAACAAGACCTTCTATTCCGTTGGCCTGCTGCTGCAGCCCAATGGTGGCGAACCACTGGAAGCGGCGGCCGGATGCGACTGGGTTTTCGAGCCGGGCCAGACATTCCACACCTACGTTCTGGCGCGCGGATTCGGCATGTCGGAAACCATCGCCATTACCGAAACAGGCTATGAAAAGCTCACCCACTTTCCGCGTCAGCTGTTCGTGAAATAGCAAACACTTCCCGAGAATTAGCGGCGCATTGGCAAGCAAAAAATGACCGATGCGCCGCTGATGGCATGAATGCCGAAAATGAGACTGCCGAACCGCTGCACGTGATCGCAACACACTTGCAAGGGCGGACGGCAGACCGCATGGTACGCGCTTTGAATTCTTGTTCTGGAACTGCCGTTTTCCGGCCGTGCCGGGAAGAACGGAGACGGAGCGGTGGAACTCAAATGGTTGGAAGATTTCCTCAGCCTCTCGCATTTCATGAATTTTACGCTGGCTGCCAATGACCGCAACATCACCCAATCGGCACTCAGCCGCCGAATCCGCCAGCTGGAAGAATGGGCCGGTCTGCCGCTGATCGACCGCTCCACCTATCCGGTCCGGCTGACCGAAGCGGGTCAGAGCTTTCTGCCACGGGCGAGACGGGCCGTGGATTCCATCGTCGCGCTGCGTGAGGAAACCCGCCAGCGGCATGAGGCTTCCGACGAAATACTGTCTTTCGCCACGATGAGCACGCTGGTTCTGACGTTCTTTCCGGTCTGGATGGAAAGGATAGAGGCGAATGGCGCACCATTCCGCACACGGTTTGCTGAGGCCTATTCGTCCTTTTCCGGCAATGTTTCGAAACTGTTTCGCAACGAATGCGATTTCCTGCTGACCTATGCGCATGACTGCGTGCCGGCGATCCGCGATCTGGCCGATTACCCCTGCCTGACGCTCGGTTCGGAACGGGTGATCGCCATCTCCGCACCTGACAACAACGGTGAACCGCTGCACCGGCTGACGCTCGACGGTGAGCCGGTGAATTATCTGAGTTATCGCGACAGCTCGTTTTTCGCGCAGGCATTGCCGAAGGCGATTTTCGAAAAGGCGCCCTTCCGGCTCAACACTGTTTATGAAAACGCCATGTCCGCCGCCCTGAAAGCCATGGCGATGGCCGGTCATGGCCTTGCCTGGATACCGGAAAGCCTTGCCGTCAACGAGATCCGGAGCGGCCAGCTGGTGCGGGCTGCGGAACCGGAGCACGACATTACGGTCGAAATCCGCCTCTACAGATCCTATCGCCTGCGTTGCAAGAGTGCCGGCCATTTCTGGAAACGGGCGGAAGAGGTCGGCATTCTGACCGACCGTGTTTCGCTTCCGTAATTCACGTCAAGCCGCAACCGACTGGTTGTCAAACAACGTGCCGAGGAAACGCAGATCCTTCTGGTTTTCGAGGGACTGCAGACGTGAATGTATCGTCTCGGCGCCGGCCACATCGTTCAGGCAATCGAAAAATTTCGTGCGCTGATCGGCTTGCGAAAACGGATTGGCGATGCCGCCGCGTGCTGCCGCGCGTTGGGTTTCGAGAATCGTGCCATCCATCAGCGTGATCTTCAGCGTGTGGGGAAGATAGCTCATCGCCTCGGCCTCTTCCGCAGCGCTGTAATGTGTCATGGAAATTTTCGGCAGCAACGCGTCCTTTGCAAAAATCTCCACGGCATCAGGTGTGAAATCCGACAATGAAAGCGTTTTTCTGCGCAGCGCCAGAGCAAGGCAATATTGCATGGAAAAACGTGCCTGCATTTCATCCTTCGGCTCGGAATAGGCAAGATTGCGGTAATTGGCGATGCCGACATGGCATTCGGCGGAAACGATCGCATCCGGATCGATATCCGTGTCCTTCATCAGGTCGAGCACCGCATCGACGATGAGATGCGTGGAGCCGCAGCAGGGATGCAGCTTTGGCATGACGCCGACCGTTTCCACCGTGTGATCGCGCGTCGCGGCAATCTCGGCGATATCATAGCCTTTAGGGTTTTCACCGCCGAACATCTCCAGAAACCCCTGTTCGCCTTCGAGAATATCGAGACGACCGCGCAGACCTTCCGCCGCCAGCAGCGCGGCTTCCACGGCATTGCGCGCCGCCATGCCGGCGTGGAACGGCTTCACCGGCGTGCCGAACTGGCCCTTGGTGCCGGAGGCCATGCTGGCGCCAAGCGAGAGTGCTCGGGCAATGCCGGCAGCATCGAGACCGATGAGTTTTGCGACACCGGCCGCCGTGCCGATGCTGCCGACCGTGGAAGTGCCGTGCCAGCCGGCCGTGTAATGCGAGCCGGCGACGCCGCTGCCGACAAAGGCCTGTGCCTGCAAGGCCACAAGATATGCATCGACCAGCGCCTTGCCGCTGGTATTGACGCGATCCGCCACCGCCAGCAGTGCCGGCACGATGACGGCGGAGGCGTGGCTCATGCCGGGACGAAAATTATCGTCGTAATCGAGCGCATGCGCCGCCGTGCCGTTGATCAGGGCCGCGACGGAGGGCGATTGCCGGCCACCGGTGACAAGCGCCGCCTCACCTGCCAGCTGCCAGCCGAACGCGCGGGAAACCGCCAGCGTGCTCATATCGTTGCGGCCGGCGTAAAGGCAGGCGATCGTATCGCTGATCGCTTCGCGGGCAAGGCGACGGGCCGTTTCGCTGGTGGCAGGTGGTGCGGCGCACCAGGCTGCGATGGTTTCGATGACGGTCATTGCGAAAACTCTTTCTGGAAAAATGGACATGCACCATCCCGGCCGCGCCGGGAGCACGGTTCATGGGAAACAAATGTTTGCAGGCAGCCGCACTCAGGACGTATCGTCGAGCGCTGCCAGAAGATGGCGCAACAGCTTTCCGACGCCGAAGCGTGTGACATACCGTCCTTCCTTTTCGGTATCGACGCGGTGGATGACGACCATGTCCAGCGCCGGCATCACGAGGCAATAATGCCCGCCGGCACCGTTGGCGGCATAACTGCCTTTCGGCGTGATGACGCCCGGCAGAAACACGCCCTCACGCTCCAGCCACCACATATAGCCATAACCACCAAGAGCGCCGGCATGCGAATAAGGCAGCACACATTCCTGGGCCCAGCCGGCAGGCAGAACGGCTGAGCCGTTCCAAACACCGTTTTGCAGGTAGAGCTGACCGAAACGGGCGAGATCGCGGCTCGACATGCGGAAGGGGTAGGCGCGATGTTCGCTGATCTGAAAACTCTCGTGCCAGCCATCCGGCTTTTCGCCGTCGATGGTGAAATCCTGCATGCCGATCGGCCCGGCGATGCGGCGGAGGAAGGATTGATGCACCGATTCGCCGGTCAGCTTTTCGAAGATCGTGCCAAGCGCGTTGAAATCCCAGTTGTTGTAACACCAGAAAGTGCCCGGCGCGTGCGAATGGCGCCTCTCCTTGATCATGCGCATCCATGGCGTTTCATAACCGGCCGGATGGTAGATGCCGGAACGGGCCGTCAGCAGATCATAGATGGTTGCCTGTCGCTCGACCGCGCTTAAACGCTGGCGATCGTCGATATCCAGACTTTCCAGCGTGGCCGATAGATCGATCCGCCCCTCCTCCACCTCGAAACCGATCAGAGCCGCCAGAAAGCTCTTGCGCATCGAATGGCAGAGAAACTTTTGTCCCGCATCACAGATCGACAGGACCACCTTGCCGTGGCGGATGACGAGCAGCATGTCGGTGGCCTGCGATGCCGCCACAGCGCGCACCGCTTCCAGTTTCTTCTCGCTGAACCCTGCGGCAGCGGGATTTTCGTAGGCTTGCCAGTCGGCACCCGGATTGGTTATCGACGTCTCGGCAGAGGATGGCACCCTGCTCATGCCGCCACCTCCGGGCTGCGCTCCACGGCCTCGACACTCGCCTGCAGAAACTCCCGCGTGTAATCCTCTTTTGCTTCGGACTTGCGGATCTGCTGCGACGTCAGTTCTTCGATGATACGCCCCTTGTACATCATGCCGGCGCGCTCGCAGATATGGGCGATGACCGCCAGATCATGGCTGACCATGAGATAGGTGAGGTTTCGCTCCACCCGCAGGCGTTTCAGGAGATTGAGGATTTCCGCCTGTACCGAGACGTCGAGCGCCGAGGTGGGCTCGTCGAGCAGCAGGATCTCTGGCTCGATGATCAGCGCACGGGCAATCGCCACACGCTGGCGCTGGCCGCCGGAGAGTTCGTGCGGATACCGATAGCGGAACGAGGCGCCAAGACCGACGGCATCCAGCGTTTCGGCGATACGTTCCGAATGGCGATCGAAGCCGTGAATGCGCAGCGGCTCGGAAAGGACCTTTTCGACGATCTTGCGGGGATGCAGGGAACCGTATGGATCCTGAAACACCATCTGGGCGCGGCGGAAGAAATCCTTTTCGCGCTTTTTCGGCAGTTCGCGATCATTGAGGGTGAGCGCACCGTCATAATCATCGTTGAGGCCGGACAAGGCCCGCAGGATCGTCGACTTTCCGCAGCCGGATTCGCCGATCAGGCCGTAGGCCTCGCCCTTGCCGATGCGGAAGGACACGTCATCCACGACGCGGTTGCGGGCATGTTGCGGACCAAAGCTGATGGAGAGGCCAATCGCCTCGATAAGCGGTCTTGTCTGTTTCATGGCCGGTGTCATGCCAAAACTCCATTGCGATAGACGGGACCATCAAGCCATGCCGGATCACGCACAGGCACTTTCAGTTCCTCGGTTTCGCTGTCGAGGCGCGGCAGGCTCTGCAACAGTGCCTGCGTATAGGGATGCTGCGCCTTGTGCAGGTCCTTGGCCGGCAGATCTTCCATGATGCGGCCGGCATACATGACGAGCACCCGGTCGCAGAAACCGGCGACGAGATTGAGGTCATGGCTGATGAACATCAGCCCGGTCCCGCGCCGCGTTACCAGTTCATCCAAAATGGTCAGAACCTGACGGCGTACCGTCACATCCAATGCCGAGGTGGGTTCGTCGGCGATGATCAGATCCGGCTCGGGGATCAGCATCATGGCGATCATGATGCGCTGGCCCATGCCGCCGGACACTTCGTGCGGAAAGAGGGTGAACACCCGCTCGGGATCGCGGATCTGCACCGATTCCAGCATGGCGAGCGCCTTTTCCCGCGCCTCTGCCTTCGGTGACTTGTGGTGCAGGCGATAGGCTTCGACAATCTGCTGGCCGATCCGCATCAGCGGATTGAGCGAATATTTCGGGTCCTGCAGGATCATCGAGATGTGATTGCCGCGGATCTTGCGCATGTCCTTTTCGCTTGCGGCGAGAAGGTCGGTATCCTTGAAGCGCATGTGGGCGGCGCTGATGGTCGCCACTTTTGGCGTCAGCTTCAGGAGCGCGCGGCCAGTCTGGGATTTGCCCGAGCCGCTTTCGCCGACAATGCCGACCTTTTCCCGGCCAATGGTGAAGGACACGCCGCGCACGGCATCAAACGTGCGCTGCGGTGTCTCGAAGCGGATCGTCAGATCCTTGACGTCGATAAGGGGTGCAACCTCGGGCTTATCCATGGCGGGGATCCAGTACGTCGCGCAGGCCATCGCCCAACAGATTGAAGGCAAGGCTGGTGATGAGGATGGCGGTTCCGGGAATGGCGGCGATCCACCAGCTGGTCATCACGAATTCACGGCCCGACGACAGCATCGTGCCCCATTCCGGGCTTGGCGGCTGGGCGCCGAGACCGAGAAAACCGAGGCCGGCGGCGGTGAGGATGATGGCCGCCATGTTGAGCGTGACGCGCACCACGACCGAGGGAATGCACATCGGCATGATATGGCCGAAGATGATGCGCAGGCTGGACGCCCCCTGCAAGCGCACGGCGGCAATGTAATCCGACTTGCGGATGGTCAGCGTTTCGGCGCGGGCAAGGCGGGCGATCGGCGGCCATGAGGCGAGCGAAATGGCGATGATGGCATTCTCGATGCCAGGCCCAAGCGCCGCGACGAAGGCAAGCGCGAGGATGAGGTTGGGGAAAGCCAGAAACACGTCGACGATGCGCATCAGCACCGTATCGACCCAGCCGCCGAGATAACCGGCCGTGGTGCCGACGATCAGGCCGATCGGCGCGACGATGACGGTGGTCAGAAGCGCGATGTAAAGCGTGATACGGGCGCCGAACAGGAGGCGGCTATAGACATCGCGCCCGAGTTCATCCGTGCCGAGCCAATGCTCCATCGATGGCGCCAGCAGGCGTGTGGCAAGGTTCTGCTCGAAAATGTCATGCGTGGCGAGCAGCGGCGCGAAGGTGGCCGCGATCAGCAGAATGACGATAACGCACAATCCGAACAGCGCGGAACCGTTGGCGCGCAACCGCCGCCATTGCAGCCAGAGTTGCTGCATGCGGGCATGCGAGGGCGAGGTCGGAACCGGCGCGCGCAGCCAGGCCGCAAGCCCGGTATGGGCAGCGGCGGCAACGGCCGGCGAAGTTATGGCTTTGTCAGTCATGGCGGCCTCAGCGGGTTCTGGGGTCGAAGACGCGATAAAGAAGATCGCAGATGAGATTGAGGGTGACAAAAATGACGCCGACGAGGAGCGAGCAGCCCACGACCGCATTCATGTCACCGACAAGAAGCGCATTGGTGAGGTAGCGGCCGAAACCGGGCCAGGCAAACACCGTCTCGGTCAGCACCGCGCCTTCGAGAAGGAAGGCATAGGAGAGCGCCACGACGGTCATCACCTGCACCGCCACATTGCGAAAGGCGTGGATCCAGACCGTGCGTGCCCAGGACAGGCCTTTGACACGGGCGGTGACGATATATTCCTGGCTCAACTGCTCGATCATGAAGGAGCGCGTCATGCGGCTGATATAGGCAAGCGCGCCAAAACCGAGGATCGAGGCCGGCAGGATGATGTGGCCGAAAACGTTGCGGAACACTTCCCAGTTGCCCACCAATGCGGTGTCGATCAGGTAGAAGCCGGTGATCGGTTCGATATCGAATTCATAGATGAAATCGATGCGCCCCGGCCCGCCGATCCAGCCGAGCGTGGCGTAAAACAGGACAAGCCCCATCAGGCCGAGCCAGAAGTTTGGCGCCGAATAACCGATCAGGCCGGTGAAACGGATGGCATTGTCCAGCCAGGAATTGCGGTACATGGCCGACAGCACGCCGGCCGGAATGCCGAAACCGGTGCCGATGATGATCGACAGCGTGGCAAGCTCGATGGTGGCTGGAAAGACACGGGCGATGTCGTCGATAACGGGCTTGCCCGTCGTCAGCGCATCACCGAAATCGAGCGACAGGATGCCCTTCACATAGACGCCGAACTGATACCAGAGCGGCTTGTCCATGCCGAGCGCCGCCGACATCTTTTCATAAGCCTCCTGGGTGGCGTTATCGCCGAGGATGGAGGCAACCGGATCGATCGGCAGCATTCTGCCGATGAAAAATGTCAGGGCCGCGAGGCCGAACAGGGTGACGAAGACCGGCAGCAGCGTCTTGCCGAGAATGCTCAGCACGACGAGAACCGGGTTTGGCTTCGTCCCGTTCCCCGCATTGCTGCGGGGAATCGAGTGAGTGAGGTCCGCCATGATCGGGCCGCTTACTTGGAGGCCAGGTCGTAATAAACGCGGAAGCCGTTCCAGGTCCAATTCTGAACCTTATCGCTCATGCCCAGGATGTTATACATCTGGAACATGATGGCCATAGGGCCCTTTTCCATGACGTCCTTCTGAAGCTGGTAATAGATCTGGTTGCGCTTTTCCGGATCGCCTTCGAGAAGTGCTGCCTTGACCTGTGTGTTAAACGCCTCATTCTGGAAGGCCGACCGCCACGAAGGCATCTGCGTCAGCTTTGCTTCCGGCCGGTTGTCCGGGTTGTAAACCAGACGAGAGGCGTTGCCGTGCGCATCCGGCACACTGGTCTGCCAGGCAAGCATGCCGGTCTGGAATTCGCGACCCCGGATGCGGGCAAACAGCTGGGCATTGGCCATGCGCTCGAGGTTGAGCTTGACGCCGACCTTGGAGGCATTCTGCTGAATGCTCTGGGCGATCGGGGCGGAATGCGGCAGCGTGCCGATCAGCACGTTTGCTTCAAAGCCGTTGGGATAACCGGCTTCGGTCAGCAGTGCCTTGGCCTTTTCGATATCGAGCTTGAAGGGCTGGCCCTGTTCGGCATCGAGAGCACCGGTGGCGCCGAGCTGGGCAAAGCTTGCGCGCGGCACGCCGAGATATTTCATCACCGACTTGCCGAGACCATCATAATCGATCAGGTAACGCATCGCGAGGCGCACCTTCTCGTCCTTGAAGACCGGATCGAGCGCGTTGAAGGTCCAGAAGAACAGCTGCGGCTTCAACACGCGCTCGACCTTCAGGCCGGGCTTGCCATCGAGATCGGCCAGATCGTCCGGCGACAGGTCACGGGCGATATCGACGTCACCCTGCTGGAGAAGCAGGCGCTGCGTGCCCGGCTCAGCAACGTGGCGGATGAGCACGCGCTTCAACTTGGGTGCCTTGCCATAATAATCGTCATTGGCCTGCAGAACGATGGACTCGCCGGCATTCCACTGCACCAGCTTGTAAGGGCCGACGCAGGCGGTGTTGGTGGCCAGATACTTGTTGCCAAGATCGCCGTTGATTTCATTCTTGGTCAGCGTCGCCTGGTCCAGCAGCGCCGAAACGCGGTTGGCGCCGACGGCCTGAAGAATGAGGTTGGTCGGATACGGATTGTCGAGTGTCAGGACCAGCGTGTTGTCATCCTTGGCAACGATGCGATCCTTCACATTGTCCTTGCTGAATCCGTATTCGGTCAGCGTCGCGGCATTGCCGTAACCCAGCGTGACGACGCGCTGCATCGACCATGCGAGTTCCTTGGCGGTTGCCGGTGCACCACCCGGAAATTTCAGGCCTTCATTGAGATGGAAGGTGATCTGCTTGCGATCTTCCGAGACATCCCAGCTCTTGGCGAGCAGAGGCACGACCTTGGATTCGTCCTTGGGATCGAAATCCACCAGTGAATCGCAGGTGTTCTGCAACAGTTCGTTGGTCACGACCTCGCCGACCTGGGCCGGATCGAACGTGCTGATGGCATCGATGTTCCACGCCATGACCAGCGCCGAAGCCGGCGTTGCGGCCTGCGCCGGCAGGGCGATGGAGGAGAGAAGCGCTGCGGCAGCAGCGGCGGCGATGGCCTTTTTGTGCTTGGAAAAATGTTTCGTCATCATGCTTTCAGTTCCCCTTGTTTTCGAATCTTGAACGCTGATTTTTGAGCCGGGGGCTTTTTCCCGCCCCCGGCACTGCGGATGTCAGGCGGCCTCCTTCGGGCGCGGCTGCAGCGGCGGCTGCACGTCGGCCGGGATCGGGCAGACGTAAGCGGTCTTACCGACACGCGCCTGATGATCCGCCTTGGCGGCGGCGAGCAGGTCTGCGTCTTCCAGAAGGTCGATTGCCGTGCCGGCCATCATCTTGGCGGCATGGGTCATGCCCTTGTGGGCGGCCGGCGTCTTGCCCTGTGCCGTCACCTGCCAGGAATGACCCGGCGTGCCGATGGCAATCGTTGCCGCATGCGCCTGCACGGTCGGCATCAGCCAGCTGACGTCACCAACATCCGTCGAGCCGATCATCGGTTCGCCATGCGTATCGAGCGACACGATGAAATCGCAAAGCGGCGTCTCTTCGCGACGCGGCACGCCGGTGCGAAGATAGGCGTTGTCGATATCCTCATCGCTCAGCGTCGCCTGGATTTTTGCGGCAAACGCCTTGTCCTCGGCATCGAAGGGCACAGGGCCGAGACGCTCGAGATTGCGCTGCATCGCTTCTTCCAGCGGGCGGTTGCCGAGAAGGTTGGAGACCGCGCTCATGATCGAGATATCGACCGTGGTGCCGGTCATCATCGCGGCGCCGAGTGCGACCTGCTTGACGCGATCATTGAGGTCCAGCATGCCCTTGAGGTCACGCGAACGGATGGCGTAACGCACGGCCGACTTGGCCTGCACGACGTTCGGCGCAATGCCGCCGGAATCGAGCATGGCGTAATGGATGCGGCTGGAATCCGGCACGTGTTCGCGCAGATAATTGACGCCGACATTCATCAGCTCGACGGCATCGAGCGCCGAGCGGCCGAGATGCGGGGCAGCGGCAGCGTGCGAGGAGCGGCCGGTGAACTTGAAGTCCATGCGGGTATTGGCGAGCGACTGCGCCTTGGCGACCTCGGTGAAGGCGCTCGGATGCCAGGTGATGGCGGCATCGACGCCGTCAAATGCGCCTTCGCGGGCCATGAAGGATTTGGCAGCGCCACCTTCTTCGGCCGGGCAGCCGTAATACCGCACACGGCCGGGCTTGCCGGTCTTTTCCAGCCAATCCTTGATGGCGGTTGCGGCCAGCATGGCGGCCGAACCGAGCAGATTGTGGCCGCAACCGTGACCGTGGCCTGTGCCGGGAATTGGCTTCGGTTCGGCAATGCCGGCTTCCTGGCTGAGACCCGGCAGCGCGTCATATTCGCCGAGGATGGCGATGATCGGGCCGCCCTCGCCTGCTTCACCCATGACGGCGGTCGGAATACCGGCGACGTTCTCGGTGACGGAAAAACCCTGCTCGCGCAGCATGGCGGCATGTTCGGCAACCGAGGCATATTCGGTATAGGCGATCTCGGGCATGCCCCAGACGCGGTCACTCAGGGCTTCGAATTCCGCCCTGTGTTCGTCGACCAGATCCCAGATCGGCTCACTGTTCTGCATTTCTCTCTCCAATAAGACTTGTGTTCAAAGGTGTTTTTCAAGGAAGCGGGCGAAGGTGGAAAACACGGTCAACCGGTTTTCCAGCCGGGCAAAACCGTGCCCCTCATGGTCGATCCGCAGGTATTCGCAGTCGTGCCCGAGGCCGCTCAGGCAGGAATAGACGTCTTCGCTCTGGCCCATCGGCACACGCGGATCACGGTTGGCATGGACGATCAGAAGCGGCGCCTTCATGCGGCCGATGCGGTTGATCGGCGAAAAGCGCTCGAGTTTTTCGCGCATAACTGCCGGATCACCATATTCGGCGACACGTTGCTGGCGGCCCCAGGGACCGGTGGCAAGAAGATGGGTGAGGAAATTGCCGACACCGTAAAAATCGATGCCGAGCGACCAGAGGTCGGGGTCTTCCGTCAGCGCCGAGAGGACCATGAAGCCGCCATAAGAACGGCCGAACACGCCGATACGGTTTGCGTTCACATTATCGCGGCTACCGATGGCGAGACGAATGGCGCGCAGGTCGGCGACGGAATCCATGCGGTTTTCGCGGTCGTCGAGTTGGTGGAACGTGCGGCCGTAACCGGTGCTGCCGCGGACATTGGGGGCGACCACCAGAACACCCTGGCTCAACAGGAACTGCACGTCAGCGCGAAAATCCGGCCGCCATTGCATTTCCGGTCCACCATGGACGATGAACAGAACGGGATAACCATCAACAGGTGCAGGCGATGACGGCGTGTAGACACAAGCCGGGATTTTTTGGCCGTCAAAACTCTCGAACCATTCGACGACCGGTTCGATGAAACCGGTCGTGTCGACACCATGCGTGTTTCCGGAGACAAGCTGCTCGAAACTGGCCGTGGAAAAATCAAGCTTCCAGATGCCGGACGGTTTTGAGGCGCTTTCCAGCGGAAACACCAGCGACTGGCCATCCGGCGCAAACGCAACCGAGGTGATGACACCGACCGGCTGGTTTTCGAATGTCGTCACATCGCTGCCATCACGGTTGGCGGTGGCGATACGGCTCCAGCCATCCTCATTGATCAGGAACGCAAAACGTGTCTGATCGGGCGACAGCGCCAGCGCCTCGGCATTGCGGTTGGGGAGCGTAACCACCGGCGCAGCACGGCCGCCTTCCGCACCAAACGGGCGGATTGCCATGAAATCATTGTCCTGATCGCAAACCGTCAGGCCACCGCTGCCATCCTTGAACAGGCGGGCGGCGAGATATCGCGCCTTGCCCTCATGCGGCATCAAAGGCGTCAACGACCCGGTTTCGATGTCGAGGCGATAGAGATCCTGATCATTGCCGGAGCGCAGGGACTCGCGCACCAGCAACGACTTGCCATCGGGGAAGAATGCCAGAACTTCGCGCATACCGCGGCCGATATGGACCGTCGCGACCTCGCGCGTGGCGATCTTCATGACATGCACATCCATGTCATAGGGCGAGCGGCCATTTGAAGCATAGGCGATACGCTGGCCATCCGGCGACCATGCGCCCCACATATGCACGACGGCCGGCGCCTGCGTCAGCGGCACGGGTGCTGCATTCACGTCCGGCAGCAACCACAACTGATGGCGCTCGTCCCCACCGCAATCCATGGTGAAAAAAATTTGCGAGCCTTTTGGATTGAAGGCGAAAGCCCCGACAGGTTCCGGCATATCGGTGACCTGCCTTGCCTCACCGCCGGCAAATGGCTGAACCCAGAGCTGGTGGAAACCGGTGGCATCCGACAGATAAGCCAGCCATTGGCCATCCGGCGACACCGCCGGCGATTTGACCGAGCGGATTTCGAGGAATGGTGTGATGGCAGCAGCGTCAAAAGCGTTTGTCATGCGCCGATACCTTTCATGCGAGCGACCGGCGCTGCGGCCAGCAATCTGTTGTGCAGCCGGCCGGTGGCGTTCTTCAACTCGTCGAACAACGGCCCCTTGGTCGACTGGTGATTGGCTTCCGTGACGATGACGAAGGCGGCTTCCGGCCATGCCTTGTGCAGACGCCATGCGGACGCCATCGGCGTCACCGTATCGTAACGGCCCTGTACGATCTCGCAGGGCAGATGACGAATGCGATCGATATCGCGCAGCAACTGGCCGGGCTCGAGAAAGGCGCCATGCATGCAGTAGTGGGTGAAGAGACGAGCCACGGCGAGCGCCGCCTTCGGCTCCAGAAGGGTCGCCACATGACCGGGATCGGGCAGAAATGTCTGTGTCTTGGCTGAAAATCCGCGCAGGCTCAGTGCGGCTGCGGCCTCTTCATGGGCATTGCCGCTCGTCAGTCTGCGATAATAGGCGCCCAGAAGATCGCCACGCTCGCCCTCGGGAATGAAACCGGCAAAATCCTCCCACTGATCCGGGAAGATTGCGCGCACGCCATTGAACCACCAGTCGATATCCTCGCGTCCGGCGAGAAAGATGCCGTGCAGGCGAAAACCCAGGCAATGCTGCGGATGCTTCTGGCCATAGGCAAGCGCCAGGCAGCTGCCCCAGGAACCACCGGCGACAATCCAGCGATCGATGCCGAGCTTTTCACGGATGGCCTCGATATCGGCAATCAGGGCATCCGTCGTGTTGTCGATGAGATCGGCCGAAGGCGTGGAGCGGCCGGCACCGCGCTGGTCGAAGATGACGATGCGGAAAATAGCGAGGTCAAAGGTTTCGATCTGCTTGCGCGACATGCCGGCGCCGGGACCACCATGCAGGATGACGACGGGAATGCCGTCGGGATGCCCGTGCTCCTCGACATGGAGCCGATGCCGCGCATCGACATCGAGGTAAAAACTGTCTCTTGCACCCTGCTCTTGCATTCCCGCAAACCGCCTCCGCCAAGACAAAAGGATATCGCAGTGCATATATTATGTGCACGCTGATATTTTGTGCATGATGGAACGATGTCGTCGCCGATGTCTAATGATAAAACGAAATGGGCCATTCCATTTTGGAATAGTTTTGGCTTTTGGCCTTTATGCAAAGGGCTTACCCATAGGCGCCCGCCTGACCTTATACACAGGCCAGGCTCGCCAACGCGATACCCTGTCCACTTGACAACGCCACACCTATGATCGAACCTAGATCAAAATAATGGCGTCTATTCCATTTTTATGGAAGCAGGAGGTAAGATGCCGGACATGCTGGTGAACCTGTATGGCTCGGAAGTTAGCGCGTTGGCAAAAAAGGCCAATGGCAATTTCGCCACCATTCGACCCGCCCTGCCGCCCGAGATGAATCTTGTCATCGAATGGGTGCGTGAAAACTTCAGCGACAATTGGGCAAGCGAGGTTTCCGTCGCCTTCTCCCGCCAGCCGATCGCCTGCCTGATTGCAGTGGAAAACGGCACATTGCTCGGTTTTGCCTGTTACGACACGACGGCGCGCGGCTTTTTCGGCCCGACCGGCGTGGCGGAAGAGGCGCGCGGTCGCGGCATCGGCCTGTCGCTGTTTTCCGATTGCCTGCAGACGATGAAGACGCTCGGGCACGCCTATGCCTTCATCGGCGATGCCGGGCCTGTCGATTTTTACAAAAGCGCCGTCGGCGCGATCGAAATTCCGGCCCGCGACAAGGGCATTTACGAGGGCATGCTGCGGCGCCCGAAAACACAATCCTGAATACGGAGACCATTTTCATGTCCTCGACACCGCTCGCACTGTTTGTCGGCCTGCCCAACCCGACCCTTTCCGACGATGAATTCAAGCTGTTTGCCGACACCAACCCGCTTGGCCTGTTTGTCGGCCGCCGCAATCTGCGCAATCCCGAACAGGCAAAAATCCTGATCGAGCGTTTTCGCGAGGCGGTCGGCCGTGCCGATGCCCCTGTTTTTACCGATCAGGAAGGCGGCCGTGTCCAGCATCTCGATGGCGGGCCATGGCCGCTGTTTCGCAGTTTTGGCGAGTTTGCCAAGCTTGCCCGCAAGGACTTCGAGGCTGGCCGCAAGGCGCTGCGGCTGTCTTCGCAGGCGATGGGTTCGATGATGTCGGAGCTTGGCCTTTCCAGCGGCTGTTCGCCGGTGCTCGATCTGGTTTTTGAGACGACCAGCGACGTCATCGGCGCGCGTTCCTTCGGTCCCGATCCGGAATTTATCGCCGCACTCGGTCGCGAAGTGGTGGATGGGCTGCTGGAAACCGGCAACCTGCCTGTCATGAAACACATTCCCGGCCATGGCCGCGCCACGCTGGATAGCCACAAGGAACGCCCGGTCGTGGACGCCTCCAAAGAAATCCTGACGATGACCGATTTTGCACCCTTCGTGGCATTGAAGGACACACCGTGGGCGATGGTCGCGCATGTGGTTTACTCCGAATACGACGCGGAACTGCCCGCCTCGATTTCGCCAACCATGCACGAGGTGATCCGAAACGATCTTGGTTATGACGGCGTGCTGATCTCCGACTGCATCTTTATGGAATCCCTGCAAGGCACGCTGCCCGAGCGCGTCAAACAGGTGCTCGATGCCGGCTCGGACATTGCGCTGCACAGCCATGGCGATCTGGCCGAGAGCGAAGCAGCCGCCAAGGCGGCACGCCCAGTGACGCAGAAAACGCTCGACCGCATCGCCGCCGGCAATGCCCGGCTCGGCACTCTCAAGATCGATTACCGCCGCGCTCAGGAGGAAATCGAAGCCATTTTTGCGGAAAAACTCGCTGCATAAAAACCTCGCCTGCCCATTATAAAAACCCATCATAAAAATCAAAAGGGGAACCGACATGAGGAATACCGTTTTCATTGCAACCGCGCTGGCCCTGCTTGCCGGCACGGCATCCGCCCAGACCGTGCTGACTGCCAATATCGAACCGGCCACGACCTGGGTGCGCAACTTCAACCCGTTCAACCAGACATCGGCGCGGCAATCGACGCTCGATTTCATGTATGAGCCGCTGATCGTCTTCAACCGTTTCGACAGCAACAAGCCGGTCTATCGTCTGGCCGAAAGCTACAAGCTTGCGGACGACCTGAAGAGCGTCGATTTCAAGCTGCGGGCGGGCCTCAAATGGTCGGACGGCAAGCCGCTGACGGCGGCGGACGTCAAATTCACTTATGACTATATCAAGAAATTCCCAGCGCTGGATTTCGTCAGCATCTGGACTTTCATCACCGGCGTCGAAGCTGTTGATGGCCAGACGGTGCGCTTCACGCTGAAGGAACCAAGCTCGATTGCCGCCGAGCAGCTGTCACAGCTGCCGATCGTGCCCGAGCACATCTGGAAGGACATTGCCGACCCGGTGACCTTTGCCAATGAAAAACCGGTGGCAAGCGGCGCCCTGACCGAAATTCCTCGCTTCACCGGCCAGACCTATGACCAGTGCCGCAACCCCAATTACTGGGATGCAGCGACGCTGAAGGTCGATTGCCTGCGCTTTCCGCAGCTGGCCGACAACAACCAGATCCTGACCGCCACCGCCGACGGCACGCTCGACTGGGGCGTTTCCTTCATTCCCGACATCGAGAATGTCTATGTCGCCAAGGACCCGGAACATTATCATTTCTGGTATTCGCCGAGCAGCATGGTGGCCTTCCTGTTCAATCTGGAAACCGCCAACGAGAACAACAAAAAGGCATTTACCGACCTGAAATTCCGTCAGGCGATGAGCATGGCGCTCGACCGTGCCACGATGATCGACATCGCCGGTTACGGTTATCCGACGCTCAACGAAGACCCCGGCCTGATGGGCGAGCTTTACAAGAGCTGGGCCGACGAGAAGGTCGCGGCCGACCTCGGAAAATTCGGCAAATTTGATGCCGAGGCCGCCAAGGCGCTGCTGGACGAAGCCGGTTATGCCGACAAGGATGGCGACGGTTTCCGCGAGAATCCGGATGGCACAAAACTGTCCTTCTCGATCGTCGTGCCAAGCTCGTGGACCGACTGGGTCGATACCGTCAACATCGCCATCGAGGGCATGCAGGCGGCCGGTGTCGATGCGAAGATCGAGACGCCGGAAGAAGCCGTGTGGACCTCCAGCCTGATCTCCGGCAAATTCGACGCGGCGATCAACAGCCTGCCGGCATCGGCTTCGCCTTATTACCCCTACAAGCGCGCCTTCAGCGCTGCCGACAAGGGCAAGACCCGCTTCACCGCGCAGCGCTGGTTCAACCCGGAACTGGAAGCCTTGGTGGTGGAATTCACCCACACGGCCGACCCGGCCAAGCAGAAGGAAGTGATGGCGAAGGCGCAGCGGATCGTGGCGGAAAACATGCCAATGATCCCGGTTTTCAACAATCCGAACTGGTACCAGTATAACACCAAGCGGTTTACCGGCTGGTCGACGGAGGAGAACCCGTTCGTGAACCCCTCGATCTCGCGCACCAACCCGGCGCGCATTCTGCACCTTCTGGCGCTGAAGCCAGCCGGCTGAGGTCATCAATCCGACGGCAGCAGTATCGACAGATGCTGCTGCCGGTTTGAGGGAGCCGAGCATGGCCTTTCTTCTACGCCGCCTGGGATTTTATCTCGCAGCCTTTCTGGCGGCCGCGACCATCAATTTTTTCCTGCCACGCCTGATGCCGGGAGATCCGATCCAGCTGATGTTTTCGAGCGCCGGTGCCGAACTGCCGCCGGAAAGCCTGGAATCGCTGAAGCTCACCTTCGGTTTCGTCGATGGGCCGCTGTGGAAGCAATATCTCACCTATATCGGCAGCATTTTCACCGGTGATCTCGGCCGTTCGATCAAATATTTCCCCCTGCCCGTCACCTCGGTTCTCGGCCACGCGCTGATCTGGACGCTGGTGCTGATGGGCACGGCGACGATCATCAGTTTCGTGCTCGGCACATGGCTCGGCGTCATGGCGGCGTGGAAGCGCGGCAGCCGATTTGATGTCATCGTGTCGGTGACATCGATTTTCGCGACCTCGGTGCCGGCAGTCGTCACCTCGCTGATCGTGCTCTTCGTGTTCGGCTTCACGCTGGACTGGTTCCCCAACGGTTATGCCGCCGATCCGTCGCTCGATCCGGCTTTCACGCTGCAATATATCTCAAGCGTCGCCTATCATGGCGTGCTGCCGATGCTGACGCTCTGCACCGTGCTGATCGGCGGATTTACCGTGACCATGCGCAACAACATGATCAATCTGCTGGGCGAGGATTATATCGTCATGGCGCGCGCCAAGGGGCTTTCCGACCGCCGCGTCATGCTGTGGTATGCGGCCCGCAACGCGCTGCTGCCGACCGTTTCGAGCCTCGCGATCGCCATCGGCACCATTCTCGGCGGCTCGCTGGTGACGGAAGTGGTGTTCAATTATCCCGGCCTCGGCAATGTGCTCTATCAGGCCATTCTGGCGCGCGATTACCCGGTCATTCAGGGCCAGTTGCTGATTATGACCGCTACCATGCTGGTCGCCAATTTTATCGTCGATGTCAGCTACGTCCTGCTCGACCCGCGACTGAAGGCGGCATGACATGAAGACATTGCTGAAAAACCGCAAGGCGCTTGTGGGACTGGCGATCATCGCCACCATCGCCATTCTGGCGATCGCCGCACCTTGGCTCACCGAATACAATCCCGCCACCCGCACCGGCCGCCCACATCAGGCGCCGTCCATGGATCACATCCTCGGCACGACGCGTATCGGTCAGGATGTTTTTGCCCGCGTTCTGTATGGCGCGCGCACCTCGCTGATGGTCGGGTTTGGCGCGGGTCTGCTGATCACCGTTGTCGGCACCGTGCTCGGTATTGTCTCAGGTTATCGCGGCGGCAAGACGGATGAAGTGATCAGCTTCTTCACCAACATGGTGCTTGTCGTGCCCAACCTGCCGCTGCTTCTGGTACTGGCCGCGTTCATCGGTCAGGCAAGCCCGGTGGTGATCGCGCTAATCCTCGGCGCCACCTCATGGGCATGGGGTGCGCGCGTGACGCGGGCGGAAACGCTCTCCGTCAAGCAGAAGGACTTTGTCAAATCCGCCGAGATGATGGGCGAGAAACAATGGCGCATCATGGCCTTCGAAATCTTTCCCAACGTCATCTCCATCGTCGGCATCAATTTCATCGGCAGCGTCATCTTTGCGATCATCACCCAGGCGACGCTGGAATTTCTCGGCCTTGGCGATCCGCGTGCAATCTCCTGGGGCAACATGCTGTTTGCCGCGCAGAAGGCTTCGGCGCTTTCGGTCGGTGCATGGTGGGAAATCCTGACGCCGTGTTTCGCGCTCGCCTTTCTCGGCATCGGCATGTCGCTCCTGAATTTCGCCGTCGATGAGATCGCCAATCCGCGCCTGCGCACCGGCAACCGGCTCGGGCGCTGGTCGCTTCTCGTGCGCAATGGGGAGGGTCGCCTGTGAGCCAGCCATTGTTATCCATCAAAAATCTGACGATCGACTATATCGGCGACGAAACCGATTTTCGCGCCGTTGATAACGTAAGCTTCGATGTCGCGCCCGGCGAGGTTTTCGGCCTCGCGGGAGAATCCGGCTGCGGCAAAAGCACGCTCGCCTTTGCCATCAGCCGCCTGCACCGCCCCCCGGCGCTGATCCGCAAGGGCAGCGAAATCCTGCTCGATGGTCGCGATGTGCTCGATCTCGACCCGAAGGCGCTGGCCGCCTTTCGCTGGCGCGAAGTGGCCATGGTGTTCCAAAGTGCCATGAACTCGCTCAACCCGGTTCTGCGCATCGAGGCGCAGTTTTACGACGTGCTGAAAGCCCATCTCGGCTTGACGAAGGCGCAGGCCCGCGAGCGGACCGCGGAGATGCTGAAGCTGGTCGATATCAACCCCGACCGCATGGGTGATTATCCGCACCAGTTCTCCGGCGGCATGCGTCAGCGCATCGTTATTGCCATCTGTTTGGCACTTGGCCCCAAGCTGGTGGTGATGGATGAGCCGACGACGGCGCTCGATGTCGTAGTTCAGCGGGAAATCCTGCAACGGATCAATGAGCTGCGTCGAAAGCTCGGATTTTCGGTCCTGTTCATCACTCACGATCTCGGCCTGATGGTGCAGTTCTGCGATCGTATTGGCATCATGCTTGGCGGCAAGCTGGTGGAGCAGAACACGGCCGAAGCGATCTATAAAACGCCGCAGCACGACTATACGAAAAAACTCTGGGCATCCTTCCCGTCGCTGCATGGAGGTGTGCTGGCATGAGCGAGATCATTCTGGCACTCGACGATGCCACCAAGACATTTGGCCATGGTGCGGCCACCGTGCACGCCGCCCGCAACATCTCGCTGACCCTCAAGTCCGGCCGGGCGCTGGCACTGGTGGGCGAATCCGGCAGTGGCAAGACCACATGCGCGCGCATGGCGATGCTGGAATATCTGCCCAATGCCGGCCGGGTTCTGTTCAAGGGCCAGCCGATGGAAAAGGCAGGCGCGAAGGACATCGCCGCCTATCGGCGTTCGGTGCAGATGATCTTTCAGGATCCGTTCGCCTCGCTCAACCCGGCCCAGACGATCGCCTATCACCTGAAACGTCCGCTGAAACTGCACAGGCCGGAACTTGGTAGCAGCGACATCGATGCCGCCATCCGTGAACTGCTGGAACGGGTAAAGCTGGACCCGGATCTCATTGCCCCCAAATACCCGCACGAGCTTTCCGGCGGCCAGCGCCAGCGTGTCAACATTGCGCGCGCGCTGGCGGTGAAGCCGGAAGTCATCGTCGCGGATGAACCGACCTCGATGCTCGACGTCTCCGTGCGGCTTGGCGTCTTGAACCTGCTGAACGATATGAAACGCGAGATGAACCTCGCCATGCTCTACATCACCCACGACATCGCCACCGCCCGTTTCGTGGCCGAGGATATTGCCGTGATGTATGCCGGGCAGATCGTCGAATGGGGCGCAACGGCCGAGGTGATCGACAATCCGCAGCATCCGTACACACGCTTGCTTTTGTCTGCCGTGCCGGACCCCGATATGCGCTTCGATAATACGGGCAGCCAGATGCAGCCCGAACACGTGGATGCTGTGCGCAATCTTTCCGCGAGGACGGATGGCGACCTGATTGAAGTGTCTCCCCGCCATTTCGCACGATTGACGGCAAAAGCCTGAACACGGCACAGCGTGACAAAAGTCAAACTTGATAAATCGGGTTGACTTTTGTTCTGTCTCGTAGAAAGCCACTCGCGAACGTGAGACGGGCCCTTGGCAAACCCGTTTCCTGTCGTTACGGGAGCGAGAATGGCAATGGCATCGAAGACCTCTTATCCATCAGCAACACCTGGCCGTCTCACCGCGTTCCTCGCCGGGTTGCTGACCGTGCTTACCATCACTGTGACGGCCTCTGCTGCCCGCGCGCAGGAGACAAAACCGCTGCGCATCGCGCTTGCCACCAGCATTTCAAACCAGGCGGCAGAGATTGCTGCCGAAGAGGCGGAAGTCGAGGGTCTGAAGGTCGAGCTGATCGAGTTCAACGACTGGAACACGCCGAACCGCGCCGTGGCGGATCGCGAGGCCGATGCCAATCTTTTCCAGCACGTGCCCTATCTGGAATTCACCAACGCCAATACCGGCAATGACCTCGTTGCCATCGCGCCCGCCTTCAGCACGCCTTTTGGCCTCTATTCAAAGAAGGTAAAAACGCTCGCCGAGCTGCCGGACAATGCGCAGATCGTTTTTTCTGGTGACGCCGTCAACACCGCCCGCTCGCTGCTTCTTCTGCAGCAGGCAAAGTTTGTGGAACTGAAGCCCGGCGTCGGCACCAAGGCGACGCTTGAAGACGTGGTGACATGGGTGAAGCCGCTGAAGATCACACAGCTCGACGGCCCGCAGATTGCCCGCGTTCTCGATGACGTGGATGCCGCCGCCACCTACCCGACTTTTGCCAAGCTCGCCGGTCTCGACGCCTCTTCCGGATTGATTTTCGAAAACGACCCGATCTATGCCTTCCAGTTCGTGACGCGGCCCGATATGCGTGACGACAAGAGGCTGCGACGTTTTGTGGAGATCTATCGGAACTCGCCAGCCGTTAAGGAAAAGCTGCGGTCGCTTTACGGATCGATGGTCTCGTTCCCCTGACGGAACGGTCGCAGGTGCATTTGAACAGGAAGAACGCCATGCATGGTGAATACAAGGTCCAGGGCGGCAAGCTCGTCGTGGTCGATTTCGACACGGCCGACGACCGGCTTTCCAACGTGCAGGTGTCCGGCGATTTCTTTCTCGAGCCGGCGGAAGCCCTGGGCGACATTTCCGGCGCGCTTGAAGGTCTGCCCGTCTCCGTCAAGGTCGAGGACATCACCGCCGCCATCCGTGCCAAGCTCCGCCTTGGCGCGGAAATGATCGGTTTCAGCCCGGAAGCGGTGGCGATTGCGGTGCGCCGTGCGCTCGGCGTCACCGGCACATGGCGTGATTACGAATGGCAGATCATCGAGGCGCCGCCGCAGCGTCCGGCCATGCATCTGGCGCTCGACGAAGTGCTGGCCCGCGAAGTGGCGGCCGGTCGTCGTGGCCCCTGCCTGCGTTTCTGGGAATGGGAACGCCCGGCCATCATCATCGGCGGCTTTCAGTCACTGCGCAACGAAGTGGATCTGGAAGCCGCCAACCAGTTCGGTGTCGAGACCGTGCGGCGTGTGACCGGCGGCGGAGCGATGTTCGTCGAACCGGGCAGCGCCGTGACCTATTCGCTCTATGCACCGGCCGAACTGGTGCGCGACATGAGCTTTGCCGATTCCTATGCCTTTCTCGACGACTGGGTTCTGAAGGCACTGAACGAACTCGGCATCGACGCCTTCTACAAGCCGCTCAACGACATTTCGAGTTCCAAGGGCAAGATCGGCGGCGCAGCGCAGAAGCGTTTTTCGTCAGGCGCGGTGCTGCACCATGTCACCATGTCCTATGACATGGATGCGCAAAAAATGGTGCAGGTTCTGCGCATCGGCCGTGAAAAGCTGTCCGACAAGGGCACGACCAGCGCCGTGAAGCGCGTCGACCCGCTGCGCAGCCAGACAGGCCTGCCGCGCGAGGAAATCATCCGCCGAATGAAGGAGACATTTGTCTCGCTGAACGGCGGCACCGCCGGCAGAATTTCGGACGAGGAATATGCAGCTGCGGAAAAGCTGGCCGCAGAAAAGTTTTCGACCGAGGAATGGTTGCGGCACATTCCGTGAGGGAAAAACGAGCGCAGAAGCTGTCGCCAAACTACCTGTGCGAAACAGGTGACGAAGGCTGCATACCTCTCCGTCGTCATCCTCGGCCTTGAGCCGAGGATCTGCTGCCGGTTAATTTCATTGACGTGATTAGATCCTCGGGACAGGCCCGAGGATGACGAAAACTTCCGTGGGAGCACGCATCAAACGAGCGAGGACACTACCCTCCCTCCACGCTTGCTCAATCAGGCTGGCTGCTTGGTCTTGCGCAGATACGGAAGCACCGTATCGAACGAACCAAACCGCTGGAGGGCATCTTCGTTCGACACTGCAGCGGTGATGATGACATCATCGCCCTGTTTCCAGTTGGCAGGCGTCGCCACCTGATGTTTTGCCGTCAGCTGGATCGAGTCGATCGCGCGCAAAATTTCATCGAAATTGCGCCCCGTCGTCATCGGGTAGGTGAGGACGAGCTTGATCTTCTTGTCCGGGCCGATGACGAAGACAGAGCGAACCGTGGCATTGTCGGCCGGCGTGCGGCCTTCCGAAGTCTCGCCGACACCCGCCGGCAGCATGTCGTAAAGCTTGGCGACCTTGAGATCCTTGTCGCCGATCAGCGGGTATTCGACATCGTAACCGGTGGCGGTGCGGATATCGCCCTTCCACTTGGCATGGCTTTCGACCGGATCGACGGAAATGCCGATGATCTTCACGCCACGTTTCTGAAACTCGCCTTCAAGGCCCGCCATCGTGCCAAGCTCTGTGGTGCAGACCGGCGTGAAATTTTTCGGATGCGAAAACAGCACAGCCCAGTTGTCGCCGATCCATTCATGGAACGAGATCGGACCCTGACTGGTCTCCGCCTGAAAATCCGGTGCGATATCGTTGATACGTAGGCTCATCTCGGTTCTCCTGTTTTGCGATCAAATAGATCGCAAAACCACTTTGAAAAGGAGTTCAGACGTTCTCAATTACATTGCCGCCGAGGAATAAAAGCGCGACAATCGGGACCGAACTGCGAGATATTTCTTTTTACCCGACAAGCGCCCAAACGGCCGAAAGCGCACCCGACAACACGGACGCGCCCTCACCGCAATACTGTAGGTTATCGTTGCCGTCAGCCCGTCGGAGCCAGCGTCGCATCGGCGAAATGCGCCTTGAAATTGTCGAGCAGCTTGTGACGCTCGAAATAATGCAGCAATTCGAGCTTGTGCGTGCGCGTGTTGTAATAGGCGGCGGCCATCGGGTTTTCCTCGCCCTTCTGCAGGAAGGTAACCGCTGGATTACCATGCAGCAGCCGCGTCGGTGCCGGATCCTCACCATACTGACGCAGGAACGGTATGGTCACCGAGCCCTTGTATTTCTGCGCCACACTGCCGGTAAAAATGTTCTTCTTGCCGACATAGCGGTTGAGAATGCCGATCTTGCCGTTCGGGCGGGTGGTGATCTGCTTGCCCGGCTCCAGAAACTCGGACAGCAACTCGCGTGCGCCCGGCATTCCCTGTATTTTATTGCCCTTGAAATAAACGTCCTCGCCGACAGTCAAAGTATAGACACGGCGGACGACCTGAAGATGGGCAGAGGTCAGAACCTTGACGCCCTTGATCTTCTGGGTTGGTGAAATCATCCCGAAGATGCTCTCGTCGGAGACTTCCTCGATGATCAGATTGTAGTCCGTCAATGCTACTTTATCGATATCTGGAATGCCCATGGGAAGCTTCCTTCAAAGTCTTAAGACCGGGATTGAGCGCGGGAAAGCGCCGGCGGAAAACCGCCGACGCCAGCTTCTGGCAAAAAGACTTAGGCAGCCTTGGTGGTCGCGAGATCGTAAGAAGCGATCATCGGCGACTGCGGGTTCTGCTGTTCGTCGAACGGGGTGTACTTCACTTCAAGCTTGGTGAAGTTGAGCTTGATGGTTTCGACCGGACGGTCACCGTTCGAGTCGATCGAATAGCTGGCGATCAGAGTATTGGTCAGCAGGTATTCGATATAGGTGTCGCCCGGGTTACCGGTCGTTACCAGGTGGATGGTGGCGCGCTTGCCGGTGCGACCCGAGCAGGCTTCCTGGAACAGCTTGGTCGACGACGAGTCGCTGACCTTGGTAAGGATGACTTCCGAAATGGTCGGCTCGGAAGCTTCGCGGTTTGCTGCCGAACCGGCAGAGGTGTTCAGGTTACGCGACACGTTCCAGTGAATGGCTTCAATGTCCATCCACTTGCGGTGCTGCTCGTGCGTTGCGTCACCCTGGATACCGTCGATCTGAAGATAAATCGGCATGCTTTCAGCTCCTGTTTAAAGGTCTTAGCCTTGTTGCGTCTAAGGCGTCGTCGCCTTTCGCGATCGTCCTGGGGCGCGTTTGCGTCCCCCGGCTTCTTCATCCGCCTGCCGACCCCGACCCCCGTCCGGCGCAGCGAATTCCTGTTGCGGCTTTGCGTCTTCGGCATCGATGCCAAAGTGCTGGCCGTCAAAATTGATTGTAATATGCTTGATCTTGCGAGCCTCGGTGATGACATCGAGGAAGAAGGTGGACAGAACCGGCAGAAGATCGCGGGCGATCATCACCTCGATGGCGCGTGCACCCATTTCGCTGCTTTTCGCACGCGAGATCAGCGCTTCGCGCGCCTCCTGCGAAAGCGTCAGCGCCGTGCCATATGTGCCGACGACACGCTGGCGGATGCGATCGATCTGGATATCGATGATGCCCGACAGCGTTTCCGCCGTCAGCGGCATGAACGGCAGAACCGTGGTGCGGCCGACAAAGGCCGGCTTGAAGTGTTTTTGCAGTTCCGGCAGCAGCAACTGCTCCAGCGCTTCGCCTTCCGGCATGGTATCGGGATCGGCGGCCAGCGAGGCCAGCAATTCCGAACCGGTATTGGCGGTCATGAAGATCGTGGTGTTCTTGAAATCGATGTCGCGGCCTTCGCCGTCGCGCAGCGTTCCCTTGTCGAACACCTGATAGAAGATTTCCTGCACACCCGGATGCGCCTTGTCGATCTCATCGAGCAGCAGCACGCCGTAAGGCCGGCGGCGAACGGCTTCGGTCAGCACGCCACCTTCGCCATAACCGACATAACCCGGAGGAGAGCCGAGAAGCATCGAAATCTTATGCTCCTCCTTGAACTCCGACATGTTGATCGTGGTCAGATGCTGGCTGCCGCCATAGAACATGTCGGCGAGCGTGAGTGCAGTCTCGGTCTTGCCGGTGCCGGACATGCCGACCAGCAGGAAAACGGCAGGCGGCCGGCGCGGATCGTTCAGGCCGGCGCGGGCAGCCCGCATGGCGGCGGCGATACGGTCAAGCGCGGCGTCCTGACCGAGCACGCGCTCTTTCAGGCGCGCATCCAGCGTTTTCACCGTCTCGACCTGATCGGTCAGCAGCTTGCCGACCGGGATACCGGTCCAGCGCGCGATGATGGTGGCAACCACATCACGATCGACGACGCGCGGAATGAGCGGCGCTTCGCCGGCAGCAGCTGCAAGGCTGCGCTCGGCCGAAACCAATGCGGCGCGCGCAGTTTCCGGCGTCATGGCCTGCGACGGGAACGGTGCGACATTGGCGGCGCCATCGGTCGCGGCATCATCTGCCGAGAGCGGAGCAACTGCATTGTCCTCGGAAAATGCTTCTTCGAGGCGGTCTGCCTCGCGAGCCAGCTGCATTTCCCGGTCATATTTTCCGGTCAGCGCCTCGATCTCGCGGGCGATATCCTCGCGCTCGGAACGGATTTCCGTCAGACGCGCTGAGGTTTCTTCCGTCTGCGGTTCAGCTTCCAGCCAGTTTGCTTCCGCCTCCAGCATGTCGCTTTCGCTTTTGAGATTTTTCAGCGCTTCCGGCACTGTCTGGCGTGCCAGGGCAACGGCAGCGGCAGCCGTGTCGAGAATGCTGATCGCCTTGTCAGGCAACTGCCGCGCCGGCAGGTAACGGGCAGAAAGCTGCACGGCGGCAACGATCGCCTCATCGCGAATGCGCACGCGGTGATGCAGTTTCAGATTGCCGGCAACACCACGCAGCATGCGTACCGCGGTCTTTTCATCCGGCTCGTTGACGAGAACCGTCTGGAAACGACGGGTAAGCGCCGCGTCTTTTTCGATATAACGCTTGTATTCGCTCCAGGTGGTGGCAGCGATCGTGCGCAGTTCACCACGAGCAAGGGCTGGTTTCAGGATATTGGCGGCATCGCCATTACCCGCCTGCCCGCCGGCACCGATCAGGCCATGCGCCTCATCGATGAACAGAATGATTGGCTTGTCGGACGCCTTGACGGCATCGACGACACCATGGAGGCGACGTTCGAACTCGCCCTTCACGCCGGCACCCGCTTGCAGAAGGCTGAGATCGAGCAGCAGAAGTTTAACTTCCTTCAGGCGCTCCGGCACGTTGCCGGCAACAATTTCCAACGCAAAGGCTTCCGCGACGGCGGTTTTACCCACACCGGCTTCACCCACTAGGATCGGATTGTTCTGGCGACGACGCATAAGGATGTCGACGACCTGGCGCAACTCGCCATCGCGGCCGATCACCGGGTCGATCTTGCCGGCGCGGGCATCCTCGGTCATGTCGCGGGTATAAAGCCGCAGGAATTCGTTGCCCTGAGACGCAGAAGCCGGCGCATTCAACGCCGGCTCCGACTGGCCGCCCGGTTCGCCTTGCGCCTTCTCCAGCAGGCTGTCGAGCTTCGCGCGGTTGAGCGAACGCAGCGACGGCGCAATGCCGCGAGCAACGACACGCAGCGACTGATCGGAATTCAGGGCAGAGAGAAGATCGCCCAGCACGACTGTCGAGCGGCCGGACTGCAACGATGCAGTAAGCCACGCTTCTCGCGCCAGAGCGAGCAGGTTCTGGGAAAGGGCAAGCGACGCGTCACCCTCACGCCGGATGTCGGCGATGGTGGCGTCCAGTTCAGTGCGCAATGCCTCCGACGGCACGTCAAGCTCTTCGAAAACGGCGGAAAGTGCCTGAATATCGAGGAGCGAGCGCAACCAGTGGGCAATATCTACGGCGGCATGCTGATGACGCGCGGCAAGTGATGCCGCTGTCTCAAGACCGACACGCAAGTTAGGCTCAAGCGTTCTGATCAGACGATTGAGATCGATATGCGACATCAGGCAAGTCCTGTTTGCTGTTGGCCGTACGGTGTTCTTCGAGATGTCCGGCGACAACTAGGGCGATCAAACCACCTTGTCCAGTCGTAAAAATCCCCTATTTTTCGAAAAAGTATCTCATACTACCGTCATAAAATTGACACCTCTTGTCTGAGGTTGACAAGACGTTATATGGGCCAACATTATAGGCTTAGTTACGAAATACCTTATATAAACGGAGATCATCCCCGCGTGAACGTGCGCCAGATCGTGGATCCACTTGATGAAACGCGCCCCTGCGGAGAAAACGTCAGGGAAAATACTTCTGCGCGCCCAATATACTATAGAATTAAGGACGCCCGTAACGCTGCAAGAGCTGCCGAACGAGGAATAACGCCGGGTGAGAATATTGGCTTGTCACCTATCTGGCAAGACGTAAGCAACCTTGGATTGCAGATTCTTACTTCAGAGAGTAAGGATATAGAAGTATTAGCCTGGGTTGCAGAAGCCCAGGTGCGACTGCGTGGCTTTGAAGGCCTGCGGGATGTCTACCTGTCCATCGTGTCGCTTTTAGAAAACTATTTTGACGATCTGCATTCCATTGGCGACGAGGATTTCGAGGAGCGCTTCAGTCCCTTCGCCGGGTTGAACGGTGTCGGCTCAGAAGGCACGATCATCCAGGCTATTCGTCTGAGTTCATTGATCCCGGGGGTAAAATTCGCACAGTTTTCGCTGTGGGATTTCCAGATCGGCCAGCGGCCCGGCGAAGACGCTCGTCGCGAAGACCTGCAGCATGCGGCGCTGGAAGCCGG
This sequence comes from Neorhizobium sp. BT27B, assembly GCF_050455485.1. Lineage (NCBI taxonomy): Bacteria > Pseudomonadati > Pseudomonadota > Alphaproteobacteria > Hyphomicrobiales > Rhizobiaceae > Neorhizobium > Neorhizobium sp. BT27B. The sequence goes on along the minus strand of NZ_JBCIYT010000004.1, from coordinate 478,218 downwards.
TGTCGCGAATATGTCAGCGCATTTGCACGTTCTCATGGAGTGCATTGCCGCTTTTGACCGTATGGTAGAAATACTTGATGAACGCTGCGGCAGGCAGGCACCACCAAGTTCTAATACACGCAATGTGTTGCAAGAGGCCGCCTCCGCGATCCGCGTTCTGGCCGGCATCAGCGAGCCGGAACCGGCGCAAGCAGCTGAAAATGCGCAGGAATTCGAACCGTCGGAGACCGGTGTGACAGCGCCTGCGGAAGACCAGCCGCGCATCCGCGCCATAACGGCGGACAGCATCCGATCCCGCGAAGAGGCATTCGAGCTTCTGATGGCGGTGTCGCGCTATTTCCGCCGTACCGAGCCGCATTCCCCGGTTTCCATGTCGATCGAGACGCTGGTGCGTCGCGGACGCATGGATTTTTCCGAACTTCTTGCCGAGCTTTTGCCCGAACAGCACGCGCGACATGCGGTGCTGACGGCGGCCGGCATTCAACCCTCCACGGAAAACAGGGGAGGCTGAAGAGATTTTATTGCAATCGGGCCTTGTCCGATCGCGTTCCGCAACAATCTGAATTCGTATTTTGCCGATGGCATGAAGGAGAATCTTGATGGCAAGTGTACATGAAAAGCTGGAGCGGGTTCGCAAGCCTCGCGTCCACATCAAGTACGAAGTGGAAACCGAAGGCGCGATGGTGGTGAAGGAACTTCCCTTCGTCGTCGGCGTTCTCGGTGACTTTTCCGGTAACCCCACCCAGCCGCTGAAGCCGTTCGGCGAACGCAAGTTCGTGCAGATCGACCGCGACAATTTCGACGACGTGATGCGCCGCATGACGCCGGGTCTCACCATCTCGGTGGACAACACGCTGAAGGGTGACGGCACCCAGCTTCCGGTCGCGCTGAAGTTCGAAAGCATGGAAGATTTCGAGCCGGGTTCGGTGGTCAATCAGGTGCCTGCACTGAAGGCTCTGCTCGATGCCCGCAACGAATTGCGTGACCTGATGAGCAAGGCCGACCGTTCGGAAGAACTGGAACGCTTGCTCGAAGACATTTTGCAGAACAAGGCCGATCTCTCCCAGCTCGTCGCCCAGCTTGGCGGCGACAAGAAGGAAGAGAACAAGAGCCCCGCCAACTGAGTGCCGGCGGTGCGCGGCATCGGGCACAAGCCCGTCGCGCATCAGGAAATGCCCGTCTGTTTGTTTTGAGTATCGCCTGCCCCGGAACAGCTTTTCCGACGCGCTGCTCATAAAAAAGGATTTGAGACATGAGCGCTGACACGCAAGTGCAAAGGAAGGAAGAGGCCGGTTTCGCACAGGAACAGGATCTTCTCTCCCAGGTCGTCGCGGCGACCCGTCAGACCGAACCAAACCGTGCACAGGATCTTCTGCGCACCCTGACCGACCAGGCCCTCAAGGGCACGGTCACCTATGACCGCAACCTGACGATCACGCTGAACAACGCGATCGCCGAACTCGACAAGACGATTTCCACCCAGCTTGCCGCCATCATGCAGGCACCGGAATTCGTCAAGCTCGAGGGTACCTGGCGCGGTCTGAACTATCTGGTCAAGAATTCCGAAACCAGCGTCAACCTGAAGATCCGTGTGCTGAACGCTTCCAAGCGTGACATCAGCCGCGACCTTTCCAAGGCGGTGGAATTCGACCAGTCGCGCCTGTTCAAGTCGATCTACGAAGACGAATTCGGCACGCCGGGCGGCGAACCGATGGGCGCGATCATCGGCGATTACGAATTCGACAATTCGTTCGACGACGTGCAGACGCTTCAGGGCGTATCGATGATCGCGGCAGCAGCTTTCGCGCCGTTCATCTCGGCGGCCAGCCCGCGCATGTTCGGCTTCGACGATTACCGCGAGCTGTCCAAGCCGCGCGATCTCGAAAAGATTTTCGAAACCGTCGAATACGCCAAGTGGCGCGGCCTTCGCGACAGCGACGATTCCCGCTTCGTGACGCTGGCCATGCCGCGTGTTCTCTCGCGCATGCCCTACGGCCCGACGACCAACCCGGTCGACGAGTTCAACTATGACGAAACCGGCGGTTCGAAGACGGGTGAACTGCCGCACGAAAACTATTGCTGGATGAACGCGGCCTATGTGATGGGCACGCGCCTCACCGACGCATTCGCCAAGAGCGGCTGGTGCACGGCCATCCGTGGCGCGGAAAATGGCGGCAAGGTCGAAGGCCTGCCGATGCATGTCTTCGCCAGCGATGACGGCGATCTCGATCTGAAATGCCCGACCGAAGTCGGCATTACAGACCGTCGCGACGCCGAACTCGGCAAGCTCGGCTTTCTGCCGCTGTGCCACTACAAGAACACCGATTATGCCGTGTTCTTCGGTGCGCAGACGGCCCACAAGCCAAAGCTCTACGACCGTCCGGAAGCAACGGCCAACGCTGCCGTTTCGGCACGTCTGCCCTACATGATGGCCACTTCGCGTTTCGCCCACTACCTGAAGGTCATGGGTCGCGACAAGATCGGCTCCTTCATGGAAGCGGAAGATTGCCAGAACTGGCTGAACCGCTGGATCTCCAACTACGTCAACGCCAATGACGATGCCGGCGAAGAATCGCGCGCAAAATATCCGCTGCGCGATGCCAAGGTGACCGTGCAGGAAATTCCGGGCAAGCCGGGTTCCTACAATGCCGTCGCCTGGATGCGTCCGTGGTTGCAGATGGAAGAACTGACGACCTCGCTGCGCATGGTCGCCCGCATTCCGTCCAAGTCCTAAAATCTGACGATACGCGCGGCGACATTTCGCCGCGCGTACTTTCCTTTTTCAAGCGATATTTCGGCCAAATATAATGACCATGGGTTCCAGCACAGAATGGCGGCGCCGGGCAGACCAGTTGATCTCACTGATCGACGAGGCGCTGAACGGCCAAGTCAACGCTATCCTGCACCACCCTGATTTTCAGGCGATGGAGGCACGGTGGCGCGGCATTGCCATGCTCGTGCGTGAATCCACGCGTGGTGGCGACGTCAAGATCAAGCTGTTGAGCATGAGCTGGAAAGAACTGGCGCGCAGCATGGAGCGCGCCTCCGATTTCGACCAGAGCCACCTGTTCGAACTGATCTACAGCCGCGAATTCGGCATGCCCGGCGGCGAGCCTTACGGCTTGCTGGTCGGCGATTACCATTTTTCCCACGAGGAACCGGATGGCGGCGATCCCGTCAGCACGCTGACCCAGCTTGGCATGGTCGCTGCGGCGGCCTTTTGTCCCTTTGTGGCCGGCGCTTCCGCCGGTGCGGTCGGATTGGAAAGCTTTCAGGACCTCGGCCGCGTTCAGGATTTTTCCTGGCTGGCCAGCGATCCGGCCCGTATCCGCTGGAACAGCCTGCGTGCACGGGAAGATTCCCGCTTCCTCGGCCTTGTCGCGCCGCGCATTCTGATGCGCGCGCCGTTCGAGCCTTATGCCCGCCATCGCGACGATCGGTTTCCGTTTCGCGAGGAGATCGCCGAGGATGGCAGTTCGCTTCTGTGGGGCAATGCCGCCTTCGCCTTTGCCACCGTCGTCATCCGCAATTTCATCGACAGCGGCTGGTTTGCCGATATCCGTGGCGTCACGCAGGACGCCATCGATGGCGGCATGCTGAGCACGATGGAACTGGCGCCATACGATTTCGGCACCGAGAGCAACGGCCTGTCGGCGCAGGCACCGGTGGAGATCCGCCTGACCACGGGGCAGGAACAGCAGTTCTGCGATCTCGGCATCGTGCCTGTTGCCACCACCTATCTGTCGGCTTCGGCCATCTTCAATTCCAACCAGTCGATGCACGCGCCACAGCATTATTCCAACGAACATGCACGCCAGAACGCCCGCATCGCCGCCATGCTGCAATATGTGCTCTGCGCCTCGCGCTTCTCGCATTATCTCAAGGTGATCATGCGCGACGAGATCGGCCAGCTGTCCGACGCGCGCTCGATCGAACGCAAGCTGGAAGACTGGCTGACCGCCTATACGCTTGGCAATGACGATGCCGATCTGGCGCTGCGCACGCGTTTTCCGCTTCGTTCCGCCGGCATTACCGTCGCCGAGATCCCCGGCAAGCCCGGCACCTTCTCCTGTACCGTTCGTCTGCAGCCGCATTTCCAGCTCGACGACGTTTCCACCAGCTTCCACCTCATCGCCGAAACGATGACGGGAAGCCGCACCGCTTCCGCGAATGAAGGTTCGCTACCCAAAAGGATGTCCGCATGACGCTTTCCGAAAGCATCGCCCGCCTGCTCAGCGAAAACGCACTCGATGAGGCACTCGATGCAGCCAAGGCGCACCTGAAAGCCAAGCCGTCCGATCAGGAGGCCCGCAATCTCTATATCGACCTGCTGGTTCTGGCCGGCGATTACGAGCGCGCCGACAATCAGTGTGGCCTTGCCGTTACCTTTGCGCCGGATGCGACGATGGGCTTTGCGCTGTTGCGCAACGAGTTGCGCGGCATGGCCGCCCGCAATGCATGGTATGAGACCGGCGCCGTGCCGGAATTTCCGCAAGGCCCGAGCGAACTCGACAAGCTGGCCGTCAAGGTCGGCATCGCCCACCGTGAAGGCAATGGCGATGAAGCCACCGCCGAACTGCAGCGCCTTGAAGAACTGCGCGGCGAACGCGCCATCCTGCTGAACGGCAAGCGTATCGACGATTTCCGCGATCTCGACGACCGCACGCCGCATGCGCTGGAAGTGATCATGACCGGCGGCGCCTATCTGTGGATTGATTTTGCCAAGATCGCCGAATTGACCATCGAGCCGATCGCCCGTCCGCGCGATCTCGCCTTCCGCCGCGCCGAACTGTCGCTGATAGACGGTGCCGTTGCCCCGGTTCTGCTGCCGGCCATCTATCACGGCACCGGTACGGATGATCGCCTGCGGCTTGGCCGCGAAACGGAATGGGTGGAAGAGCCGACCGGCATCACCACCGGCCGCGGCCAGCGCTCGTTCCTGGCCGGAGATGATCTCGCGTCCTTCCATGATACGGAAAGCCTGGAAGCGGCAACGGCTGCCGCTGCCCGCGAGGTTGCGCATGGTTGACCCGCTGGAGCGTTATCGGCCGCGTGATCGCGTTCTCTCCCGGTCCATTCTGGACCGGTTGATCGACGACGCGCCCGATCGCGACTTCGACCCACCGGCAAGCGTGACCGATCAGACGCGCGAAATGCGCGAGTCGATCCGTCGTGACCTTGAGGCGCTGCTCAACACCCGTCGTTGCCCCTCGGCGCCGCCTTCGGAACTTTCCGAACTGAAGGATGCATTGGTGAGCTACGGCGTCGACGGCATGGTGTCGGCCAATCTGGTGACGGATGAGGCAAAACTTTCGCTCGCCCGCATGATCGAGCGCCGCATTACCATGTTCGAAACGCGGCTTTCGGAAGTGCGCGTGACGATCCTGAAAAGCCGGACGATGACCGAGCGGGCCTTACGAATGCGTATTCAGGCGACCTTCCGTCTGCATGAGGGCATGCCGCCGATCAGTTTCGAATCCACCATCGACCCGTCCACACAGCGTTTCCTCGTGGAGGCGGCGAATGGCTGACGGTTTTCTGCATCGTTACAACGAGGAACTGGGAGCGCTGCGCAAACGCGCCGCCCGGTTCGCCGACGCTTTTCCAAAGATCGCCGGCCGCCTGCGCATGACCGGCGATGTTGCCGATGATCCGCATGTCGAGCGCCTGATCCAGAGCTTTGCTTTCTCTGCCGCGCGCGTGCGCCAGAAACTGGATGATGAGTTTCCGGAACTGACCGACGGCCTGTTGGAGACGCTTTACCCGCATTATCTGGCACCCCTGCCATCGATGAGCATCGTGCGCTTCAACCCGAGCGACACGCTGGCATCGGTGCAGACCGTGCCGCGCCACACGGAAATCCTCGCTGAGCCGATCGGTGGCGAATCCTGCCGTTTCCGCACCACGCAGGACGTGGAAATGGCGCCGATCGAAATCACCGGCGCCACTCTTTCCGGCCAGCCGATCAACGCGCCGCTGTCGCCCTATCAAGGCGTCGCCGGTTGTCTGCGCCTGTCGGTTCGCACGCTGGATGCCCGCAAACCGTTCGGCGAACTCGGCATCGATCGTCTGCGCCTGCACATTCCCTCCGCCTGGAGCCAGGCCGTTTCGATCTACGAACTCCTGGCCAACCACACGCTCGGCATCGCACTTGCCCGCCATGGCGATGACCGCCAGCCGGTGTTTCTGCCGGCCCGCAATCTGAAACAGGTGGGTTTCGAAGAAAACGAGGCGATGCTGCCTTATCCGGCACCGAGTTTCATCGGTTACCGGCTGCTGACAGAGTTTTTCGCCCTGCCGCAAAAATACCTGTTCCTCGATATCGAGGGACTGAGCGCCTGGAAGGATCAGGCGCTGGAAATCTTCATCTATCTCAAGGAAACCGACGCCAAGCTTGAACGCACCGTGTCGGCCCGAGATTTTGCACTGAATGCGACCCCGGTCGTCAACCTGTTCCGGCAGACCTGCGAGCCGATTTCGGTCGATGGTACTCGTACCGAATATCGTCTTCTGCCGGACGCCCGTCGCCAGAAGACCCGCGAGATCTATGCGATCGAGCGGGTTCTTCTCACCGGCTCACGCGGGCAGGAAGAATATTGCCAGCCGTTTTTCGGCCGCAGCCAGCGTGCCGGCAACAGCACAGCCTATTGGCAGGCCTATCGTCGGTTCGACGAGGAAGACGGCACCAGCGACATGGAGATCGCCTTCGTCGATCGCGACCGCCGGTTTGCAGGGCCGATCGATGCGGTCGCCGGTGTGGATACCCTGTGCATCAACCGCGAACTGCCGGAGCAATTGCCCTTCGGCGGCGGCCACCCGTTCCTGCAGCTGGCGTCGGGCCATGAAGCGGTATCGGGCGTGGAAGCGTTGATGCCGCCGACGCCGTCCGTGCGCATGAACGATCAGGACGGCCGCAACTGGCGCCTCGTCTCGCATCTTCTGCTCAACCATCTGTCGCTGTTCGACAATGAGGGGGCGGCGCTGAAGGATGTGTTGTCGCTTTATGCCTTCCGCGACAGCCCGGAAACCAAGCAGCTTGTCGATGCGCTGATCCGCATCCGCGCCGAAAGCTCCACCGCGCGGCTGGGCAGCGGTGGCATGGTGCCGGGCACGGAAATCGCACTGGAATTCGATCCGGCAGCGATCGACCGCGCCTCGGCCTTCCTGTTCGGATCGGTGCTCGACCGTTTCTTCAGCCTCTACACATCCGTCAACAGTTTCACGCGGCTGACCATTTCGATGAAGGGCCAGTCCAAACCCATTGCCCACTGGCCGGCCCGCGCGGCCGAGCGCCCGTTGCTGTGAAGACAAGAAAGGACCGCGATCGCCCCATGGATCTCTCGACGCTTCGCCAGCCAGATGTCAAACGCGACACGCTCGTCGACCTGCTTGAACGCGACCCCGGCCGCTTCGAGCCGGTGACGGCGTTCCGCGTCGCGCAGACGGCTGCCGGCACGGGTGATGCCATCGGCGAGCTGGAGGTCGCATCGCATATGGGTGTTTCGCCGGCACCACTCGCCGTCAGCGGTTTCCGCCAGAAGGGAGCGCGCGCTTCGATCCGCAGCGCGCTGGCGGGGCTGACCGGCCCGCTCGGCTCGATGCCGGCCAACTATAATGAACTGATCATGCGCGAGGAGCGGAACAAGTCGAAGGGGCTGGCGGCCTTTTTCGACTTGTTCAGCGCGCGCGTTTCAGAGCTTTTTGCCGATGCCTCCGAAAAATACCGCATTGCGCGGCGCCTGCGCTGGGGTCAGCGCCGTGAGGATAACGGCTTTATCACCACGCTGTTTGCGCTGACCGGTTTCGGCACCCGCAAGCTGAAGGAAAACAGCGGCATCGATGAAGATGTCATTCTGCGTTTCTCCGGCTTTTTCGCATCACGCAACCGCAATGCCGCCAGCCTGCGCGCCATGCTGACCGAATTCAGCGGCCTGCCGGTGGAGATCGAGCTGTTTCGCCCCCGCTGGCTGACCATTCCCATGCAGGAGCGCAGCAAGATGGGAGCACCGCAGGGCGTGCAACTTGGCATAAACGCCACCGCCGGCACCGCCATTCACGATTTCAGTGGCGGCTTTCGCGTGATCGTCGGGCCACTCGCCTATCGCGATTACCTGTCGCTGACACCGGGCGGCCGCAACATCACCGAATTGCTTGCGCTGACACGGCTTTATGTCGGCTCGGCACTCGATTTCGACATTCAGGTCATTCTGAAAAAAGAAGACGTTCCGTTTTGCCAGCTTGGACAGGAAAGCGCTGATCAACCGAGGCTGGGCTGGAACAGCTGGGCACGGGTGGCACCAGCCGCGAAGGACAGCGACGATGCCGTCATCGTCGAACCCCGCCCCGCAGTGGCTTTAGGAGGCGAACATGCGGCTTGAACTCAAGGCAATCGCGGGCGCCAGCACCTTGCCGGCCAGCCGGACAAAATGGTTTTTCGAACAGGGCAAACGCACGCTTGGCCGCTCGCCCGATTGCGACTGGCAGGTTCCCGAAGACCAGCGCTCGGTTTCCAAGCTGCATTGCACGATCGAGCGCGATACGCGCGGTTTTATGCTGCGCGACCAGAGCGCCAACGGCTCGCGCGTCGATGGCATCGTCGTACACGAGGGTGAGACAGCAAGGCTTTCCGACCAGTCGCGGCTGGATGTCGGCAGCATGTCATTTTCCGTGGTCATCACCGGCGAGGCGCATCAGGATGTCGAGGACCCCGATGGCAGCTACGCCATGAGCGATGAGCCGCTGACCATTTCCTCCATCCTTGCCGATATCGCACCCGGCGGCCGCACCGCTACCGGCCTTCTCGGCAACAGGATGTCCGAAGACTGGCTGGAACCGATCGTCAAGAAGGATGGCCCCTCGCCGTCGCGCAATGTCGACATCGGCTGGAACGGCCCGCCGGAAATCCGCGCCGGGGGCAACCTCTTGCCGGACGACTGGAATATTGAGGACAAAAAAGCGGATCATTCCGACTACAGCAACTATCTCGAACATGGATCGGCGACGCATGTGACCATACCGGTTGCAAAGGCGCGCGTGGCAGAGGCACTGCCGACCGTCAACGACAATGCCCCGAAGCCGGATATCGAACCGGTCAAGGCGCCATTGCAGGCGGCAGCCCCCGCTCGTTCCGCCGAGATGGAAACAAAACTCAACCCGCTCCTGCAGCGGATCGAAGACGCGCTGGAAGCGAGCTTTGCCGCCTTCGGGCTGGAGCTTCCAGCGCCGGAACATGAAGACGACTTTTTCAGCCGCGACCGGCAGGACACGCTGGTGACCCGGATCGAGGAACTGGCGACACGACAGGCCAAGCTGCAGGCCGCGCTGGAAAACCTCGTGCACCACGCCGGCCAGGAAATGGACCCGCGCATCATCGAATCCCGCATCGACGTGGCAGGATCGATGACATCCTTCGGTTTCCTGCGCGGCCGCGACTACTGGCAAGCTTACAAAAATCAATTCGAAAAGAACGACAGGACGCTGTCGGTTCAGGACGTTTTCCGCGACGCCATGATGCGAACGGAAGACGGGGACCGCATTGCGAACCTGGCGAAAGCAGAGAGAGAAGACCTCAACGATGAGAAATGAAAACCGGGTGGCCTGGAGCGAGGGCATGTTCCTTCGCGTTCAGCATTTCCAGCAGGCGGACCGATGGACGGAACGGCTGGTGCGCACCACGACGCGCGGCCTGACACCTTATCCATGGGGCGTTGCGGAAATCGGCATCGACCGCAGCGCGCTCGCCATCGGCCAGTTCGCGCTGTCCAACCTGCGCGGTATCCTGCCGGATGGCACGCCGTTCGAAGCGCCGCTCGATACCGATCTGCCGCCGGCCGTCGATCTCGATGAAAACGTCAAGAACGCCATCATCTACCTCGCTCTGCCGGCCCGCCAGCCGGGCAAGCCGGATGTGGCGCTGAATGGCGGCGCGCGCTTCAACAGCGTGCGCATGACCGCTTCCAACTACGAAGCCCCGGACGCCAATGTCGAAACCGATTTCATGGCGCCGATCGATGTCGGCCGGCTGAGCCTGCGTTACCTGAAGACCGGTGACGACCTTGCCGGTTACGAACTGATCGGCCTTGCCCGCGTCATCGAAGTTCGTTCCGACCGCGCCGTCATTCTCGATCCCGATTTCATCGCACCAAGCCTCAACTGCGCCGCCGAGCCAAGGCTTTCCGAATTGATGACGGAACTGCTCGGCATCGTGCGCCACCGCGCCGAGGCGATCGCCGAGCGCATCGGCGACCCGACCATTCGCGGCACGGCCGAGGTCGGCGACTATTTTCTCTTGCAGATCCTCAACCGCGCCGACCCGATGCTGAAGCATATTTCCGCAAACGCGACGCGCATCCATCCGATCGATTTCTACGAGACCTGCATCCAGCTGGCCGGCGAACTCGCCACCTTCACCACTGAGCGCAAGCGGGCGACGGATTTTCCGCCCTATCGCCATGACGACCTGAAGGCGACCTTTGCCGCCGTCTATGACGATCTGCGCGCCTCCCTGTCTTCGGTTCTCGAACAGGCTGCCGTTTCGATCGAGCTTGCGGAGCGCCGCCATGGCGTGCGCGTCGGCACGATCAACGACCGTTCGCTGCTCAAGGATGCCGGTTTCGTACTGGCCGTGCGCGCCGAAATGTCGGCGGAAGATGTTCGTCGCAAGCTGCCGGCACAGATCAAGGTCGGCCCGGTCGAGCGTATCGCCGAACTGGTCAACGTCGCGCTGCCGGGCATTCCGGTCAGACCGCTACCGGTTCTGCCGCGCCAGCTGCCGTACCGTTCCGGCACGATCTATTTCGAACTCGACACCAAAAATCCGCTCTGGAAGCAGCTTGAAACCTCGGGCGCCATCGCCCTGCATCTCGCAGGTGATTTCCCTGGTCTCGAAATGGAAATGTGGGCCCTGAGAGAATGACCAACGAACCCGCATCGAAATGGCAGAACCTGCCGACCGTCGTCGAACTGACCGAGGACGGCATCAAGAAAAAGCAATCGGCCGCCCGCATGGCCGAGATGCTGGACGACGTGCTCGACACGCCCGGCATTGACGACCTTGCGCCGAAACCGTTGCCGAAAGGCGGCTGGTCGGTGGAAACGCTGGTGCGCGACTTCCGCTTCGGCGGCGAGGAAGTGCCGACACTGGTGCGTTCCGCAGCCCCGTTGCTGAACCTCGCGCATACGCTTCGTTACACCGACGAGCAGCCGGATATCGAGCAGCTGCGCCGCGTGGCGGTGGAAGCCGTCGGCCGTTACGAGCGTGATCTCGCAGGCTCCCGTATCAGCCCGGAGCGCGCGCGTGCAGCCCATTACATCATCTGCGCCACCGTTGATGACGTGGTGCTGAGCAAGCCCTGGGGCGTACGCGCCGGCTGGGCGCGTTCGGGTCTGGTCTCGACCTTCCACATGGACGTCACCGGCGGCGACCGCGTTTTCGATCTGCTCGACCATTTCCATCAGAGCCCGGGTGCCAACAAGGACCTGCTGCTGCTGATCTACCTGTCGCTGTCGCTCGCCTTCGAGGGCCGCACGCGCGTCTCGCCACGCGGCAATCTCGAGCTCGGCCGTATCCGCGACAGTCTCTACAAGACGCTGCTCGGCCAATATGGCGTATTCGAACGCGAGCTTTCACCGCACTGGAAAGGTGTGGCCGCCAAGCACAAGCCGCTGCGCACAGCCGTGGCTTTGTGGACTCTGATGTCGCTGCTCGCGCTGGTTTTTGCGGTCGGTTACCTGTTCTTCACGCTGTCGCTCAACGGCGCATCGGACGGCACCTTCCAGCGGCTTGCACAATTGCCGCCGGGTGAAGCGCCAAGCCTTCTCGTCAATCCGCCACCGAAAGAGGCGCCGCCAGAAATCATCGCCAAGGCGCAGGAGCCTCCCGTCAAGCCGCAACTGATGCCGCGGCAGCCGACCAAGCTTGAGAACTTCATGAAGTTCCTCCAGCCGGAGGTCGAAAAGAAGCTGGTGTCGCTGTCGGAAAGCAACAACCGGGTTCTGGTGCGCATCAACAATGCCGGCCTGTTCGACGTCGGCAGCGCCGAGGTCAGCGAAGAATTCAAGCTGCTGATCGCCCGTATCGGTGGCGCACTGGCGCAGGAACAGTTCCGCGCCGTCGTTGTCGGTTACACCGACAATACGCCGATCAAGACGCTGCAGTTCCCCTCGAACTGGCATCTGTCGGAAGCACGCGCCAAGGCGGTTGGCGAGATCCTGATCTCCTTCACCGGGCCTGATGCCATTCTCACCGAAGGTCGCGCAGAAGCCGATCCGATCGCCGACAACGCGACACCGCAGGGGCGTGAAAAGAACCGGCGGACGGAAATTCTCGTGCTGGCCGATCCGGACGAAGCGTTGAGCGGCGCCGGGGTCAAATCTCCGCCTCTTGAAATGGATATTCGCAATATGCCGGCCAATCCGGCAGCAGGGGGCCTTTCGCCATGAACCCCATCGGCATGTTTTACACGCTCCGCTCCTATGTCGAGGCCTATGCGGGCCTGATCGGGAGGCGGTTCATCTCGGTCGTCTGGGTGGCGGCCATCTGCGTCGTCATCTGGTTCTACGGCTATCTTGCCGCCTATGGCGATTTCAAGCCACTGGCGAGCCCCACCAATCGTATCATCCTGATCGGCGTGATCATCGCCGCATGGCTTGGTTACCTGATCTATACGGTGGTTCGCGACCGCCGCCGCGACAAGCAGCTGGTTGAAGGCATCGAGCGCGATGCCGAGTCCGAAGCCGCTGCCAGCCAGCAGGCGGAAGTGACCGACATCCACAATCGCCTGAAGGAAGCGCTGCAGCTTCTGCGCCGCGTCAGCAAGAAGCGGTTCGGTTATATCTACGAGCTTCCCTGGTATGTGATTTTCGGCGCCCCCGGTTCCGGCAAGACGACGGCGCTCACCAATTCCGGCCTGAAATTTCCGCTCGGCGATGCCCTGGGTAGCAATTCCGTGCAGGGTATCGGCGGCACGCGTAACTGCAACTGGTGGTTCACCGATGAGGCGATCCTCATCGATACCGCCGGTCGTTACACCACGCAGGACGATCTCAACGGTTCGGCCAAGGCCGGCTGGGAAGGTTTTCTCGGTCTGCTGCGAAAGTATCGCCGCTCACAGCCGATCAACGGCGCGCTTGTCACGCTTTCGATCGGCGACCTTCTGACCCGAGATCCGGAAGCACAGCGCGAGGAAATCCGCGTCATCCGCCAGCGCCTGTCAGAACTGGACGAAAAGCTGCAGGCCCGCGTGCCGGTCTATCTGGTGCTGACCAAGGCCGATCTTCTGACCGGTTTCGTCGAGTTCTTCGATGGCTTCAACAAGTCCGACCGTGAGCAGGTCTGGGGCACGACATTCGGCCTCGATGAAAGCTACAAGACCATCGACCTTCCCGACCGGTTTACGGAAGAGTTCACGCTTTTGCAGGAACGCGTCGGCTCGATGCTGATCGAGCGTCTTCAGCAGGAGCCGAATGCCGAACTGCGCGGCCGCATCTTCCGCTTCCCCGCCGAACTGGCAGCGCTCAAGGAACGTCTGCACGACGTCATGACCGAGCTTTGCACCGGCTCGAGGCTTGTGGAGCCGCCGCTGCTGCGCGGCATCTATTTCGCCTCCGGCACGCAGGTAAACGAGACGGCGGTTTCGACATCCAGCCGCGCCCGCCGCAGCTATTTCCTGTCGCGGCTGTTCAAGGATGTCATCTTCGACGAGGCCTCGCTGGTTTCGCGGGATCGACGCCTGTCGGGCAGGCAGCTATTGCTGCGCCGTGCCGCCTATGGCGTCGCGTTTCTGGTTCTGGCCGTCGTGCTGACCAGTTGGACGGCCACCTACTTCCAGAACAAATCCGCTCTCGCCGCAGCCGAACAGCATATCGATGCCTATGAGAAACTGTCTCAAGGCATCAACGTGCGCGATGTCAGCGACGCCGACTTTTTGCGTGTCATGCCGGCACTCGACAATCTGGCCGCCGTCACCAACGATTTTTCCAAGGGTCGTGTCTGGCCGATCAGCTTTGGCCTCGATCAGGAAAACAAGGTTGCCGGCCGTCAGCGCGATGCCTATCAGCGCGCGCTGAATGCACTGCTTCTGCCGCGCATTCTCGTGCAGCTGCAAAAGGACATGGCCGACACATCCGACGTGGCGCGCACTTTCAATGCTTTGAAGCTGTACGGCATGCTGGGGGGGCTCGGTTCGATGGATCGGGAATTCGTCGAGCTTGAGACGCAGGACATGTTCAACGCGCTCTATCCCGGCGATGGCCGCGCCAACGCGCGCCTGTCGCTGACGGCGCATGCCGCAGCAATGGCAAAGGGCGTGCTTCCACCGATCGAACTCGATCCCTACCTGATCGCCAAGGCACGCGAAACCATCCGCTCGCAGAGCATTGCCAACCGTGCCTATGATATCCTTGCCGACTATCGCGCATCGCGCGCGCTGCCGGCATGGAATCCCGGCACGGCGCTTGGCCCGCTCGGCGACAAGGCATTCGAGCGCAGCTCCGGCGCGCCGCTTCGCGAAGGCATTCCCGGCCTGTTTTCCAGCAATGGTTACCGCAGCGTCGTGCTGCCGAAGGTTTCGGATGCCGCCCGCACGGCGATCGAAGAGACCTGGGTGCGTAACGAGGAAAACCCGGCCGGCAGCACGATCGATGCGATCACGCAGGCGACCATGCAGCTTTATTTCGACAATTTCGAAAAACGCTGGGCCACTGTTCTGACAGACATGCGGGTAAAACCCTCGCAGACCATCAATGATGCAGCCGAGACAACGAAGACGCTGGCTGCAAAACCGGTAACGCCGGTGGAAATGATCACCCGCTCGATTGTTGAAAACACCGATCTGCGCAATGCGGGCACCGAAATTGCGTCTGCTGCCGGTGACACCTCGGTTTCCTCCACGGCGCTGGCAGGTGTGGCCAATGCACCGGACCTCTATTCAGGTCTCCGTGAGGCGCTTGCCGCTCCAACGGATTCGGCGGTGACTGCGGTCACCGGCCAGTCCGCCGATGCGCCCAAGTCGCAGATCGGGCAGCTTCAGCCGGCCTTGCACAAGGTTGCAGAACAGCTGTTTCGCGCCACCACCTCGTCGGCGGAAATCGCCAAGGTGTTCGACGTGGACAGCCAGTTGACCGATGCCAACCAGGAACTGTTGCAGCAGGCGCGCCGCCTGCCCAATCCGGTCGATAGCTGGATGGCCGGCGTCGCTTCAGATGTCGGTTCGCTCGCGGTGAAATCGGCGCGTGGCCGTATCAACGATGCCTGGGCGGCTGAGGGGGCAAGCTATTGCTCCAGCGTCGTCACCGGCCGTTACCCGTTCGACCGGGAATCCTCGCGCGATGTGGCCATGAGCGATTTCGTGCGTCTGTTCGGTCCGAAGGGCCTGTTCAAAAGCTTCTTCGACGATCGGCTTTCCGCCTTCGTCGATACCAGCGCCTCGCCATGGGGCTGGAAAGGCACATTCGGTTCGGCCAGCATCCCGAGCGAGGCGATCGCCCAGTTCGAAAATGCCGACAAGATAAACCGCGCCTTCTTCCCAGCAGGCAGCGAAGGTCCGTCTATCGCCATCAACGTCAAGCCGGTGTCGCTGTCGGATGATGCCAACGCCGTCATGCTGGAAATCGAGGCGGAACGCCTCGTTTATTTCCATGGTCCGGTCCAGGCAAAATCGATTGCCTGGCCTTCGACGGATGCCAGCAATGTGTCACGCATCGCATTCCAGCCCGGCGGCTGGCAGCAGGCCATTACCGAAAATGGTGACTGGTCGCCGTTCCGCCTGTTCGATGGCGCCGACATCACCACCGAAGGCAACGACCTGTTCCGCGCCCGCTTCACCCAGGCCGGCAAAACGGCCGAGTTCGAGGTGCAGTTCGGCTCCGTGCTCAACCCGTTCCGGCTGGAAGCGCTCAATGCGTTCGCCTGCCCGACACAGTTTTGAGGACGCCGCTCATGCCCCCTCGCTCCGCTCTCGATCCGGTCTCCATGGAGGCCGACCGGATCGGCTTTTTCGGCAAGCTTCCAAGCCATGGTGATTTTGTCTCGACCGGCCTCAGCCGGACGGTACAGGACGCGCTCGATGCGTGGCTGCAATCCGGCATTGCAAAGGCCCATCATCATGCCGGCGAAAACTGGGAACAGATTTTTGCCAACATGCCGGCATGGCGTTTTGTTGCCGAACGCGGCATCTGGGGGCCGTTGACGGTGGCCGGCGTGATCGTGCCGAGCCGCGACCGTGTGGGCCGCAGCTTCCCTCTGGTGATCACCGCGCAACTGCACGAGTTTACCGGCGACACCAGAAAACTCTGCCTCGACGAAACCTGGTTCATCGCGCTGGAAGGCCTTGCCGAGACTGTGTCGCGCCGGGATTTCGATCTGGACACGTTTACCGCCAGCCTGAAACGGCTGCGGCACCTGCGGCCGTCCGACGAACATTTCGAACCGCGCGCAGGCAAAAGCCAGCGAGCTGATACATTGTGGTGGCGCTTCGACCCGATGGACCGCCAGAACAAGGGATTTCGCAGCGGCGGCGCACCGCAGCCGACGGATTTTCTGGAATTGCTGATGGCGGGCATGGAGGCTTCTGCACCGTCACCATCAGAACCCAAGCCGGCGCCTGAACCGGTGCCCGTGCCCGCGCCGGTGCAGCCACCACTTGCGGCAGCGAACCTCAATCAGTTCGAAGCCGAACCGGCCCCCTACCTCGCGCCTGCGCCGCTTGCAGAGGCCCGGAATTTTCGGCTACGGCATGACAAGGCCAGCCATGCCGGCACCCGCCTGAGCGTCAATGCCGACGCCGTTCTGGCGCAGCACACACCCTTCCTGTTTGCGGTTGCCGATGGTGTGGGCGATAGCGCCGATGCGGTCGAGGCGAGCCGTCAGACGATTGCCATGCTGGCGGATACGGCACCGCAGGACACGATCGAAAGTCTTGTTCAGGAGATGAAGGGAAAGCTTGGCCGCGCACATGGCCTGCTGCAATCGACACCCGGTTCCTGGGGGCGCAAGCCGCCTTTGGCGAGCCTCGTTTCGCTCGGCGTGGTGGAAGACCGGTTTGCGTTGGTCTGGGCAGGAGACGCGCGCGCCTATCTGCTGCGCGACGGCATGATGCGCTGCCTGACGAAAGACCATGTGTCGGTCGGCCTGCGCCGGTCGCTGTCACGGGCCATCGGCCTTGCGGGGCAGCTTTCACCCGAAGTGCTTTCGGACGAGTTGCAGGCGGGCGACCGTTTTCTGCTCTGCAGCCACCCGCTGTCCCGCGTGATACCGGAACGCAGCATCGCCGAAATATTGCTGTCCGGCGATATCGACGACATTGCCAATACGCTCATTCAGGAAGGCCTGATCGCCGATTGCCGCGAAAATCTCAGTGCCGTCGTGATCGACGTGAAGGATGGCAATGGCCGGTGAGCCGGGTTTCGCCGAGATAAAGAAGCGCTTTGCCGACCTCTGGCAAAGCCTTGTGCAGGATGGCAATGTCAGACGACCCGATGCTGAACGCCTGCTCCTGACCGACCGCGTACGCGCTGCGCTGGATCGCGGTGAGAGCCGGCTGCGCGATGCGCCTGTCGAGATCATCGCAAATTCGTTTGCCATCGAAGACAGGCTGCATGAAGCCGCGTTGACCGAGATTTTTCGCGTCCGTCATCGCGATCTCGGCACGCTTCACGCAATAAAGACGCTCCGTCCCGATCATGCCGACGATCCGGTGGCGCGGCGGATGATCCTGCAGGAGGCGGAAATCGGACTGCGTCTGCGCCATGGCAACATCATCGCGACACAGGCGCTGTTGCGGCTGGATGACGGCCGCCCGACCATCGTTCTCGAATGGTGCGACAGCAATCTTGGCGATCGGCTTGCCGAAACCCCCGCCTCGCCGGACGAGATCCGCACCATCATGACCCGCATGCTGGACGGTCTGTCGGCCATCCACGAACAGGGCATCGTGCATTGCGACCTTTCCCCCGCCAACATTCTGTTCGGCACCCAATCACTGGAAAGTCTGCGGATCGCCGATTTCGGGATTGCCTTGCAAGGCGCCGGCACGCACCGGCAACTAGACCTGCAGTTTGCAGGCCAGCCGGATTTTGCCGCGCCCGAGCAAAAGGCGGGCGGCATGATCGACCACCGCGCCGACCTGTTTTCCGCTGGCCGCATTCTGTCGTGGATGTTGCGCACCTGCGGTGATGCCGAAGCGATCGAGCTACACGCGCTTGCAGGCTACCTGTCGCAACCGCTGCCGCAGGATCGCCCGGAAACGGCAAAGGCCGCCTTGCTGATGCTTGGCGGCCTCTGAAAATCAATCGAAACTGACGTTGATCAGTTCGCGCCCGGCAGCGGTGCCGCGGCCGTTGCCACGCTCTTCTGGTAGATGGTGAAGAGTTTTGCGAAATCGACCATGCCGGCATTGGTGGCATAGAGCATGTCGCCATCAGCCATCTGGAAACGCTGCATCAGCGCCAGGTTGGAAATGTCCTTCATGTCGATGCGGTAAACGGCAGGCTTGTTCGAAACGCTGTAGGTGGTGGCCACCTTCTGGGCGACGGCGCCCGCCACCGGCTTGTAGACCGTTTCGTTGCGCAGCAGATAGACATTGCGGGCATTGGCACGGTCATCCAGCAGACCACCGGCGCGGCCAAAGGCCTGTGCCAGCGTCAGCTTGCCCGGTTCGAATTCGAACTCGCCGACGCTCTTGAAGGCCCCGAAGGCGGTGAAGGTCGGAGCGTCCTTGCCGACATAGATCTGGTCTTCCGGCAGAAGATAGACGTTCTGGGCAGTGTCGTTCATCAGGCGCTCGATCGGCGCTGTGGCACGCTGGCTGCCGCGGATGAGCGTGACCGAAGCGGCACCCGGCGCAGAGGCCGAGCCACCGGCAAGCGCGATGGCATCCAGCACACGTTCCTTGCGCGCCGTCAGCGGGAAACGGCCGGCTGTGCGGACATCGCCATTAACGGTGAAGCCGGTCGAGGGCTTGTCGACGACAGTGACGACGGCCTGCGGATTGACGGCAGACCCCTTCAAGCCGTTGACGATGCGCGACTGCAATGCTTCCGGCGAGGATTCCAGCACGCGCTGACGGCCGACGAAGGGCAACGTCACCGTACCGGCGGAATCGACCGTGAACTTGCCGAGATTGAGCGTCTTGCTCTGGGTGGAAGAGAACATGCCCTCCTCACCGGTATCAAGGATGGTCACCTCGATGACATCACCACGGCGCAGGCGCGTGTCGGCATAACCACCCGAGCGCATGCCGGCCAGACCGAGATCGGTCGGCGCGTAAGACATCGGCTGCGTGATCGGCGGCGCCATGGGTGCATCCGCCAGACGGGTCACAGGAACGCGCTCTTTCGTGTTCGGGTCGACGGTGTTGTAAAAAGCACCAGCGTCCGGGCCATCAGAAGGGCTGGCACATGCAGTCAAAAGGGCTAGAACAACGAAGGGCGCAAGCTTCCGCATCACGTATCCTTGAATAAAAGAATCGGTTCAACGATAAGTATCAGCGAGACTTGACGCGGCAACACTTCAAGCGGGAAAAAACCAATTGTGACCGTTTCGCGGCTAGCGTTGTGACTTATCCGCAACGCGCGGCAGGATAAGCAGGGTAAAAGCCACAATAGTTTTACCCTGTTCCCGACGGACCATCCGTTTTCCGGAATGTTTTCAAGCAAGTACTGATGGAATGTCGATGCCTAGACGCGCGGCATCGCGACCCAGTTTTTCCCAGGCAACGTCACCCACCGGCACGCCTTTTTCCAGCGCGGCACGACGCTTGCGGGCAGCACTATCGCCCGGCATGCGCACCGGGCCATTGTTCCACGCTGCCGGCGGATTGCTGCGGCATGCCTCAGCCAGATGATCGGACTGCGTGGTGAAGGCATCGAGGCCCGCGAAAAAGGCGGGATCGATGACCTGAAGAAAGGCGCTTTGTGAAAACACACCGGCCGGCGCATTGGCGCGTCCCTTGCCGGACAGTCCCTGCCCCAGCAATTCGACGATCAGCGCAAGTCCAAACCCTTTGTGGCCCTTCAACTGTCCGCCAAGCGGCATCATCGTGCCGCCACGTTCCGTCACCTCGCGCGGATCATCGGTCGGTTCGCCTGAGGCGGTAAAGGCCCAGGCCTCGGGAAATTTCTGCCCGGCCTTGGCCAGTGTCTGCGTCATCGTGGTGGTGGTTATCGAGGCGGAAACGTCAATCAGGATCGGATCGGCGGATGTCGGGAAACCGGCCGCCATCGGGTTGGGCGTCAGAAGCGGTTTCGTGCCGCCATAGGGCGCGACACGACTGGCTGCCGGATGCGATACCGAGATCTGTACGATCAGCCCGCGTTCCGTCACCTGCCGCATGAAGGCCGAGAGCGCGCAGGTGTGATGACAGTTGCGGATCACGGCGGTGACGACGCCGTATTGACCGACACGCTCGCATGCCTGATCGAGCGCCTCCGACAGAAGCCACGCGCCCGGCAGCGATTTTCCGTCCCAGACGAAGGCGGCACCGCGATCGTTGACGACCTCATAACTGCCGGTTTTGGCGAGCGAGCCGTCTTCCAGCGCTTCGACATACCAGTGCAGAAGGCTGACACCATGCGTTTCATGGCCGATCATGTCGCCTTCGACAAGGATGGCGGCGGTGGCCTTTGCCTTATCCGTTTCCATCCCGGCGCGGGTCAGCATGTTTTGAGCAAAATCGGTCAGGGTTGCGCGTTCGATCAGCGGCATCGGTTTTTCCGTTCGTATTGATGGCTTTGACACAAGAAAGTCCCCCTCTGGCCTGCCGGCGTCCTTCGGACCCCACCACAAGGGGGGAGAAAATTCGCGGCAAACTTCTGCCTCGATTGGGCTTCGGCGGACCGGCTGGGTTAAGCCCCTCCCCCTTGTGGGGAGGGGTTGGGGCGGGGTCTTTTCCATATGCGACACCCCTCCCCTCGTGGGGAGGATATGCGGATTACTTGAAGCGGATCTGCGACAGCTGCAGTTCCGAGTTCGTGGCGATCGTCGGCTTGAAGTCGAGGCGCTTGGAAACGCGGGTAAAGCCGACCATGTGGAACATCGGGATATCGGCGATGATCTCGGTGTTGACCTTGGCGAACAGTTCCTTCCAGAGCTTTGCACGCTCATCGCCGGTGGCAGCCGTTGCCTTGGAGATCAGATCGTCGACGGCCGGATCGCGAACCATCGAATGCGAACCGCCGGAAGCGTATTTGACGAAGGCGGTGAAGACCGGGTCGCCGGTGGCATTGTCATGCTGCGACTGGGTGAGCGTCGGGCCGGAATCCTTGACGAACGGGGCGACGAAATAGCCGTTCCAGACGGACACGTCATACATGTCGAGCTTGACGTTGAGGCCGACCTCCTGAAGCATCGCCATGATGGCTTCCATCGTCTCGGTGGCATTCGGATATTGTCCGTTGCGGCCGATGATGCGGATTTCGCGATCGACCGGCACGCCGTCAGCTTTCGCCGCCTCGACCAGTTCCTTGGCCTTTTCCGGATCATAAGGCCAGGCGGGGATATCGGCGTTATAACCGATGGTGGTCGGCACCACGAGATGGGTGGCGATCTTGGCTTCTGCCGGGAACAGCGTCCCGAGCATGGCGGCACGGTCGATGGCAAGGTTCATCGCCTCGCGGATACGCCGGTCATTGGTCGGTGCCTCGCGTGTGTCGATACGCAGCGACGTCGTTTCCGAGTTCGGATAGGCGAAATCGGTTTCCTTGTTGGTGGCATCCTGCACGGCAACCGCCGGCACGATATCGGCCTCGCCCGCATCGACCATGGCGGCGGCAACGGCGCTGTCGGAGCGGAACAGATAGGTCGCCTGCTCCACCTGCGGCTGCTCGCCCCAATAATCTGGATTGCGCTTCAGCACGATATTCTGGCCGACCGTCCACTGGTCGAACGTGTAAGGCCCGGTGCCGACCGGCTTGCGGGTATATTCGTCCGCAGGGGTTGCTTCAGCGGATTCCATCGGGATGACGGTCATCAGCAGCGGCAGGATCGGCTGCGCCGGCTTGGTGGTGATGCGAATGGTGTTGGCATCCGGAGATTCAAACGAGAATTCGGTGCCGCCGAGATATTTGCCGCCGACTTCGCAAGTGATCTTCTTGTTCTTGTTGCGCTCCAGCGTGAACTGAACATCCTTGGCGGTGAACGGCTTGCCGTCATGCCATTTCACATTGGGCCGCAGCTTGAATTCCCAGGTATCGTCATCGACCTGTTTCCATTCGGTTGCCAGACGCGGTTTCAACGCGCTGTTGGCGTAATCGAACTCCACCAGCATCTCGTTGACGTTTTGCGAAATGACGCGGCCGACATCCTGACGGGCGGCCATGCAGGGCTCGACCACATCGACGGTCTCGGCCAGCACGACGGTGACATTCTTCTTGGCATCCTGTGCCATGGCCGGACTACAGGCCAGGGCGATGATTGCCGTGGACAGGCAGGCAGTTGCGATAGGCAGTTTCATGTCGGTCTCCTCCCATGCGCGTTAAGCGCGGTTTGCAGTGAATGCCATTTCCCTCTGTCAGCGGCCCGCCAGCGACTCCTCTTCGCCAGCGAACCCGATTGCCTCACATAAACACTAATGCATGAGTGACTGGTGAAAGGTGCCACTCAGGCAGTTTACTGGGCGGATAGATGAACCCGCCCGGCAACTCGAAAAACTCAGCTTGCGGAAGCAATCAGCTCGCGCATCATCTCGACCTCTTCCTCGGTCAGATCGACCAGCGGCGCACGCACCGGGCCGGCATCAAAACCGCGCAGACGCACGCCGGCCTTGATGGCGGAAACGGCATAACCGGCCTTGCGGTCACGAATGCGGGCAAATGGGTAATAGAAATCCCGCAGCAACTGCTCGCAGGTGGCATCGTCGCCGGCGGTGAAGGCGGCATGGAACTTCAGCGCGGTTTCCGGCACGAAATTGAAGACGGCAGACGAATAGGTGGGCATGCCGGCGCCACGATAGGCCTGTGCGAAAAGCTCATGCGTCGGCATGCCGCCGATGTAGGACAGGCGATCACCCAAAGCGACGGTGACGCGGCGCACGGTGTCGATATCGCCGGTGCCATCCTTGAAACCGATCAGGTTGGGACATTCGTCGGCCAATTGCGCCAGCTGTTCGGCGGAAACGCGCGCCTGGCCACGGTTATAAACGATGACGCCCATATTGGTGGATTTGCACACGGCGCGCACGCGAGCCGCAATGCCCTCTGCCGGCGCTTCGGTGAGATAATGCGGTAGAAGCAGAATGCCGTCGCCGCCGGCTTTTTCGATTTCCTTGGCCATATCGCAGGCGATGCGGGTGCCATAACCGCAGCCGGCGATGACAGGCGCATCACCGGAGACGGCGCGGGCGGTTTTCACCACATCCACGACTTCACCGGGGGTCAGCGAAAACAGTTCCCCGGTGCCGCCGGCCACGATCAGGCCGGCGACGGGGTAGGAGGAGAGCCATTCCAGATGCGCCGAGAACGGTTTTGCGGCAAACCTGTCTTCCGCGTCGAAAGGGGTGACGGGGAAGGACAACAGGCCGTTGCGGATAATTTCTCGCAGGTCGTTCGGTGCAATCATGAAGGGCTCCTCCTAAGCTTTATTTCAGTTGCGCAGATCTGCCGGCAGCAGGGCCTCCGGGAAGTTCTGGTAGGACACCGGACGCAGGAAACGGCGGATCGACATCGTACCGACGCTGGTGGCGCCAAAGTTGGTGGAGGCCGGATAAGGGCCGCCATGCACCATGGAATCCACCACTTCGACACCGGTCGGGAAACCGTTGACCAGCACGCGGCCAGCCTTGCGTTCCAGCACCGGCAGAAGTTCCTGCGCGAGACCGAGATCGCTGTCGTCCATATGCATGGTGGCCGTCAGCTGGCCGGCAAATTTTTCTGCCAGATCGACCATTTCGTCCGTGGAGCCGACGCGCACGACGAGGCCGAGCGGACCAAACACTTCCTCACCGAGCGAATGATCGGCAAGCCATGTCGCGCCCGTCGTTTCGAACAGATTCGGGCTTGCCTGACGGCCAGCGCTTTCGGAGTTCAGGACCGGCGACACGGCATTGCTGGAACGCATGCGCTCGACACCTTCGTGATAGGCGGAGGCTATGCCATCGGTGAGCATGGTCTGGGCTGCCACCTTTTCGAGACCGGCCTTGGCGGCGGCAACGAACTGGTCGGCTTCCGGGCCTGCAACGACAACGGCGATGCCGGGATTGGTGCAGAACTGGCCGGCACCCATGGTGAGCGAACCTGCCCAGCCGCTGCCGATGCTTTCTGCACGGGCAGCGGTTGCGGCCGGCAGAAGGAACATCGGGTTGACGCTACCGAGTTCGCCGAAGAACGGGATCGGTTCCGGGCGCTCGGCGCAAAGGTCAAACAGGGCGCGACCACCGGCAAGCGAGCCGGTGAACCCGACAGCCTTGATGGCCGGGTGCGTGACCAGCGCGGTGCCGACATCACGACGTCCGCCCTGAATGAGGCTGAACACGCCGGCCGGCATGCCGGTGCGCTCAACGGCGGCGGCAACGGCTTCGGCAATGATTTCGCCGGTGCCGGGATGGGCGGAATGGCCCTTGACGACGACCGGGCAACCGGCTGCGAGTGCGGCAGCCGTATCACCACCGGCTGTGGAGAAAGCGAGCGGGAAATTCGAGGCGCCGAACACGGCAACCGGGCCGATCGGACGCTGCACAAGACGGATTTCCGGACGGGCCGCCGGCTGGCGATCCGGCTGGGCGGCATCGAAACGGGCATCGAGATGGGCGCCCTTGCGGATATGGTCGGCGAACAGTTTCAGCTGGCCGGTGGTGCGGCCGCGCTCACCATTGAGGCGACCTTCCGGCAGACCGGTTTCCTGCGTGCCGATCAGCGTCACGGCTTCGCCGCGCTTGTCGATTTCTTCGGCAATGGTTTCGAGGAAGACGGCGCGTTCCTCACGCGATTTTGCCGAATAGGCGGCAAAAGCACTTTCTGCGGCGCGGCAGGCCTGATCGACGAGATCGACGGTGCCGACGGCAAAGTCGTGTGCCGGGCCGTGCGCCGGCTCCGATGTGAATGTCGAGGTGCCGGGCGTCCACTGGCCGGCGATCAAGTGTTTGCCCGAAGGGGTCCAGGTCATCAATGCTCTCCTTCCGGAGACTGCGCTCCGGTTTGCTGTGATATCTCTGCAGGAGAAGGCCTAACACGTGGACGTGTCCTCCTCCATGCCAGGAAACGCTGACAGCGTTCCCGTTTGTCTAAAAATCAGCCGCCAAAACTGCGGGTCTCGACCGTCCAGTCACGTGCCTGACCGGTGAGGCTGCAGCCGAGGCCGGGGCGACCCGGCACGATCATGCGGCCATCCTTGATTTCCAGCTCTTCATTGAAGAGCGGTGCCAGCCAGTCAAAGTGCTCGACCCATGGCTCGTGGGCGTAAGCCGCGGCCAGATGGACATGGATTTCCATGGCGAAATGCGGAGCAAGCCGCATACGCTTGGCTTCGGCCTGCGTGCAGATGCGCATGAACGGCGTGATGCCGCCGACACGCGGTGCATCCGGCTGGATGAAATCAACCGCATCGGCGCGGATCAACGCCATATGCTCTTCTGCGCTCGCCAGCATTTCGCCGGTGGCAATCGGTGTCGCCAGCTCACGCGCAAGTGCTGCGTGACCCTCGGCATCGTAAGCGTCGAGCGGTTCCTCGATCCATTCGAGATTAAGCGGCTCGACCAGACGACCGAAACGCAGCGCGGTGGTGCGATCCCATTGCTGGTTGGCATCGACCATCAGCGGCACGCGGCCATCGAGATGGGTGGTGATGGCATCGAGGCGGCGGATATCCACCATCGGATCAGGCTGGCCAACCTTGATCTTGATGCCGCCGATACCCGATGCCAGCGAATGATCGATGGCATCGCGGATTTCCTCGACGCTCGATGACAGAAAACCGCCCGACGTGTTGTAACAGGCAACGCTATCGCGATGCGCGCCAAGAAGTTTCGACAGCGGCAGACCGGCGCGCTTGGCCTTGAGATCCCACAGGCAGATATCAATGGCAGCGATCGCCTGCGTGGCAATGCCGGAGCGACCGACCGAAGCGCCGGCCCAGCAGAGCTTGTCCCAGATGCGCGCCGTGTCGTTCGGGTCCTCGCCGATCACATTGTCGGCGATCTCGCAGGCATGCGCATAAAAACCCGGGCCGCCGGCGCGCTTGGAATAGCTGAAACCGAGGCCGCTATGGCCGGCTTCCGTGGTGATCTCGCAGAACAGGAAAGCCACCTGTGTGAGCGGCTTCTGCCGGCCCGTCAGAACCTTTGCATCGCTGATAGGCCGCGCCAAGGGCAAATAGGCAAGCGAGAGTGTGACCGAGCGGATCGCATCCAGTTTGGACGGGCCGGCAGCAAAGCCAGCCTTGGGAGGCTGGGCAGGGATCAGACGTTTATCGGGATTGAACATGGCTTCCTCCTCCGCTGTTCGCCGGTTCGGACATCTGCCGCAAAGTTGCAACGACAGAAGACCGCCAGCACCCTTTTTTCAAACTAATATTTCAGTTAGACTCATATATCAATCGCAATTTTGCATTCTTGTGTATCAGCATCGCCGCCGGTAAGAATGCCGGAAAAGGATTTGCTCCATGAACTCGCAGCTTGCCGCGACCTTTGGCCTTCCAGCACCCGGTTTTCCCGTTGCCGTGGGCGGCACGGTGCAGCGCGTCTATGACGACCTGCGCAAGCGTATCATCACCATCCAGCTGCCGCCGGACACGACATTGTCACGCGGCGAACTGACCGAAACCTACGAAGTCAGCCAGACACCGATCCGTGAGGCGCTGCAACTCCTCAAGCAGGAGGGGCTGGTGCGCATCTATCCGCAATCGCGCACGGTCGTTACCCGCATCGACGTGCTGCAGATCTACGAAGCCCATTTTTTGCGCGTGGCGCTGGAAACCGAGGTCTGCCGCCGGCTTGCCGCCGATCCCGAGCTTGATCCCGCCATCATCACCCGCGCCCGCTCCATCATAAAAATGCAACGCGCTGTCGCCGACGATCCCGAACAGATCACCATCTTTCAGGAGCTGGACGAGCTTTTCCACCAGACCCTGTTTGCCGGCGTCAAGCGCAGCAACCTGCACCAGCTGGTGCGCGAACGTTCCGGCCATCTGGAGCGTATCCGCCGCCTGCATCTGCCGGAAACGGGCAAAATCGTCAGTATTCTGGATGGGCACCACGCGATCGTCGAGGCGATCGCCTCCCGCGATGAACGGGCGGCAGTCGATGCGATCCGCGAGCATCTGAGCCGTACGGTGGCCAAGGTGGAAGACATGCGGAAGGAATTTCCGCATTATTTTATCTGAGGTGAATTGGTCCTGCTTATGCCGCAGGCATTGGCATCTCATGTGAAGCAAGTCCCCCTCTGGCCTGCCGGCCATCTCCCCCACAAGGGGGGAGAAAATTTGTGGCCACCACTTGCCCCAATTCAGGCTTCGGCGGATCGGCCGGGTTAAGCCCTCCCCCTTGTGGGGAGGGTGGGGAGGGGTCTTTCTTTCCTACGCGATACCCCCCGATCAATTCACCGGCGTCAGCAGCGGCTTGCCTGCAAAAAACGCATCGAGATTGTCCACCGCAAGCTGCGCCATCCGTTCGCGTGTTTCTTCCGTACCGCTGGCATGGTGCGGATAAAGCACGACATTGTCGAGGCCAGCAAAACGTGGGTCGGGGTTCGGTTCGTTGAGATAGACATCAAGACCGGCAGAGGCGATGCGGCCCTCCTGTAGCGCCTTGATCAAGGCCGGCTCATCCACCACCGTACCACGCGCGATGTTGACGAAACTGCCGGAAGGTCCGAGCGCATCAAGAACCTCGGCCGAAATCAGACCCTCCGTCGAAGCACCGCCCGGCGTTGCCGCGATCAGAACATCCGCCCATTCGGCCAGTTTTACCGGATCGTCGAAATAGGCGTAGTCATTGCCGGTTTTTGGGCTGCGGGTGTGGTACCCAATTGTCAGCCCCACCGCCTCGCAACGTTTGGCGATGGCGAGACCGATCTGCCCCAGCCCGACAATGCCGGCCTTCTTGCCATATGTGGAGCTTGTGAGCGGCATCATGCCCTTTTTGCCCCACTCGCCCGAACGGACATAGGCATCCCCTTGCGGCAGACGCCGGCGGGCAGACAGCATCAAAAGCAGCGCCATGTCGGCGACATCGTCGAGCAGCACTTCCGATGTGTTGGTGAGCGTGATGCCGCGACGCGTCATCGCGTCGAGATCCATCTGGTCGTAACCGGCCGACGAGCAGGAGGCGAGCTTCAACGCCGGCAATTTCGCCAGAAAAGCTTCATCGACCGTGACATGGCCATTCACCACCATCGCCGTGCAGACAGGTCCGGCCTTTGCAAAAACCGCCTCACGCTCTTCTCCCTTGGCGAGGTCCAGACGGTGCAGCGTGTAACGCTCCGCCAGCATGTCCATCTGTTGGCTGCGGAGGGGGTAGGCGACAAGAACATCGGGTTTCATGCGGGAACTAATCCTTCATTGCGAATACGAGCACTGCGACGGGCGGCCTGAACCTCGGGGTCGGGATCGAGGCTCGCAGCCAGCAGCGCCTGTGTATAGGGATGGCGCGGCGCGTCGAAAATCTGCCGGACGGTGCCTTCCTCGACGATCTCGCCCGCCTTCATGACGATGACGCGATCGGCGAAGTCACGAACCACCGGCAGGTCGTGCGCGATGAAAAGATAGGACAGGCCGAACTCCCGGCGCAAGCCATCCAGCAGTGCAATCACCTGCGTCTGAATGGAAACATCGAGCGCCGAGACAGCTTCGTCGCAGACGATCAGTTTCGGTTCCATGGCAAGCGCGCGGGCAATGGCGATACGCTGGCGCTGGCCGCCGGAAAACTGATGCGGATAACGCTCCGCCATATCCGGTTTCAGCCCCACCTTGACCAGCAGGTCGGCCACCCGCTCCTTCCACTTTGCCTTGGGCAAAATGTCGGGGTGAATAACCCAGGCCTCGGAAATCAGCCGGAACACGCTCATGCGCGGATTGAGCGATTGCGTCGGGTCCTGAAACACCATCTGCAGATCACGGCGCAGCCCAAAGATCTCCCTGGGCGACATCGCCAGAAGATCGTTGCCGCGATAAAAAACCTGCCCCTCCTGCGGATCGTCAAGCCGTACGATGGCGCGTGCCAGCGTCGATTTTCCCGAGCCGCTTTCGCCGACCACGGCGACAGTTTCGCCGGGCATGATGGAAAAGTTGACGCCCTTCAGCGCGTGAAAAGCCCCATAAGTCTTTTTCAGCCCTACCGCCTTCAGAAGCGGTTCGCCCTGCCGTTCGCGCTCGGCCGGAATATCGCCCTTGCCGGGGGCGGCATCGATCAGCTTCTTCGTGTAGGGGTGCTGCGGATTGCGATAAACCTCGGCGGCATTGCCGGTCTCAACGATATGGCCGGAATTCATCACCACCACCCGGTCGGCGATTTCGGCAACGACGCCGAGATCGTGGGTGATGAGCAGAAGACCCATGCCTGTCTCGCGCTGCAGCTCTTCCAGCAGCGCCAGAACCTGTGCCTGCACGGTCACATCGAGTGCCGTCGTCGGTTCGTCGGCAATCAGAATGTCCGGCTTGCAGGCAATCGCCATGGCGATCATCAGGCGCTGCCGCTGGCCGCCGGAAAACTGAAACGGATATTTTTTCATCGCAGCTTCCGGCTCGGGAATGCCGACGCGTTTCAGAAGCTCCAGCGCCCGCGCGGCAGCATCGGCACCGGGTTTGCCATGCGCCGTCATCATCTCGGCAATCTGCCAGCCGACCGGATAGACCGGGTTGAGATGGGCGAGCGGATCCTGAAAGATCATGGCGATTTTTGCGCCATTGATCGCCCGCCTCTCCTCCGCTGTCATCTTCAGCATGTCGCGACCGTTGAAGAGAATGGTGCCGCTGGTGATCTTGCCGGGCGGCATGTCGATCAGGTTCATGATCGCCGAAGCCGACACGGATTTGCCGGATCCGCTTTCACCGAGAATGGCCAGTGTTTCGCCGCGATCCAGATACCAGCTGACATCCTGCACGGCCTTCACCGTGCCGGCCAGCGTGTGGAATTCGACCGAAAGGTCACGGACTTCCAACAGATGTTCAGTCGTGTGGTGTTCATGCATTTTTGCGACCTCCCATTTCAAGGCGCCAGCGTTGCGTCGGGTCGAGCGCGATGCGCAGCCAGTTGGACAGAAGATTGAGCGAGAGCGTGGTGAGAATGATCGCCAGACCCGGCCAGAAGGACAGCCACCAGGCATTGGCGAGATAAGGCCTGCCCTGCGCCACCATCAGACCCCAGGTGATTTCCGGCGCCTGAATGCCGATACCGAGGAAGGATAGCGAGGATTCCGCCAGCATGACGAAGGCGAAATCCAACGTGGCGATGGTGACCAAAGTCGGAAAGATCACCGGCAGGATATGACAGAAAACGATGCGCCAGTGTGACGCCCCCATCACCTTGGCGGCCTGCACGAACATGCGCTCGCGCACTTCCAGCACTTCCGCCCGCGCGGTGCGCAGATAGATCGGGATGCGGGTGATGGCCAGAACCAGCACGATATTGGCGACCGACGGTTCCAGCATGTAGAGCACGATCACCGCCAGAAGCAGCGACGGGAACGACATGATGACGTCGCCGAGACGCATGATCCACTGCGCGGCCGATGCCCGGCTGTAACCGGCGACAAGGCCAAGCGCCGTGCCGACCACCGAGGATGCCAGCACGGCTGCGGCCGCCACCAGCATGGTGTTTTGGGCGGCAACGACCACGCGGGCCAACAATGGCCGCCCGAGCGCGTCGGCACCGAGAACGTAAAGCCAGCCGCGGGTGATATCGAACGGTGGCGCGTTGCGACCGCGCAGGTTCTGTTTGGTCGCGATCGCATCCATCAGAAGCGGGCCGAACAGCGCACAGAGCAGGACGATCAGCAGGAACAGAGCGGCGAAAAAGGCGAACTTGTCGGCCCACAGCATGGCAAACCAGCGAGCAAACGGCCCGTTCGATTTTTTCGGCGCGGCGAGGATTTGGGTGTCTGTCATCGTCGTCATCGCTCAATACCGGATACGCGGATCGAGCAGTGCGTAAGCAAGGTCGATCAACAGGTTCATGATAAAAATCGCCAGTGCCGAGACCATGATGACGGCCAGCACGACGGCGAAATCGCGAAGAAGAATGGAATCGATCATCAGCTTGCCGATGCCGGGAAAACCGAAGACGGTTTCGACGACAACGGCACCGTTGAGGATGGCGGCGGCCTGATCACCGATGACGGTGATCACCGGCAGCATGGCATTGCGCAGGCCATGAACAAAAATGATCGAGCGGGACTGCACGCCCTTGGCGCGTGCAGTCTTCACATAGGCTGAGGAGAGCACGCTGATCATCGAACCGCGCACCACCTGCAAAATCAGGCCGAACGGGCGGATGAACAGCACGCCGACCGGTAGCACCCAGTGCCAGACACTGCCGGTGCCGGACGTCGGCAGCACATGCAGATTGACCGCAAAAATGACGATGGCGACGATCGCCACCCAGAAATCGGGGGCAGCCGCGCCGATCAGCGAAAAGAAGGTGGCGATGCGATCGAACACGCCGCCGACGCGGAATGCGGCGAGCGACCCGATGACTATGGCGGCGATGGTGACCAGCACCATGGTGATGACCGCCAGCCATAACGTCCACGTAAAGGCTTCCAGCACCACATCCATGGCGGGGCGGGCCTGCCGCAGCGAATTGCCGAACTTGCCCTGCACCAGATCCATCACGTAACGGCCGAACTGCACGATCAGGGGATCGTTGAACCCGTGCATCTGCCGGAACTGGTCACGCATCTCCTGCGTGGCGTCGATGGGCAGGTAAAGGTTGGTCGGGTCCCCCGTAAGTCGCGACAGGAAAAAAACGATAACGACGAGCACGACGAGGGATACACCACTGGCGATCGCTCGTTTGCCGATGAAACTCTTCATGCCACTCCTCCCGGGTGATTGCATGCGGGTTTTGACACCCCGTTTCTGTTTTCGCCGGCCAGCGGATCGGCCCGCCACCCTCCAGTGACAAACAGAACCGCGACAAGCCGGCGAAGGCTTAACTAAAATATTAGTGCATCTAGAATTTTTGTGAACTGTTTTTTCTGAAAATCGTCAGATGTCGTCGACAGGCGGCTTTTTGCGCCGCGCCGCACCGCCTGTGGCAATGACGGTTGCCCCGATGATCACGGCAGCACCGATCCATGTCTGGATCGCCGGAATTTCGGCAAAGACCAGAAATGCCATCAGCGCCACGATCGGCAGGCGCAGAAAATCGAGCGGTGCCAGAATGCTGGCATTTGCCATGGAGAATGCGCGGGTGATGATCGCCATATTGAAGGCGCCGAGCACGCCCTGCAAAGCCAGCAGGCCCAGTTGCGTCCATGTCGGCATGGACCAGACCGGCAACATGATGATCAGGCCGAGCGGCACCATGGTGATCAGGTTCCAGGCGACCAGACGGTCGGTCGTGTCACGTACCGCCATGCGGCGCAGCAGCAACTGGCTGGACGCCGTCAGCACTGCACCGGCGAGCGCAAACAGTAGCCACGGATCAAACCCCTGATCACCACTTGGACGGATGATGATCATGACGCCGATGAAGCCGGCGACAACGCCGGCAATGCTGCCGCCGCCAACCTTCTCGCCAAGGATGAGCCATGCGCCAAGCACCAGAAAGATGGGCATGGTAAAATTGATGGCTGTGGCATCCGCCAGCGGAGCATGCGCAAAGGCCACGAACAGACAGACCAGTGCCAGCAATTTCAGCCCGGCGCGTACGGCATGCAGGCTGCGGAAGGGAGAAGCCGACAGATTGACGCCCTTGATGATCCACGGCGTGACGGCAATCAGGCCGAAAAACGAACGGAAAAAACCGATCATCAACGGATGCACTTCGCCCGCGAGAAAACGGACGATGACGGCGTCCAGACTGTTCAGAAAAGCCGCTACAACCATGATGGCGACGGCAAGACCCGTGCGGTTGGCAATCATGCGCCAAAAACCCGGCAGGCATCATTCGCATCGACAAGGCATCGGGACCGGATGGTAAATGCAGACTGGGCAGGCATGTTCGTCTCCGAATCGCTTTGCAGAGGGCACGCGAGGAAGAAACGAAAAAGAAGACGCACACAAGCGCCGGCTCGGACTCCCCGTAGCGCGACTGCCGCCTGACTATGGCAAATGCCAAAACCAGCGTCCAGACTGAAATACAAGAATATCAGCTGAGAGGTCAGCGTGAGTTGCCCGGACGCCAGGGTGCGCGTCCGGGCCACAGTCTCGATCAGAGAAGATCGAAACGGTCGGCGTTCATCACCTTGTTCCAGGCGGACACGAAGTCGCGGACGAACTTTTCCTTCACATCGGACTGGCCGTAGACTTCGGCGATGGCGCGCAACTGCGAGTGCGAACCGAAGATCAGGTCGACGCGGGTGCCGGTCCATTTCAGCTCGTGGCTCGTCCGGTCGCGACCTTCATAGATGCCGCGGGCACCCGCCAGCGGGCTCCAGACCGTGCCCATGTCGAGCAGGTTGACGAAGAAGTCGTTCGTCAACGCCTCAGGCCGGTTGGTGAACACGCCATGTTTCGGCTGACCGACGGTGAGCACGCGCAGGCCACCGACGAGGACGGACATTTCCGGCGCCGTCAGGGTCAGCAGTTGTGCGCGATCGACCAGCGCTTCCTCGGCCTTCATGAACTGGATGCGGCTGTCGTTCACATAGTTGCGGAAACCGTCGACGCGCGGTTCGAGCGCTGCGAAGGATTCGACATCCGTCTGGGTGTCGGAAGCATCGGTGCGACCCGGCGTGAACGGCACGGCGACATCATGGCCGCCGGCCTTGGCCGCCTTTTCAACACCGGCCGCACCGGCCAGCACGATCAGGTCGGCCAGCGAGACCTTCTTGCCGCCGCTCTGGGCCGCATTGAACGCCTGCTGGATGCCTTCGAGCACGCCCAGAACCTTTGCGAGCTGGGCCGGCTGGTTGGCCTCCCAATCCTTCTGCGGGGCAAGACGGATGCGTGCACCATTGGCGCCGCCGCGCTTGTCGGAACCACGGAAGCTGGAGGCCGACGCCCATGCGGTGGACACCAGTTCCTGCACGGACAGGCCGGTGGCCAGCACCTTCTCCTTGAGCGATGCGATATCCACTTCATCAACCAGCGGATGATCGACGGCGGGCACGACATCCTGCCAGATCAGATCTTCAGCCGGCACTTCCGGGCCGAGATAACGCGCTTTCGGGCCCATGTCGCGATGGGTCAGCTTGAACCATGCACGGGCAAAGGCGTCTGCAAATTCCGCCGGGTTTTCGAGGAAACGACGCGAGATCTTTTCATAGATCGGGTCGAAACGCAGGGCCAGATCCGATGTCAGCATGGTCGGGAGTTGCTTCTTGGCCGGGTCGAATGCATCCGGGATCGAAGCATCGGCGTTCTTGGCAACCCACTGATGCGCGCCGGCCGGGCTTTTGGTCAGTTCCCATTCGAAACCGAAGAGGTTTTCGAAGAAATAATTGCTCCACTGCGTCGGCGTCTGGGTCCAGGTGACTTCGAGACCACTGCCGATCGCATCGCGACCGACACCGCTGTTGAACTTGCTCGACCAGCCAAGGCCCTGCGCTTCCAGTTCGCCACCTTCCGGGTCGATACCGACAAAGGATGCGTCGCCGGCACCGTGGGTCTTGCCGAATGTGTGGCCACCGGCGACCAGCGCGACGGTTTCCTCGTCATTCATCGCCATGCGGGCAAAGGTGCTGCGGATGTCGCGGGCAGACGCGAGCGGATCAGGGGTGCCGTTCGGGCCTTCCGGATTGACGTAGATGAGGCCCAGTTGCACGGCACCGAGCGGTTCGGCCAGTTCGCGTTCGCCGCTATACCGTTCGTCACCCAGCCATGTGCCTTCCGGGCCCCAGTAAAGCTCTTCCGGCTCCCACACATCGGCGCGGCCACCGGCGAAACCAAAGGTCTTGAAACCCATGGATTCCAGCGCGACATTGCCGGTGAGGATCATCAGGTCGGCCCAGGAAATGCTGTTGCCGTATTTCTGCTTGATCGGCCAGAGAAGACGGCGGGCCTTATCGAGATTGACATTGTCCGGCCAGCTGTTGAGCGGCGCAAAACGCTGCTGGCCCATGCCGGCGCCGCCGCGGCCATCGGTGATGCGATAGGTGCCCGCAGAGTGCCATGCCATGCGGATGAACAGGCCACCGTAATGGCCAAAATCGGCCGGCCACCAGTCCTGGCTGTCGGTCATCAGCGCGTGAAGATCCTGCTTCAGCGCATCGAGATCGAGCTTATTGAATGCTTCCGCGTAATCAAAGGTCTCGCCCAGCGGATCAGCCAGTGAGGAATGGGTGTGGAGGATCTGCACGTTCAGCTGGTTCGGCCACCAGTCGCGGTTCGTCCTTCCACGCTGCGTAGCGCCATGGGCGCCATGTGCGACGGGACACTGGCCTGTGGTCTCTGTTTTCGTATCCATGACGTTCTCCTTGGTTGCTCGAACATGCACTTTTGGGGAAATGTCGACCTGCCTGCTGTTTCCTCCTCGCCGCACTCGGCAGAATGAAAGACCGGGCTAATGCAGCTATGTATGGCCGACTTCGCAGGTGGCAATCTCTTCCCGACAACGTTCTTAGCGCACGCTGTCGATAGACTTAATTCGTTTTTACAGATCACTTCGATAGGATTTTATGATCGTCAAGGACTGACGTCAGCGGACCCCTGACTTGCCGGCACCTTGAGGGCGGGCCCGCGTCCATGCACTCACGATTGATGGCCCCAACGCCGCGCTACATTCGGTCACTGACTGCAGTTCGCAATGAGAAGCCGGCCATGTGGCAGTCCCGCTCCGATCTGGCGAGCCACGTCACTGCAGCGCGCAGAGTGAGCGTGGTTACCGGTTTCGATGATCGGTTCGCCAAGTCTCAGCCTATCCCAAAAAGCCGCACTGAGAGAGCGAAAGCCAAGGCATAAAGAGAATTGACATCAATCAAACATGAATCAGATTCACGTCTGGATGCAATTTTACCATTTTTCATTCAGCTTTATTGGCACTACCGCTAGAGGCGAGGAGTTCTGGAGGACGTCAAATTGATAACATTCGTTCGCGAGATTAAATCGATTACATTGCGCAAAATTGCGACGTGTTCATCGTTTTTGAACGTCGAAAAGAATGCATCAACGGCTCCCTTCCTGATTTCGACGCAATATGTCGACGGCGAACTCCTTGCAGCAGACTTCAGTAATGCAGGAGGTTACATCCATGAACGCCCCAATTCTCGGGCATAACAGGCCGCTGATAAAGAAGGCCTACGAAATCCGGCGTACAGCCCTTCAGATGGGCAAGGTTCAGGGCCAGGGCTACATTGCTCAGGCGCTTGATATCGCGGACGTTCTTTCCGTCGCCTATTTCCATGCCATGCAATACCGTCCGGCCGAGCCGGAATGGGAGGAGCGCGATCGCTTCTACCTGTCGATCGGTCATTACGCGATCGGCCTCTATGCCGCGCTGATCGAGGCAGGCATTATTCCCCGCGAGGAACTTGAAAGCTACGGCACCGACGACAGCCGACTGCCGATGTCCGGCATGGCCGCCTATACGCCCGGCATGGAAATCACCGGCGGCTCCCTTGGGCATGGCCTTCCGATCGCAATCGGCGGCTGCCTTGGCCTGAAAGTCAAAAAATCGAAGTCCTTCATCTATAATCTGCTGTCGGACGGCGAACTCGGTGAAGGTTCCACCTGGGAAGCGGCGATGTCTGCGGCTCACTGGAAACTCGACAACCTGATCGCCATCGTCGACATCAACAATCAGCAGGCCGACGGCCCGTCTTCACAGGTCCTGGCAAGCGAACCGGTGGACAAGAAGTTCGAAGCGTTCGGCTGGTTTGCGCAGCGCGTGGACGGCAACGATATCGATGCCCTTGTGAAGGCCTTCGATGCGGCACGCAATCACGAGCATGCCGTTCCTCGCGTCATCATCTGCGACACGCTGATGGGCAAGGGCGTTCCCTTCCTCGAAGCCCGCGACAAGAACCATTTCATCCGGGTTGATGCCAATGAATGGGACCAGGCAATTGCGGTCCTCGATGCGGAGTTTGCATCATGACACACAAGAAAAAATTCGCAGCTTTCGATCCTTCCAAACCGCGCCTGACCACATCCGCGATGATCGCCTCGATCGCCGGCGAGAACCAGCCGACGAAGCCGGCACCGTTCGGTAACGCATTGGTCGAACTTGCAAAGGATCGTCCTGAAATCGTCGGCATGACGGCCGATCTCGCCAAGTACACGGATCTTCACATCTTCGCCAAGGCTTATCCCGAGCGGTTTTACCAGATGGGCATGGCTGAACAGCTGCTGATGGCTTCGGCTGCCGGCATGGCGCGCGAAGGCTTCATTCCGATCGCAACCACCTATGCCGTCTTTGCGGCACGACGCGCCTATGATTTCATCTGCATGGCAATCGCCGAGGAAAACCTGCCGGTCAAGATCGTCTGCGCCCTTCCCGGCCTGACCACCGGTTATGGTCCAAGCCATCAGGCGACCGAAGACCTTGCAATCTTCCGCGGCATGCCGAACCTGACGATCATCGATCCGTGCGATGCTTTGGAAATAGAGCAGGCGGTACCCGCGATGATCGATCATCCGGGTCCGGTCTATATGCGCCTGCTGCGCGGAAACGTGCCGCTGGTACTGGACGAGTATGGATACAAGTTCGAGCTGGGCAAGGCGAAGATGCTGCGCGACGGAAACGACGTGCTGTTCATCTCCACAGGCCTGATGACCATGCGCACGCTTGAAGCGGCAAAGGAACTGGCGAAGGACAAGGTCGATGTCGCCGTGCTGCACGTTCCGACGATCAAACCGCTCGACGTCGATGCGATCGTCAAGGCATCATCAAAGAGCGGCCGCCTGGTGGTCGTGGCGGAGAAC
This sequence comes from Neorhizobium sp. BT27B, assembly GCF_050455485.1. Lineage (NCBI taxonomy): Bacteria > Pseudomonadati > Pseudomonadota > Alphaproteobacteria > Hyphomicrobiales > Rhizobiaceae > Neorhizobium > Neorhizobium sp. BT27B. The sequence continues at coordinate 440,270 of NZ_JBCIYT010000004.1, read as the reverse complement.
CACTCCGTCAATGGCGGCCTTGGTGAAGCCGTCGCCGCATCGCTGATGCGCTCGGGTGTTTTCCCCACCTTCCGCCATATCGGCCTGCCCGACGAATTCCTCGACGCCGGCGCCCTGCCGACACTTCACGATCGTTACGGAATTTCAACCAGTGCGATCTGCGAAAGCGTTAAAGGCTGGCTGCAGAAGTAAATCATTCTCCGGCCTTTTTGCATTCCTGTGGCCGGCTGACACTCGCGCGACGTTGAGCGCGCGAGTGCCGAATAAAAAAGACCAGGCGGTGCGGCCTCCGGGAGGAATGGCCGATCAAAATCGCGCGTGAAAAACTGAATCTTTCACATATGAGAGTACTTGGGATGGAAACACAAAGACAACGCCCGACCCACTATCGGTGGTTCGTGATGGCGCTTATTTTTCTCCTTTTTATGGTCGCTCAGGCGGACAGGGCAAACATCGGTTTTGCCATTCCGTTCATGCAAAAGGAGTTTGAACTCAGCAACACCGAGACAGGGGTCATTATCAGCCTGTTTTTTGCCGGTTACGGCCTTTTCCAGATTCCAGCGGGCTTCATCGTCAAGAAGACCGGCATCCGCACCGCATACATGCTGGGCATGATCTTCACCTCCGCATTTACCTTTCTGATGGGACGTGTGGATAGCGCGCTTCACCTCAAGATGCTGCGTGTCCTTGTCGGCGTCAGCGAAGCTCCGGTCGTCATCAGCTCGACAGCGACCATCAACAACTGGTTCCCCAGCAAGGAAAAGGGCACTGCCACCGGGATTTTCCTGGCAGGCTCGAAATTCGGCCCCTTCCTGGTTCCGCCGATCTGCGCCTGGATCCTGCTCAACTACGACTGGCGCCATATCTTCCTGTTCTTCTCGATTCCCGGCGTCATTCTCGGTATTCTGTGGTTCATCCTCGTCCGCAATACACCGGCGGAAAGCCGTTTCGTAAACGAAGCCGAGCTTCGCCACATCAATGAAGAAAAGACGGATGCGGCCCAGACCGATGCCGGCTCGCCTGACGAAAAGGAAGCGAAAGCCTTCAAATTCGGCCTTATCGACAAGATCATCCGTACGTCGCATCTTGCTCCGCTGAAGACGTCGCGAGACATTTTTACCAGTTGGGACATTTACGGCGCGGCAATCGGCTACATGTGCATGGTTGGTATCGTCGATGGCGTATTGATGTCGTGGCTGCCGAAATATCTGCTTGAAGCGCACCAGTTCAATATCGTCAATTCGGCCATTCTCGCGTCTGCCCCGTTTGCCGGAAACGTGCTGGGCAATCTCGTCGGCGGCTGGATCTCCGACAATATCTTCGCTAGGCGGCGCAAACCGTTGATGCTGGTCAGCGCGTTCTGCACCATCTTCATGATGGCGATCATGATGAATGCCCCCCATGACAAGGTCATGCTCACCCTTGTTCTGTTCATGGTCGGTTTCCTGCTGTCGCTGGGTTATTCCGCCTACTCGGTTTATGCCATGGGGCGTGTGGAAAAAGCCTCCTATCCGGTTGCCTACTCGGTCATCAACATGGGTGGCCAGATCGGAGCCGTGATCATGCCTCTGGTGGTCGGCATCCTTCTGGACAGCTACGATTGGTCAGCCGTTTTCATGGCACTGAGCATAGCCGCCGTGGTTTGCCTACTCGTCGTGCTGACGATCCGCGAGCCCGTGCCGCAAACCACATGACGCAGCGAAAGCGAATGGGTTCACTGGCGGCCGGACAGCGACTCTCAGCGATACCGCCGGGCTAAGGAAGCCTATACAATGAGTGCCAGGGGTCGCGCCAACGGCCCCTGGTTATTTGACGGGTGCGACAACATACGTTTTCACACGTACCGTAATTTCACGACATTACTCCATAACATCAATTACTTAGATTACCTCTCCACACTGTCGATACGTGAATTGTCAGGTGGCAACTTTGGCCGACCTGATCGGCGGTCATCGCAAACGCATGAGGTCGACAGGACGGCCGTTGATGATTGCTTCCATGGAAAAAAAGCCGGTGACAGTCGCAAGATCGAAATCGGTGATGAGTTTCTGATAGAAGGCATCATAACCGGACATGCCCTTGGTCACGACCTTGATGAGATAGTCCCAGTCACCGCCGATACGATAGAAATCGATCACTTCCGGCAGACGCTCCACATGGGCGCGAAAACCTTCGCTCCAGTCCTTGGAATGGTGGCGCGTGCGGATCATCACAAAGACGGTCAGGTCGAAACCCAGCGCCTTGAGATCGATCGTGTTATGCGCTTCGCGGATCAGCCCGAGCGACTGCAGGCGCTGAAGCCGCCGCCAGCAGGCATTCTGGGAAAGTCCGATCTTGTCGGCCAGTTCGCGCTGGGAGAGACTCGCGTCCTTCTGAATGAAGTTGAGGATCTTCATATCAAAGTCATCGATCTTGACGTTACTATCGTTCATTTGACACAAGATTCCAAAAAAATAACTAGAAATAAGCGCGTTTTCTCACCCTGAACCGAGATAGGATTGCTGTCAAATACCGCAAGCGGGGAAAACGACCTTGGACGCCACCGGCAAAGTGACAGCATCGATCGAAACGCCACTGGCAAAGTTCCGGAAAAGCCTCGGCCATGGCGATGTCATCGCGTCCCTGAATGACGGACTTGTCGGCTCCACCGCCACAATAAACGGTCCTTATGGTGAGAAGGCGCTTGTCTATGCGGACTATGTCGCCTCCGGCCGCGCCCTGCATCAGGTTGAGCGTTTCGTTCTGGAAGAGGTCCTTCCCTACTACGCCAACAGCCACACGGAAGCGTCCTATTGCGGTGGGTTCATGACCCGGCTGCGCCGCGAAGCCCGTGCGACAATCGCAAAATCTTGCGGAGCAACCGAGCAGCATGCCGTGATTTTCACCGGCTCCGGCGCGACCTCCGGCATCAACCGTCTCGTGGCGCTGTTCGGTGTTACTGAAGCGGTTGCGGCAGGCCAGTCGGTGCGCATCATCCTCGGGCCTTACGAACATCACTCCAACATTCTGCCCTGGCGGGAAAGCGGCGCCGAAATCATCGAAATTCCCGAGCAGTCCGATGGCGGCCCTGATCTTGCCCTGCTCGAAGCGGCACTTCACGATGGAGCGCCGAAGCTGACCATCTGCGCCATGTCGGCGGCCTCCAATATCACCGGCATCATCAGCGATGTCGCTGCAATCACCACCATGGTGAAGGCGGCCGGCGCGAGGATGATCTGGGATTATGCGGGCGGCGGCCCCTACCTGCCGATTGCCATGTGTCCGGCAGCCGGCGCGCAGATCGACGCTATCGTCGTCTCGCCACACAAGTTCATCGGCGGCCCCGGTGCGTCCGGCGTGCTGATCCTGCGCCGAGACGCGCTGGCAACCCGGAAACCGTCCTGGCCTGGTGGAGGCACCGTCAAGTTCGTGTCTCCGACGGCGCATGATTACAGCGACAATGTCGAATCCCGCGAAGAGGCCGGCACCCCCAATGTTGTCGGCGATATCCGGGCAGCACTCGCCTTCATCGTCAAGGATGCCATCGGCGCGGAAAAGATGGAGGCCCGCAATCGCGAACTGACCGAACGCGCATTCAGCCGCTGGAAGCAAATTCCGCAACTGGAGCTTCTCGGGCTTCAGGACGCCGACCGCCTGCCGATCTTTTCGTTCCGTGTCCGTGATGGCAAAGGCGGATATGTCCATCAGCAATTGATCACACGCATGCTGAGCGACCGTTTTGGCATACAGGCACGCGGCGGCTGCGCCTGTGCCGGCCCTTATGTGCACCGCCTGCTGTCAATCACCCCTGAGCAATCGGAGGCGATAAGACAGGCGATCCTTTCCGGCGACGAGATCAGCAAACCGGGTTTTGTCCGCCTGAATTTCAGCGTGTTGCTGCCCGACGAAAAAGTTCGGTTCATTCTCGATTGCGTGGCGCAGATCGCAAGCGACGCGACGACATTCGAGGCCGATTATGATGTCGACGCAAGCCGGGCAATCTTCGCGCCCCGCCCGAAGGCGCCGGCAACCAGAATTCTCGCAGACGCGTGAGCCTACGGAGGCTGGATGCCTATGCCTCCAGCCTTTTTGCCAGAAAATCGATAAACGCCCTTATGCGCACCGCGAGGTGCTCGTGGCCGGCATAAACGGCGTGGATCTCCTCGATATCCTCGGGATTGTAGTCTTCCAGAAGAACGGTCAACCGGCCGGCTTCGATATCCGGCTCGACATGAAATCGGCCGACACGGCCGATGCCAAGCCCATCCAGACAAAGTTGCCGGATGATGGAACCGCTGGAGCCTTTGAGGTTGCCGGAGACGGGAAGGACATCAACCTTGCCGCTGTGCGGATCACGAAAAGGCCAGCCCTCGACTGCGCGGCGAAAATTGAAGTTGATGCAGTTGTGACGCGCAAGATCGGCAGGCGTGTCCGGCTGCCCGTGGTCGCGGACATATTGCGGCGAAGCGATCACCACTTGCCGGCTCTGGCCGAGTTTTCGCGCCATCAGCGACGAATCCCGCAATGCCCCATGCCGGATGGCGATGTCGACGCGTTCGCGGATGAGATCGACCGTGTCGTCGGTGAGCGTGAGATCGAGCTGCACCTCCGGAAACAGCCTCTGGAAGTCGCGTATCATCGGCAGAATGTAACTTTCACCAAAGCCGACCGATGCATTGACCGATAGTGGCCCGCGCGGCCGCATGCGGCCACCGCCCGCCACCACTGCTTCCGTATCAGCAATCTCGGCAAGGATACGCGACGCGCGGGCAAGATAGGTCTCGCCCTCCGGCGTCAGTTGCAGCATGCGGGTGGAGCGCACCACGAGCCGTGTGCCGAGCCTGTCCTCCAGCCGCGTCACAAGCTTGCTGACCGCAGACGGCGACAGTTTCAGTCTTCGCCCGGCCGCCGAAAAGCTTTTCAGCTCGGCCGCCAGCACAAAAACTTCCATTTCTCCGGCGCGGTTATCCAAATGATCACCTGTGATTTCAATTCACAAATGATTATCCGCCTATCCAGCTACACAGGCAAGTGTTCGGCAACGATATTGCGATGCATCAAAAGCACTCCTCCCAAGGAACTGAACAATGCCTCTCGCTCTCTATGCCCTGACCGCCGGTGCCTTCGGCATCGGCGTCACGGAATTCGTCATCATGGGATTGCTGATCGATGTCAGCAAGGATCTCGGCGTCACCATCTCTGCCGCCGGCCTGCTGATCTCCGGTTATGCGCTCGGCGTCGTCATCGGTGCGCCGATCCTTGGCGCCATTTCCGGAAAATGGTCACGCAAGACCCTGCTGATGGCCCTGATGGTGGTCTTCACCATCGGCAATCTCGCCTGTGCGCTTGCCCCCGATTACTGGACGCTGATGGCTGCCCGCGTGCTGACAGCCTTTGCCCACGCCTCCTTCTTCGGTGTCGGCTCGGTTGTCGCAACCGGTCTCGTCGCGCCGAACAAGAAGGCATCGGCCATCGCCATCATGTTTACCGGCCTCACCGTCGCCAACATTCTCGGCGTGCCGTTCGGCACATGGCTGGGTCAGGCCTATGGCTGGCGCTCGACCTTCTGGGCCGTCACTCTGATCGGAATTCTCGCCCTTGCCGTCATCGCCCTGCTGGTGCCAAAGGACAAGACATCCGATGGACAGGAAGAAACCTCGCAAGGTCTGCTGGCCGTGCTCGGTCGTCGTGGCGTCATCCTTGGCCTGCTGACCACCGTTCTCTCCTGGGTGGGCGTTTTCGCCGGCTTCACCTATATCGCGCCGATCCTAACGCAGATCACCGGGTTTTCCGAAAGTGCCGTTTCTCCGATCCTGCTGGTCTTCGGTGGCGGTCTGGTTGTCGGCAATCTGTTCGGCGGCTGGCTGGCAGACAGGCACCTCGTCCCGACCATCGTCGGCAGCCTCGTCGCCTTGGCAGCAATTCTGCTAGCGATGACCGCCGCCATCCATCAGCCCATTCTCGCGGTGATCGGCATCGGCCTGTTCGGCGCCGCAGCCTTTGCCACCGTCGCACCGCTGCAGATGTGGGTTCTGAAACAGGCTGAAGGTGCGGGTCAGGGTCTGGCATCGTCCTTTAACATCGCGGCCTTTAACCTCGGCAACGCCATCGGTGCATGGCTCGGCGGTGCCGTCATCGACCATGGGCCGGGCCTTGGAGCCGTGACCTTCGTGGCCGGCCTCGTGCCAATCGGCGCACTGGCCGTCGCTTTCATCGCCATCCGTTTGGACCGGCAGCAGGCTCCCCAAACCGCACTTGCCCACCCGGCCGAATAAACCGCTTTCGTCACGCAGAAGGATCATCATCATGGAATATCGCAGCCTTGGAAAATCCGGCCTGAAAGTGCCGGTCCTCTCCTTCGGTGCCGGCACGTTCGGCGGCTCCGGCCCGCTGTTCAGCGCCTGGGGTACGACCGATGTCGCGGAGGCGCGCCGCCTTGTCGACATCTGCCTGGAGGCCGGTGTCAATCTGTTCGACACCGCCGACGTATATTCCAACGGCGCTTCGGAAGAGGTGCTGGGACAGGCGATCAAGGGCCGCCGCGACGAAGTGCTGATCTCCACCAAGGCCAGCCTGCCCTCAGGTGATGGTCCGAACGACTGGGGTTCGTCACGCACCCGGCTGATCACCGCCGTCGACAAGGCGCTGAAACGTCTGGGCACCGACCATATCGATATCTTCCAACTGCACGCCTTCGATGCCTCGACACCGGTGGAGGAAGTGGTGTCCACGCTCGACAGGCTCGTGGACGCAGGCAAGCTGCGCTATATCGGCGTTTCCAATTTCTCCGGCTGGCAGATCATGAAATCGCTGGCGGCGGCGGAAAAACATGGATGGACGCGGTATGTCGCCAATCAGGTCTATTATTCGCTGATCGGTCGCGATTACGAATGGGACCTGATGCCGCTTGCACAGGATCAGGGGCTTGGTGCACTGGTATGGAGCCCGCTGGGCTGGGGCCGACTGACCGGCAAGATCAGCCGTTCGAAACCGATCCCGGCCGGCAGCCGCCTGCACGAGACGGCAAGTTTTGGCCCGCCGGTGGATGACGAACATCTTTACCGGGTTGTCGATGCGCTCGAAGACATCGCGGCCGAGACGGAAAAATCCGTTCCGCAGGTGGCACTCAACTGGCTGATTTCCCGACCTACGGTCTCCTCCGTCATCATCGGCGCCCGTAACGAGGAACAGTTGAGGCAAAACCTTGGCGCAGTCGGCTGGGCACTGACGGCGGAACAGATCGCAAAACTCGACGCGGCCAGCGCCGTCACACCGCCCTACCCGCATTTCCCCTATCACCGGCAGGAAGGTTTTGCCCGGCTCGATCCGCCGATTGCCGGCTGAGCCAGGTTCCCCCGTTCCGACGGTTGATCCGACTTTCAGAAACCCCATGTAACGGGGGTCACATTCCCGCCCGGCTTTCCGCCGGGCTTCCTTTCCAAAGGAGTTATCCATGCACAGTGTCAGCGCAAATGGCGCCAACATCCCCGCTCTCGGTTTCGGCACGTTCCGCATGCCCGACGCCGATGTCCACCGCATCCTGCCGCAGGCGTTGAAACTCGGCTTCCGCCATGTCGATACCGCGCAGATCTACAAGAATGAGCAGGCTGTCGGCGACGTTCTGGCAAAGTCCGGCATTCCGCGCGCCGATATCTTTCTCACCACAAAAGTCTGGGTCGACCGCGTCGGCCACGATGCTTTCATCACCTCGGTGGATGAAAGCCTGCAGAAACTGAAGACCGATCACGTCGACCTTCTCTTGCTGCACTGGCCGCAGAGCGAAATGCCGCTCGCCGACCGCATCGGCGCGTTGAACGAGCTTCGCAAGGCCGGCAAGGTCAAGAATATCGGCGTATCGAATTTTTCGACCACGCTGATGGCCGAGGCCGTCAAACTGTCGGATGCGCCGATCGTCAACAACCAGGTCGAATATCACCCCTATCTCGACCAGACAAAAGTTCTCGCAGAAGCGGCCAGGACGGGCATGTCAGTCACCGCCTATTACCTGATGGCCGATGGCGCCGTGCCGAAGGATGAGGTGCTGAAGGATATCGGCGCCAAACACGGCAAGAGCGCCGCACAGGTGGTTCTGCGCTGGGCCGTGCAGCAGAAGGATGTGATCGCGCTTTCCAAGACCGCCACCGAAAGCCGTCTGCCGGAAAATTTCGAGATTTTCGATTTCGTCCTGTCGGAAGAGGAGATGGCGGCGGTGCACAAGCTGGCGCGTGCCGATGGCCGTATCGTCAGCCCCGGCCATCTGGCGCCCGACTGGGACAAGTGACGCTTCGATCTTGATGTCTGATACGAACGGGATGGGTGAAGAATCACCCGTCCCGTTTTGCATTTGGGAAGGGAATGACCCATTTTCCGGCCAAACTTGCCCGCTCGCTTTCTTTCATCTCTCAGCCCTCCGTTGCCTCGTCCAACCATCGCCATAGTTTTATCCTCGGCTGGGACAGGAGGAGTTTTCATGCGTTTGACCAAATTGCTTTTACCCGCGCTTACAGTAGCCGTTGCATCTGCTCTGCCGGCCCATGCGCAGCAGCGGCAACGTGCCGAGCCGCAGCTTAAGGATTGCCCGAAAGCGATGCCCGCAGGTACCGAGTGTTTTGCCGGACAGGACATGCGCGGCGCCTATTACTGGATTGCAAAACCCAAAAACTGGAACGGCACGCTGGTTGTGCACGCGCATGGCGGCCCACGCACCGCCAAGCCGAAACCCGACGATCCGGTGGAGGATCTCGAGCGTTTTGCCGTCACCGTTCAGGAAGGGTATGCCTGGGCCGGCTCCAATTACCGGCGCCAGGGCTATGGCGTGCGCATGGCGGCAGCCGATACGGACAATGTCAGGCGTATCGCCATAAAGCTTCTCGGCAAGCCAAAAAATGTCCTGCTGCACGGGCAGTCATGGGGTGGCAACGTGGCGGCGAAGACCGCCGAGCTTTACGCCCTCGACTGGCGCGGCCGCAAAAACTACGACGGTATCGTGCTGACCAGCGGACTTTTGGCCGGCGGCAGTCGCGGATATGATTTCCGCGCCGACCTGCGTGCCGTCTACCAGTATTATTGCAAGAACCATCCGCGCGCCGATGAAACACAATATCCGGTCTGGCAGGGTCTGCCGAAGGGTGTTTCGATGAAGCGCGACGAGCTGGAAAAACGGGTCGACGAATGCACCGGCGTTTCGCTGGCTGCGGACAAGCGCACGCCGGAACAGGCGAAAAACCTGAAGAACATCCTCGCCGTCACGCATGTGCCGGAAAAATCGCTGGTGGCGCATCTTGCCTGGGCGACCGGTCTGTTTTCGGACATCGTCTGGCGGCGGCTGGACGGCAGGAACCCGTTCGACAATTCCAGGGTCGAATACAAGGGATCGGATGACGACGCGGCGCTGAACAAGGGCGTCGAGCGTTTTACCGCCGACCCTGAAGCCCGCCGGGCGATGGCCTATGACGCCGACCTCACCGGCCAGATCGTTGCGCCAACCATCACACTGCATGCCAAGGACGACCCGACCGTGTTCGTGAACCACGAGGCGATCTACCGCCAGACGGTGGAACGGGCCGGCAATGGCGACCTTCTGCAGCAGAATTTCTCCGACGAGGCGGAGCATTCAAAACTGTCGACACCGCAATATGCGGCGCTGTTTTCCGCCATGCTGACATGGATCGATGACGGCAAGAAACCGACAAAACAGTCGATTGCAGCGCTCTGCGAGGGAAAGCGCAAGACCTATGACGAGCCCTGCCGGCTGTTGCCGGATTTCGAGCCGACGGTGGAATGACAGGAAAGAACACTCTTCCGCTCTCCGGTTAGCCGGCAGAGCGGAAGGGTTTTGATCGGGATCCTTACAGCCAGCCCTTGCGCTTGAAGTAGAGGAACGGCAGCGCCATCGACACGATCATCAGCACCAGTGCCATGTGATATCCATAGTGCCACTGCAGCTCGGGCTGAAACGCGAAGTTCATGCCATAGACGGATGCCACCAGCGTCGGCGGCAGAAAGACCACGGAGGCGACCGAGAAGATCTTGATGATCTGGTTCTGCTCGAGATTGATCAGCCCCAGCGTTGCATCGAGCAGGAAATTGATCTTTCCCGACAGGAAGGCGGAGTGGTCACCCAGCGACGTGGCATCCCGCTGCAAGAGCTTGAGGCGCTGGCGCAGTTCCTTTGACAGCTTTCTGTCCACACCATCGAGCGCCGCATAATAGGCGACGGCACGCGAGACGCTGACAAGGCTTTCCCGCACGACGGTGATGAACTCGCCCTTCAGGCCGATCTCGCGCATCAGTTCCTGCAGGTCGCGGGTCTTCTTGTCGGCCTTGCCGGTCTTGGTCTCGAACACGTCGCGGGAAATCTGGTCGATATCGTTGCCGAGCCGTTCCAGCGTATCGGCCATACGGTCGATGATGGCCTCCACCAGACCGGTCATCACCAGTTCGCCATAACCACAATGAACACCACCACCGCCACCGCGGCGGGCACGCGCCATGAAGGCATCGAACGGACGCGGCTCGGCATGGCGCACGGTGACGAGAGCCTGCCCCTTGATGATGAAGGTGGCCGGAACCTTTCGCGGTGCGCCGGCATCGGGCCGCGTCAGCACGGTCATGGTCATGAACTCGGCGCCGTTCTCCTGATAAAGGCGGGCGGAAAGCTCGATATCTTCCATCTCGTCGGCAGTCGGCACGGCGATGCCGAGCAGATCGCCGACGAGGCGCTCTTCCTCGGCAGTCGGCGAGACCAGATCGTACCAGACGGCATTGGCAAGGAGGTCGGCAGCCGGCAGTTCCACCGGATCGGTGGCAACGGTGACGAGACGATCAAGGTCGTGGGCATGGATGCGCAGCATGGCAGCTCCTATCGGGGACCATCGGTTCCCCGGGAGCCATGATCCGGACAGGATCAGGGAACCAGAGAAACGGGTCGGTATGGTGACGTCGAACTTCGACTGTCGGGGTTCATCTCGGTTGTCCTTTGAAAGAACGGCGTCCGGTCGGGCGCCGTCATGCCGCTGCCATGCGCCCGATTGGCCGCGAAGTCAACGGCTTTTGTGCGTTTGCGCTAATGTTGCGAGGCGATTGAAACCGGCATGGATTTGCGCCATTCAAGGCCTGGGCAGGGAGACGCAGTTTGAACGTTCGCAAGGGCACGCCGCCCGTCATTTCCGAAGCGCAGATCATGACCAAAGCCGCCGTCATTGCAGCGGATCGGCTCGGTCTGGACACTGCCACATTCGCAACCACGATCGGCGTCAGCGAAACACGCATCGTTGAAATGACGCGGCTGGAGGACCTGTTGCGCAAGGGCACACCGCCCTTCGAGCGTGCACTTCTGCTGATCCGGCTTTTCCGTACACTGAAACATGCCGGAGACGAGATCACGGCACGCAAATGGCTTCATGAGCAGAACGACGCGATGGGATGTCGACCGATCGAGATGGTCACCGAGCCTGACAATCTCGGGAAGCTGATCCGGCATCTCGAGGATGAAGCGATGGCAAGGGAACCCGGTTGCATGGACGGCGTTCAATAACAAGTGAAGCCTTTTGCCGCCTGCCGATGACAACCGTGTCGTCAGCAAGCCGCATATGGAGGAGAAACGCCATGAGCAAGGACGACCGCGCCCGCGAGGCCATCGAAGAGACCGAACGTAAGCCGGCCAAGGCACCGGAAAGCGACACTCCGCCGGCAGGTCCGCATGCCAAGGCCCACCTGACCGACAAGAGCAAGACACCCGGCACCGGCTCTCTGCCCGACAACGATGACGACAGCACCACTCCGGGTTCCGGCTGAGCGCCGCAAATAGAAGCCTTCCGGCAAACAGTTTTGAAGAGGACAGGATGAAGAAACCACAGGAAACCAGAGAGGCTACCCAGCCGCTCAAAGCCAAAACCGCAGCGCCCCGCAAACGAAGCCCAGTTCTGAAAAAGGCGCCTGCATCCAACCCTCTGGATGAAATCCGCGCTCTGCGTCAGGAGGTTGCCGAACTCAAGCGGCGGCTGGAGGCGCAGCATGCGCCGACAACCACGCCGGCAGTGTCTTCACGAGACAATCTTCAACCATGGCTGCAGATCGCCGCAACCGTTGGTGTGACATTCGCACTCGGCAAGATCATGCAGGCCCTGAGACTTCCGGCCGCAGCAGCCGTCGCTGTGCCGATGATCACTGCCGAACTGAACCGAAAATTCTTCTGACGATCGGGATAGCCGTTCGACAAAGTCCTGATCAGGCGAGCGCCGTCGCCTGCCTTGTACCTGCCGGAAATGTTATGGCCTGCCCCGTAAGCGAAGATTGCTGGGCGGCCAGCCCCATCATCACCGCCCACCGACCATCATCCAGAGACACGTCCACCGGCCCCGCCCCCTGCGCCGCCCGCATGAAACGCTGGTGCTGGTAAAAGGTGGAGCCGTTATGATCGCCGGCATCGAGAAGCGCCGGATCGACCACAATGTCGATCGCGCGTGGCCCCTGCGGCTCGCGCGGTGACACGATCACCTTGGCGACCGGCGGGTTACCGAGATGCTCCGGCCAGAAACGGCCCGGCCCCGGCACCTTGCATTCGATCTTGCCGAGCGGGCCGACGGCGGAAATCTCCTCCTGATAGCGCGATCCTTCGGCGAACATGCACAGTTCCAGCATGGCGCGGGCACCTGAGGCAAAATCGACGATCGCGTAGCCATGGTCCCAGATATCCGGCTGCAAACCGTCATATCGCTCATCGGCATGGTTCACCGCCTGCCCGCCGGACGCCATGATGCGCACCGGATCGGATTTCAGGATCAGCCGCATCAGATCGAAAAAATGGCAGCATTTTTCGACCATCGTGCCGCCGGTCCGGTCATTGAAACGGTTCCAGTCGCCCACCTTCTTCAGGAAGGGAAAACGGTGCTCGCGGATGGTCAGCATGCGGATGCCGCCGGTCGCGGCTTCAGCCTCGGCAATCAGTCTCGCCACCGGCGGCATGTAGCGATATTCCATCGCCACCCAGATCGGCGCCGGATATTTTTCACGCAAGGTCTCGATACGGGCAATGTCGCTGGCGCCTGTAAACAGCGGTTTTTCGACAAGAACCGGCAGCGGCCGGATCGCCGCGATTTCCTCCAGTTGACCGAGATGAAAATGGTTGGGGCTGGCGATCAGCAGGCAATCCATCGCCTCGACAGCCAGAAGCTCCGCCACCGACCCGACCAAACGCGCATTCGGAGAAAGCTCGGCCGCGCGCGCCCTCATCGCCGCATCCGGCTCGAAAATCGCCACCACTTCGGCATCCGGCAGCAGCGCCAGATTGCGCAAATGTTCCTGCCCCATCATGCCGCAGCCGATCACGCCGTAATGCACTGCCATATCTCCTCCGTCCCTATTTCAGCCGCGACACGTACCGGGCGACCGAATGGTCGATCCATGTGCGCGAAACCTCCGCCCGTTTTCCATCCTGCGCTTCGCTGATGCGAAACACCTGCACCGCCGGCTCTCCCGTCCGGCGGCCAAAATTTTCCGGTGCCCAATCCGGCACCGTATCAAGACCGATCCTATCCTCTGCCCGCGCGATCCACAGACCGAGCCGCGTGCGGTAATAGAGGTAAAGCGATTCAGACAGGTCCGCCGGCGCGATCACGTCGACATAACTGCCATCGAGCCAGATTTCCTCCAGCGCCGCCACCTTGCCGGACAGTTTGCGGATGCGACGGATGCGGTGCGCCTCTTTCGACGCACCGAAATCCGGAAGGTCGGCCGGTTTGGGCAGACGTTGCACATCCAAAATGTCCGCCGTCGGCAGACCTCCGCCTTCCAGCAGTTCCAGCCGGAACATCGCGTAGACACTTTGCGGATCACTAATGGCGCGCACGTAATTGCCCGACCCCTGCATCCGCTCCAGCATGCCGCGCGACTGCAGTTCCGAAAGCGCCTTGCGCAAGGTGCCGGTGGCAATGCCGAGCTTTTCCGACATTTCCCGTTCCGGCGGCAGCTTTTCGCCGTCGATAAGCCGGCCGCTGGCGATGTCGCGGATCAGAAGCTCGGTAATCTGCAGATAGATCGGCAGGCTGCCGGATGTCTGCTGCATGCCCCCTCCGATGCGTGCACAGTCAAATTGATACACTATTGATTTACATCAATCGCAATGTTACGCAACAGGCAATCGTCTCGGGGAGGAGAATTCCGATGACCGTAGTGCCCGTTCGATCCGCCGATCTCGATGCTTCGGAAATCTCGTGGTTTTCCGCGCTGTGTTCGGACGATTACGCCTTTCTCGGCGTGCCGGACGGCGCTTTGCGCTCCAGCTTCGAACATTGCTCGCAAATCGTGAAAAAGGCCGAGACGCTGGGTTTTCGCAACATCCTCTGCCCCTCCTCCTATCAGGTCGGGCAGGACACGCTGAGTTTCGTGGCCGCCTGCGCGCCGATCACCGAGCGCATCAATATGTTGGCCGCCATCCGTTGCGGCGAGATGCAGCCGATCATGCTGGCCCGCACCGTGGCGACACTCGACCACATGCTGAAGGGCCGCCTGACGCTCAACGTCATCAGTTCGGATTTTCCGGGCGAAGTGGCTGACAGCGCCTATCGTTATCGCCGCAGCCATGAAGTTGTTGAGATCCTGCGACAGGCCTGGACGCGCGAGACGATCGACCACGATGGTGAAATCTACCAGTTCAAGGGCATTTCCACCGAACCCGCCCGCCCCTACCAGCAGAATGGCGGGCCGCTTCTCTATTTCGGCGGATACTCGCCGGATGCACAGGAGCTCTGCGGAGCGCAATGCGACGTCTACCTGATGTGGCCGGAGCCGAAGGAACAACTGGCAGAACGCATGCGCGCCGTGCATGCCCGCGCGCAGGCGCATGGCCGCGTGCTGGATTACGGCCTGCGAGTGCACATGATCGTGCGCGATACCGAACAGGAAGCACGCGAATATGCCGAACACCTCGTTTCCAAACTCGATGACGAATACGGCAAACTGATCCGCGAACGGGCGCATGACAGCATCTCGCTCGGCGTATCGCATCAGGCGCGCGCCCGCGAACTGGCCGACCAGTTCGGTTATGTCGAACGCCACCTTTGGACGGGCATCGGCCGTGCCCGTTCAGGCTGCGGCGCCGCCATCGTCGGCTCCACGGATCAGGTGCTTTCCGAAATCGAGACCTACCGAAAGATGGGCATCCGCGCCTTCATCTTTTCCGGTTACCCGCATCTGGACGAGGCCGAGCATTTTGGCAGAAAAGTTCTGCCGCAGCTGAAAACCTGCTCGCTTCCACACGAATATGGTCGTGTGCCGAAAGAGACGCCCGCCACACCGCTAGGCACGGGCGAACGCCGATAGGATTTACGCACCGCTTCCCGGATGGGTGAACAGGCGCAGGCCGTTGTCATCGAAAACGTGCAGGACCGGTTTCGACAGATCGAAATGTACCGTATCGCCCGCATTCAACTTCTGCTGGCCCGGCAGCACCGCCAGCACTTTTTCGCCACCGAGATCGCCATGCACGACGGTTTCCGAGCCGAGCGCCTCCACCAGATAGATTTTCACGGCCGGATGCTGCGGGTCATCGCTGACCACCAGATGCTGCGGCCGCACGCCCACCGTCACCTTTTCGCCGACATGAAGTTTTGCCTTCCCGATCTGCAAGTCGGCGCGATACCCGCGGGAAAATGAGAGCGTGGCTGCACCGGCAGAGACCGCAAGCACATCGGCTCCAAGGAAATTCATATGCGGCGCGCCGATGAAACCGGCGACAAACCGGTTGGCCGGCTCGTTATAAAGCTCCAGCGGCGTACCGACCTGCTCGATCTTGCCGGCTCGCATGACGACGATACGATGCGCAAGCGTCATCGCCTCGACCTGATCGTGGGTCACATAGATCATGGTCGAGCCCAGCCGCGCATGCAGTGCCGCCAGTTCCGCACGGGTCGAAACACGCAATTCGGCATCGAGGTTGGACAACGGCTCGTCCAGCAAAAATGCCGTCGGACGCCGAACGATGGCGCGGCCGATGGCGACACGTTGCCTCTGGCCGCCGGAAAGCTGGCCGGGACGTCGGTCCATATAGGCCTCGATCTCCAGCATGCGCGCCGCTTCGTTGATGCGCTCAGTAATCTCGGCCTTCGGCATGTTGGAGTTTTCCAGCCCGAAAGCGAGGTTTTGACGCACGCTCATATGCGGGTAGAGCGCATAGGACTGGAACACCATGGCAAGCCCGCGATCGGCAGCCGTTACCTCGTTGACGCGCTTGCCGTCGATGGCGATTTCGCCACCGGAGACCTTTTCCAGCCCGGCAATGGTGCGCAGAAGCGTCGACTTTCCGCAGCCGGACGGGCCAACGAAAACGACGAACTCGCCATCCTTGATATGCAGGTCGATATCTTTCAGGACCGCGAGTGCGCCAAAGGATTTCTTGACGTCGGTGAGTTTGATTTCGCCCATCGGATAAGTCCTATTTCAAGCCGGTGCCGGCAATGCCGGTGGTGATGAAACGCTGCAGGAAGATGAAGACCAGCACGACCGGGATCATGGTGACGACGGTCATCGCCAGAATGAAGTGCCACTGCACATTGAGTTCGCCGGAATAGATGCTCAGCCCCACCTGCAACGTGTAAAGCTCACGCCGCGACAGCACGATCAGCGGCCACAGAAAATCGTTCCAGCGCCAGACGACCGAAAAGATCGCCAGCACCGCCAGCGCCGGGGCCGTCAAAGGCAGCACGATACGCCAGTAGATCTGCCATTCCGACGCCTTGTCCATGCGCGCCGCGTCGATAAGCTCGTCGGGAATGGTCAGCATGTATTGCCGCAGGATGAAGACACCGGTCGGCGTCGCCACCGTCGGCAGGATCACACCCCAGAGACTGTTGAACAGGCCGAGCGTCGAGATGATCGAATAAAGCGGTACCATGATCACCGAGAGCGGCACCATCAGTGTTGCGAGGATGACGAGCATGGCAAGCGAACGCCCCTTGAACTCGTATTTCGACAGCGCGAATGCCGCCATGGAATTGACCACCAACGTGATCACCGTTGCCACCACCGTCACGAAAACCGAGTTCCAGAGATAGCGCAGGAAATCGAAATGCACGAAGGGTTCGGTATAGTTCTCCGTGGCAAACGACATGGTGCGCACTGGGGTGCGGTCGTTGATATTGACCTTGACGATCTCGGCCGGCGCCTTGGGATCGACCATCTGCGCCACCAGCCCGATACGGCGGACTTCGGCGAGAACCCGCGTCGAACCGTCCGGCATTTTGGCGTCGTACAGCATCAGCGGCTTGTCATAGCCTTCGACGGTCGCCTGACTGGTGACATAGGGCAGGATCGATGGCGGGAATTCCGCCAGCGCCGCCGGGGTCTTCAGCGAGGAAAACACCAGCCAGACGGCCGGGCCGAACATGATGATCAACCCGCCGACCAGCCAGACCCAGGTAAAGATATCGGTCCAGTGCCAGCCCTTGCCGCCTTTTCGGCGCAGGATGAAACGCGCAACCTTACCCATCAGCGTTTCCCCTTGTTTTCACCGCGTTTGCCGATGCCGAGCTGGATCAGCGTCAGCACGACCAGTACGCCACCCATCAGGATCGAGGCGGCAGCCGCCAGACCCGGATTGCGCAATGCGGAAGCAAAGCCGGTTTCATAGATATATTGCGTCAGGAACAGCGTGCTGGTGCCCGGCCCGCCGCCGGTCAGCACGTAGATCTCGTCGAACACCTGCACGGACTTGATCAGCGCCAGCACCACGACGACCAGAAGGTTCGGTGCCAGAAGCGGCAGGGTGATGCGCCAGAAGACGCGCGCCGGCTTGGTGCCATCCATCTCGGCCGCCTCGTAAAGATCTTTCGGGATCGCCTGAAGCCCGGCCAGAATGATCAGCGCGTAAAAGCCCATATGCGCCCAGAGCGACACCCCGATCGTGGCGGCAAAGGTCCAGTTGCGGTCGGTCAGCCACGTATAGGGGTCCATGCCGAACTGGTAGAGGCCGAAATTCAAGAGGCCCTGCCGTTGCAGGATCCATTTCCAGATCAGGCCGACAACGACCGGTGACAGCAGCACAGGAAAGAAGAACACGGCACGCCAGAAGGAACGCGCAGCCAGTTCACGATTGAGGATCAGCGCCGTGATCAGCGCCGTCAGGATCATCAGCGAGACCTGCAGCACCACGAACCAGAACGTGTTGCCGACGGCGGTCCAGAAGGCATCTTCCTGGCAGGACATCGGATCGAGATAGTTCTGGCATTGAAACAGCCGGGAATATTGTTCGCCGCCGATGAAATCGCGCTCGGACAGGAAAAAGGCGGTGCCGCCGGTCATCGAGTAGACGAAGTTGATGACGAGCGGCAGCAGCACGAAGATGCCGAAGATCAGCATGTTCGGCGCGAGGAAGAAGGTCGCCATGCCGCCGATGCCGGTGGCCTTTTGCAGGCGGCGCAGCGGCACGTCGATGATGCGCATGACAGCGTTGACGGGCGCCATCAGGAGGCTGGAGAGAGATGGTGTGGTCATGGTCTCGTGTCTTCTCCTCCATTGCCGTCGAATTTTATCGTTTCGCCATCTCCAAGACGGGAGGGCATATGAAGCCGGAACAGTGCGCCCAGCCGATCTCCCCCCTTGAGGGGGAGATGTCCGGCAGGACAGAGGGGGGTGTTTCCGGCACAAATGCCGCTTTCAATCCATCTGCCGCACCGTTGTTTACCCCCCTCTGTCACTCTCGTGACATCTCCCCCTCAAGGGGGGAGATCGAAGGGAGCAAGAGGCACCGCCTCACCTCCATCTGCAAAGGCCCTCAGCCCGCGGAAAGATCGGCTGGGCGCAGCGCCTCAACTTCAACACAAATTACTTGCCCGCGTCCTTCACCTTCTGGGCAATATCCGCATCGATCCGCGCAAACGCATCATCGATCTTCAATTCACCGGCCAGCGTCTGGCCGATACGCGTCACGATCGCCGCATAAACGGTGTCCGACCAGCGCCAGCCCGGCAGTTTCAGCGCGGCTTCGGATGTCGTCTTGGTGGCATCCACGAACACATTGAGCGCAGTCTTGGCCTGTGCATTGTCCGACTTGAAATCGAGGCCGCCCTTGTCGACCACGCCCTTGTGGCCGGGCAGGAACAGCGTGCGTTCGGAAAATTCCTTGACGATCTTTTCCTGCGCGAACCAGTCCATGACGGTGGCAACGTCCTTCGGGTTCTTGGTGTATTTCACCGCGACAAGCGCCGCGCCACCCGGCATGCCGGTGCAGGCGGCCGGGCCGCAGGGGCTGCCAACCGCGACCCAGTCAAAATTGTTGCCAATCTTGGTGGCAAGGTTCGCCACCTGCCAGGAACCGGAATAATAGAAGGCGAGCTGGCCGTTGATGAAATCATCGGCCGCGGCACGATAGGTGCTGCCGGCCGCCGACACCCAGACATCCTTGCTGACGGTGCCGTCTTCGGCCCAGCCGACAAATTTGGTGAGATAATCCTTGGCACCCTTGTCGAGCGGCGCCGGCTTGCCGTCGGCGCCGATATAATTGGCGCCATAAGAGAGAAGCGGCGCGGTGATGCGGTGGCCGGAACGGTCGATCGCCATGGCGAACGGCACCAGCTGGCTTTCCTGCACCTTCTTCGAGGCGGCTGCCCAGTCTTCCCATGTCGCCTTCGGACCGGGGATCGGCACGCCGGCCTGATCGAACAGGGTCTTGTTGGCATAACCGCCGGTCAGGGTGATCTGCGTCATGAAGCCGGAAATCTGCTTGGAACCGTCAGGCCGCATCCAGTCTGCCTGCAGACCAAAATTGTCGTCCCAGTATTTGGCGTCCTTCACCAGCGGGCGCAGGTCCAGCCAGTGCTTCGACAGTTCCTTGATGGCGGTGACGCGGGCGATATCGGGGCCGTTGCCGGCTTCCAGCTGCACCGGCAGCTGTTCCTTGATGACGCTATAGGCGACATTGTCGAGAATGACGTTGATGCCGGGGGTTTCCTTCATGAAACGCCCGACAAGGTCTTTCATCACCTCGCCTTCGACGCCATCGGAATACCACATGATCCGCACATCGCCGGCATGGGCCGCCGTCGAGGTGAGAAGCGCGAGCGCAAGGCCCGCCACAAGCGATTTGGTCTTCATGCGCATTTTCCTCCCTTTGTGGACAAGGCCTCCCAACCCGTCCGGTGACGACTAGACGCCAAGCAAGATTGCTTCGCCCCTCACGCTGTAATCCGTCCGCGTTATCACGCGGCCTTCAGCCTCCACGGACCCATCGGCCCGGAAGCGAACGCTACCATATTCCGGGTCCTCGACAATGATGATGCCATCCGGCCCGTGTTCGGCGGCCAGATCACCAAAGCGGCTTTCCAACGAAGTCAGATCACCGGCCTCGCAGACACGCACGATCCAGCGGGTCTTCTGGCCGTATTGCCGCAATTCGGCCCCGGCCGAAGGGCCATCTTCTGTTGCGTGAAGATCGGAACCTGCGCGCAAAAGCACAGCCCCCTCACCCGAACGGGCAAGTGCCAGACTTCCCGAAACCCGGCTTTCATCGAACTCGGCCTTCGGGAACCAGGCATGGGTAAAGTCCGGCTGTTCCTCATAGGTGGTGAACTCAAGGACCGCGAGGCCGCGATATTGCTGCACGCGCGGAATGGTGCCGCAACCGCCCCAATAGGATGGACGCCCGTAACCGAACTGGATCGTCTCGCCCGGATGGTTGATCCAGATCGCCGCCTCCGGCTTTTGCCCGATGCGCAGGTGAAGAACGGTTTCCTGATAACCCCATTCGTCCCAGCGGTAATGCACCGTCGAGCCCATGGCGAAGTTTTTGCCCTTGTAGTGATAGAGCGCAGCGAACGCGTTTTCGCCCTGCGCAAACCGCCATTCCTGATGCTGATCGCCCTGATGATCGGCGATTGCAGCAAACTCTTGCGGGATGACCAGGCCATGGTCGCGCAGGCAGACAGCCATCTGCGGCAGGCAATGCACGCGACGACCGTAAAAGCCCTTGCCCCACAGCAGGCGGGAAACCGCCGAAAGCTCCAGCGAACGACCGGCGCACAGCGTATGTTCGTAAGAACGCCCCTGCGCCGCCGTCACCATGCCGTGATGCGCCGAACGGGCGATGATTTCCGCAAGCCGCACGATCCCGGTTTTGGCGCGCTCGGCGATATCCTTGTCCGGAGACAGTGCCGCCAGCGCCGTCAGGCCCTTCAGATCGATCGGGAAATAGGGTGCCGAATTGAACTCCGCCATTTCCCAGTGTTCGAAATGGTCGAGCCATGCCCGCACCCGGTCCGCACCGACCTTCGCCTGTTCCGAACCCTTGCGGCCGGAACGCACGAACGTGGCTTCGGGGAGAAGATGGCCGGCGAGATAAGCCGAGGTGTGGAACAGCAGCGCGTGGTTTTCCGAAAAATACCACTGCACATCATTGCCCGGCTCATCCATCCAGTACCGATAGTTGAGGATGGCGGCATCGATGCGAGCCCGCGTCTTCTCGTTGATGTCCCCGCCCCAAGTCGTGCGTGACCAGATCAGCGGAACGAGCGAGAAATCGGCGCAGTCGTGGCAATCCTCGATCGACGGCAGGATTTCCTCGATCATCGCATCGGTGTCAGCGCCACCACGGCCGCTGGCCAGCCGGGCAAAGGCGCGCACCGTATCGCGTTCGGAATAATCGGACACTTCGGTCAGCGTGTCGGTGATGCGCTCAGCCAGCGAAGAAGAGGCGTCACCCTGACGCGCCGCATGGCAGATTTCCACGCCGACCGACCGCGAGGCGACAAAACCACCGGCATTCAGCGTCACGCGCAGATGGCGGAAATCCGCGGGCGCCTTTTCCGATGGCCCGACATTAAGGCTGGCCACACCGGCCGGAAGCTCGAAATCATAATCGAAGCGTTCGCGCGACATGAAATCGCCTTCGATGGCGACATTAACCTTCGCCTCAACCGGCAAGGCCTTGGCAAACAGCACGGTGATATCGCCGCCGAAATAATGCTGGCGGTCGAGGTGCATGCCGTCCAGCGCCTCTTCCAGACTGTCCGCCACGGCACCCGCCACCGGAACCGGCAGCGCGACATTGGCGGCGGGGCCGGAGAGATAATCGAACTGGTAGAAATAACGGGCATCACGCTCGGCAAGATCATCGAAGAACAGCACGATCTCGTTCAGGCCGGCGGTCAGCTCCAGTTCGAACTCCTGTTTGGCTTCGAGATTGCGGCTATAGGGCGCCATCCAGCCCACTTCCGCACCGTTCAGCCACAGAACCGCGCCGCCGCAGGTGCCGAGCCGGATCTTTGCCGTACCCGCCGTCTCCGCCTCGACATAGGTGCGCGTCCATGTGGCCAGCCGCGTCGGGCGGAACCAGAAACCGGAAAGATCGAGCCGGGGCGAACCGAAAGGCAGCCACCAGCGCGAGGCTTCGAATTCGCCGCGCACATCCGGCCTTTTGCCGCGACAGGTCTCGGCAAAAATGGTGCGGCAGGGATATTCGTGCGGAATGAAGTTCTTGACCTTGGTAAGGAAGAAGAACGGATCCATCTCGCCCTTCATCGGCGCGTCGGGCACATCGAAACGTTCCTCGGCGATGCGGCCAAGCTGCCAGTAGCGCACGGCATCGCCCGGCTTCAATGTCTTGCGCATCCAGTTCTGCTCCGGGTTCATCTTCGCCTGCCGCCTTATCTGAGTTCGCTTAAGGCCACCGGGGCCACGTCGTTATATTCCTGGTTTTCGCCGGTCATGCCCCAGACAAAGGCGTAGCCATCCGTGCCCGCGCCCATGTGGATGGACCAGGCCGGCGACAGAACCGCATCGAGATCCTTGACCAGCAGATGCCGGGTTTCTTCCGGCCGCCCCATCAGGTGGATGACACGCTCTTCCGGCGCGAGATCGAAATAGCAGTAGGCCTCCATGCGCCGCTCATGCAGATGCGGCGGCATGGTGTTCCAGACGCTGCCTTCGGCCAGATCGGTAATGCCCATCAGAAGCAGGCAGGAGGGTGCCACCTGCGGGTGGATGTACATCCGCAAATTCCGCTTGTTGGAGCGTTTTGCTTCGCCAAGATCGAGCGGTTTCGATTCCGCTTTGCTGATCAGCCGATGCGGGATATCGGCCCCGGCCGGAACCGAATTCATGTAGAAACGCGCCGGCTTTTCCGCCGAATGGCTGGCGAGCGAAATCTCCTGCGCACCCCGGCCGATATACAGAATGTCGCGGTTTTCCAGCTCGAATTTTTGGCGATCCACGGTGATCGTGCCGCTGCCGCCCAGATTGGCGACACCCATTTCGCGCGCGGACAGAAGATAGGGCGTGCCGATATCCTTGCCCGAGCCGAATGTCAGCGTCGCATCGAGCGGCACCGCGCCGCCGAGGATCAGACGGTCGACATGGGTATAGGTAAAACCCACCGCACCCGGCTGAAAAAGGTCCTCGACCAGAAATTCCTTGCGCAGCCGCGCCGTATCGAACGTTCTGATGTCATCCGGGCCGGCGCCATACAGAACCTTCATCGTCATGAAACCTCTCCTTCGACATGGCGTAGCGCCTCGGACAGGCACAGGATCGCCAGCGCCTGACCGTAACCGGTCGGCTGGATCGGAATGTCGCGGTAGAACTGCAGATCGTGGCCCATGCGGGTGCCGTAGGACACGTTCAGCACGGTGCCGGTATCATCGATATTGGCAAGCAGCGCCTCGACGGCCCTCAGACCGGATGGCCGCCATTCCGGCGTACCAAGCCCCAGTCGATGGCCTTTGAGCAGGCCATACCCGAAACCAGCCGTGGCGGAAATTTCCTCGTAGGCGGTTGGATCGTCCAGCAGCGTGCGCCATGCGCCGGATGCGGTTTGCGATGTCAGAAGCGTATCCACCTGCGCCACCAGAACACCGGTCAAAAACTCCTTCACCGCTGCCGGGATGTCGGCCAGATCGAAAAGGTCGAGCAGGCCGGCAGTGATCCAGGCATTGCCGCGCGCCCAGCGCGCCTCTGCAAAATTGTGGTGCCCCTGAAAGGTCCAGCCGTGAAACCAAAGGCCGGTCTTCCTGTCGGCTAGATAACGGGTATGGACGAGAAACTGTTTGACCGCTTCATCGACCAGTTCGGTGCGGCCGCTGGCCTGACCGTAAGACGCCAGGAACAGGGCCACCATATAAAGCGTGTCGTCCCAGAGCTCGTCGTCATTGACCTTGTCGGAGACGTGATGCGCAAAGGCCCCTTCCCGCGTGCGGCCCATTTCGGTGATGGCCCGGTTCGCCCATTCATCCAGCACCGGCTGCCAGCGCGGATCGCGGGTTTCGCGCCACAGAACCGAAAGGCCCAGCATCGGAGCGGTGGTATTGACGTTGAGCTTTGGAAGGCCCGCCTCGATGCGCGCGGAATACCAGTTCTCGATCAACGTCTTCAGATCATCGCGACCGGTAAACAGCCACAGGCGGATCAGGCCATAAAGGCCGACACCCTGCGGCCATTCCCAGCTGTCGAAGGAAATGTAATCGCCGGCCGAGCCGTCGAGATTGGGTTCGTGAAACCGACCGTCATCACGCAGACCGGTCATGCCGACTACGAGAAGATCGAGTTTTTCACGGATATGCCGGCCCGAAAGGCCCATGCTCCATCCTCCTTCCACATTCTTTCGAAAGTGGTCCTCCAATCCGCTTCTCCCAAGCGGCGGATGGATGTAAACACCGGATTTATAATTGCGCAATCTGAAAATTTTTTGCAGTCTGGTGACGATTACCGGAGATGGTCGATGGCGGACGCAGCAATTCCCAATAAGCGCGGCAGGAAAAGCCGGCGTGTCCGGCTCGAGGATATTGCCGAAAAAGTCGGGGTGTCCCTGAGCACGGTATCGCGCGCATTGACCGGCGAAAAGGGCGTACGCGACGATATCCGCCAGCGCATTCTGGAGGCGGCAAAAGACGCCAGTTACCCGATGCCGGCGCCCGTTCCCGGAAAGAAGATTGTCATCGCCGCCTCGAGTGCCGCAATGATCGATTACGTGCGCAACCAGTTCACCCTGCATGTCCTGGAAGGCGCGCGAGACCGGGCGCAGATCCTTGGCCTCGACATCATCACCCGGCCGATTGCCGATGCCAGCGACGAACGTTCGGTTCTGGACGAGGCGGGCAGCGATCCCGACGTGACGGGCCTGCTGTTCCTGACGGTGGATGACGAACGCATGCTGGCCGCCACCCGCGCCTTCGACAAGCCGGTTGTGCTGATCAATGGCGACGATCCGCATATGCGGCTCTCGAGCGTCACCCCCTGCAACCGCTCGGCGGCGCAACTGGCAACCGACCGCCTGCTCGATCTCGGCCACCGCCGCATCCTTTTCCTCATGCGCCCCGGCCGCCGCACGATCGAACGCCGTCAGGAAGGTTTTTGGGATGCACTGCGCCATCGCGGCATTGCCGTCACACAGGATATGACCGTCACCGTCGACGACTGGCTGCCGGAACTGGCGACACAGGCAATTGCGGAGCGCATCGCCAAAAAAGGCCTCGATTTCACCGCCATCCTGGCCGCGGGCGACAGCCTTGCGGCCGGCGCGATGCTGGCCGTGCAACAGGCCGGTTACAGCGTGCCGGAGGATGTTTCGGTCATGGGCATGGACGACCTGCCGCAGGCCGCCTTCCTCAATCCGCCGCTGACGACGGTGCATATCCCGATGCGCGAAATCGGCATGACGGCGGTCGACCTGCTGCGCGATCTCTGTTCCGGTGTGCCGGCTCTGTCACGCCGCATCGAGCTTGCCTGCCATGTGGTGCACCGGCGCTCGGTCTCGGCACCGGCAGTGATGGAATAGGTGCTCAGCCTGCAAATCTCCCGCAATTGGTATAGCAACGCGGAGGTTTGAAACCCTCGGATCGCCAAGGGCGGAGACTCTGCCGATCATTCCCGAGCGGCTGCCAGCGGCAAAAATCGCTATCGCTCGCCCCGCGCCACCAGCCAGATGAGATAGGGCGCTCCGACCATGGCCGCGAAAAGGCCAAGCGGAAGTTCGTAAGGGAAAGTGGCGGTGCGCGCGCCGAAATCGGCAAAGGCCATCACCACCGCACCGAGCAGGAACGAGGCGGCCATATGATCGCCTGACCGCACGAAACCGGCGCGCAGCGCGATATGCGGCGCGATCAGGCCGACGAAGCTCAACGGGCCGACGAGAAGCGAAGCAGCTCCGGTGGCAATGCCGCAGATCAGCAGCAGCACAACGCGGCTGACCGGCACCGACATGCCCAGCGAACGGGCAACCGGCGCGCCAAGCGGCAGCACCGAAAGCCAACGCGTGAAGAACAGCGAGACGGCAAGCCCGACCGCCGCGATGGCGGCCAGAAGAATGGCGGTCGTGCTGGTGGCGGTCGAGGCCGAGCCGCCGAGCCAGGCAAGGATTTGCCAGGAGCGCTGGTCACCGATCGCCATCAGGGCGGCAAGCACGGACGAGGACAGCGAACCAATGGCGATGCCGGCGAGCAGCAGCTTGTCGGCCGGAAGATGACGACGGCTGGCGAAACCAAGCACCAGCGCCATGACGATGAGAGCGCCAGCCCCCGCACCACCCAATTGCGTCAGCGCGCCGCCCATCGGCCAGAAGGTCAGCGCTGCGGCAAAACCCAGCCCCGCTCCGCCGCTGACACCGATCACTTCCGGGCTTGCCATGGCATTGCCGGTCATGCGTTGCAGGACGGCGCCGGTGAGCGCCAGAAGCCCGCCGGCAGCCGCCGAGGCGAGCAGGCGCGGCCAGCGCAGGGGCGCCAGATCGGCGATCTGGTGCACATCCAGCATGACCCAGTGGACGCCGTTGCGGGCAACCGCCAGCGCCAGAACGATGACGACAATGGCGGCAAGTGCAAAAACCGGCAGGCCGCGCCGCAATGCGGTCGGCTTGACGATCAGCGCCGACCGTTCGTGCAGTTCCATGGTTCGCACGCGTGGCAGCAGCCACAGCAGAAGCGGGCCACCAATCAGCGCCGTTACGGCCCCGGTCGGAAAGGTTTCGCCGGCACTGCTGGCAACATATTGAACAATCCCGTCGCACAGGAAAAGGAGAAGCCCGCCGGCAAAAGGTGAAAGCGTCACGACCATGGCCGGCCGCCGGACACCGATACCACGCACCAAAGCCGGGGCGGCAAGGCCGACAAAACTGATCAGCCCGACGCCTGCGGCAACGAAACCCGCCAGAGCGGTTGCGAGTGCGGCCACCGCAAACCGGATGCCGGCGAGATTGACGCCCAGCGCACGCGCACCGGCATCGCCCAGACCGAGCAAAAGCAACGGGCGCAGCAGCAGGGCCGACAGAATGGCGGCCATGACCAGCTCGATCGACAGCGACTGGAACACCGACCAGTCCTGCTGGCTGAGCGAGCCGCCATTCCAGGTGACGAGCGACATCAGGTACTCGCCCTGCGCCAGTGTCAGTGCGGCTGAAAAGGCGGCAGCGGTGACGCCGACCAGAAGGCCGGAGACGACCATGGTTACCGGCTCGAAAGCACGGCGCCATGCGAGAGCGAACACGATGGCCGCAGCCGCACCGGCGCCGAACAACGCGACGAATGTGCGGTTACCATCGAGAAATTCCGGAAAGAACAGCGTGGCGACAACGATGGCAAGCTGGGCACCGGCAGAAATGCCGAGCGTTGACGGATCGGCAATCGGGTTGCGCAGCAATTGCTGCAAAAGCGCGCCGGACAGGCCGAGTGCGGCACCGGCAGCCAGCGCCACACCCGCGCGTGGAAAGGTGCCGTAAAGCAGAATGACCTGATCCATGGAGGGAGACGCGGTCGAGAAGATGGCATCGCCCCAGGCACCGGTTTCGACCACCAGCGAGGCTTCATGCACAAAAAGGGCAATGGCAACCAGGAGGGCGGCCAGTGGAACCAGCCAGATACAATGCTTCATCGGCCGTCATCCTGCGCCAGCAGGGCCTGCGTAAACAGCCGGGCAAACCGCATCCCGGCCGTCACACCACCATAAGGACCGATATTGGCCAGTTGCAGGACACGGCCTTCGCGCACCGGCTCCAGCGTGTTCCAGATCATGCTGTTGCGCAGATCCCGGCGTGACTGCACGGGGATATCGGAGATGATGACGATGCGGGCATCCTTTTCCTCCGCAAGCTTTTCGATCGGCACCGGCGCTGCAAAGGTGAAGCGGGAACGGTCGTTCCAAGCATTGCGCAGACCGAGCCGCGACAGGACATCACCGAACATGCTGTCGGTGCCAAAAATGCGGACATGACGCGCATCGCCCATATTGACGAGATAGGTGGGACGCTCGGCAAAACGGTAAACGGATTGCCGCATGGCATCCAGCGTGCCGAGAATATCGCTTGTTACGCGGGTAGCCTGTTCCGTTCTTCCGAGTTTTTCACCCAGTGCCTTTACTGCGGCCAGCGCCTTTCCGAAGGGTGGTTCGCCCTTGATATAAAACGGCAACGACAGCGTCGGCGCGATGGCAGCGAGTGTCGCTTCTTGCCGTGCGTAGAAAGGCGAGATCAGGATGAGGTCCGGCTTGACCAGATGCAGAAGCTCAAAATTGACGGCACCGCGCAGGCCAAGATCGATCACGTCATCCGGAATGAAAGGCTCGACGGCATCCTCTCGAAACTGGATCAGTTCGGTGGCGGCCACCGGCATGACGCCCAAAGCGACCGAGGTTTCCAGCATCGCCCAATCGACGGCAGCAATGCGCTGAGGCGGCGGGTTGCTTTCTGCAGCGCTCACCCGACCGGCAGACAGAAACGTCAGAGCGGCGCCGAGAACGAGTTCCCGGCGCCGGATCGAAATCGATCGGGACTGCTGCAAAATGGGCTTACCAGCTATAGGAAACTTTCCCCATGAATGTGCGGCCATCACCATAATAGCAACCGAACGAGCTGCAGCTGGCCACATAGTTTTCGTCGGCAATATTCTGCACGTTGAACGAAGCCTTGTAACCGTTATTGCTGTAGCTGATGGCGGCATCCACCAGCGTCACCGGATCGAGATTATAGGTGTTGGCACTATTGCCGTAACGTTGCCCGACATACCGCACGCCGCCGCCGATTCCCAGACCGTCAAGCGCACTGTCTTCCTGGAAAGTGTAATTGACCCACAGGCTGGCCGCATGCTCCGGCACGTTTTCGACACGCTTGCCATTGTCGGCACCGGAACCGATTTCCGTGTCGGTATAGGTGTAGGCCGCACGCAGATCGAGACCTGCCGCCAGACCGACGACACCTTCGAGCTCGATGCCGCGAACCTTGACCTCGCCGATCTGCGAAATCACGCCATTGATGGTGCGCGAAACATTCTGCTGCGTCAGGTCATAGACGGACGCCGCGAAAAAACCATTCCAGTTGGTCGGCTGGTATTTGATCCCGGCCTCGACCTGTTCACCGGATGTCGGTTTCAGGGGGTCGCCGAGGCTGTTTGCACCGGCAACCGGTTCGAACGAGGTGGCATAACTGATGTAAGGCGCAATGCCGTTGTCGAAGAGATAGCTGAGGCCGGCGCGGCCGGTCAGTTTCTGGTCGGTCTGGTCGAGCGAGCGCGCAATGCCGGTAATGCCGCTGGTTGACGTGCCGGATGTGCCCGACCAGTCATGACGCAGACCAAGCGTGGCGCGCCAGTTTTCATAAGCCAGCTCATCCTGCAGATAGAGCCCCGCCTGCCAGAGCTGACTGTCCACCGTCGTGTCGATCGTGCGCGAGATCAGATTGATCGGCCCTCCGTAAACCGGTGAAACCATATCGAGCGTCGTTGCCTGCCAGAACTGCGTGCGGACATTGTTGTCGAAATAGCGGTAGTCGAGACCGACAAGCAGCTTGTGATCGACAGCACCGGTGGCAAAGTCCGCCTCGAAATTGTTGTCGACGTTGAACGTGCTCAGGGCTTCGTTCTGGAAGGTGGCGTTGCGGCGCAGTGTGCGGCCGTCTGCAGCCAGACCAGCGGTCGACATGCCGAGCGACGTGTAATCCCAGTCGAAATCCATGTAGCGAAGGTTCTGGCGGAAGGTCCAGGTCTCGTTGAGGCGCTTTTCCAGCTCGTATCCGAGATTGATCATGGTGCGCTTCGAATCGTCGAAACTCGGATCGCCGACATAGAAATCGCGCGGCAGCTTGTAGCTGGTGGCATTCAATGTCAGCTGCGGCGGCAGGCCGGACGGCGTGCTGGGGTTATCGCGCTGGACGCTGGTCAGGATGGTGAGCTTGGTATCTTCATCAGGCTGCCATGTGAGCGCCGGCGCTATGAAAAAGCGATCATTATTGAGATTGTCGGTCTGGGCGCCGGCATTTTTTGCAAGTCCGGTCAGGCGATAGGCGAAATCCGATCCTTCCGTCACTGCGCCGCCGAAATCGAAAAAACCACCGTAATAGTCGTAACTGCCAGCCTGGGCGCCAACTTCTCCAAAACTCTCGAAAGTCGGGCGCTTGCTGATCTGGTTGATCATGCCGCCGGGGTTGCCCTGACCATACATGACAGAGGCCGGGCCGCGCAGCACCTCGACGCGTTCCAGCCCATAAACTTCGAAGGCCGGCGCGCCGGCCGTGCGCATCATCCGCAGACCATTTAGGAACTGCGCCTGACGCCCATCGAAACCACGGATGATCGGAGAATCGAAACGCGGATCGGCACCAAAGGGCTGAGCGACAACACCGGGCGTATACCCCAGCACTTCGCCCAGCGTCTGGGCGTTCTGGGCCTTGATCTGGTCGCTGGTGACCACCGAAACAGACTGCTGCGTCTCGATCAGCGGCGTGCCGGTCTTGGATGCCGTGGAACTGGACTTGGCGACATAACCTTTGACCGGGCCTTTCGGATCTTCCGCAGCATTTCCGGTGACCACGATCGGGGCAAGCGTTGTGCTTTCGGCAGCATCCTGCGCAAGCGCA
Organism: Neorhizobium sp. BT27B; assembly: GCF_050455485.1. Taxonomy (NCBI): domain Bacteria; kingdom Pseudomonadati; phylum Pseudomonadota; class Alphaproteobacteria; order Hyphomicrobiales; family Rhizobiaceae; genus Neorhizobium; species Neorhizobium sp. BT27B. The sequence continues at coordinate 409,471 of NZ_JBCIYT010000004.1, read as the reverse complement.
TGACCGGCACCGATACAGCCGGTGAATGCGACGGACGCTGCGAGCATCAGATGGGTTTTCGACAAGATCATTATGCGCCCCCGCAAATTCGTCCGCATGCGCCATCGCGCCCGGATCATCAATCTGGACTTATTTGCTCATCTTTTATAGCGCGGATATCGATCGATCCAATAATCGGGAGGTGGATTTTTCAGAACTATCAATTATGAAATTCACCTATCGGCATAAGCGCCGATTATTACAACCGAGATTTCCGATGGCTGCTCCCAAGACACCCCGCGCATCGCAATTCGAATTGCGGCATCTGCGTTATTTCATTGCGCTGGTGGAGGAGAAGAATTTCGAGCGGGCAGCGGCTCGGCTGGGGATCGCCCAGCCCGGCCTCAGCCAGCAGATCCGCAATCTCGAAACGCTGGTAGGCCTGCCGCTGCTGGATCGTTCGAAACGCTCGGTGCAGCTGACGCTTTCCGGCCAGATCCTGTTCGACGAGGCACGCAAGATCGTGGCGCAGACGGATCTGGCGCTGGCGCAGCTGCGGCGGGTCGGCCGTGGCCAGACGGGAAAGATCTCGATCGGTTATGTCGCCTCGGTTGCCTATGCCGGCGTGCTGACCGAATCGCTGTCCTCCTTCCGCAGCACCTTTCCCGATATCGAGTTGCAGCTGGTGGAAATGGAAATGCGCATGCAGTTGACCAAGATTGCCGAGGGAGAGCTGGATTTCGGCTACATCCGCCCGCCTGTCGCGGTGCCGGCCGGTGTGGCGACGATGACGGTGCTGCGCGAACCTCTGGTGATCGCGCTGCCGCAAAACCATCCGCTCGCTTCGGTGGAGGAGGTCGATCTGGCGGCGCTTTCGGCGGAAACCTTCATCACGCCACGCCAGCCCGCCGATGTGGGCTTCCATTCCAACACGCTGGATGCCTGCCGGGCCGCCGGTTTCGAGCCAAACATCAGCGCCACCGGCCGTGACTTCACCACCATTGCCAGCATGGTGGCAGTGGGGCTGGGGGCGGCTGTCGGGCCGCAATCGCTGTCCTGCCTGCAATTGCCGGGCGTGCGCTATCTGCAGCTGTTGCGCAACCGGGTGACGTCCGATCTGGCAGTCGCCTATCGCAAGTCGGAAAGTTCGGCTGCCGTGCGCGCCTTCGTCGCCCACCAGCGGGCGAAATATGCTGAGGTCAAGCCCGAGGCGTGACAGCCTCAGCCACGCCATTCGCTGGCGAGCGGCATATCTTCAAGGCGTAGCATGTCGATGGCGCGGCAGGCGATATGCTCGACGATATCGGCAACGGATTGCGGACGATGATAAAAGGCCGGCACCGGCGGCATGACAGTTGCCCCCATTTCGGTGACCGCCACCATGTTGCGCAGATGACCGAGATGCAGCGGTGTTTCCCGCGCCAGCAGGATGAGTGGCCGACGCTCCTTCAGATGCACATCGGCGGCGCGGATGAGGAGATTATCGGCCAGCCCCGTAGCAATGCCGGCAAGCGTGCGCATCGAACACGGGGCGACGATCATGCCGGCTGTGCGGAACGAGCCACTGGCGATCGAAGCGCCGATATTGTCGATGGCGTGGTGGTGATGGCAAAGGCTGATCAGGCGGAAAAGCGCATCCGCACCGATCTCCGCTTCGAATGTGCGGGTTGCGGCCTGCGAGACGACGAGATGCAATTCGACTGCGGCCAAACCCGCCAGCAATTCACTGATCCGCAGAGCGATGGCGGCACCCGATGCGCCGGAGACGCCGAGAACCACGCGCTTTCTTGCTTCGTTCATTGCGGCAAATCCAGCCCGAGCTCGTGCCACATGGCCGAGACACGCGCCTCGACCTCCGGCCTCATGGCCAGCACCCTGCCCCATTCACGATCCGTTTCCGGGCCGATCTTGTTGGTGGCATCCAGCCCCAGCTTGCCGCCAAGGCCGGGTTTCGGTGAGGCGAAATCGAGGTAATCGATCGGCGTATCGGTCAAGACCACCATGTCGCGCGAGGCATCGAAACGGGTGGCGAGCGCCCACATCACATCCGGCCAGCTGCGGACATCGACATCGGGATCAACGGCGATGATGAGTTTTGTATAGGAAAACTGCGGCAGCATGGACCACAGGCCAAGCATGATGCGCCGCGCCTGACCGGCGTACCGTTTGTCGATCGACACCACGATGGCGCGGTAGGAACAGGCTTCCGGCGGCAGAAACAGATCGACGATTTCGGGAAACTGCTTTTTGACCAACGGCACAAAAAGCTCGTTCATCGCCTCGCCGAGCACCGACGGTTCGTCTGGCGGGCGACCGGTATAGGTGGAAAGGTAGACGGGTTTCTGCCGCATGGTGATGGCCGTCACCGTCATCACCGGGAAACGATCGACGGAATTGTAATAACCGGTGTGATCGCCATAGGGGCCTTCATCGGCCATTTCCGTTGCCGATACCGTGCCTTCGATGACGATTTCGGCATTGGCCGGCACCATCAAGGGCTGGCTGACGGCCTTGACGACCCGCGTGCGACGACGGCGCAAAACGCCGGCAAAGGCCAGTTCGCTCATGCCTTCCGGCAGCGGCATGACGGCCGAAAGAATGGTCTGCGGGTCCGCGCCGATGACCACGGCAACCGGCGTATCCTTGCCCTGACGCTGCCATTCGCGATGGTGTTTTGCACCGCCGCGATGGGCAAGCCAGCGCATGATCAGCCGGTTTCGCCCAAGCTTCTGCATGCGATAGACGCCGAGATTGACGTCTGCCGGATCATCATGACTGCGGGTAACGATCAGCGGCCATGTGACGAGCGGTGCCGGCTCCCCCGGCCAGCACCACTGGATCGGCAGTTTGGCGAGGTCGATATCCTCTCCCCGCAGCACCACATCCTGACACGGCGCCGAACCGACATTGCGCACGCCCAGCGACAGCGCCGCTTGCAGCATCTGCAGTTTTCCCAGCGCATCCTTCAGCGATGCCGGCGGGCGGGGTTCGCGCAGGTCACCCAGCAGTTTTGCCAGATCGCCGATCTTTCCCGGCTCCAGGCCAAACCCCAATTCAATGCGTTCGCGTGTGCCAAAAAGGTTTACGAGCAGCGGGATGGGACAGACATTCCCTTCGGCATCCACCGGCTTTTCGAACCACAGCGCTGGACCGGCCTGATGCAGCGCGCGGCGATGGATTTCCGTCACCTCATGCACAAGGCTGACCGGTCTGGAGATACGTTTCAGCAGGCCACGGCTTTCGAGGTCAGAGGCAAAATGCTGGAGATCACGGTAGCGGCGCGGCGCGGCATTTGGGGTCATCCCCTTCTTTGGCCGGGGATTTTACCGCCGTCTTTGTTCTAGCTCAAAAACATGTTGCGCCGCGATCGTTAGCCTTTGCGCGAAATGATCCGGAGACGTCCGACGCCTATGCAATTGATCCCCCCTCTTCTGACCCGTCCGCTCAATGCCGTTCCGCTTGTCGTCATCGAACGTGTCTGCCGCCTGATGTTCAGGCGTATCGGCCTTGCACATCCGGGTCTTTTCGAGCGGCTGGGCGAGCACAAGGCAAAACGGTTTGCCTTCCTGCCGACCGACGTGCCGCTTGCCTTCATCGTCGAACCGGCCAGCGACACCATTTTCGTTTGGCGCAAGACCACCGATGTCATCGCCGATGCCGTGACCGAAGCGCCGCTGTTCATGCTGTTGGCACTGATGGAAGGCCGCTGCGATGCCGATGCGCTGTTCTTTTCGCGCGACCTTTCGGTGACCGGCGACATGGAGGCGATGCTGGCCATGCGCAACGCGCTCGATGCCAGCAGTATCGACCTTTCGAAGGACCTCGCCCGCCTTGCCGGCCCGTTTGCGCCGATGGCGGGACGGGTAATCGGCGAAATCCGCAACCGCGCCCTTGATCGCGCTCTGGCCGGAGAAACCGCATCATGGAACTGATCTGTCCCGCCGGTACACCGGCTGCCTTCCACGAAGCCGTGGATGCCGGCGCCGATGCCGTTTATTGCGGCTTTCGCGACGAAACCAATGCTCGCAATTTTCCCGGTCTCAACTTTTCCCGGGAGGAACTGAAGGAGGCGATCGCCTACGCCAAAAAGAAGGGGTGCGAGACCTTTGTGGCGCTCAACACCTTTATGCGGGCCGGCGCTGAGGAGATCTGGTATCAGGGCGCGGCCGATGCCGTGGCCTGCGGTGCCGATGCCCTGATCCTTGCCGATTTCGGGCTGATGGCGCATGTGGCCGAAAAATACCCCGATCAGCGGCTGCATGTGTCGGTTCAGGCCTCGGCCTCCAACCCGGATGCCATCAATTTTCTCGTCGACACTTTTAATGCCAAGCGCGTGGTTCTGCCGCGCACGCTGACGATCGCCGACATTGCCCGCATCGGCAAATCGATCCGCTGCGAGATGGAAGTCTTTGTGTTCGGCGGGCTGTGCGTCATGGCCGAGGGGCGCTGTTCGCTCTCCTCCTATGCCACCGGCAAATCTCCGAACATGAACGGCGTCTGTTCGCCGGCAAGTCATGTGCGCTACCGCAAGGATGGCCGCGATCTGGTGTCGGAGCTTGGCGCATTCACCATCAACCGCTTTCCCGAAGGCGAAGCCGCCGGTTATCCGACCCTCTGCAAAGGCCGGTTCGATATCGCCGACAGCAATGGTTATGCCTTCGAGGATCCGGTCTCGCTCGACGTGATGGGCGAGTTGGAAGCACTGAAGGCTGCGGGCGTGAGCGCGCTAAAAATCGAGGGACGGCAGCGCGGTAAGGCCTATGTCGCCGAGGTGGTGAAGGTGATGAAGGCGGCGGTCAACAGCCCGCCGGACAGACGCGGCGCCCTTCTTTCGCGGCTGCGCAGCATGAGCGAAGGACAGAAAACCACGTCCGGCGCCTACGAAAAACGCTGGAGATAATGCGATGACACAGACGAAACGTCCGGGCCTGACGCTTGGCCCGGTCTATTACCTGTGGGACGCCGCCAAGTGGCGCGATTTCCACTTTCGCATCGCAGACGAAGCCCCGGTCGAGCGCGTGCTGATCGGCGAAACCGTTTGTTCCAAACGCCAGCATTTCATCGAGCCGCATCTGGCAGAGGTGGTGGAACGGCTAGATAGTGCCGGCAAGGAAGTGGTGTTTTCCACCCTCTCGCTGGTCACACTGGCGCGTGAAAGCAAGCAGATCCGCGAGATGGCCGAAACGAGCGACCACATGCTGGAGGCCAACGACCTTTCGGCGCTGGCCGTGCTGAAGGACAAGCCGCACACGATCAGCCCGCTGATCAATGTGTACAACGCACCGACCGCACGGCTGCTGGCCAGCCGCGGTGCCAAAACCATCTGCCTGCCGCCGGAACTGCCCTTCTCCTCCCTGCGGGAGATTGTCCAAAACTGTCCCGAGATCGATTTCGAGGTGTTTGCCTTCGGCCGCATGCCGCTGGCGATTTCAGCGCGTTGCGCGCATGCCCGCTCCAAGGGCCGCATCAAGGACAATTGCCAGTTCGTCTGCGGCGAGGAGCCGGATGGACTGCCGGTGAAAACGCTGGACCGGCAATCGTTCCTGACGCTGAACGGCGTGCAGACGGTGTCGCATGCCTGCCAGTCGCTGTTGGGCGAGATCGATGATCTGCTGGCAGCCGGCATCCGCTCGTTCCGGCTGTCGCCGCAGGATTGCGACATGGTGGAGGTGGCGAGGCTTTACCGCGCCGTCATCGATGGGGGGATGGCGGCGGACGAGGCGATTGCCAGGCTGCAACAGGTCTATCCGGCAGCGCCGCTTGCCAATGGTTTTCACCACGCACAGGAAGGTGCGGCCTGGGTGGCGCGGGCGAGAAATTTGCAGGCGTCCTGAATGGTGGAACGGGCCTGCATTAAACAGACCTTTCAAGCACCTATTTCGTCATCCTAGGGCTTGTCCCTAGGATCTAACCACGTCAATGATATCAGGCAGTTGCAGATCCTCGGGACAGGCCCGAGGATGACGGCGGCAAGGTTTCCGACCTTTGTCAGCAGTCTACGAGCCTGCATGCAGGCTCTCTTAAAGTTGCCATCTCAAAAACTCAGCGCGCCAACCATCCGCCATCGACCGGGATCACCGTGCCATGCACATAATCCGAGGCCTTCGAGGCGAGGAACACAGCCGCACCGCCGAGTTCCGAAGGCGTGCCCCAGCGACCAGCCGGGATACGCGCCAGGATGGCCTCGTTGCGATCCGGATCTTCGCGCAGCGCCGTCGTGTTGTTGGTGGAGAAATACCCCGGCGCGATGGCGTTTACGTTGACGCCCTTGCCCGCCCATTCGCAGGCCAGCAGTTTTGTCAGCCCTGCCAGACCCGCCTTGGAAGCGGTATAGGACGGGATGCGAATGCCGCCCTGGAAGGACAGCAGCGAGGCAATGTTGATGATCTTGCCGCTGCCGCGCTCCAGCATGTGGCGACCGGCCGCTTGCGACAGGAAGAACGCCGTCTTCAGATTGACGTCGATGACGGCGTCCCAGTCTTCCTCGGTGAAATCCACGGCATCGGCCCTGCGGATGATGCCGGCATTGTTGACCAGAATGTCGAGCTTTCCGAAGGTGGAGATCGTTTCCGACACGATGCCTTTGACAGGCTCGATCGTGCCGAGATCCGCCTTGATGACATGAAAGCCGGTGCCGGCGTTTTTTACCGCCGCCTCGGTTTCATTCATCGACGAGCGGCCGACCGCAACGATGGAAGCGCCGGCTTCAGCGAGCGCAATCGCGATCGCCTGACCGATGCCGGTGTTGGCGCCGGTAACAACGGCCACCTGGCCGGAAAGATCAAACAAGGTCATGAAAGCCTCACTTCAGAAATTCAGCACGATGCGGCGTAAACACGTCGATCAGCCGGCCGGCTTCGAGCGCTTTCACACCGTGAACAAGATCCGGCGGCACGATGAAGCTGCCGCCCTTGAGGAGCGTTTCGGTGCGCCCGTCGATGGTCACCTCAAAACTGCCCTCGGCAACATAACTCGCCTGGATATGGGGGTGGTTATGTTTTGCGCCGATTGCGCCGGCTTCAAACACCACTTCCACCATCATCATTTCCGGCAAATAGGCCATGATACGACGGGTGACGCCCGGTTCCGGGTTCACCCATTCGGCACCTTCTGCCGAAACGAACAGATCACTCGATGACATGGGTGATCCTCACTTCAGGTCTTCGATGGCGACCGGATCGACATCGGTGTAATCGACATTGTCACCGGCCATGGCCCAGATGAACGTGTAGCTGGACGTGCCTGCACCCGAATGGATCGACCAGCCCGGAGACAGGATCGCCTCTTCGTTCTGGACGATCAGGTGGCGGGTTTCATCCGGTTCGCCCATCAGGTGGATGACGCGCGCCTTTTCCGGCAGGTCGAAATAGAGATAGGCTTCCATGCGGCGGTCATGGATATGGCAGGGCATGGTGTTCCAGACGGAACCCTCGGCAAGCGTGGTCATGCCCACGACCAGCTGGCAGGTTTTTGCGCTTTCCGGGTGGATGAACTGGAAAATGGAGCGCTCGTTGCTGGTGGCCTGCGAACCGAGATCGATGCGCTTGGCATCGGAAATACCGATATGCTGGGCCGGATGCTTGAAATGCGCCGGTGCACTGAGCAGGTAGAATTTCGCAGGGTTGGACGCATCGTCGGACGCGAAGGTGACCGATGAACCGAGGCCGGCATAGACCATATCACGCGTGCCGGCAGCGAACTTTTCGCCATCGACGGTGACCGAGCCTGCACCACCGATATTGACGGCAATCAGTTCGCGACGGGCGAGCAGCTTGTCGGTGCCGGCCGGCTTGATGGTTTCCAGTTCGAGCGGCGACGAGGTGGGCGTCGCGCCACCGACGATCATGCGATCGTAATTGGTGTAATGTAGCTGGATGCGGCCTTCCACGAACAGCGGCGGCAGCAGAAAATGGTCACGCAACTGCGCGGTGTTGAAGCCGGCGGCCGTCATCGGATCGATGGCGAAGCGATTGGTGTAATCGGTGTGACTCATGTTATCTCCCAAAACTTTGAGTTTGAAGTCATCATACATATTGACGAAACGCATACAACATGCGGCGTTGAAAATTTGCCGCATGCCCTTTTGGATTTCGTATAAAATCCTTGCATTTCAGAACTAATGGTGTGCAGAAAAAATATCCAAGCGATATGAGCCTTCGCAAACAAATCGTGTTAATACTGTCATGAATTTGTCTATTTTCGCATGAAGCAGGCGCGATGAAGAACCCGGACACCGCAACCAGCCCTACAGAGACAGGGATAGCGCGTCGGCAAAAACTGTCCGACCGGATCGTCACGTCGCTGCGACAGGACTTTTTGTCCGGCCAGGTGGAGATCGGCCACAAACTGCCGACGGAAACCCAACTGGCGGATAATTTCGATGTCAGCCGCACGGTCGTTCGTGAAGCGATTGCCACCCTGGTGGCCGATGGACTGGTGGAGACGCGTCAGGGCGCCGGCATTTTTGTGCTGGGGCACCAGCGCTCTTCGACACCGCTGCCGATCACGACCAAGGACCCGTCCAACAACATTTCACATGCGCTCAACGTGCTGGAAGTGCGCATTGCGCTGGAAATGGAAAGTGCCGCCTTGGCCGCCACCCGCCGCAGCGCCTCGCAGGAGGCGCAGATTCAGGAGCGGTTTTTCGAATTCGAACATCTGTTGAAACGCGGAGAGCCGACCGGGGCTGCGGATTTTGCCTTTCACCGCGCGATTGCCGAAGCCACCAACAACGCGTTTTACGTTGAAGTGCTGGATTCACTGGGAAGCCGCACCATTCCCTGCGACGTGACCTCGCCTTATGCCACCGAAGATGTGCTGTCCTTCACCTATCAGGCAGGCCTGCAGCGGGAACATCTTGAAATTCTCAACGCCATTTCGGCAGGCGATGCGGCCGCAGCCCGCGATGCGATGCGCGCCCATCTTGCCGCCAGCCAGGCGCGGTATCGCCAGCGCCTGTTTGAACGACGCAGCCGTTACCAGACCGATCACGAGGTCTGAACCGTGACAGACATGGCCCATGCCTTTCGACATGGGCCATTGGTTTGTTACAGGCGACGCAGCGCCTTGGTCAGGCCATTGACGATCTCCTCTCCGGCCTCTTCCGCCGTCAACTGGCCATAGGCGAACTGTTCGATGACATCCTTGAACACTTCCTGCACGGACGGGTGCTCGATCAGCGGAGACATGACCGGGCCGGTGGCATCGGCAACGATTTTTGCACCATCGAGACGTTCGGGCGTCAACTTGCCCGCCTGCTCCAGCGTCGCCTTGGCGATGGCGGAGGCCGGCAGACCGCGGCTGTCGCCGAGGATCAGGATGGCGTCCTTGTCGTTGAGCAGGCAGTTGACCACCTGAGCCGCCGCCTTCGGGTCCTTCGAATGCTTCGAGACGGCAAACACCATGGACGGCTTCTTGTAGACGCCATCGGATTTGGCACCCGCGATCTTCAGAGGTGCTGCCGGGATGAGTTTTCCGACCTTGAGCGGATCGTTGTATTTCGAATAGGTCGAATCCCAGAAATAGGTGCCGCCGATCTTGCCCGATCCCCAGGCCGGATCGTCAAAAATCTCGACATTGCCGACGCCCGCCGCAGCCTTGGCCGAGCGCACGATGCCGTTGTCGACCATCCACTGATAATGTTTGAGCGCGCCGGCAATATCATCCGCCGTCCAGTCCAGTTCATTGGTGCCGGGCTTGACGAATTCCTTGCCGGAAATCTGCGCGGCAAAGGCTTCCACCATCAGCATCAGGATGACGCGGGTGCTATCGAACGGATAGATGCCCTCCGGGTTGAGTTTCTTGGCGGCGGCCGCGAGATCATCCCAGCTTTTTGGCGCAGCCAGGCCCGCCTTCTTGTAGATCTCCTCGTTGAAATAATAGGTGGCTCCGGTGACGGACACCGGCACGCCATTGAGCTTGCCGCTCATGATGGCAGGCGCCAGCTGGCTGTCGTTCCACTGTGTGAGATCGAGTTCGCCGGCAAACTCCTTCAGGTCGGCAAAACCGGATCCATCCTTGGAGAACTGGTAAAGCCACGGCCAGTCCACCTGGATGATATCCGCCTCGGTGCTGCCGGCCATCTGCGTCGTCAGCTTTTCCAGATAACCTTCAAAGCCCATGAACTCGGCCTTGACCTTGTGGCCGGTCTTGGTGGTGCAATAGTCCAGCGCCTTCTGGGTGGCGACATGGCGACCATCACCACCCCACCACGACATGCGCAAATCCGCAGCAGACGCGGCGCTGGTGGCAACCGCGGAAGCGGCCAGCGAAAGGGATAAGGCGGCGTAGATCGATTTCCTGCTCATGATGCGTTCCTCCTCCTGAAACACGGCATCGGTGAAACCCTCTCCTCGCCCTAGGCGAGGCTGATATTCTGACCGCTCACGCGGTCGAAAATGAAAACCCGTTCCTCGTCCGGCCGGATGCGCAGCGCGCCATCGACCGAGGCTTTTCGATACTCCTCGACCGGCAGCACAACGGTGAACCGTTCACCGCCGATGGTGACATGCACATCGACCTCATGGCCGAGGAAATCCGCCTTGATGACCTTTGCAATCAGTGCATCCTCACCCGGCGCAGCCAGACGAAAATGCTGCGGGCGCACGCCGAATGTGACGTCGCCATCCGTGCCGGCGGCAAGGCGGCCGGCGAGATCGGCGCCGAAGCGCACCGACTGATCGCCGAACGTGACCACCGGCCCGCCCTCGCCCCGGCTCACGGTGGCGTTGACGAGGTTCATTTCCGGCATGCCGATGAAACCGGCGACGAAGGCGTTTTCCGGCCGCGCATAAAGCGTTTCAGGATCGGCCACCTGCATGATGCGGCCATCCTTCATGACGCAGATGCGGTCGCCCATCGTCATCGCCTCGACCTGATCATGGGTGACATAAACGACGGTGGAGGACTGGCCCTGCTCTTTCAGCCGACGATGCAGATCGGTGATGCGCACACGCATCGAGGCGCGAAGTTTCGCATCGAGATTGGAAAGCGGCTCGTCGAACAGAAACACTTCCGGCTTCTTGATCAGCGCGCGGCCGAGCGCGACGCGTTGCGCCTGACCACCGGACAGCTGTTTCGGCAAGCGGTCGAGCAACGGCCCGATTTCCAGCACATCGGCCACTTCCGCGACACGCCGTGCGATCTCGTCCTTCTTTTCGCCGGCCAGTTTCAGGCCGAAGGAGAGGTTCTTGCGCACTTTCATATGCGGATAAAGCGCATAGTTCTGGAACACCATGGCGATGCCACGTTCGCCCGGCGGCAGATTATTGACCACCTTGTCGCCGATCGAGATATGGCCGCCCGACACTGTCTCCAGCCCGGCGATCATCCGCAGGGTCGTTGACTTGGCGCAGCCGGACGGGCCGACCAGCACCATGAACTCGCCGTCCTTGACGTCGAGATTGATGCCGTGCAGCGCTTTCAGCGCGCCGCCATAGACCTTTTCCAGGTTGCGGATGGAGAGTTGAGCCATTCGATTACCCTTTCACACCGCCGGCTGAAATGCCTTCGACGAAGTATTTTTGCGCAAGGAAGAACACCACCAGCGAGGGCAGCAGCGTCAGCACCGACATGGCGAGGATGCGGTTCCATTCGAACGCTTCGGCGGTATCGATCGACAGTTTCAGTGCCAGCGAGACGGGAAACTTGTCGACCGAGGACACGTAGATCAGCGGCCCGAGAAAATCGTTCATCGTCCACATGAACTGGAACAGCGCCACCGAGATCATCGCCGGCACCAGCATCGGCACCACGACATAGATCAGCGTCTGAAAGCTGTTGGCGCCATCGACACGCGCCGCCTCCTCCATATCGCGCGGGATGGCGCGCAGGAACTGCAACAGCATGAAGACAAAGAAGGCATCCCCCGCGAAGGCGGAGGGCACCCAGAGCGGCAGATAGGTATCGAGCCAGCCGAGATCGCGAAACAGCAGATATTGCGGGATGCGAGTGACCACATTGGGCAGAAGCAGGGTTGCGATCAGCGAGGCGAACAGGATCTTCTTGCCGGGAAACTCGAAACGGGCAAACCCATAGGCAACGGCCGTGCAGGAGATCACCGTGAAGATCGTTTTTGGCGCGATGATCAGAAACGTGTTCCAGAAGAACCGGCCAAACGTGTAGGGCGTCGAGGTTTCCCAGCCCTTGGCGTAACCATCCATGGTCGGACTTTGCGGCATGAAGCCGGCGCCGGCAAAGATTTCCGAATTGGTCTTGAAGCTGGCGCCGATCAGCCAGATCAGCGGATAAAGCATGATCAGACCGACAATGGTGAGGATCGTGTAACGAATGGCCAGCGACACCGTTTCGCGGCGTTTTTGTACGGCCAGCAGCCGTTCGGCATTTTCGATCGCTTCGGCGTGGAGAATTCCGTCGCTCATGGTCAACTCCTCTTGTCGCCGGCGTAATAGACCCAGTGTTTCGATGACCAGAAGGCGATCAGCGTCAGCACCATGATGACCGCGAACAGCACCCAGGCGATGGCCGAGGCATAGCCCATTTCGAATTTCTTGAAGGCCACCTCGTAGATATAGAGCGGCAGCAGATAGGTGGATTTCAGCGGCCCGCCCTGGGTGATGACGTAAGGCCCGTTGAACTCCTGAAACGCCTGGACCATCTGCATGATCAGGTTGAAGAAGATCACCGGCGTCAAGAGCGGCAGGGTAATGGCGAAAAAGGCGCGCCAGGGCTTCGCCCCATCGATGGCGGCGGCTTCATAGAGCGATTTGTCGATCGATTGCAGCGCCGCCAGAAAGATCACCATGGCCGAACCGAACTGCCACAGGCGCAGAAGCGTGATGGTGAACAGCGCCGTGCCGGGATTGCCAAACCAGTTTACGCTCTCAAAGCCAATGCCGGTGAGCATCATGTTGATGAGGCCGGTATCGGCGAACATATAGCGCCACAGGACAGCGACCGCGATGGAGCCGCCAAGAATGGAGGGCACATAATAAGCGGTGCGGAAAAAGCCGATACCCTTGAGCTTGGAATTGAGGATACCGGCAATGAACAGCGCAAAGGCCAGTTTCAGCGGCACGGTGATCAACACATAGATCATCGTCACGCTGAACGAGCGATTGAATGTGCGATCGCTGGTAAGAATGTCGGTGTAATTTTCCAGCCCGATGTAATTTGCGCCCTGCATCAGCCGGTAATCGGTAAACGACAGGTAGAGCGAGCCGAGAAACGGGATCGCCGTAAAGATCAGCAGGCCCAACAGGTAGGGCAGCACATACCAGAAGCCGAGAAGGCGGCCATCGCCACTCATGCAAAATCCCCTTTCAAGCTGTCCGGCACAGAGGCCGAGCAGCCACCCGAAAAGGCAAGGATGAAGTTCGTTCGAGATTGCGCGGACATGCTTTCCTCCTCCCGGAAAGGACGGCATTTTCGCTCCGGCATCGCGCCGGATCGTTGTGCTGGATCATCAGGAGCCCGGCCGCGCCGGGCCGGTCATCAAATGTAGGAACGCAGGTATTCCGACAGGCAGAGGATCGCCATCGCTTGTCCGTATGGCATCGCCGTCAGCTTGACCTGACGGTAATAATCGAGGTCTGCCCCCATGGCCGTGCCGAAGGAGGTGTTCTGCAGCTCGCCGGCCGCATCAATATGGCCGATGACGCCCTGCACGGCACGATGCGCGACGGGCAGATATTCCGGCCCGAGATAGCGTTTGCGCACGGCCTTCATCAGTCCATAGCCGAAGCCGGCGGCGGCAGAGGATTCCACATAACTTTGCGGATCGTCGATCAGCGTGTGCCACAGGCCCGATGGCGACTGATGTTCGGCCAGCGTTTCCGCCTGACGTTTCAGCGTCGAGATCAGGTGACGGCGAAAGGCATCGCCTTCGGGCAGGTCAAGCAGATCGAGAAATTCCGGGATGGCGATGGTGATCCACGAATTGCCCCGCGCCCAGAGCGCATTGGCAAAATTGTGGTTGCCGTCAAAGGTCCAGCCGTGGAACCACAGGCCGCTCTTACGATCCGCCAGATACTGGGTGTGGATGAGGAACTGGTATTTCGCCTCCTCCACATAATCCGGGCGGTTCAACAGCAGGCCGATCTTGGCGAGCGGCATGACGCTCATCATCAACGTGTCATCCCACATCTGCTGATGATTGACGTTGTTATACACGATGTGCTGGATGCCGCCTTCGCTTGTGCGCGGCATCTCGTGCATCACCCATTCCGCCCAGGTTTCCAGATAGGGCTTCCAGGCCGGATTGGGATTGAGCTCATACAGGCAGGCAAGCGTCAGGAACGGGCAGACGGTATTGACGTTCTTGGTCGGCGTGCCTTCGGAAAGCCGCGCATCGAACCATGAGGTGATGATGTCCAGCACCTGTCTGTCGCCGGTCTGTTGCCAGTAATTGAACAGGCCGTAGAGCCCGATGCCGTGGGTCCATTCCCAACCGGCCCAGCCCTTGGTGTCGATCACGCGCCCGTCTTCCAGCCGCAGCAGGAATTCGCCCGTCCGGTCCTCGATGGAGACCAGATTGTCGGCAAGCCGCCGGATCAGCCCCACCACATCCGCGCGGGGCGCCACATAATCCTTCTGCCGCAACAGCGCATGCATCGTCAAAACTATAACCCTCCCAGGCAGCCGGACCTCCTCGTCCAGCCAAAAAAATCGGAATGCGATTTCATTTTTGAAAAAAACCATACTCAAAAATGAAATGCAATAGGGGTTCGGAATTTATCATACTAAACGCCGTAACGCCCATTTCACCGCTATTTTTCGAATTTCTCCGATGCCTTGACAGCGGGCAAGAAGCTTTTCAGAATAGCATTCCATATTTTTTGGAACGGATGATGTCTGACGCTTCTCGCAACAAACCCGACAATGTCGCTGCCGTGCTGAAGGTTTTTTCGGTGCTGGAAACGCTGGCGGAAGATGGCCGCTCCAGCCTTGCCGACATCGCCCAACATGCGATGACATCGAAAGCCACCACCCACCGGCTGCTGCAGACCATGGTCGATCTCGGTTACGTGGAGCAGGAAGAGGAAACCGACAAATACCGGCTGACGCTGAAACTGTTCGGGCTGGGCGCACGCACGCTGCGCGGCCAGACGCATCTGCTGCAGGTGGCCGACCGGGCCATGGGAACTCTGTCGCGCGAGACAGGCGAAGCCATCAATCTCGGCGTGATGGACGAGCGCGAACAGCGTGTCGCCTATATCCACAAATATGACAGCGCCTATAACCTGTCGATGAATTCGCCGCTGGGCAAACGCAACCCGCTGCACAGCACCTCGCTCGGCAAGGCGCTTCTGGCCTTCCGCGACGAGACGGAAATCGCCGACCGGCTGTCGAAGATGACCTTCGAAAAGATGGCGCCGAAGACGATTACCGACGTTGCGGCGCTGCGCGACCAGTTGAGCCGTATCCGCGAGGATGGTTATTCGGAAGAGGTGGAGGAAAGCGAGGCTGGCGTGCGCTGCATGGCGGTGCCGATCCGCGACCATCTGGGCAAATCGATCGCTGCGATCAGCATCTCGTTTCCGCTGTTCCGTTTCGACCCGGCCCGCAAATCCACCTATGTGCGGATCCTGCTGGAGGCCGGGCAAACGGCTTCAAGAAGCCTCGGCTTCGACGGCTGATCCTCAGACCGCGTGATAACCGCGGTTAAGATAGATCAGCGACTGACCGCCATCGCTCACCTGCGTTTCGAGAACCCGGCAGATGAGAATGTCGTGGCTGTGACCATCGGCCACCGAGGTGATTTCACAATCGAACGATGCCAGTGCGCCATCGAGCGCCAGCCCGCCGCTTAGCAGTTCCGTCCATGAGGCACCGGCAAAACGCTCCTCGACCGGCGTCTTGCCACCGAACAGGCGGCTGAGATCCTGATGGTCGGATGAGAGCACGTTGACGCAGATCGTGCCATTGCCCTTGACCGGCCAATAGGCGCTCGACGTCTTGTTGAGGCAGACGAGAAGTGTCGGCGGATTGTCGGACACACTGCAGACAGCGGTTGCGGCAAAACCGGCTCGACCGGCCGCACCCGATGTGGTGACGATATGCACCGCCGCGCCAAGCTTTGCCATGGCGTTGCGATAATCCTCGCGGCGGGTTTCTTCCGTATTGTCCGGCTCTTTCGACACGGCCTGTCCCTGCATGCTCATTCCCCCAGAATCTGGCAGGCGTCGTCAAAATCGAGACGCGGCAGGCGCGCAAACACTTTTGCGGGATCGCCATGGCCGAGATTGATCAGGAAATTCGACTTCCAAGTCGTGCCGGCAAAGAACTCGTCATCCACCTTCTTCTTGTCGAAACCGGACATCGGACCGGCATCGAGACCAAGAGCGCGGGCAGCGAGGATGAGATAGCCGGCCTGAAGCGTGCCGTTGCGGAAGGCGGTTTCTTCGGCAGCGGCCGGGCTGGAGGTGAACCAGCTGCGTGCATCCGCATGCGGGAAAAGCTGCGGCAGCTTTTCGTAGAATTCGGCATCATAGGCGGCGATCACCGTGACAGGCGCGGCCAGCGTCTTTTCCAGATTGCCGGAGGACAGGGAGGGCTTCAGACGCTCCTTTGCCTGCGGCCCCTTCACGAAGACAAAACGTGCCGGCGAACAATTGGCCGAGGTGGGGCCGAACTTCACCAGATCGTAGAGTTGTTTCAGCGTCTCGTCGGAGACGTCACCCGGCAACCAGCCATTCTGGGAACGCGCGGAGAAAAACAACGCATCAAGCGCCTGCTGGTCGAGAACGTTCGTCATGGGAAATCCTGAAATCTATCGATCATTGAGGAAGGAAAGAACCGCATCGTTGAAACCCTGCGGGTCGACAACGTTTACGGCATGGGCGCCGAAATCGAAAAGGGCAAGCGTGGAATCCGGCAGGGCATCGGCAAGTTGCAGCGAACGGCTATAGGGTACGAGCATATCATCCTTCGTTGCGACCACGAGCGTGGGCGCATTGACACCCTCAAGCCGGCCTTCGATATCGAAAGCCCTTAATGCTGCGATGCGGTGTAAAATATTCTCCTTCCCCTGGAAATGTAAAAGCGCATGCTTTTCTTCTTCCGCCATGCGGGAGGAATTTTCTGCCATCCAGATGGCCGGATAGAGAAACAACGGCTGCGCCTTGACGAAAGCCGGCACGCCGGACTTTTCGAGCAGCTCGATACGCACATCGAAACAACGGCCGGAATGCGGATCAGCCTTGGCCCAGGCATTGACCAGCACCAGCCTGTCGATGACCTCGGGAAAGCGCAACGCCAGGTCGAGCCCGACAAGCCCGCCAAAGGCATGGCCCATGAAACTGAAACTGGTGAGGCCCAGCGCGGCAGCGATTTCCATGACCTCATCGGCCATGTCGCTGATCGCGTAACCTTCGGGGACCTCTCCCGGCGAACGGCCGGTGCCGAAATGGTCATAGGTGACCACCCGGAACCGCGCCTTCAAAGCCTCGATCTGCGGCGCCCAATAGGAGGCACTGCCGCCAAGGCCCGACGACAGGATGATCGTCGGGGCAGAGGCGTCCATCACTCCATGCACATCGAAATGCAGCATTCCGTCATTTCCCGATATGCGCAACGGTTGCGATCTCGACCAACGCATCCGGCTTCACCAGACCGCACTGGACGCAATACCGCGCCGGCTTGTCGCCCGGAAAGTACTCGGCATAAACCGCGTTGACGGCCTGATAATTGGCCCAGTCGGTGATGAAGATGTGGTTCATAGTGATATCCTCCATCGTGCCGCCAGCGGTTTCGATGACCGACTTGATGACTTCCAGCACATGGCGGGTCTGGGCACCGGCATCACCGACATGGACGACATCGTTGTTCTTGTCGAAAGGCAGCGTGCCCGAGACGTAGACCACGCCATCGGCAAGCGTGCCGGGCGAATAGGGAGCGATCGGCTTCTGGGTGCCTTCGGGCACGATAATCGTTTTCGGCATGTTCGTTCTCCTCTTTTTATCTTTCAGGCTTCGCTCGGCGCGGCCTGCGCAATGACGCCGCAGAAATCGTTGACGGTCGCGACCCAGCCGAAGAATTTTTCGACATTGTAGACAGTCGCCTGCTGGATGAAGTCCGGCCCCAGATGATGGGTGGCATCTTCCAGCATCACCCCGAAATATTCGAGGTGAAAGGCATCGCGCAGCGAACTTTCGACGCAGACATTGGTGGCGATGCCGACAAAGACGAGATTGCGGATACCACGGGCGCGCAGCACGCTGTCCATATTGGTGTTGAAGAAACCGCTGTAGCGCGTTTTCGGCACAAGAATGTCACCCGGCTGCGGCTGCAACTCATCGACGATCGCGTAATCCCATGTGCCCTTGGCCAGCAATTGGCCTTGCAGCTCGGGATTGGCGCGCATGTGTTTCAAGGCATTGGACTTGTGCCAGTTGGGCGAACCGGGGCCACCGGCCTCGACATAATCCTTGTCCCAGCCGTTCTGAAAATAGATGACCTGCACGCCGTTGGCGCGCGCCGCATCCAGCGTCTTCTTGATGTTGTCGATCGTGCCCTTGGCACCGGTTATGTCGAAACCGGCGAGATCGACATAACCGCCTTCGGTCGAATAGGCATTCTGCATGTCGACTACGACAACCGCCGTTTCCGATGGCTTCAGCGTGATCGGTTCCGGCCGGGCCGGCAGCGTGACACTTTCCGACCGGCTGACCGGCGCCTGATATCCTGCAACCACGCTCATTCGGCGGCCTCCAGAGCCGGCTTGATATGCTGACGGCTTTTCATCAATGGCTGAACATATTGCCCGAATTTTTCGATGCCCTCGACGAAATCGTCGAAGGTGAGCATGACGCCACCGGTGCCGGGCACTTCCGCCATCTCGTCCAGCATCGCCGCCACTTCCGCATAAGAGCCGATCAGCGTGCCCATGTTGATATTGACCGCGGACACCGGATTGGACATGTGCCGCACATTGGTATCGGCGCCCGACTTGGTATCTGCCGCACTCTGCAGGCCGAGCCACTGGATCGCCTCCTGATCGGCGCCGGCCTTGTAATGTTCCCACTTGGCGAAAGCCGCCTTTGTGGTTTCCTCTGCCAGGATCATCGTCAGCACGAAGGAGCGCACATCGCGCCCGGTCTTTTCCGTTGCCGCCAGAAGCCGCTCATTGGTGGGGGCAAATGCCTTTGGCGTGTTGATGCCGACGCCGAAGCAAAAGCTGTAATCGGCAAACTCGGCGGAAAACGCCATGCCGGCATTCGACGAACCGGCGCAGATCAGCTTCACATCGCCCTCCGGCACCGGCTTCATGTGGCAATCGTCCATCTGGAAATATTTGCCTTTGAAATCGGATGCACCCGAGGCCAGAAGCTCTTTCAGCACGGTCGAATATTCGGCGAGATAGGCGTAACGATCGCCAAAATAATCATCGCCCGGCCACAGACCCATCTGGCTGTATTCCGGCCTCTGCCAGCCGGTGACCAGATTGACGCCGAAACGCCCACCCGAAATGCTGTCGATCGTGGTGGCCATGCGCGCGACGATGGCCGGCGGCATGACCAGCGTCGCCGCCGTGCCGAACAGTTTTATCTTCGAGGTGACGGCGGCAAGGCCCGCCATCAGTGTGAAGGATTCCAGATTGTAGTCCCAGAATTCCGTCTTGCCGCCAAAGCCGCGCAGCTTGATCATCGAAAGCGCGAAATCGAACCCGTATTTTTCCGCCGTCAGCGTGATTTTTTTGTTGAGTTCGAAGGACGGCTTGTATTGCGGCGCGTTTTCGGAAAGCAGCCAGCCATTGTTGCCGATAGGGATAAAAACACCGATTTCCATCTCATGCTCCTCTCGATTGGGCGAATTGCCGATTGCCTGTCAATCAGCAAGTTGCATGCCAGTCCGAAATAGATGTTTTTAAACAATGGGATAAAAAACAGAAACGCAATGCCGGCTTGTCCGAGCGTGAAATATTGACCGTCTGGTAAATATTTTTGAAATTGTGCCCGATTGGTATGCAGACGCAAGCTGATTTTCACGCAAGCGACAATCTCCGTCGCCACGACGGCACCATGGAATTTAGCAATTGCAAAGAGTTACGGCGGCAGATCAACAGCCTAAATGCTGGGCATCGGCCGCCATTTCACCAGCGTCGCGATCAGACTGAAACGCCGGCCAGCGAGAAAACGGCGCTCAGGCCGATTCCCGCAGCATGATTTCGGCATTGAGCAGGATGCGCTGGCTTTCCGCCGAGGCTTCCGCCCCTTCCATCTCAAGATCCAGCTTGCGGAACAGCAGGTCCATCGCCAGACGACCGATCTCGTTGTAGTTCTGGGCAACGGTGGTGATCGGCGGACAGGCGTAACGCGACAGCGGATGGTCGTCATGGCCGGCGATGCGGATATCGCTGGCGGCAGACTGGCCGATCTTCAATCCATGCTGATAGGCCGCCGAAATGGCGCCGAAAGCGACGCGGTCGTTGGCGCAGAGAACCGTCTTGGTCGGGAAACCGCCTGCGTTCAGGAAACGCCGGGTTTCCTCGTAGCCGAAACGCTCGAAATCCCAGCTGCCATCATGGGCAGTTTCCAGAAGGATCGGCTCCATTTTCAGCTGGCGCATCGCTTCGACATAGGCGGTTTCGCGGGTCGCGGCATTGGTATTGACCGGCGGCATACCGAGATAACAGGGCGGCTCGCCGGAGCGGACGAGATAATCGACGATGAGCTGAAAGCTCTGACGGTTGTTGGTGCCGACAAACGGCGAGGTTTCGTCCAGTGGTGAGTCCACATAAACCAGCGCGATGGATTCCCCGAGCGCCTTCAGCGTTTCGTGCTGCGACTGCACGCCAAGCGGTGCTATGATGGCGCCGGCGACGTTCATCGATTTCAGCGTTTCGATGGCGCGTGCCTCGATTTCGGCATTGCCATCCGACGACAGAACGAAAGCGAGAAAACCGGCGGCATTGGCGATCAGTTCAACGCGGCGTGTCAGCGCCATATAAAACGGATCGGTCGAATTCGGGATGATGATGCCGATGATGTTGCTGCGCCGACGGTTGAGGTTGACGGCAAACATGTTTGGCCGAAAGCCGCTTTCTTTCAGCGCAACCTCGATCAGCCCGCGGGTTTTCGGCCGGACCGAATTCGGGTCGTTAAAATATTTGGACACGGTCGGGCGGGACAATCCGACAAACTCGGAAAAGTCCTCCATCGTTTTGATGGCCCCACTGATGGGTTTCTCTGACAATAACGTCCCACCCGATTTACTAATCGATTGAAATTATGGACACAGTTCAATCAAAACTTCTGAGTCCGTGCAAGCCGCGCCAATCAGGCGCGGCAGGCTTCGAAATAATCTTCCAGCACGCGATCGACGGCGGCAAGAGCCAGTGCGCGCGCATTCGGCTGAACCTTGCCGTCACGCACCGACACATAGGCACCGGTGAGATACTGGCTGATCAGCGTTTCGGGAATTTCCACGCCATCCAGAAGCTCGAACAGCGCCTTTACAGCGGCATCGATTTCCGGCTGCGGCCAGTAGTAGCGAATGCGGTCGCTATAGCTGAAATGGCGCTGGATATGCTTTTCGGCGTCCGAACCGTGGTAATATTTGTCCCAGTTTTTTGGATCCGCCGTCAGCACGCGTTCGACGGTGGCGATCAGCATTTCCGAGCGCTTGCCGGGGAACAGGAACTCGGCAATCTGGTCGAGACCGTAAAAGGCTTCGCGCAGCGCAAAGGTGAGGCCGGGGCCGACCTTCAGGATGGCAAAACCATCCATCACCAGCTGGCGCAACATTTCGCGGGTCTGGTAATCGGTGGAATGCGCTTCAAAGACCATGCCCGGCATGTCGAACAAGGTAGCACTCAGCGCCTTGGCCTTTGCCGGGACGTAAGGGATGACGTTCTCGTTGCCATATTCGACGCCCGGCTGAACGACGGCGCCGACAACGCGCGAAAATGCATCCGATACGCCGGCAGCTTCGAATGCCTTGGCGTGCACGGCAATGGTTTCGCGCGCAGATTCCGGCTTGGTCACTTCGAGTTCGTCCAGCTCTTCCATCGCGCCGCCGGGGATCGGCACTTCGGTGCCGACGATATAGACCGGCTTGATACCATCAGACCCCGTCAGCGCAGCTTCGGCAACGGCGGCAAGGCGCGCGGCACGCTCGGCGGTCAGTGCGTCCGGAAGCGCGACCGGCTCACCGGCGCAGCCCATGCTGGTATCGAGATGCAATTTTGTGAAACCGGCCAGAGCAAAGGCTTCGATCATCACGCAGGCTTTTGCCATCGCCTCATCGGCGGGCAGGTTCTTCCAAGGATTGGGGCCAAGGTGGTCACCACCGAGGATCAGCTTTTCGATCGGGAAACCGACCTTTTTGGCGATCTCTTCCGCGAAGGCGCGAAAATCGGCCGGCGTCATGCCGGTATAACCGCCATCCTGATTGACCTGATTGCAGGTAGCTTCAACAAGCAGATGCGCATCCTGCTTGAGCGCATGCAGCATGGAAGCCTCGATGACCAGCGGATGTGCCGAGCAGATCGACGGAATGCCCTTGACGCCCGAGCCGTTCTGCCAGTTGGCGATGTCGGTGAGATAGCTCTTTTGCATGTCAGGCATTTCCTTGCGCTTGAATGAGTGCGTCGAGTTCGGCGCGGGTAGAGGCCCCTTCCATCGGGCCGGCCTTGGTGACGGCACGCGCACCGGAGGCATTGGCGTATCGCAGCACTTCGGCCGGATGCATGCCCTTCAGCCAGAAGGTGACGAAGGTGGCACCAAAACAATCACCGGCGCCGGTCGGATCGATTTCCTCGACCTTGTAGCTGGGAAGATCGATCTGGGTGTCCTTGTCGTAATAGCTGGCGCCCTTGTCACCGCGCTTGACGACGATGGCCTTGATGCCCTTGGCAAGCAGCTCGACGACGGCTTCCTTCTCAGTCTTTGCCTGCGCGAACAGGAACAGCTCCTCGCCGCTCGGCATGAACAGATCGGTCTTGGAAAGCACCGTCTGCAACGCTTCGCGCATGCCGGGGCTGTCGAGAATTTCAGGACGCAGGTTGGGGTCGAAGGAAACGGTGCCGCCAGCGGCCTTGATGCGTTCGACGGCGGTCAGGATGCTGGTGACGACGCTCGGTGCGTACAGAGCCGTGCCCATGACATGCATATGCGTGCAGGTGTCGATAAGGGCCAGCGTCTTGTCCGACAGTTCGATCTCACCGCAGGCGCTGTTGCGGATGTTGAAGACAAAATTGCGGCCACCGTCCTCGCGGTAACGCACGAAAGCGCTGCCGGTGGTGCCGAGCGGCAGGACCTCGATGCCCGAGACATCGACACCATCTTCCGTCAGGCGGTTGATGTTGACCCAGCCAAAGTCGTCTTCGCCGACGCGCGAGATGATCGCGCATTCCTGGCCGAGCTTGCCGACCTGATCGATGAAGATCGCCGGTGCGCCCGACGGAAACGGGCCGATCAGCGGCACGGCTTCACGAAAACCGTTGCCGCGATTGGTGGCGACGATTTCGACCAGAATTTCGCCGATGGTGAGAATTTTCGACATTGGTATCTGCTCTAATGATTACTGCTTGGCGCGCTTCGACCGCACGTCGAGATAGACGGCGATGAGAATGACGAGGCCCTTGACGATGAGCTGGTAGAAGTAAGGCACCGACAGCATGTTCATCCCGTTGTTGAGGACGCCGATGATAAGCGCGCCGATCAGCGTGCCGATCATGGTGCCGACGCCGCCGGCAAGGCTGGTGCCGCCGAGAACGGCTGCCGCGATGGCATCGAGTTCATAGCTCATGCCGGCATTTGTCTGGGCCGAGAAGAGGCGCGAGGAGAGCAACACGCCGCTGATCGCCGCCATCACGCCGGAGATCATGAAGATGATGATCTTCAGGCGATCGACCTTGATGCCGGAATAAAGCGCTGCCTCGCGGTTGCCGCCGGTCAGATAGGCGCGACGGCCGAATTTGGTCTTGCTCAAGAGAATGTGGTTGAACAGGAACAGCACAGCAACGACCCAGATGACGATCGGGATGCCGATAAAGCTCTGGGTGCCGATGGCGGTCCAGCTCGGTTCCATGATCATGGCCGGCGCACCATTGGTCGGAAGGCTGACCATGCCGCGATAGATGCCCATGGTCGCCACCGTGACGATAAAGGACGGCAGCAGGAATTTCGCCGTCAGCACGCCGTTGGCGAGGCCGAGCAGCGCACCTGCCGCAATCGTCAGGATCAGCGCCGGCACAAAACTCATGCCAAAAGCGAAACATTGCGCGCCGACCATGCCGGCCACCGCGATGATCGAGCCGATCGACAGGTCGATTTCACCGAGCAGGATGACCCAGGTCATGCCGAAGGCGGCAATGGCGATGACCGACACCTGCTGCAGGATGTTCAGAAAATTCGCCACCGACATGAAACGACCGTTGGTGACGGAAAAAATCACGCACAGAACGATCAGCGATAAAAAGATACCGCCATACTGTTTCATGACCTGTTTGAAGGCGGCGCTGGCTGCGCTCTTGTCACTCATGATGCATATCCCGTGGCAAAGTGCATGATCTTTTCCGGTGTCATCTGGTCAGGGTCGGCGATTGCCGTGACCTTGCCCTCGCTCATTACGACGACGCGGTCACTCATGCCTATGACTTCCGGAAGTTCGGAGGACACGAGCAGGATTGCCGTGCCTTCCGCCGCCAGCTGGCGGATGATCTTGTAGATTTCGAATTTGGCGCCGACATCGACGCCGCGTGTGGGCTCATCGAGGATGAGGATCTTTGGTTTGGTCAAAAGCCATTTGGCCAGCACGATCTTCTGCTGGTTGCCGCCCGAAAGAGAGCCGGCAATGGTATCGAGCGAGGCCGTCTTGATAGCGAGGCGTGCGACTTCGGCATTGGCAGCTTCCCGCTCGCGACGGCGTTTCAGGAAACCGAAGGCGCTGGAAAAGCCGTTCAGCGCCACCATCGAGATATTGCTCTCGACGCTGTGGCTCAAGACGAGGCCTTCTTCCTTGCGGTTTTCGGTGACGAAACCGATACGGCGCTCGATGGCCTCTACCGGCGAAGTGATTTTCACCGGTACGCCATCGATGGCAACGGTGCCGGCGGAGGCCTTGGCCATGCCGAACAGCGTATTCATGACCTCCGAGCGGCCGGAGCCGATCAGGCCGAAAAAGCCCAGAATTTCGCCTGGACGCACATCGAAGGAAACGTTTTCGAATTCTTCGACGCGCGACAAACCATTGACGGCGAGAACCGGCTTTTCGGTGAGTGCCGGAGCGGCCACATCACGCGGCGGATAGATTTCGTTCATGTCGCGGCCGACCATCAGCGCGATCAGCTCGGCGATCGTCACCTCTGTCTTGTCGCGGGTGGTGATATAACTGCCGTCGCGCACGACGGTAATGTCGTCGCTCAGCCGCATGATCTCTTCCATGCGGTGCGAAATGTAGATGATGGCGACGCCCTTGGCTTTCAGGCGGCCAATGATCTGAAACAGGATTTCGGCTTCACTGTCGCTGAGCGAGGAGGTCGGTTCGTCGAGGATGACGACCTTGGCTTCGATGCTCAAACCCTTGGCGATTTCCACCAGCTGACGCTGGGCAATCGACAAATCACCGACCTGATCACTGACCGAAACCGGCAGGCCGAGTTCCTTCACCAGTTCGGCCGCCTTGCGCACCAAAACCTTGTCGTTGATGAAACCGGCCCTGGAGGGCTCGCGGGTTGCCAGGATGTTTTCCGCAACGGTCATGTTGTTGCAGAGGCTGAGTTCCTGAAAAACGATGGTCAGGCCGGCCTTGGCGGCATCCTGCGGATTGGTCGGCGCATAAGGCTGGCCATCGAGCACGATCGAACCCGTCGTTGGCTGATAAACGCCCGCGAGAATCTTCATCAGCGTCGACTTGCCGGCACCGTTTTCGCCGAGAATGGTGTGTACGCGGCCCGGCTTCACCGTAAGCTGCATGTTCTTCAGCGCCTTCACGGCCCCGAATTCCTTGGACATGTCCTTGATCTCAAGGATCACCTTGTCGCCTGAGGTTTCCATGGCGTCACCTTTCAACGAGCGCTTCACACCACCACTGCGGTGAAAGCTGCTCCTTATTCCTGATCATGCAGATGGTGCGCCGCATCGGGCGGCTTCGAACAATCCGCAGATTTCCGGTGGCCCGCCTGGGGGAGCGGACCACCGAAGGAGGCAGTCTCAAAGCAGAGACGGCCTCATGCGCAGAGCGTCTTGGGAGGACTTACTGCTTCTTGGTGTAGACGCCGGGAACGATCGGCTGCTCGGCCGGCACTTCCTCGCCCGCCTGCAGCTTGATCGCGGTCTCGACGGCAAGCTTGCCCATCTGGTCCGGGAACTGCTGGATGACGCCGACGAAGTCCGGATCGGCATCGACTGCCTTGATGGCTTCCGGCATGCCATCGAAACCGATGACCTTGACCTTGCCGGTCAGGCCCGAAGACTTGACGGCAACGGCTGCGGCGAGAGCGGCATCGTCACCGAAACCAAAAATGCCACCGATGTCCGGGTTAGCCTGCAGCATGTTCTGGGCAACGGCCAGTGCTTCGGCGCGGGTAATGCCGGTCTGGATCGACACGATCTTGATGTCCGGGTGCTTGGCAATGGCTTCCTTGAAGCCGTTGACGCGGTTCACCACCGACTGCACCAGCGGGTAGTCGATGATTGCGACTTCGCCCTTGCCGCCAAGCTGTTCGGCCATCAGTTCACCGGCCTTGACGCCACCGGCATAGTTGTCGGTGCCGATATAGGAGGCAACCTTGGCGCCTTCGACCGGTACGTCGACGGTGATAACCTTGATGCCGGCAGCTTCGGCGCGGGCAACGGCTGCAAGTGCGCCCTTGCTGTCGACCGGCGACATGATGATGACGTCGACGCCCTTGACGATGAAGTCTTCAATGTCGGCGAGCTGCTTGTTCAGGTCCTGATTGGCGATCGAGATTTCGACCGACACGTTCTTGGCCTTGGCTTCAGCGGTGATCGCCTTGGCGAGCTCGTTATAGAATGGGTGCTGCTGCGTGAGCAGCGATGCGCCGATGCCTTCGGCATGGGCGGCAGCGGCGGCAAACGTCAGGCTTGCGGAAACCAGCAGCGTCTTTGCGAAATTCTTGAGGGTCATGTTTATTCCTCCCCGTCCTTGAGGCCTTAAAAGCACACATCCAGCCGGCGGGCCTCCTCTTGCCGGCGGATTTTTCATCATATGTCCTAAATTTTACGCGCGTCAATATTTTTGAATTCGTACGTAAATAAATTTACGTGAAAAAGTTTCTGTGACCGTGATCTTATACGGCAAGGCCGCTCGTTTTCCCCAGCCTTGATCGGGCCGAAACAACATAGTCGTTGACGGAATTTTCACCTCGTCTACTATATCTAGTGTTCAAGGTTCTTCCGATTCGCATCGGAAGCTAAGACGGGAATACGGTGCGTGAAACCCATGACGGGCGCCACAATGCCGAAGCTGCCCCCGCAACTGTAAGCGGCGAGCATCCGATCGATCAGGCCACTGACGCCAAAAGCGTTGGGAAGGCGGAACGGATGCCGTGACCCGCAAGCCAGGAGACCTGCCTTGTACGAAACGTCCACGGGCGGGGTGTCCGGAAGGTCGCGTATATGTGCGGGATGATCCTGCGCATGCGCTTCCCCGAATGTCCCGTATGAAATGCTTCGGGGTGAAGTCTTATGTTCTTGAGTTTCGATAAGCATCGATATGTCGACCAGCAAGCCGATGTCGGCCTGCTGATTTCATGTTGCGCGCAGTGGCAATGATGGACGTTTAACGTCCGGCCACGTCAGCGACGACCTTCATACCCAATATTCTTTTGCCCGGACATCGGCGGATGTCCGACCGCTTTTGCACGCCTATTCCACACGAGGGGACCGACAATGACCATCACCGTTTACAGTAAACCCGCCTGCGTCCAGTGCACCGCGACCACCCGCGCCCTCGACCGTCAGGGCATCGACTACACTATCATCGACGTGTCCGCCGATGCCGAGGCTTATGACCTCGTGCAGGGTCTCGGTTACCGACAGGTGCCCGTCGTGATTGCCGGCGAGCAGCATTGGGCAGGTTTTCGCCCTGACATGATCAGCGCCCTCGCCTGACCATCATCGCGATGGGTGAGGTCGTTTATTTCTCCACGAAATCGGAAAGCACCCACCGTTTCGTGGAAAAGCTGGGCATGAACGCCCGGCGCATTCCGATCAGCAGCGATGAGGCGCTTTGCGCGCCCAACCCGTTCGTCCTGATCGTTCCGACCTATGGCGGCGGCGAAAACAAGGGCGCCGTTCCCAAACAGGTGATCCGCTTCCTCAACGATGCGGACAACAGATCCAACATCCGCGGCGTGATTGCCGCGGGCAACACCAATTTCGGCGCAGCCTACTGCATCGCCGGGGACATCATTTCCGCCAAGTGCCAGGTGCCTTTTCTCTACAAGTTCGAGCTTCTGGGCACGCAGGAAGATGTCGACAACGTCAGACACGGATTGGAACGATTTTGGACGCGACAAACTTCGAAAAGCCAGTGAATGCGGTAAAGCCGGCCGAAGCCGCGCTCGATTACCACGCCCTCAACGCCATGCTGAACCTTTATGACGGTGAGGGAAAGATCCAGCTCGACCGCGACCGGCAGGCCGCAAAACAGTATTTCCTCCAGCATGTGAACCAGAACACGGTGTTCTTTCATAACCTGCGGGAAAAACTCGATTATCTGGTGACCGAAAGCTATTACGAGCAGGAGGTGCTGGACCAGTATGCGTTCAATTTCGTGCGCGACCTGTTCGACCACGCATATGACAAGAAATTCCGGTTCCCGACCTTTCTCGGCGCCTTCAAATATTACACCAGCTACACGCTGAAGACCTTTGACGGAAAGCGTTATCTCGAGCGTTACGAGGACCGCGTTTGCATGGTGGCGCTGGCGCTGGCGCGCGGCGATGAAAAGCTTGCCCGCGATCTCGTCGACGAGATCATTTCCGGCCGCTTCCAGCCGGCGACGCCGACCTTCCTCAATGCCGGCAAAAAGCAGCGCGGCGAACTCGTCTCCTGCTTCCTGCTGCGCGTCGAGGACAATATGGAAAGCATCGGCCGCTCGATCAATTCGGCGCTGCAGCTTTCCAAGCGCGGCGGCGGTGTGGCGCTGTCGCTCACCAATCTTCGTGAAATGGGCGCACCGATCAAGCAGATCGAGAACCAGTCCTCCGGCGTCATTCCGGTGATGAAACTGCTGGAAGACTCGTTCTCCTACGCCAACCAGCTTGGCGCGCGGCAGGGCGCGGGTGCGGTTTACCTGCATGCCCACCACCCGGACATTATGCGTTTTCTCGACACCAAGCGCGAAAATGCCGATGAAAAGATCCGCATCAAGACGCTGTCGCTCGGCGTCGTCATTCCCGACATCACCTTCGAACTCGCCCGCAACAACGAGGACATGTATCTTTTCTCACCGCATGACGTGGAGCGTGTTTATGGCGTGCCGTTCACCGAAATCTCGGTGACGGAAAAATATCAGGAAATGGTCGAGGACGGCCGTATCCGCAAGAAGAAGATCAAGGCGCGCGAGTTCTTCCAGGTGATCGCCGAGATCCAGTTCGAAAGCGGTTATCCCTACATCATGTTCGAGGACACGGTGAACCGCGCCAACCCGATCGCCGGCCGCATCACCATGAGCAATCTCTGCTCGGAAATCCTGCAGGTCAGCGATGCGAGCGAATTCAACGACGACCTCTCCTACGCGAAGATGGGCAAGGACATTTCCTGCAATCTCGGCTCGCTCAACATCGCCGCCGCCATGGACTCAACCGATTTCGGCCAGACGATCGAAACCTCGATCCGGGCGCTGACGGCCGTGTCCGAGATGAGCAACATCACCTCGGTTCCCTCGATCGCTCAAGGCAACGAAGACAGCCACGCGATCGGCCTCGGCCAGATGAACCTGCACGGTTATCTCGCCCGCGAGCGGATTTTCTACGGCTCGGAAGAGGGTGTCGATTTCACCAATATCTATTTCTACACGGTTGCCTATCACGCCGTGCGCGCCTCCAACCGGCTGGCGGTCGAAAAGGGCAGAAGCTTCAAGGGTTTCGAAAACTCGAAATACGCGTCTGGCGAATATTTCGACAAATACACCGAACAGGAATGGCTACCGGCGACACAGCGCGTGGCCGAACTATTCGAGACCGCGGGCATTCATATCCCGACTCAGGACGATTGGCGGCAGTTGAAGGCCGAGGTCATGGCAGGCGGGCTTTATAACCAGAACCTGCAGGCCGTGCCGCCGACCGGCTCGATCTCCTACATCAACCACTCGACCTCCTCGATCCACCCGATCGTTTCCAAGATCGAGATCCGCAAGGAGGGCAAGATCGGCCGCGTCTATTATCCGGCCGCCTTCATGACCAATGACAATGTCGAGTATTATCAGGATGCCTACGAGATCGGCCCTGAAAAGATCATCGACACATATGCGGCGGCGACCCAGCATGTCGATCAGGGCCTGTCGCTGACGCTGTTCTTCCGCGATACCGCCACGACCCGCGACATCAACCGCGCGCAGATCTATGCGTGGAAGAAGGGCATCAAGACCATCTACTACATCCGCCTTCGCCAGATGGCGCTGACCGGCACGGAAGTGCAGGGCTGCGTATCGTGTGCGCTGTGATTGCCTGAGCAAAGCCCCTCACTTGCGATTTCTAACACTTAAGCAAGCTTAAGATGTTGAAATCGCTTTCTCTCCCGCAAGGGGAGAGAGACCGGAGCCGCGATCTCGAGCCTCTCCCTCTCCCCTTGCGGGAGAGGATACAAAATCATGATCTTAGCAAAGCTAAGTCATAGATTTTGTTGGTGAGGGGCTTTGATACGGCAGGCGGATGAGGGGCAACCCAAAGCCATTTCCTTCAAGGACCAACCACCATGAACATCGCCGTCAAGCCCGCCGCCGCCATTCGCGCCATCAACTGGAACCGCATCGAGGACGATAAGGATCTTGATGTCTGGAACCGGCTGACCAGCAATTTCTGGCTGCCGGAAAAGGTGCCGCTTTCCAACGACATCCCCTCCTGGGCAGCACTCAAGACCAATGAACAGCAGCTCACCATCCGCGTCTTCACCGGTCTCACCCTGCTCGACACGATCCAGAATGGCGTCGGTTCGGTACGCCTGATGGAGGATGCCGTGACCCCGCACGAAGAGGCGGTACTCTCCAACGTCTCCTTCATGGAGGCCGTGCATGCGCGCTCCTATTCCTCGATCTTTTCGACCCTGTGCTCGACGCCGGACGTCGACGACGCCTATCGCTGGTCGGAGGAAAACGAGTTTCTGCAGCGCAAATCGGCGCTGATCATGCAGCAGTATGACAGCGGCGATCCGCTGAAAAAGAAGATCGCTTCGGTCTTCCTCGAAAGCTTTCTGTTCTATTCCGGCTTCTATCTGCCGATGTACTGGTCAAGCCGGGCGCGGCTGACCAATACCGCCGACCTGATCCGCCTGATCATCCGCGACGAGGCGGTTCATGGTTATTACATCGGCTACAAGTTCCAGCGCGCCGTGGAACTTCTGCCGGAAGCAAAACGTCAGGAGATCAAGGATTTTGCCTTCGATCTGCTGCTGGAACTTTACGACAATGAAGCGAAATATACAGAAGCGCTTTACGACGACGTCGGCCTGACCGAGGACGTCAAAAAATTCCTGCACTACAATGCCAACAAGGCGCTGATGAACCTCGGTTACGAGGCGCTGTTCCCGGCCGACGCCTGCAAGGTCAATCCGGCGATCCTCTCGGCCCTGTCACCCAATGCCGACGAGAACCACGACTTCTTTTCCGGCTCCGGCTCTTCCTATGTCATCGGCAAGGCCGTGGCCACCGAGGACGAAGACTGGAATTTCTGAAGAAAGTCGAAGCAAAGGCTAAGCCTTGCCGGCAAGGTGGTCACTCCACGTTGCCGGCTTTCGGCCGTCGAGTGTGGAGCAGACGTGCCGGTCAGCGATAGAGGGATCGCTGCGCCATCAACTGCCGAACCAGCGCCGCCTGCTGGCTGCCTGCGATCGGCTTTGGCTGCGGCACGGGCACCAACATCGGCGCGGGTTCGAAACTGACCTCCATCGCCTGCGGAACGGGAACCGCCTGAGTGGCCGTGTTCTGCGGCAGCGCGTCTTCCTGCGCGCCCACCTGCGGCGCTGCCGGGCCTTTTGTCAGATCATTCAGTGCCAGTTGCGGTGCAGATGTCTCCTGCTGCGCCATGGCGAGCATGTAGCTTCCGGCCGGCAGCGGCTCAGGTGTCTGCAATTCGCCGTCACGCCCGCGCTTCTCATAGAAGGCATTACCGCCGGCGACAGCAACATAGCTCATGTTCTTGTAAGGGAACTTCAGGCCGTTCGTGTGGAAGAACATCGCGTCCTTCACATCCGGGTGGCGTTCGCCCTTCAGGATGGCTTCGCTTGCACCTTCCAGATCCGGTGCCGTCGCTTCATCCATGATTCGCGTCATCACGCCCGGTGCGAACTGATTCTTCTGGGCAACGACATCACAGATCGTGTCCGGATAAGCGCCCGATGTCAGCCGGTTCATGACAACGGTGCCGACTGCCATGAAACCGTTACGGCTGGTGCGTTTCGATTCGAAATACATGGCGCGCTTCAGGCATTCACGGTCCCTGGAGGTATAGTGATAAACCTGCTTGGCGGGCGTTGGCGCGGCCTTTTTGGTCTCGACGGCGGGGGCTTCGATCTTCGTCGTGTTGCAGCCGGAAAGCATGGCTGCAGACATGATCAACACAGTTGCCCACAAAGAACCGCGGAAACTTTTCATAGGCATGCCATCATCAAAAATTTCAGAAAAATGATTTGTGTGAAAACGGATACCTGCAATTTTAATTTACCTCAAGCGTTTTGAGGATTTTTTGTCACGGCTGAGAATTTTATGCCTATCTCAGGGTAAACGACACAGGCAAAAACACCCTCCTTTTCCCTTAACCTCACTGTCCTTCGAGACGCGAATGACAAAAAAACGGCGGCACGATCCTATCGCACCGCCGTCGTTTTTCATGACCGAAACGGATGGTCTCAGGCGAGGCCGCCCTCAAGGCCGGTGGCCACCACCGACACCCGGAAAAGACCATCAAGATTGCGGTCGAAGATTGCGCCGACGACGATATCGGCCTCTGCCTGCACTTCGTCGCGAATGCGGCTTGCCGCTTCATCGACTTCAAACAGCGTCATGTCCGAACCGCCGGAAATCGAGATCAGCACGCCACGCGCGCCCTTCATCGAGATATCATCGAGCAGCGGGTTGGCGATTGCGGCCTCGGCGGCGGCCAATGCGCGGCCTTCGCCGGATGCTTCGCCCGTGCCCATCATCGCACGGCCCATGCCCTTCATCACCGATTTCACATCGGCGAAATCGAGGTTGATCAGGCCTTCCTTGACGATCAGGTCGGTGATGCAGCCGACGCCGGAAAACAGCACGCGGTCTGCGGTCATGAAGGCATCGGCAAAGCTGGTATTGGCATTGGCGATGCGGAACAGGTTCTGGTTGGGAATGACGATGACCGTATCGGCAGCCTGACGCAGCGCCTCGATACCGGCATCCGCCGTCTTCATGCGGCGATTGCCTTCGAAGGTGAACGGCTTGGTGACCACACCGACGGTCAGAATGCCGGCGGAACGGGCCGCATGCGCGATGACCGGGGCTGCACCCGTGCCGGTGCCGCCGCCCATGCCGGCGGTGACGAAACACATATGCGAGCCTGCGAGATGATCCATGATCTCGTCGATCGATTCTTCGGCAGCCGCACGGCCGACATCCGGCAGCGAACCCGCGCCGAGGCCTTCGGTGATCTGCGCACCGAGCTGGATGCGGCGCGACGCCTTGGAGGTTGCCAGAACCTGCGCATCGGTATTGGCGGCGATGAACTCGACGCCGCTCAGGTTTTCACTGATCATGTTGTTGATGGCATTGCCACCACCACCGCCGACGCCGACGACCGAGATATGCGGCCGCAGGCCCGTAATGCCGCTCTTTGCGTCCGTCATAATATTCTCCTTCGGCGCGCTTGGTTGTGCTGCCTTCCTTGGCAGCGAATCGGAGCGCAAATTAGACGGCTCGAATGCCTTAAGCCAGATAAAAGCGGAAGCCGGCAAATATCGGCGGAACCGGACGCCCCCTGCCCCGTTAAAGCGCACCTCGCCACCGGAATTCTTGGCATGACCACCACAGCCAGCCCCGCCAGCCGCTCCATCATCGCTCTCGCTTTCCTCAATTTCTTTCTGGCAGACGCCCGCGACGGGCTTGGGCCCTTTCTCGATGGATTTCTCGCCACGCGCGGCTGGTCGCCGATGACGCTCGGCATGGTCGCGACCCTTGGCGGCGTGCTGGGCATGATCGCCACGCCGCTGTTCGGCGCCTGGGTGGACAGTTCACGCCACAAACGCATGCTGATCGTCATCCCCGTCGTGCTGGTCACCGCTGCGGCCCTCTGGACGCTGGCGGCACCCGGCAATCTTTCGGTTTTCGGAGGGCAATCGGCGACAGCCATCGTCGGTGCCATCATCGGCCCGGCGCTGATGGGCCTGACGCTCGGGCTGGTCGGCGAAAAACGTTTTACCCGGCAGGTCTCCGCCAACGAGTTCTGGAACCATGCCGGCAATGTCGCCTCGCTGGCGGCGATCTATGCGGCCACCGTGATGTTCGGCATGAACGGCATCATCGGCCTGATGATATTGACCGCGCTGGCGACGCTGGTCGCCGTGTTCATGATCGACCCGGATGCGATCGATCACAAGGCGGCACGGGGTCTTGAAAATGACGATGGCGCGCCTGGCCCTTCCGGCCTGTCGGTGGTGTTTGCCAGCCGCGGCCTCATCCTGCTGGCCATTACGCTGATGATCTTCCATTTCGGCAATGCACCGATCAGCCGCCTCATCGCCCAGGATTTTTCCGTCCAGCTCGGTACGCCTTTTCGCACCACGGCCATCACCACCGGCGTGGCACAGTTGTCCATGATTGCGGTGGCGCTGGCGACGCCCTTTCTCATTCGCCGCTTCGGCCTGTCCTTCGTCTTTATCGTGGCACTTTCCGCGCTGCCGATCCGGGGCGCGATTGCCGGCACGTTCACCAGTTTCGACTGGATTTTTCCGGTGCAGGTGCTCGACGGTGTGGGCGCCGGTTTGATCGGCATCGCCACGCCGCTTGCGGTTGAACGCATCATGGCGGGGACAGGCCGTTTTAATGTCGGGCTGGCATCGGTGATGACCATTCAGGGGATTGGCGCCTCGACGAGCAATATCGCTGCCGGCTGGCTGACCGACCTTGGCGGTTACAGCCTTGCCTATTGGGTGCATGGCGGCGTTGCGGCGCTGGCGATCGCCACTTTCGTCATCGGGAGGAAAGTGATCGTGCCGCCGGATACGCGCGTTGCCGCCTGATGGGCGTACCGCCTCCGGCTCAAACAGCCTTTACCTCGGCGGCAAGCTCCGCAATCATGGCGCCCGTAATGGGAGTGCTTTGATGACGAAAGAACAGATGACCGAAACCACCGCAAATGCCGTGATCAGCGAACTCGAACGGCTGCGCAAAAGCGGCGAACGGGTTGCCACCAGCCATTTCTCCAACCTTCCCGACATGTCGCAGGCGACGGATCTGCAGGGACGGCTGACGCTCGAGGGGTCGACAGAGACGGCGTGGAAGGTCGCGCGTTCGCCGGACGGCGTGCCGGTCGTCGCCCGCCTTCATCCGCTGATCGAAAAAAGCGCCGGCGCCAACCTGCCATGGCGGACCGATACGCTGCTGGAAATCGAAATCGCAGTGCGGCTCGGCAAGGATCTGCCAGTCAGCGGCGCGCCATACCAGCGAAGCGATATTCTCGATGCCATCGGCACGGTTTACCTCGGTGCCGAAATGGTGTGGACTGTGCTTCTCGAAGCCGGAAAGGTGTCGTTCCCACTCTATCTGGTCGATCGTCTCGGCAATGACGGTTATGTGCTCGGCCCGGAACTGGGGCGTGAATTTCTCGATGCTTCGAACACGCCGGCTCTGTCGATCCGCTCGGGTTCCGCGTCGATCTTCGATGCGCCGGCAAAACACGCGACCGGCGATGTACTCTCCTGGCTTCTCGATTACGCCAATCTGGCGGATCGACCGGAAACATCGCTCAAGGCCGGCACCTTGATCACAACCGGCACGCTGTGCGGCGCAATTCCGCTGAAGGAAGGCGGCCAGTTCGATATCGAGCTTGCGGGCGCACCGGCCTTCAGCTTTTCGCTGACCTGACTCCGAAAATATAACCGGGCAGGTGTCAGCACCTGCCCGGCCAAAACTTACTGGTTGCGCAACCGGCCTTCCATCAGGTCGATAATGGCGCGTGCGGCATCCAGCACGTTCGTGCCCGGACCAAAGACCGCGGCAACGCCATTTTGCAGCAGATAGTCGTAATCCTGCCGCGGAATGACACCGCCGACCACCACGATGACGTTTTCCGCGCCCTTCGCCTTCAAGGCTTCGACCAGCTGCGGCGCCAGCGTTTTATGACCAGCGGCAAGCGACGACATGCCCACC
Organism: Neorhizobium sp. BT27B; assembly: GCF_050455485.1. Taxonomy (NCBI): domain Bacteria; kingdom Pseudomonadati; phylum Pseudomonadota; class Alphaproteobacteria; order Hyphomicrobiales; family Rhizobiaceae; genus Neorhizobium; species Neorhizobium sp. BT27B. Next base: position 373,009 of record NZ_JBCIYT010000004.1, on the reverse strand, counting down.
ACCTGCACCTTTTCCCGCATCGCCATGTCGGCTGCTTCTTCCGGGGTCTGGAACAGCGGGCCGGCCAGAACCTCGAAACCGATATCGCCGAAGGCAGACGCAATCACCTTGGCGCCGCGGTCGTGCCCGTCCTGGCCGAGCTTGGCGACCATGATTTTTGGCTTGCCGGCGCTTTTGCCATAATCGGCAAGGCGCGAGACAATCATCCTGTATTCCGGGTCGTCGGCATAAGCCGGCCCGTAAATATCGCCGACAACTTCAGGCATGGCCGAGTGATCGCCGAACGACTGGCGCATGGCGTCGGAAATCTCACCGACTGTCGCCCGCGCACGGGCGGCTTCGACGGCAGATGCAAGCAGGTTGCCCTCGCCTGACTTTGCGACCTCCGCAAGGGCAGCAAGCGCCTGCTCGACCTTTTTCGGATCACGCTGGCGACGCACCTCTTCCAGACGCTTGATCTGGCCATTGCGGACGGTCGTGTTGTCGATGGCAAGGATGTCGATATCGTCCTCGTTTTCCAGCCGGTATTTGTTGACGCCGACGATGATCTCTTCCGCGCGGTCGACCTTGGCCTGACGCAGCGTTGCCGCCTCCTCGATCAGGCGTTTCGGCAGGCCATCGGCCACCGCCTTGGTCATGCCGCCGAGGCTTTCGGCCTCTTCGATCAGCGCCCACGCCTTTTCCGCAAGCTCATTCGTCAGGCTCTCGACGTAATAGGAGCCGGCCAGCGGATCAACCACCTTGGTGACGCCGGTCTCGTGCTGGAGGATGAGCTGGGTATTGCGGGCGATGCGGGCGGAAAAATCGGTCGGCAGCGCCATCGCTTCATCGAGAGCGTTGGTGTGCAGCGATTGTGTGCCACCCAGCACCGCAGACAGGGCTTCGTAAGCGGTGCGGATGACGTTATTATAAGGGTCCTGCTCCTGCAGCGAGACACCGGATGTCTGGCAATGGGTGCGCAGCATCAGCGAGCCCGGCTTTTTCGGCTCGAACTCTTCCATGATCCGCGACCAAAGAAGACGCGCGGCGCGCAGCTTTGCCGCCTCCATGAAAAAATTCATGCCGATGGCGAAGAAGAACGAGAGCCGTCCGGCAAAATCATCGACATTCAGGCCCTTGGCCAGGGCTGCGCGCACATATTCACGGCCATCGGCCAGCGTGAAGGCCAGCTCCTGCACCAGCGTCGCGCCGGCCTCCTGCATGTGATAGCCAGAGATCGAGATCGAGTTGAAACGCGGCATTTCCTTCGCCGTGTATTCGATGATGTCCGCAACGATCCGCATCGAAGGCTCGGGCGGATAGATATAGGTGTTGCGGACCATGAACTCCTTGAGGATGTCGTTCTGGATGGTCCCGGAAAGCTCGGCCTTCGAACAGCCCTGCTCCTCACCCGCGACGATGAAGGAGGCAAGGATCGGGATGACCGCGCCGTTCATGGTCATCGAAACCGACATGTCCTTCAGCGGAATGCCGTCGAACAGGATCTTCATGTCCTCGACGCTGTCGATCGCCACGCCGGCCTTGCCGACATCACCTTCGACGCGCGGATGGTCGCTGTCATAACCGCGATGGGTGGCAAGGTCGAAGGCGACGGAAAGACCCTTCTGGCCGGCGGCAAGGTTGCGACGGTAAAAAGCGTTGCTCTCCTGCGCCGTGGAAAAACCCGCATATTGGCGGATCGTCCACGGACGGCCGGCATACATGGTGGCGCGCGGCCCGCGCACGAAGGGTTTGATCCCCGGCAGCGTATCGAGATGGTCTATGCCTTCAAGATCTTCCGCCGTGTAGAGCGGCTTGATATCGATGCCTTCAGCGGTGTGCCAGACGAGTTTTTCCGGCGAAGCCTTGAGTTCCTTTGTCGCCAGCGCCTGCCAATCCTCGGGCGCGCTGAACGATGCTTCTGCGGATGTGTTCGTCTTCACCTTGTTATCCGACACCGATGTCCTCCTGCTCTGGTGATTGCATGTCCGCACCTGTTCCGGTGCCATTCTATAGCTAGTGCGCCACCGTGCCGATAGAAGCCATGCCGGCCGTGAATTATACAGCACCAGAGCACGATGACGTGTCTTCGACCCTCAAGATATCCAATGCCGCGAACCTTGCTGAACCGCCGACCAGGCGCACCACAAAAGATCACTCCAACGCAATAAATTGGCATTCATCAAGTATTATTCTGATTTTTAATTAAATAACGCTGCGACAATTTCGCCATACACCGATCACCGTGATGATATCACCGTCAAATCGCGTCGATAAATCACCACATCGATCGCAGTCATCCCGATGTTTTCTATAGATGACGCCATCATACAACGAAAACTGACGGAAATATTTTCCAATATTAGCCGATCCCGATGCGACGTCTTGTACATTGACGATAAAAAACCGCGGACCTAGCCATGTGAATGTCGAATGAGGAGCGACGTCCACATGAATTTTCCGTTCAACATCCACGTCGTTTTGCTGGCCAAAGCCGGCCCCCGTTTGCTCGTCCGGTCGCGCACAACCGACCGGCGCTGATCGGGCGCAAGGCGCGCCCTTGCCTGGGGAGAATGCAATCCGGCGACTGGGAAGGCCGGACACGAGATTTCAAATCGCACTTAAATCGTAATGGAGGAAATACAATGAAAGTAAGTTTGAAGACTATCCGCTCGCTGTTTCTGGCAGCCGGTGCCGCCGGCATTCTGATGAGCTCGACGGCCATGGCGCGCGATTTCCGCTCCGCCGACATTCACCCGAACGACTATCCGACCGTTCAGGGCGCCATGTATATGGGCAAGCTGCTGTCTGAGCGCACCGGCGGCAAGATGGGCGTGAAAGTGTTCCCGAATGGCGCGCTGGGGGATGAACGCGGCACGATCGAACAGTTGCGCATCGGCGGGCTGGACATGCTGCGCATCAGCGCCGCCGTGGTCAACAACATGGTGCCGGAAACCATCGTCATCTCGCTGCCCTTCATCTTCCGCTCCACGGAGCATGAACGCGCCGTACTCGATGGTCCGATCGGCGAGGAAGTGCTGAAGGCACTGGAAAAACAGGGCATGGTCGGCCTTGCCTTCTACGACAGCGGCTCGCGCTCGATGTACACCAAGAAGCCGATCAAGACGCTGGCCGACCTGAAGAACATGAAGATCCGCGTACAGCAGTCCGACATGTTCGTGGCCATGGTGCAGGCGCTTGACGCCAATGCCACGCCGATGCCGATGGGCGAAGTCTATACCGGCCTGAAGACCGGCATCATCGATGCGGCGGAAAACAATTATCCGTCCTACGAGTCCTCGCACCATTTCGAGGCGGCAAAATATTTCACCAGCACAGAACACGCCATGGTGCCGGAACTGCTGCTGTTCTCCAAGCCGATCTGGGACACGCTGTCGGACGAGGATCAGGCGATCATCCGCAAGGCCGCCAAGGATTCGGTCGTCGAGCAGCGCCGCCTGTGGGATGAACGCGAAGCCAAATCGAAGGAGATCGTCGAAAAGGCCGGCAGCATTATCGCCGAGGTCAATGACAAGCAGGAATTCGTCGATGCGATGAAGCCTGTCTACGACCAGTTCGCCAAGACGCCCGAGCTGCAGGATCTCGTCAAGCGGATCCAGGAAACGAAGTAGCTCCTACCCGGAGGCAGCCCCTGAAAAAGACAGGCGCTGCTTCCTCTTCCGAGGAATGTCATGAACGCTCAAATCGAACCGGGCGCGGTGCATCTGCCGCCCATGACCGGATGGCTGACGCGTGTCAACGCGCCGCTTGCCAAAACCGGTATGATACTCGCCATCGCTGGCCTTCTCGTCCTTGTTGCCGTGGTTTTCTACCAAGTGTTCGGCCGTTACGTGCTGAACGACAGCCCGGCATGGACGGAGAACCTTGCCATCGTCCTCATTCTCTACGTCACCATGATCGGTGCCGCCGTCGGCGTGCGTGATGCCGGCCATATCGCGCTGGAATCCCTGACCGTGCTGCTGCCCTATCGCTGGCAGCGCTTCATGGAACTGCTGATCTACGCTGCCGTCTGCCTGTTCGGCGCGGCCATGGCCTATAATGGCTGGCGGCTAGGCTGGTCGGTTGCGCCCTACCTGATGCCCAATCTGCATGTCACCGAAGCCGTGCGTTACATCCCGCTATCGGTCTCCGGCGTGCTGATCCTGATGTTTTCCGTTGAGCATATTTTCGCAATTTTCCGTGGCGCGGAGGTCGTACCGTCATGGCACTAACCATTCTCTGCATTACCTTTGTCGCCTTCCTCGTAATGGGCATACCTGTTGCGTTTGCAATCGGCCTGTCGGCGCTCTGCACCATTCTTTACGAGGGACTGCCGATCGCGGTCGGCTTCCAGCAGATGATGGCGGGCATGAACGTGTTTTCGTTCCTCGCCATCCCCTTTTTCATCTTTTCCGGTGAACTGATGCTGCATGGCGGCGTCGCCGACAAGATCGTCAATGCGGCAAAGGCCATGGTCGGCCATGTGCGTGGCGGGCTCGGCATGTCCAATGTCGTCGCCTGCACCCTGTTCGGCGGTGTCGCCGGCTCCCCCGTCGCCGACGTGTCGGCCATGGGCGCCGTGATGATCCCGATGATGAAGAAGGAAGGTTATGACGCCGACTATGCGGTCAACGTCACCACCCACGCGGCGCTTGTCGGCGCGCTGATGCCGACCAGCCACAACATGATCATCTATGCGCTGGCCGCCAGCGGCAAGGCTTCGATCGGCGCGCTGATTGCCGCCGGCATCATGCCAGCCCTGCTGCTGATGGTCTGCAATCTGGGCGCCGCCTATTATGTTGCGCGCAAACGCGGTTATCCGGCCGGCACGTTTCCGGGCTGGCGCATCGTCGCCCGCTCGCTTGCGGCCGCGGCTCCCGGCATGCTGATCGTAGTGATCATCCTCGCCGGCATCATCTCCGGCATCTTTACCGCCACCGAATCCGCATCGATCGCCGTCATCTATACGCTGCTTTTGACCTTCTTCATCTACCGCACCATGACCTGGAAGGCCTTTCTGGAGGCGGCCGCAAAAACGGTGAAGACGACCGGCATCGTGCTGCTACTGATCGGCGTGTCGACCATGTTCCAGTATCTCATGGGTCTTTACGGCGTGGCCGACATGACCGGTGAACTTCTGGCGCATATTTCCACCAACCCGATCGTCATCTTCCTGATGATCAACATCATCCTCTTTCTGCTCGGCACGTTCATGGACATGGCGAGCACGATCCTGATCTGCACGCCGATCTTCCTGCCGATCGCCATGCAATACGGCATGGACCCGGTCCAGTTCGGTATCGTCATGCTGCTGAACTGCGCGCTCGGCCTCAACACCCCGCCGGTCGGCACCACGCAGTTCATCGGCTGCGCGATTGGCGAAATCTCAGTGGGCGAGGTGATGAAATCGATCCTGCCCTTCTACAGTGCGCTGTTCCTCGCCATGGCATTGGTCACCTATGTGCCGATGTTCTCGATGTGGCTGCCGCGCCTGCTGATGCACTGAGAGAAAAACGCGGAAAAACCACTCAGACGACATCACGCCCGGCATCGAATGCCGGGCGTTTTGTTTGCAATATCGACGGTTGCAAACAGAGGACGGCGGCACCACTGGAATGTCGATGCAGAATTGATTTTTTCTAATTCTGACCAATTTGACAAAACACTAGTCTCATGCGGAACCCAAAGAAAGCATGGTTTTGCTCGTGAGTCCTTGACACCTCCCCTAGTGTCACGCCCACACAAGGAGCCATTTGATGTTTGCCAAGACCATCACCAAAACCGTTTTCGGACTTGCCCTCTCGGTCGCGACGCTCGCCGCCACACAGGCTTCGGCCGATGCCACGCTGGACCGTATCAAGGGTCGCGGCAAGCTGACGGTGGGCGTGATCCTGTCCGGCGCGCCATTCGGCTTCATCGATCCGAAATCGCAGGATCAGAAGGGCTACAATATCGATATCGCCAAGGCGCTGGCCGCCGATCTCGGTGTCGAACTGGAAACCGTGACCGTTACCCCGCCGAACCGCGTGCAGTTCCTGCAGCAGGGCAAGGTCGATGTTCTGATCGCCAACATGCAGTATACGGAAGAGCGCGCCAAGGTTCTGGACCATGTTCCGACGCCTTACGACCGTGCCGGTGGTGCAGCCGTGGTGCGCAAGGATAGCGGTCTGAAGGACTGGGCCGACCTCAAGGGCAAGCCGGTCTGCATTTCGCAGGGCTCCAACTACGCACAGCCGCTCGCCGAAGAATATGGCGCGATCGTAAAGGGTCTGCCGAGCCAGCCGGAATCGCTGCTGGCCCTTCAGGGCGGCAATTGCGTGGCCGCCGTGCATGTCGGCGCAACCGTTGGCCTGCTGCTGGAAGACCGTGCGGACGAATGGAAGGATTACGCCATCCCTTTCCCGACCGAACTGATCCCGTCCGACAGCGTCATCTGGCTGCGCCAGGGCGAAAAGGACACCCAGACCGCGCTCGACGAAGCCGTGAAAAAACTGCATGCTTCCGGCAAGCTGCTTGAGCTGGCAAAGGCCAACCGCCTGCTCAACACCAAATATCTCGAGGAAGAGAACAAGAAGCTTTCCGCCAAATAAGTGGAAAGCAGCGGTAAAGCCATATGCAGGACATGAACCTGACCGGCCTGTTCATCGACATGATGGGCAGGCTCGGCCTCAATTACGAGTTTCTGGCGACGGGATACGAAGCACAGATCTGGCGTGACGGTTTCATCACCACGCTTTATCTCGTTGCGGTCACCATTCCCGTCAGCCTGATTGTCGGCCTGATCTTCGCAGCCTGCCTGACCTCGGGCAGGCTTTGGCTTTCTGCGCCCGTGCGTGCCTTTGTGGAACTGACACGCAACACGCCGACGCTGGTGCAGCTGATGTTCAGCTTCCTCGTCCTCAACACCGTCGTTTCCAACATGCTCGGCGGCGCGCAGAACAATCCGCTTTCGCCATTCTTCTGGGTCGTCGCCGTTGTTGGCCTGCATGTCGCAGCATTGCATGCCGAAGCGATCCGCGGCGGCATCGAAGCCGTTCCCTCCTCGATGATCGAGGCGGCGCGCGGCATGGGGTTCAGCCAGTTCGAAATCCTGCGTTACGTGCAGATCCCGCTGGCGTTCCGGTCATCGCTGCCGGCCATCGTCAACGGCCTCATCAGCCTCGTCAAATCGACCACTGTCGGCAATGCCATTGCGGTCAGCGAAATCACCTATGCCTCGATCATGGTATGGACGCAGCGCGACAATGTGGTGGAGATGATGATCGTGCTTCTCGCCTTTTTCAGCCTGATCAATTTCGTGGTGGCCCGCATCGGCCAATGGGTTGAGCGCAGGCTCGCCATTCCGGGGTATGGGCTATGAGCATGACGGCAACTCAAGCACCCAAAACAACAGCCAAGAGCAGCCGCGTGCTGCGTTCGATCGGCTTCGTGGCGATGCCGCTGCTGGTCGTTATCTGGTCGCTGGTCGATCTGACACTCGGCAAGGAGCTGGTGGAGTGGATCCCCTACCTCGCCTCCGGTTTTTCGATGAACATCCTCATCACCATCTGCGCGGTCACGCTCGGCACCACGGCCGGTGTGCTTCTGGGCCTGATGCAACTGGCGCCCTACTGGTTCGTCCGCCTGCCAGCGCAGATCTACGTACAGATTTTCCGCAATGCGCCGGCGCTGGTGCTGATCTTTGCGACCACCTACATCTTTCCTTTCGAGATAGTGGTCGCCGGCAATTACCTGCCTTTCCCGGACTGGGTGAAGGCGGTGATCGGCCTTGCCATTCTTTCCAGCGCCTATATCGCGGAAATCACCCGCGGTGCGGTTCTCTCCATCCCGACCACGCAATGGGAAGCCACCAAGGGCCTTGGTTTTTCGCGCCTGCAGGCGCTGCGTTACGTGATCCTGCCGCAATGCGTGCGCCGCTCGCTGCCACCCTGGATGAACGTCGCCTCGTCCATGGCCATGGGCACCTCGCTTGCCTCGCTGGTGGGCGTGCATGAACTGATGCATGCCGCAACAGACGCCAGCACCGCCGTACGCCGGCTCGATTTCACCATCATCGCCTATGTCGTGGTGATGGCCGCCTTTTTCACGCTTTGTTACCCGATTGCCCGCCTGACCCGTCGCCTCGAACAGCGCTTCAACGCGGGCTGAAGGATTTTTTGATATGTCTGCATCAACCGACTCCGCGATCGTGAAACTGGAAAACGTTCACCTGTCTTTTGGCCAGACGCAGGTGCTGAAAGGCATCGACCTGACCATCAACAAGGGTGATGCCGTCTCGATCATCGGTCCGTCCGGTTCGGGAAAATCCACCATCCTGCGCTGCATAAACGCGCTGGTGACGCCGCAGAGCGGCAAGATCACCGTTGCCGGCACCCGCGTCGATCAGCTGACGAAAGAAAGCGAACGCATCCAGCTGCGCAAACGCGTCGGCATTGTGTTCCAGCAATACAATCTGTTTCCGCACCTGACCGTTCTCGACAATATCGTGCTGGCACCGACACGCATTCTCGGTGCCGACAAGACGGCGACCGTCAAACTGGCGCGCGAGCTTCTCGAAAAAGTACGCCTCTCCGAAAAGGCCGATGCCTATCCCGGCCAGCTCTCCGGCGGCCAGCAGCAGCGCGTGGCGATTGCCCGCGCGCTTGCCATGAAGCCGGAGCTCGTGCTGTTCGATGAAGTCACCTCGGCGCTCGATCCGGAAACGGTGGGCGAGGTTCTCTGGGTGATCCGCGACCTCATCCGCGACGGCATGACCAGCATTCTCGTGACCCATGAAATGCGCTTTGCCGAAGAGATCAGCGACACGGTCGTCTTCACCGAAAACGGCAAGATCGTCGATTACGGCCCGCCGCAGCAGATCTTTCATTCGACCGACAATCCGCGCATCCGCCAGTTCGTCGGCGGTCTTTCGGGCGGCGGCCGTGGCGCAGTGCGCGACGGCGAGGGTATCTGACCATGGCCAGTGCACCGCTCACCACCGCCTTCGCCAAGGCGATCGTCCATTCCGATCCGACCCGCGATATTGCGGCCATGGATGCGGCCCGTACGGCGATCATCGATTTCCTCGCCTGCACGATTGCCGGAGCCACCGACCGTACGACCGGCGTTCTGGCCAAGGCAGTGGGCGCTGATCTGCCGGGTGAGGCAATCCTTGTTGGCAGCGACAGGAAGACCGATGTGCTGGTGGCGGCCGTGGTCAATGCCTACGCCGGCCATGTGCTGGATTACGACGACGTCCATGCCAGCGTGCGCGGTCATCCGACGACGGTGATCATTCCGGCCCTGCTGGCGCTGGCAGCCGAACGCGAATTTTCCGCCGAAGCTTTTGTCGCCTCCTATGTGGTGGGCCTCGAAGCCATGGCGCGGCTTGGTCTCTCGCTCGGCTCAAAACATTACGAAAACGGTTTTCACGCCACGGCAACGCTTGGCCCGATCGGTGTTGCCGCTGCCATCTGCCATCTAACCGGCGCATCCGTGGAAGAAACCGCGATCGCGCTCGGCATCGCCGCCACACAGGCATCGGGTCTCAGGCTGCAATTCGGCTACGATACAAAACCCTATCACGCCGGCATGGCGGCCCGTTCCGGCCTGCTGGCGGCACGACTGGCGGCGGCCGGTTTTGGTGGCGCACCTGACTTCCTCGACAATCCCGTCGGCTTTCACTCCGCCTATGCGTTTGACGCCGGCAAACCGGAACTGGTGAGTGCAAACTGGGCCGCACCGTGGCAGATCGTATCGCCCGGCCTGACCCTAAAGGCCTATCCCTGCTGCACGGCCAGCCACCCGGTCGCCTCGCTGGGTATCGAGCTTAACGGTGAAGGTCTAAAAGCACACCAGATCGAGACAATCACCTTCACCTATCCGCCCGGTGCCGATGCCGCTCTGGTGGTGACCAAACCGACCAACGGCATCGAAGCCCGCTTTAGCCCGGAATATGTGTTTTCCGCCGCCCTGATCGACGGCGCGCTGCGGCTCGACCATTTTGACGAACGCCCGGTCGAAGAGCGGATCATGACGCTCGCCGCCCGCGCCGGCCGCCGCCATGATAAGGCGGCGCCACGCATGTCGACCGATCCGACCACACGGTTTGTCGTGCTGGACATCACGCTGAAGGACGGCGGCACCATCAACCGGCGCTTCGATGGGCTGCCGGGCGTGACCGATCCGACCGACAAATTCCGTGACGCGACCGCCGCCAATCCGGCCTTCGCCGACATTCCGACCCTTGTCCGCAGCATGAAGACCGAGGCCGATCTTTCCCGGCTTCTCTCCCTGCTGAACCAAAACCCCGTTTGACGAAAGAATTCGCCATGACCGCCAAGAGACAAATCCATCTCGGCCTGTTCCTGCAGGGCGCCGGCCACCACGTTTCCGGCTGGCGTCACCCGAAGGCCGAGGCCGGCAGCGAAAATTTCGATCTTCTGCGCCGCGTCTCGCAGATCGCCGAGCAGGCGAAATTCGACATGGTGTTTCTGGCCGACGGTCTGACCAGCGGCGTCGATGCCCACCCGTCCACCATTGCCCGTTTCGAGCCGCTGACGCTGCTGGCCGCACTCGCGCTGGTGACGGACAAGATCGGCCTCGCCGCGACGTCTTCCACCACCTATGGCGAGCCCTATCACACGGCGCGCGCCTTCTCCTCGATCGACCATCTGAGCCATGGCCGCGCCGCCTGGAACATCGTCACCACCTCCTATGCCCGCACCGCCAACAATTTTTCCAAGTCGCATCCCGAGCATGACGAACGGTATGCCGTGGCGGGAGAATTCGTCGATGTAGTGCGCGGCCTGTGGGACAGCTGGGACGACGACGCCTTCATCAAGAACAAGGAAACGGGCGTTTATGCCGACCCGTCCAAGGTTCACCTGCTCGACCACAAGGGCAAATATTACTCGGTGAAGGGGCCGCTCAACATCCCGCGTTCGCCGCAGGGCCATCCGGTCCTCATCCAAGCCGGTTCTTCCGGTCCCGGTCAGGATCTCGCTGCCCGCACCGCCGATGTGGTGTTCACCGCCCAGCAGAGCCTTGCCGAGGCGCAGGCCTTCTACAAGAGCCTGAAGGGCCGCGTCGAAAAGGCCGGTCGTCACGCCGATGACGTCGCCGTCATGCCTGGCTTCCTGCCGGTGATCGGCCGCACGTCCAAGGAAGCCGCCGACAAGCTGGCCGAACTCGACCAGTGGACAGACCTGAAAAGCGCCATGCCGCTTCTGGAAGAACGCATCGGTCACAGCCTTGCCGATTACGATCCGGATGGCCCGCTGCCGGACCTGCCGATCTCCGACCAGCTGCGCAGCCGCGCCGAACTGCTGACGGCCCTTGCCCGCCGCGAAAACCTGACCATCCGCCAGCTGGCTTTGCGCGTCGCCGCCGGTCGTGGCCACCATATCGTGCTCGGCACGCCGGTGGAGATCGCCGACCGCATGCAGGAATGGTTCGACGGCCGCGCCGCCGACGGTTTCAACGTCATGCCGCCCTTCTTCCCGGAAGGTCTGGAGGACTTTACCCAGCTCGTCGTGCCGATCCTGCAGGAGCGCGGCCTGTTCCGTACCGAATATTCGGGTTCGACCCTGCGCGACCACCTGGGACTTTCGCGTCCGGCTCTGATCAATTGAACCTGATCATTGGGTGCTCCGTTATCTGTCGTACTGGCAGATGGAATCAGTTTGCACCGTACCAACCAGTGAGTCGTTATTCTTGATGGCTCACTGGTTTCGTTCAACTATTTTCCTGATGCGTTTTACGGCTCCCGGATATACATCTTCCGGCAGCTTCATCCTGGAAAGTGGTCGTCGCCAGAGCGCACGACCATTACCATGCCCATGTCGTCATGCGGCGTGCAAATGATCCCGTAGAAACCTTCCTCGATGCAGGTGATATCGACTTCCTGGTTGAGCCTGCGCCTGAACGGAGCGGCGCCTTCCGGGAGGACATCCTTGATCGTCGCTGCATCATATCCCTTCTTCGTTGCAGGGAACTTTACCTTGCCCGGTTTCAGGGAAAAAAGTCCGGCTCGAGATCATGCCTCCGGTCGCGGTGCCATTCAGCATTTTTACTCCAAAGGTCTCGGCATGAGCAGCAATCGGCCGAAGTGTGGACTGCTTTGCAGCATGGCCTGATACTCCATTGAACAATATTGACTTCCGCGATCGGAATGATGGATCAGGCCGGGCTTTGGACACCGTTTTTTCCGAAGCAAGTTCCGGCATTTGGTGGGTTGGATCGATGATGAACGGTTCCGGCTCCAGAGTTCATCCTTTGCAAATGAACTCGCCCATGCGCATGCGCTTTTTCAATGGCGCATGGGCGTCGTACCAAAAGCGCCTGACGATGGTTTCGCCCTGCGACTTGAAAGTTTCGCTTTCAAATATGCAAACGGAATAGCGCTTTATCCGCACCGTTTCGAATGTCAGCGTTGCCTGGCAGTCGGGGACCTGTCTGGCCCGTCTTATCCAACAACCTGCGAGGATCTCGTCATGCCCTTAGCGGTCTATGCTCTGGCGGTGGGCGCTTTTGCCATCTGCACCACCGAATTCGTTATCGTGGGCTTGCTGCTCAATATCAGCAAGGATTTTGCCATTTCCATCTCGGCCTCCGGAATGCTGGTCACTGCCTACGCGATGGGAGTCGTCATCGGTGCGCCATTGCTGACGCCATTCGTGGCAGGCCTGCCCAGAAAGCCGGTTCTGATCGGGCTTATGGGCCTTTACATTGTTGGCAATCTCGCATGTGCGGTCGCGCCGTCCTATGAGCTTCTCATGGTCGCGCGCATCGTTTCCGCCCTCGTCCAGGCATCATTCTTCGGCCTCGGCGCAGTCGTTGCAACGCAGCTGGTTGCTCCCGGAAAACAGGCGAGCGCCGTTGCGGCCATGTTTCTGGGAGCAACGCTTGCCAATGTTTTCGGCGCTCCCGGCGGCACTCTTCTGGGCCAGGCCTTCGGCTGGAGAAGCACGTTCATCGCCTGCTCGGCGATCGGACTTCTGGCCGCCATCGCGATCACGCTGATCGTGCCCAGGGTCAAAACTGAGAAGCCGAAGAACATCGGAGCCGAATTTGCCTCGCTGGCCTCGCCGCGCGTGCTGAAGGCCCTGCTGATCACCATTCTCGGGTTCGGCGGGATATTCACGGCCCTGACCTATATCGCCCCCCTGCTGACACAGGTCACCGGTTTCCCGGAGACAGCCGTCTCCTGGCTGCTTCTGCTGTTCGGCGTCGGCATGGTTGTCGGCAACCCGATCGGCGGGCGCCTGACCGACAAAAGCCTTCGGTTGGGCATCGTCACCACCTTGAGCGCGCTGACCGTCACCCTCGTCGCCATCGGCGCCTTCGCGACCTATCAGATCCCATCCGTCATCCTCGTCTTCCTGTTCGGCGCAGCGATGTTTGCCACCATTCCACCGCTGCAGGTTCAGGCCATGCAGGCGGCAGACGAGGCACCGGTTCTCGGTTCGGCATTCAATATCGCCGCGTTCAATCTGGCGAATGCAGGAGGAGCCTGGCTCGGCGGTTATGCACTCGACCAGGGCGTTGGTCTGGCGGGGCTTCCTGTTCTGGCGGCAATCGTATCGGCCATTGGTCTGGGTTTTGCCATTGTTGCGAAGGCCGGTGCGGCAACGACCACCTCCATCGCCACCCCGGCGGAATAACCGCCCTCACGCAAGCGAAAAGGCACATGCGCCATGTTCAGGTTCAGGTTCAAAAGACGCCGCATCCTTCCCAGTCTCGGTTTATGCGCAACGCTTACGCTGACCACCGGCTTTTGCATCGGCAAAAGCAACAGGGCTATTGCCGATGAAGCAAACGTGGTTCCGGCACATTCCATAAAGAACGTCGTTCTGGTGCATGGAGCCTTTGTCGATGCCTCCATCTGGAGTGACGTCATTCGGCAATTGCAGGCAGCCGGTTACACGCCCTCGGCCGTGCAGTTGCCGATGACATCGCTGAAGGCAGATATCGATGCCACGCAACAGGTCATCGACCGGACAGCCGCTCCCATCCTGCTGGTGGGTTATTCCTATGGCGGCATGCCGGTGACCGAGGTCGGTAGCGATCCGAAAGTCCGTGGCCTGGTTTATGTTGCCGCCATGGCACCGCGGCCCGGCCAATCGATCAATGATCTGTTCGATCGCGGCGCACCGGGCCTGCCCGGTCAGGCAGCCGTCGAGCAAAGCAGTGACGGTTTCTTCTGGCTCACACCCTCCCTTTTTCGCATGGCACTGGCACATGACGCACCGGAAGACAGAACCGCGACCATGTCGGTATCACAGCGACCGATTGCGATTTCCACATTCGGTCAGGCGGTCAGCAAGGCCGCGTGGATGGAGAAGCCGTCATGGTACGCCATCTCTGCCGACGACAAGATCATTCCTGTCGCGCTGGAGCGAAAAATGGCCAAGGACATAAAGGCCGTGACGATCGAATTGAACACAGCGCATGCCTCGCCGCTATCCCAACCGAAAGCCGTGGCGGCGTTCATCAGCCAAGCGGCCAACGCCATCGCGGACTAAAGCCCAGGGCCAGGCCCCGCAGACCCCACATCCCGAATATCCCGAACATCATTGAGAGGTTATCATGGATCTTGGACTTTCCGGACTACAGGCCATCGTGATCGGCGGCAGTGCCGGCATCGGCTCCGCCGTGGTGAAAGCCCTTGCGGCGGAAGGATGTTCCGTAGCGTTTTCGGGCAGAAACGAAGCGCGCATCGCCGATACGGTCGCGGCCGCACGCGAAGTAGCCGCAGACAGTTCGACGGAGGTTGACGGCCACCGGCTGGACATCTCCGACCGTCACGTTCTGGAGGCCTGGTTCGCTTCGTTTTCGCGGATCGATATCGTCGTCACCTGCGTCAGCGCTCTGTCGGCGGACTGGAATGCAGCAATTTCAAGCGACATAAAGGGCACGATCAATGTCATCGAGGTGGCAGAACCCTTCGTTTCCAAATCTCCTTTCGGCGCCATAACCTATGTCGGATCGAAAGCCTCGAGTTTTGCGACGCCGGGCTTTGAAGCATATGGCGCGGCAAAGGCAGCGATGGCGCATTATCTGAAAAGTGTGGCCGTCCGCCTGACCCCGCTCGGTGTGCGGGTCAACGTCGTTTCCCCGGGTGACACCTATGCGGTTGGCGGTTTCTGGGATCACATCAAAAACAATGCACCGGCGGTTTACGATGCCACCATTGCTGCAAATCCGATGAAACGTCTGGCGACGCCCGAGGAGGTTGCCGCGGCGACTGTGTTCCTGTCCAGCCCGGCGTCCAGCTTCGTGTCCGGCGCCAACTGGTATGTCGATGGCGGCGCAACGGCCCATATTCAATTTTGAAAGGCAGGTCATGCGCGCGAGCACCATCACATTCCGGGCGGGAGCCGTCGATTACCTCGCAAACCATTATCCGCATGACGCCTCGGTTCGCATTCTCATGTTTCCGGACTGGGAAGGGTGTCAGACGGCATCCTCGGATCGCCTGGCGCGGCTCTATGCGCAGCATTGCGATGCGGAGGTTGTTGTGACCGACCTCTACGGCGCAGCGCGCCGCCCGGCCGACTATGGCGAAGTCGACTGCTTCATATCCGCCGCTCTTGCCGACCCGTTGCGAACACGATCGATCCTGAAGGCCATCACCACGGCGCTTGAAACGACATGGAAATCCAACGGCCCGCTGATCATTGTCGGGTTCTGCTTTGGCGGTTCACTGGCGTTTGAGGCAGCCCGCGCCGGCATCGAATGCATGGGAGCCGTATCGATCCATGGACAGCCAAACACCAAGGTGCCGTTGACGGGCAGCAGTGCAACGGCTGCATTTCTCATGCTGCAGGGCTCGGAGGACCCTTTCATCAGGATGGATGCGCTGTATGCCTTTATGACCGAGATGCGCAACATGAAGACAGACTGGTCGCTTTACATGCTGGGCAACGCCAAGCACAGTTTTACCCGCGAGGACATCGGTTCGGGCAATATGGCGGTCGGCTACAGCCTCAAGGCGGATAGGGAGGCGGCATTGGCAGTGCAGAGTTTCGCGACACGGCTTTTGCAGAAACAGGGATTTTCGGTGGCTCCACCGGCTATTTTGCAACCTTCCAGTGAGCAAGGCCAAATTCTATGATCGCCTTTTGCTTGGGCGTCGCAAATCTGTCGGGCCGATAGATGAGATGGATCGGTCGCTCCGGCAATCGTTCGTCCGGCAACAACTGAACAAGCCTTCCAGCGGCAAGGTCATCCCTCAGGAGAACCTCGGGCTGAAGCACGATACCTGCGCCTGCGAGGGCCGCCTGGCGGAGGGCTTCACCACTGTTGATACTGAGTTTATCGTAAACCGGAACGTGGAGATCGCCATCCTCTCTCAAAAAACGCCATTGCCGCCCGGAAAGCTTGAGACGGAATCCGACGCAGTCATGGCTGGAAAGCTGCGATGGTGAGGTTGGGGTCCCTCTCTCACGCAGATAATCGGGGGCCGCGGCAATCACCATGCGATAAGGGCCCAACGAGCGCGCAATCAGGCTGGAATCGGGCAGATCTCCGATACGGACGGCGATTTCCACCTCGTCGGCGATAAGATCCATGATGGCATCCGTGAGAAACAGATCGATATTCACCTGAGGAAAAAGACGGCCGAACTTGGCCAGTGATGGCGCCATCACCCGGCTACCGAATGTGGATGGAGCGGTGATGCGTAAAAGACCTTGAGGTTCGGCTTTCATCCGCTGAAGGCTAAGGTGGCTGGCTTCGACGAGATCGATGATCTGCGTGCAATGATCGAAGAAAACATGCCCGGCTTCAGTCAGTCCGAGTTGCCTCGTGGTCCGGTTCAAAAGCTTCGCGCCGACATTTTTTTCGAGGTTTCGAATATGTTGCCCGATCATTTGCGAAGACAGTTCCATCTGGGCGGCAGCGGCCGTCAGGCTTTTTCTCCGCACGACCTCCACAAAGATTTCCATGCTTTTCAATCGATCCATAAAATTCCTCGTGGCGCATGCGGAGATGATGCTTTGAAATGGAGAGGGCGAGGATAGCGGTCGCTTCGATCAGAGGTCGACGGAAATACAAGGGGAGGTTGTTGTCAACATCAGGATAGGTGGAAGATGAAGCTTTCCAGACGCACTGTCGGAATAGAATGGGACAAGCTGCAGTTCTTTGCCGAGGTCGTGAATGCCGGCGGTGTCCGAAGCGCGGCAAAATCATTAGGCCTCAGCGCCGCAACGATCAGCAGAAACCTGCTCGCACTTGAAAAATCCATCGATCGCGAGCTCTTCGTACGGGAGAAATCCGGTATGAGACTTACGGCTTATGGCGAACAGCTGGTAGAAGACTGCCGGACAATCGATGCCATCGTTTCGCAGGTCGAGGCGCGTATGCATACCTGCGCCATGGATCACGAAGTGCGCATTGCCGCAGTTCCCAGCATCGGGCAGGAACTGCTCATCCCGCATCTGGACCTCCTGCGACGGAAATACGCAAATGTCCGCTTTTCGCTGAATACCTCAAGCGACAACTGCGATCTCGATGCCAGAGGCATAGACATTGCCATTCGCGCATCCAGACCGGAACGCGGCGATTACGTCGTCCGCCGGCTCGGCCAGCTCAGCCTCGGATGTTATGCACGCAGCCCTCAGAACGGCGCCATGCCGTCCGGGAAAACCCTTCCTCTCGTGGTGCTCGGCGCAACCAAATTCGATGCCCAGATACGAAACAGCCTCATTCTCGGACTCTATCCCGACAACCCCGTTTCAGATTTCCAGTCGTTGATCAATGCAATGCGTGCAGGGCTCGGGCAGGGATTGATACCGGATTTTGTCGCGCGCAAATACCGGGACCTGTCACCGGTTCCCGACCAGGGTGAGGTTTTCTCGGCCGACATATGGATAATCATCCGCGCCGGATCGTATCGAAGCCGTATCGTCAAGGATATCGCCTCCGAAATCGAACGCCTCGTGTCTCGGCATCTCCGCGGCGCTGAAGACGTGCCCGATCCACGCACAGGATGCCTGTCCTGTCCTTCTCGCGAGCACGCATGAATAGCTTGGGCGAAATACTGCAAGACCGGCATCAGGCAAATGTTTCCACTTTGCCGCGGCCATGTGCCGGCTTCGTCACAAGTTCGATTACGATCAGGGACAGACTGAAACCGGCACCGACACCAAAGAGCAATACCAGACTTCCTGGCGCACTCTCCTCGCTATCGAGATACCGTCCAAGCCCGAGGATCTGATCACTTGGTCCGGTGTGGCCGATGGTCTTTCCAAACGAGGTCAGGAGCCGGCGTCCGAGCGGTGCGAAGGTCGGTTCATAGAGTGTTTCGGAAATAGACTGACCGACAAAAGGAATGACGACCATGTCGTAAGCGTTATACCCTGCCAAACCGACGGCGGCCAGACGGGTCTTCAGCCGCTCGACCGCCGAACCCATCTGATCGAAAAAGGCCGCCTTGCCATAGGCGGATAGAAACCGCTTTTTTCGTGAGCTCACGTCCCAGCGGTTGTCGGGTTGGACAGCAGGGCCGCGATGCATTTCTTCGAGCAGGGGCACACTATCGAAATCCATATAAAGGATTTTTGCGAAGCCGCTTTCCTCACTGAGGCAAACGGCGACGGCCGCATCGCCATAGGCAATTCCCGCATCGGAATTCCAGCGATTGAAACCCGATCCCGAAAAACAGTCCGACGCAACCGAAAGGCCGTTTCCACCGCGAAGCGTCAGCATGGAAGCGTTGGAAAGGATCGCCAGCATAAGGCCGTTGCATCCATGATTGACGGAGAGTGAAATCGCGTCGGCGGCAGCCAATTGCCGCTGGATGAAGGCGGCCGGCTGCCAGAAACCACCGACCCCATTGTCGTGAATGGACGAGTGGGTGATGACCGAAAAAAGGTCGCCGGTCAGTCCGGCGGCGCCGGCTGCCGCCCTGGCAACATCCGATGCCATATCGATCGGTGATCGCGAACTCACCGCGACGGATCGATAACCATCCCTCTCCGCCTGCTCGGGAGAACAGTCACCCTTGGCAATAGCCACGGCAATCTCCTCACGCATGTCGGGGACAAGCGTCGCCAGAGACCGAATGTAGAGGCTCCCTCCTATCGCTCGAAATGGTATCGGCTGGAGCGATATCGCATTGGATGACGGATCATCATCGTTATCGACTGGTGATGGCACGTTACTGATATTGGCGCGGCTCATGTGGCTGCTCCGATCTTGCCAGCGCATGGGGCGGAAGAAATGCAGGGGACTGATCGTCCAGCGAGGCAAGGACATATCCATCAGGCCGGCACAGGATGCCGCCGGTAAAACCAGACACGCGTCGTCCATCCTGCCATGGACGCTGAAGTCGATGCACCGATATGCGGTGCAGCTCCTGCTGCAGGCGGCGCTCGATTTTCGACGTTGCTGCATCGTCTCCGGACAGGAAAAGGTTGAGCCTGTCTCTGCCCATCTCGGACATGGCGGACGATCCGCCCCGCAAGGTGACATTCGGCAATCTTTGCCCGGCACGCGGGCCAGGCTGCACGGCCCCGCCGTCGCTCCCCTCGGCGAAATCGGGATAACCACCGGCGATCTGGGCCATCGAGGCAATCAGCCC
This sequence comes from Neorhizobium sp. BT27B, assembly GCF_050455485.1. NCBI lineage: Bacteria > Pseudomonadati > Pseudomonadota > Alphaproteobacteria > Hyphomicrobiales > Rhizobiaceae > Neorhizobium > Neorhizobium sp. BT27B. The sequence goes on along the minus strand of NZ_JBCIYT010000004.1, from coordinate 353,466 downwards.
GACCGGTTGATGAAATTTCAGAGCGAGCGGCGCAAGAAGGTCGAACATCAGCCTGTTGCCGAGCGAACGCGACATGACTTTTGTCATGGCCTGATCCGTGGCGGTAACGATCGCCTGGGCAAACGTTCTGCGCTCGGTTTCATAAGTATCGAGAAGACTGTCATCCGCCCCGCCTGCCAGCACCAGTGCAAGTTTCCAGCACAGGTTCACCGCATCATGCATGCCCGTGTTCATGCCCTGCCCGCCAGCAGGGGAATGAACATGGGCAGCATCACCGACCAGGAAAATCCTGCCGACACGAAAGCGGGCGGCCACTCTTTTATGCATCTTGTATGAGAGCAACCGGCTGGGATTTTGCATCTCTATGCCCGAAAACAACCCGTTTTCCTTGAGAAATTCGCTGAATCTCTCGAATGAAATGGATTCTGCCCTTGCTTCCTGCTGGCCGGCACCGGCCGCGAAGTTCGGTCCCACGATCCGGTAATTGCCATTGGGTTGCGGAATGACGGCAACGGTCGATCGAGCACCGAAATAGACATGGGTCGCATCACGGCGGATGGCGTTGGATGGGATCTCGACCTCGCTGAGGAGAAAATCGGCAGGATATGTTGCCCCTTCGAAGTTGACATCCGACAGCCGGCGGACGGTACTCGACGCACCATCGGCACCGATGACGAAAGCATAGGCCTTCTTGCGCTCGCCCCCTTCTGTCTCCATGCCGACGATGACGTGATCTTCACGCTGCTCGATGGAGAGCAGGCTCGTGCCCCATTGTACATCGACCTCACGCTCAAGCAGATGATCCGTCAGGATGCGTTCGGTCTGGGACTGCGGCAGGATCAGGTAGAATGGATAATCGGTCTGCCCGCGCAAACGCTCGAAATCCAGAGAAAAGAGCTGCCTGTTGAACCTGTGGAATGCCATGTATCGGGTCGCTAGACCCTGATCCACGAATGAACGGTCAATGCCCAGCATCGCCATGAATTCCAGCGTGCGGGCGTGAACGCCAAGGGCCCGTGAATCATCGATCGGCCCTTGGCGGCGCTCGATGATGTCGAACGCGACGCCCTGGCGGGACAAAAATGCTGCGGCCGTCAGGCCGACAGGTCCGGCTCCGACGATCAGAACCTCAGCATGCGGGTGAGATGACAAGCGATCCTTGTTGGCAGACATGATCTGAAATCTCCCTTAGACAACATAGGCCGGCTGGTTGGGTTCGATCATCGTCCATCCTCTGCTGATCGCGATCTGTTCCAGTTCCAGATCACCTCTGACGACGACGGGATGCTGGGCCAGTTCCAGGAAAGGCAGATCACTGATGTGGTCGCCCACGGCGACCGATCCCCGAAAATTCAGGCCGTGTTCCTCGACATATTGGCGCAGCGCCTCACGCTTGCCTGAGCCGATTGTCTGAATTCCCTTAAGCTCACCCGTCGTGACGCCCTTCTCTTCAGCCAACCTGTTTGCGACGATGGCACCTCCGCCCAGATGATCGACGATCGGCTCGAGGATGAAGTCCGCCGAGCCCGACAGAAACACGATCCCCGCTCCGCGTTCTCGGTGCTCGCGCAACAGGGCGCATGTTTCGGGAATGAACAGGTCAGGGTGAGACGCGACTTCCTCGGCAAACCATTCTTGCGCCAGAAGCCGCAGCCGGTTGATGCCGCGGTGCCTGAAAAGCCTGTAGAACTCACGGTTTACATCCTCTCTGCTGGCGCGCGAACGAAGCGCCTCCAGTTTGTTTCGTACGGCCCCGTACAGAGCGACACCGTGCGGCATGCCGTGTTCGCTGATCAGAACAAAGCGAAGAAAAGAAAACATCGATTTGACGGAAACAAGCGTCTCATCGACGTCGAAGACAGCGAGATAGGGTGTGCTTTCATCTAGGCCTCCCATGCGTTTGAAGGCCTCATCACTGCGGAAAAGCTGATCCATAAAAATGTCTCCGGAAGAACGCACGCGTTACTCGGCGGCGATTGCGGGGCTCTTGGACGCAGAAAACAGCGGTCCGCTGGCGGAAAGCGTTCGCATGACGGCCTGCCCGGCTTTCTCCATCTCCTTGGAGGAGATCACCGCTGCGGGAAAAGCTGTGAAGCTGATGTCGAATTCGGCGCACACTTCTTCGGCCTGGAGAATCCGAACGGTGATATCGAACGCGTGCCGGCCGCCTTTTTCGTGATACGACAGAACTTCATAGTCGATCACCGTGTGAAGAGGAAAGACGAAGGACAGAAACCGGGAGTTGATGCCTTTTATGACGAAATAATAGTCATCCTCGGCATCTCGCAGATAATATTCTTCCGTGACGGCGAGAAAGCTCTGGCGGGCTGCTTCGATCAGAACCATTCCCTGGATATGGCAGCCAGTCATATGATCGAGAAACATCTCGCCGCTTCGATCAAGAACCATTTCAAGTGCAAAACGGGTATCCGTCAACTGGACGGGATAGCTGACAAGGATATTCTCGCAGTTGTTCTTGTGCGCCTGCCGCTTGACTGCACGCGGATAGCGACGTGTCGGCACGGCCCGGAAACTGCGGCCCTCAGGATCCTTTTCGCGCACGGCGGCTGCGATGTTTGAGAAATCAGCCCCCTGTTCGATAATCAGATCAACCGGGTGGTGCGGCAAAGGCAGCGACACAATTTTTTCAACGATCGATGACTCTGGTCGCACTATCTCGGAATTCGCAGCACAGAAGCCACTAAAACGATCACCGACGACAATGTATTGATTGCTCCACATGTGCACGTTCCCCTGAAAAGCTTTTGGCATTCGTCAAAAGAGAGCACTGCGGATAAAATAACAACCATAAATTGCGAAACACCCGTTTCTCGAGAGGCCGAAACAGCCGGTTGACTTTCGCAGGAAAGTGAAGGGCCCAGCGATGTCTCAACCTCCTGCAAGGGAAGACACCCAGTTCGAGCAAGGGTACCGTCAGATCGGCGTCCCCAGGGAAATAAACCTGAGCGGCCTGTCGGGGACGTCGACAACGCCTCCGCTATCGTCGGTGATCATACGCCCCGATGCGGATGCAAAGGACAAAAACAACAGGCTCATGGCCAGCGCCCCGCCCGCGAGGATTGCCGCAAATATCGGTTTACCGACGTTGACACGATGGCTGAGCCGCCACCGGGATGCGGTTATGGCTGCTCTCGGGTTCGTGACATCGATGGGGATATGGTGGCTGAACCGAAAAAGCCTCTCCACTTTTCCGAAGCAAGTCCAGTGGCGCATAAGAGGCTCCGCTGTCCTAGACATGGAGCCTCTCAAATTTCTACCGCTACGCCTTAAACAGCGACTTATGCGTCGAAGGTTGACTCCGATGGTATTGCGGCGCCGCCGATACCTCTCCACCGAGCGCAGCGGCTGCATGCCAAGGCCAGCGTGGATCATAAAGGATCGTGCGGGCCAGGCCAACCAGATCGGCGTCGCCTGTCGCCACGATTGCCTCTGCCTGAGCTGGTTCCGTGATCAATCCAACAGCAACAACCGGCATCTTGACCGCAGCCTTCACCGCCCGCGCGAATGGCACCTGATAACTGGGAGCAACCGGAATGTTCTGACCGACGTGCAGGCCGCCGGTCGATACGTTGATCGCATCGCAACCACGAAGCTCCAAAGCCTTGGCGAACTCGATCGTCTGCTCGATATCCCAGCCGCCATCATACCAGTCGGTGGCGGAAACACGAACCGTGACGGCCTTGTCGGCAGGGAACGCTGCCCGCACTGCATCGAATACTTCGAGCGGGAAGCGCATCCGATTTTCAAGGCTTCCGCCGTACTCGTCGCTCCGCTGATTTGTAAGCGGTGACAGGAAGGAATGCAGAAGATAGCCGTGTGCAGCATGAATTTGTACAGCATCTATCCCGATACGGGCCGCGCGAACCGCCGCCTCCGCGAAGGCATCGCGGATTTCTGCCATGCGCTCGCGGGTCAATTCGGTCGGCACCGTCTCCGTCGATCTGAACGGAACGGATGATGGCGCTTCGGTCTGCCATCCATCCTTGTGATCGACCGGGAGCTGCGCGCCGCCACGCCACGGCAGATCCGACGATGCCTTGCGACCGGCATGAGCCAGCTGAATTGCTATCGGAATGTTCGACCACCTGCGGATGCTCTCCAGCGTCCGGCGCATCGCTGCCTCAGTCGCATCGTTATACAGGCCGACATCCGCGAAGCTGATACGACCCTCGGGAACGACCGCGGTCGCCTCGATCGTCAGCAGGCCTGCGCCGGACAAGGCTAATTGCCCCAGATGGATAAGATGCCAGTCCGTCATGCATCCGTCGACGGCGGAATAGGTGCACATCGGAGCGATGGTGATACGGTTATCAAGGTCGAGATTGCGGATTTTGAATGGCGTGAATAGCTGAGGCTGAGGCATTTGACTCACTCTTGGCATGAAGGGCCTGACGTCATATCGAGACGACCCGACGGGAGGTCTGCAATGACGCGAGATATCAACCGAAACCAGCAATCTCGGGCCGAGAAAGTGGTATGGTCTAATCCATACCTATCTGGCACGAAGGTACGCGTCAAGCCGTACCTTGCGCTTGCACTTGATTGCGGGCACCGGTAAAATATCCCCATGCCAGAGCTGCTTCCCCAACCCAACCGGGCCGAGATCGACCTCAGTGTGGTTTTCTCCACACTATCTGATCCGCTCCGCCGCACCGCAATTGCCATTCTGGCAACGCTTCCTGATTGCACGGAGCGCAACTGCGTTTCCTTCGGTTTTCCGGTGGCAAAGGCTTCCTTGACCCACCATTTCAAGGTCCTTCGCGAGGCAGGCCTTATCAGCCAGATCGACTACGGAAACCGACGTGCGTCTTCGCTGCGCAAGGAAGACATTGAGGCTCGATTTCCCGGCCTTCTTGCAATGCTTGTGGAGGAGCTGGAACGAAACGGTGGGGCCGCAATGGCTGTGGCGTCATCTGGACGGCGCTGAAGGAGATCATTGTCCAGGTCATGGCGCAGAATGATCCGGCCGTGAATGACTTTCACCGCCTTAACGGCCTGATCAAAACGGATACTCTACGGACAGACAGCCCAGTATCCCCGGCTCTTGAATTGGCGCCGGGGAAAGGCCGAGTTGCAGATCAGTGGAAAACTGACGTCAGAATTTAGCCGTCATGTTAAGGTGAAAAGTGCGGCCGGGAGATGGCATAAGGCCGAGGGTCAGCGCATCCATGTAATAGACATCCGTAACGTTATCGATGGCGACGTCGATGTTCACACTGTCGTTCACCTTGTAGCTCGCGAACAGGTCGAGCAAGGTGTACTTCTCCCAGTTAACGACGGTCGTGAAGCCGCCGGTCTCAGCGGTCGTCATGCTTCCACGACTGCCAACATAGGTAAGACGTCCACCTGCCTCCAGCGCATCGTCCAGCATGCGAACGCCGGCTGTCAGCGTTGCACTTTTGCGAGGTGGGAGATGCATCTGGGCGTATCCGTTCGGGATGCCTGACGGAAGGCAAGTCAATCCCGCTCTTTGCTCTGTGCAGAATTCGGTTTTGTCGTAGATCGTGCCACCCAGATCGAAATAGCCCCAGCCGACATCATAGCCGACCGACGCCTCGAACCCGCGAAACAAAGCCCGATCGATATTGCGGACCGACACGTTGGGATAGTTCGTGCGCGACAGGTAATCCTTGACGTCATTGTTGAAATAGGACGCCTTGAACCGCAGCTTATCGCCAGGAAGCATCAGGTCTTCCTGAAGGAGATTGATCCCGATTTCCTTGTTGCGAGAGCGTTCCGGTCGCACCCCGACCAGCGGGCTGGTATCGAACGAAAACCCGGTGGTTGATTCAAACAGGCTGGGAGAGCGGATCGCCTCTGCATATTTCGTGTAGAACTGCACGCCATCCCATGGTTCGATCGTGGCGCTGATCATCGGCGCCCAACCACTGTTCATCTCCTCATTGTGCAAGGTCGAGCCGTAGTTGGAGTTGTTGTCGTAGGAATGCGTCCATGTATAGCGTAAAGCTCCGTCGAATTTCAGCCAGTCGAGGGGCTTCCATTCCGCCGCGGTGAACGCGCTGGCTTCCTTGCGCCAGCCGTCACGTGAGGCCAGGAGGTCATTGGAATCGATATTGACCCTGCCGGATGGCGGCTCGATCGTTTCATAGACAAAGGAACCGCCGAACGAGATCCCCAGATCGCCCCATGCCGTGGTCAGTTCTGATGTGTTGACGATGTCGGTGCCATAACGCTTGGCAATATCCCAGTAGGCCTGGGGTATGTCCATGGTCACACCATTGCCGAAGCTGAATGCATAAGGCGTGAGGATATGGGTATCCGTATCCGTCATCCATATATTGGCTTTGAGGTCGATCCAGTCGTTCTCCTCCGGGTTCCATTTGTACCCGGCGCGGTAAGTATCGACAGACACTTCGCTGAGCGGGGCCTGGGTTGCCCCATCGAAGCGCAGGATGACCGAGGGCATCATCTCGCCGAACATGCTATGGTAGCGCATGTAGCTGAGATCGAAAATGTGGCCTCCATCGAGTTCCAGCTTGGATTTCAGGAGATAGGAGGTGTTGTCCTGCGAGGTATTCAGCACCTCTTCCCCGGCGCGATACCGGTTGAGACCATTGAGAGAGAACACCGTGTAATCGGTGATCTGTTCAGGCCTGCCGGGACGGCCCGGCCGAATGATCCTGTCAGATGTCTGCGTCAGCTCCGGTGCCCGCCCACGTGTACCGGCATAATAATTGCCGTTCTTGCGTTTTGCATAGGCCGCCACAACCTCGAGCATGTCGTTGCGCGCAGCAAATGCTACGCTGCCGGAACCGGACTTCGGCGCAAGAAAAGCAGGGCGATCCATACCGCTGGCGCTGCCGGATAGCAGGTTGTCGGGTATGGGCTCGATCGTGCATGCCCAATTGCAACCGCTTATGAAACGCGATTTGGACATCGGCGCATAGCCGCCCGGTGTGCCAACAGCAGGCGGCGATGACATATTGCCCATCATGCCGCCTCTCACCCGCACACCCCAGTTTTTATCGTCCTTGATGATGTCGCCGGCGTTGATCGTTTCCATACGAACCAACCCGCCGGTTGCTCCGACACCGTAAACACTCGCGGATGGTCCCTTCTCGATGACCGCGCCGCCGATCATATCTGGGTCGACGTAATTGCGAGACGCCACGCCGGAATAACCACGGTAGACGGTATTCTGTTGCACCGTGCCATCGATGACGACAGGCACACGGCCAAATCCCTGCATGCCGCGGACGTTCACATCCACGGCGCCGCTGTTGCGGTTGTCTCCGGTCAGAACGCCCGGCGTACCCTTGATGAAATCGCCGGCAGACGAACCGCGAAAACGCTGCACCTTCTGTTCATCCAGAAATGCACTGCTGCCGGGTGTCCGATAATTGGCGTCCTCGTCCGCCAGGCCACCCAGCGTGGCAATGCGGTTTTTGGCAGTCGTGACCGAGATTGTGTCGAGCAGGGTCGAACCATCTGCAGCAACGCCACCATTGGCGGCCGTAGGATCAATAATCGTCACGGTGTTTGGCTCGGTGAACCGGTAAACCAGCCCGGTTCCGTCAAGCAACCTGTCCAGTGCCTGCTGCGGTGTGAACTGTCCTGAAATACCATTCGTTCTTTTGCCGCGAACGAGATCGGCCGGATACAGAATTTGCAATCCTGCGCTATCACCTAATCTCGATATTGCAGTGCCCAGAACTCCCGCCGGGATTCTGTGAACGATGGCCTGTTGTCCAACATCTTGCGCCTGAGCCGCGGGGATGGCGACTGTTGTCAAGAGTATGAGCCCGAGACTACCCAGACCCAACCTCAACCGATTAGGCTTTTGCGACTTGTTTTTCATTGCCCCGTCAAACTCCTGCTTGCCCATCGCGACCGTGCTTTTCGGTCACTCTTGACAAAGACGGATTTCGATACGGAGCAACTCACCCACAAAGTTGAAAATATTTGTCATGATTTGTTCAGGACACCCGCCTCGATCGCAGGATCACGCAGGGCGTAGCAAAATCAGATAGGGCGTCAGCGCCAATGTTTTCACCGGCAGGGTTTGCGTAATGGCTTCCAGCACACGGTCTGGCCGGGTCACGTCAAATATGCCGCTGACACGCAGAGTTTGCAGGTCGCTACCCACCACTCTGATGATACCCCGGCGATAGCGGTTCAAGTCGCTGACCACCTGACCCAGAGGGACATCTTCGAAGATCAGTTTTCCGCGCTGCCACGCGATTTCCGTTTCGCTATCGACAGTCGTCACGGCTCCCAGACCAGCATGGTCGTAGCTAATTTTTTCTCCGGCATTGAGGATCGCCGAACTGGCGCCGGGATATGATACCGATACCCGGCTTTCCATAACGATCACAGTGATCGTGTCCGCGCTGCTGTGAACCACGAACTCGGTGCCGAGTGCGGTCGCGTGACCATTCCTCGCGATGACCGAAAACGGTCTGCCTGCGTCTTTGGCAACCTTGAAAAAGGCGCGACCTCTCAAAAGGTGCAGATTGCGCGCTGTGTTGGAAAAATCCACACCAATTGCGGTATCGGCATCCATGTCGATGACAGAGCCGTCATCGAGCGTAATGCTCCTGCGCTCGGCAACGGATGTCGCGTAATCGCTGGTGAGAATATCAGGCAATCCGTGAACAGTCGCAAAACCTGCGGCGAGCGCGGCTGCGGCCCCGCCTGCCAGAAACGATCTGCGTCCAACAACAACGCGACCTTGTCGTCGGGCGATGGACAACCGCTTCCTTGGATCCGCAATGTCATCCATGTCGGTCCACATCGCAGAAAGCTTCAGATATTGCCGCGCATTCTCGTGACAGACCGACATCCAGGCTTCGTGAGCCTGATAATCTTCTGCACTGACATCGTCCGATCGCAGCCGCGCGAACCAGGCAGCGGCCTCTTCCATTGATGCCCTGCGGCCAGTGTCGTTCGGTTGTGCCATGATGGTTACCATCTTTTTGGATGTGTCGGGCACGCAATACTGCCGTTCATTGAGAGCACGCTCTGTATTGAGACGTTTCCGGGCGTCGTCTGCCTCACCCTCGTCGACATTTTTTCCATATTGCTAATCCAACAGCCCATCGAGGCGATCACGACAACGGACCAGCGCCTTCATCATCAGCTTTTCGACGGCGCTTTTGCTAATTCCAAGCTGTATCGCGATATCGCCGTAACTCATTCCATCGAATTTGTGCATGATAAATACCTGACGTTGCCGATCAGGCAGCTCGCGGACAGCTTTCTCAAGTATCAGCATACGCTGGCGGTAGTCCGCTTCATGTTCCGGCGAAGGGCGATCCTCTGTCACATCGGGCATGACGTCGCCGGACATGTACCGTTCTCGCGCCGCGGCACTACGAACACGATCTTTCGCCAGATTATCCGCAAGGCGATAGAGATAGGAACGGGGATTACCGATTACCGCATCGGCCGGAATTTTCTGGAGTTTCAGGTATGTATCCTGAAGAATGTCATCGACATCAGAACTGCGTCCGAACCGTCGTGCCAGATGCCTGGCGAGATCACTGTAGCCGGTCAGAAGTATATGCAGGATAATTTTTTTGTTGCTGTCCGTCATGCCGGCTGAGTCATTTGTCACGAAGCCGTCAAACCTCAGATCGGATCGTCATTCTGGAGGCGGCAACAAGAGCTGGAATGACCACAAACAAGAAAACAATGCAATATATATGATTGAATTAGTCATGTTTTTTGACGCCAAAGAAGCAGCTTCATTGGCCATCAAGCGCAAATAGTGTCGATCGGCCCTTTGATTGCGGGCTTGGTCAAGTCTGCTTTGTCTGTGCCGGGATCATGGTCCTTTTCGAGATCATGGCCTTGCTCTGAGCCAGTCCCTCACCTCGCCCGAAACGGCATCAACATCGATCCAGAGGAAGCGGTTTCCCGCTTTCTGCCGCGCCCAATCATATTGCCTCATCCAGAAGTGCGACTGTGCCCAGCCCCAATTACGGTCGGGGCGAAAGCCTGTGGAGATCTACAAAAGCCTGCGCCTTGATTGCGTCTGCCTTCGTAGGGAACAGACGTTCTAAACATCGATAATTCAAGATCGGCTCCAAGCCCTGCGGCCTGACGGCAATTCATCATCTTGCAGAATTATCCAGTCGTGCACGCAGGGTTGCGTTTTCGGTTTCCAGTTGCAGCAAACGTTCACGAAGAGGAGTGACCGCCTGCTCAATCTGCTGTTCGGTGTAGCGCGGGGTGATGTGCTGCGGGCAATTCCAATCGAATGCCTCCAGGCGAAGTTTGAAGACCCGCTCCGCCCTTCCCTTGTAAGTCGGGTCGGAGACCAGCTCCGTGAGTTCCGGCTCGGCATCGAGCGACAGTCGCTCCACATGCGCATAGATTTTAAGCCGCGCACGCCTGGCATAATCCATCAGGAACAGACAGGCGCGATCGTTCACGGCAAGATTGCCGGCACTGATATACTGGCGATTGCCGCGATAATCCGCGAACGCCATCGTTCTTTCATCGACCACCTTGAGGAAACCGGCCTTGCCCCCACGGTGCTGCACATATGGCCAACCCGTTTCAGAGACCGACGCCATGTAAAAACTGTCGCGTGAGGCGATGAACGCGATCTCATTCTCACTGAGCGTGTCTGAAGGACGGTCGTGATCACCCAGCCATATCTGCTCCACGCTCATGTCCGCCTGAGCGGCCCGCACGCTCGGGGTCACAGCAACCTCAAGGAAATGATAGGGCATGCGCAGTCTCCGTGATGCTGCGGACCCGCATGGCTTCCTGGCGATGCGGGTCCGGCTTAATGTTGCCGCTAGATTTCAATCTCCGGCAAGTCCGGCTTTCAGAATTGTATCAGTCTTGCAACGCCCAGTCTGCGGTCTGCCAACGCAGTTCGCCACGATCGGCGACCACGCGGCCAAGGCCGGGAAATGGCATGTGCGTGGCGGCGATAAGCGCCCCTTCCGATGCGGCACGCGGAAAGAAGCGGTCGCGCATGGCCTGGGCCGCGGCACGGTCCTGCTCGAACAGGAAAAATACATCGGTCGCCACCGGATGCACGACCGGAAAGATCATGTCCGAAACCATGATCAGGCTCTTTCTGCCGTCTTCGATCCGCACGCCGATATGGCCGGGTGTATGGCCCGTCAGGTCCACGATCGAAACGCCCGGCGAAATCTCGCGCTCTCCGTCTATCGCCTGGAGCCTCGGATACAGCCTCGCGACCTCCTCCGCCATCTTGAAGCTGGGCTGCAGAAAATCAGGCGCACCGTTGCGTTTTGCCGGATCGGTCCAATGGGTGACATCGCGGCGATCGATATAGATCTCTGCTCCGGGATAATTGTTCTTGCCTCCCAGAACCAACCCACCCATGTGATCCTGATGCATATGCGTCACGATGACCGCATCGATCTGATCGGGCGTCAATCCAAGTGCGGCGAGTGCCTGCGGCAGGTGCCCGGTCTCCCCGATCGAACCCGCAGCACCGGCATCGATGAGGATGCGGCGCTGGCCATCCTCGACCAGATACTGGTTGAAGAGGAACCGAACCCCGCTCGGCCGGGCGGTAAACTGTGCTTTCGCAGCCTTCTCGACCTCGGGCGCGGAACGTCCCGGAAAATAGTCGTATGGCATATCCGCATGACCGTCCGTCAACGCGGTCACGGTGAACCGGCCGATGCGGATCTGCGCAAACGGGGTTACCGCAACAGGCGTGCCGGCAGCAACCTGCTTTGCTGCCTGGGCGGGCGAACTGCCCAGCAGGCTTCCACCGATAAGGCTACCGCCGACAAGGCCGAGAGGCAGGGCGCTGGTAAAGGCGCGGCGTGAAAGTTGAGACATGACGTCTTCCTCCTGATCCGTTGATCGATATTGTCAGCTTTGCGCTGTTACGGTTTCGGCTGCGGTTCTGATGATCGCGCAGACATCGTGCGGCGGCGTCAGCATCACCGCGTGGCTGCTTCGCGTCAGGCATGGCAAAAAGCACGCATGGTGTGCGCTGATCGCCCCGTATCCGTCGGCGTCCAAGCACTGCTTTCACGGTATGAGTAGGTCGGTGGATGCCCGCTCGCAATTGCGATCTAGGTCATACGCAGCTAGACGGAGGCACTGCAAAAATAGACTTTCGTCTATCAATCTTGCCTAACGCCTCGACGAGAAAACGCGTAGTTTTCAGCCCGTGCCGGCGACGCGAAGCACTGGGGAATGGACTTGGAAAAGCAGCAGGACTTCGACGCGATCATCGACCTCATACCGGCAATGGCATGGTCTACGACGTCTGATGGAATGCTCGACTTCGCCAATCAGCACTTTCTTGAATATATCGGCATGTCGCTTGCCGACATTGCGGGCGAAAATTTCTACCGGCTCTTTCACCCCGATGACGTAGATCACCTGGGCTCGCAGTGGCGGAGCATCATGATTTCGAAGACGGGAAGAGAAGTCGAAGGGCGGATAAGACGCGCCGATGGAGACTATCGCTGGTGCAGTCTCCGGCAGAAGCCCAAGCTCGACCATGACGGAAATGTCGCCAGGTGGTATGGTGTCGTCCTTGATATTGAAGATCGAAAACAGGCCGAAAATGCTCTGAAAGAGACAAAATCGGCACTGGCGGCCAGTGAAGAAAACCTAAGACTCATCATCAATTCGCTTCCTGTTCTCGTATGGTCGGCGCGCCCTGACGGCAGTGCCGATTTCGTCAACAAAAGCTGGCTGGATTACGCTGGACTGCCGGCTGAACGGATCCTCGATTGGGGATTTCTCGATCTTTATCACCCCGATGATATTCCCGGGATGGTGGAAATCTGGAAGCGTGATCTCGCGCATTCGGATCATACGCAGCTGAAAGGCCGAATTCGAGGACGGGACGGACAATACCGCTGGTTCTATTTTTCCGGCCGGAAGCTGACGGATGCCAACGGCGTCGTCCGCTGGTTCGGCGTCAATATCGACATCGAGAACCTCCAGTTTGCGGAAAATGCCCTCAGGGAAAGTGAGACAGCGCTCAGGGAGAGCGAACATAAGCTCAACCTCATCATCAATACTATCCCTGCCATGGCGTGGTCATGTACGTCGGATGGGCAGCTTGAGTATTGGAACAAGAACCTTATCGATTTCGTCGGCCTGCCTTTTGAGGAAATCGTCGGCTTTGGTTTTTATCGCATGTTCCATCCTGATGACGTCGAACGTATGCGAACAAGTTGGGAGGACGTGGTCGCCACCAGGCAACCCAACCCGGTAGACGCCCGCATCAGGCGGTTCGACGGTGAGTACAGGTGGTTTAATCTTCGGCAAAGTCCTTTGCTGGATGCGCAGGGCAATGTTGTCCGCTGGTATGGCATTGTGGTCGACATCGAAGACCGCAAGCGCGCCGAGGAATCCTTGCGGCAAAGCCAAAGCCACCTCGCGCAGGTCACCCGTGTTACGACGATCGGCGAACTCGCGGTTTCGATTGCGCACGAGATCAATCAGCCACTCATGGCAGCCGTAACCAATGCTGGAACATGCCTCCGCTGGCTGCAAGATGGACACACGGATCTTGAACAGGCCCGTTTGGCAGCGGAGCGGGTCGTGACGGATGGGCATCGTGCCGGCGAGATCGTCACCAGCATACGTGCGATGGCCCAAAAGTCTCCTGCGCGGATGGAGAAAACCGATTTCAAGAAAGCGCTCGGCGACGTGCTTTTTCTTTTGCGGGAAGAGTTGCAATCGCGAGGCCTGCAGGTCGCTCTGGATCTGACTCCGGAACCTGTCGATATTCTCGGTGATCGCACCCAGCTTCAGCAGGTCCTTCTCAATCTGATCATGAACGGCGCCGAGGCAACACCGCAAGGTTCAGAAGCCGTCATCAGGGTCGCGTGCAGGCGTGGCAATGAAGGCGAAGTCGAGGTTCGCGTTTCCGACACCGGCAAAGGGATACCGCCCGAACAGCTCGACCGCGTGTTCGAGCCGTTCTTCACCACGAAATCCGATGGGATAGGAATGGGGCTGTCGATCTGCCGTTCCATCGTCGAAGCACACGGAGGGCGCATCTGGGCGACAGCCAATCATCCGCACGGAAGCTCATTCCTGTTCACGCTATCCCGCTTCAAGGAGACGGCCGTTGATCGATGACAAGAAGAACAGGCGGCCAACGGTCATCATCATCGATGACGATCAAAGCGTCCGCGAAGCCCTTAAAGGACTGTTCGAGTCAGTGGGCCTGAGCGTCGAGACACACGGTTCCGTAAAAGATTTCATGGAAGCAGACGATCCCGAAAAGGCCGGATGTATCGTTCTCGACATACGCCTTCCCGGCCAAAGCGGGCTTGAGTTTCAAGAGGCGTTGGCGAAGAGCAATCTTCCGCGGTCCGTCGTGCTCATCAGCGCCCATGTCGACGTGCCAATGGCGGTGAGGGCAATGAAGGCCGGCGCAATAGATGTCCTGACCAAGCCGGTTCGCGAGCAAGATCTGCTGGAAGCCGTCAACCGGGCGATTGCCAATGACGCCTTTCGCCGAGAGGAAAGAACGGCGAAAGCGGTCATCCAATCGAGATACATGACGCTGACGGAGCGTGAGCGTCAAATAATGGCATTGGTGATCGCCGGCAAACTGAACAAGCAGATCGCCGCAGAGCTGATGCTGGCGGAGCCAACAGTGAAGCTGCACAGGGGTCACATGATGGGGAAGATGAAGGCAAAATCGGTCGCCCATCTGGTCAAAATGGCTGATGGCTTATTGTAGGCACGCCCCCTGATCAAAACACCGGTCGTGCTGCCGACGAAGAGAGCGGAACCGAACCTCTAACCCAAGATTTGGTTCAAGCCACGGTCACACCGCGGCAAGCAAACCATGGACTTGCTTCGGCAAAGTGGAGAGGTCTTCTTGCTGTCGGCAAGCCGAGTCCTTGGCATATGGCCTGCCGACAAGGCGCCGATTGCCGCAGTCTGTTGCGGCAACCCGAGTGGTGAAACGTCAGTCCCGGCTTGACCCGTCTCGGCCCCGTCTCCATCATCGGGTGACAAGAGAATCCGCAAGTCCGGCAGACAGTGATGACATCAGGTGACAGATCGACCCGCGACGACCTTCTGGCGCGCCTGGGCGACATTTTTTATGCCAGCGGTACCTATCTGGTCGGCATGACCGAGCTGGTGCGGCATCTGCAAACGACGCGGGCAACCTTCTATCGCCACTTCGACAGCAAGGAAGACCTGCTCGTCGCCTATCTGGAAAAACGCGATGCCGCAGTGCGCCAACAGCTGGCGGACGTCACGTCGGGACGAACCGGCGCTGGCGCCATTCTCGATGTCTTTGCAAATCTGGAACGCAAGACCAGCGCCGACAACTTTCGCGGCTGCGCCTTCCTGATCGCGGCGATCGAAAACCCGCAATCGCCGAAAATTCAGGAAGCGGCACGCAATCACAAAATTTTCCTGAAGGATTTTTTCGCAGGTCTGCTGCAGAAGGATCCGGATGGCGCAATCGCCGAACAGTTGCTGCTTCTTTACGAAGGCGCACTTGCAGGCTCCATCCTGCGGCGGGAGGCGGGTGCTGCGGCAACAGCCAAAACCATTGCGGCAATGCTCGTCAAGGACCAATGACGCCGCCCGCACAGCCGAAGTCGCGCGCTTGAGCGGAAAATATTCCGGATAAGCGCCTTTAATCGAAATCCAATTCCTTCGGATGTGGCGCGACTATGCCATAAAAGGCCACCAAGAACGACCGTTCTACAAAACATCAGGCTGCCGATTGTTCAGGCGCGGCCGACATTCGGAGGATATGACATGACCAAGACCATCGATTACTTTTTCGGCCTCGGATCGCCCTGGGCCTATGTCGGCCTGGATGCGTTTGCGGCGCTTGCGGCTGAACAGAATGCAACGATCGTTCCGCATGTCATTCCGCTGATCGAGGACAATGGCGCGATCTATTCGCGCAACCGCCCGGAGGCGCGTCGCGCCTATTGGACCAAGGATCTGAAGCGCTGGGCCGCCCTGCGCGGCAAGGTGCTGAATTTCGATAATCGCGCTGCCCTTTCGGATCCGACACCGGCCGGTTTTCTGGTGATTGCCGCGGCTGAAGCTGGTCAGGACTGGCTGAAGCTTGCCCGCGCGCTGCACGAAGCCTTCTGGGGTCGCGGTGAAGATATCGGCAAGGCCGAAGTGCGCCGCGCCATTGCCGATGCCGCCGGTTTTGACGGTGCTGCGCTTGAAGAGCAGGCGCATGGCGATGCCGTGCAGGCCATCTGGAAAACCAATCAGGAAACCGCCAAGGCCGATGGCGTGTTCGGCATTCCGACCTATCGTTACGAAGGCGAACTCTACTGGGGACAGGACAGCCTGCAGTTCCTGGAACGTCACCTCAAGGGTGAAAAACTCGTCGCCTGATCGATCATCAAGACCGGCCGCGATATCCGTCGCGGCCGTTTCCATTCTGCAGCAAGCCTGTCTTTCAGGAGTTTTTTCATGTCGCTTTCCTTGCCCGGTTCTCTCGTTTCCACCGAATGGCTGGCCTCCCACCTCGATGATCCGGACCTCGTCATTCTCGACGGCTCGTTCAAGCTGCCGGGTGCCACGCCGATTGCGGCGGAAGACTTTGCCGCAAGACACATTCCGGGCGCCCGCTTCTTCGACATCGACAACGTTGCCGATCACGACAGTGCATTGCCGCACATGCTGCCGACCGCCGGAGCATTCGAAAATTATGCCGCGGATCTCGGCATCTCCAACGACAGCGTGGTCGTGATTTACGACACACCCGGCCTGATGTCGGCCGGCCGCGTCTGGTGGACCTTGCGCACCTTCGGTCACGACAAGGTTGCGATCCTGAATGGCGGGTTGCGCAAGTGGCAGGCGGAAGGTCGGCCGGTAACGGCGCAACCGGCATCGGTCACCAGGGGCAATTTCAAAGCTGCATTCGACCCAGCCGCCGTGCGCTCAAAGGCTCAGGTTCTCGGCAATCTCGGCACCCAGGCCGAACAGGTGATCGACGCCCGCTCGGCCGGACGCTTTACCGCCGAGGAGAAGGAAGCCCGGCCCGGCCTGCGCTCCGGCCACATTCCCGGCAGTCTCAACCTGCCGTTCAACGCGCTGACCAACCCGCAGACCGGCGAATTGCTGGATGTGTCGCAAATCCGCGCGGCCTTCGAAAAGGCAGGTCTCGATTTTGCCGCGCCCGTGATCGCCAGCTGCGGCTCAGGTGTCACGGCAGCCGCCCTTGCCTTCGGCCTGCATCTGGCCGGCAAGGACGATGTCGCCATTTATGACGGTGCATGGACAGAATGGGGCCAGCCGGGCGAAACGCCTGTCGATACCGGGCCGAGCGCATCGGGAGCGGCAAAGTGAGCGGTTTCTCCGCAGCCCTTGCGGACACGCTCGGCAGCCGTTTCGGTGATCGTTACTCCACCGCGCAGGCCTTGCGCGAACAGCATGGTCGCGGCGAATCCCACCACACGCCGGCCATTCCCGATGCCGTCGTGTTTGCGCAAACCACCGAGGAAGTGGCCGAAATCGTCAAGCTGTGTGCAGCCGATGGCGTGCCGGTCATCGCGTTCGGCGCCGGCACTTCGCTGGAAGGGCACCTGACGGCGGTGCGCGGCGGCGTTTCGATCGATCTGTCGCGGATGTCGAACATCACCCGCATCAGCGCGGAGGATCTCGATTGCACGGTCGAGGCCGGTGTGACCCGCGAACAGTTGAACACGCATCTGCGCGACATGGGCCTGTTTTTCCCGATCGATCCCGGCGCCAATGCCTCGATCGGCGGCATGGCTTCGACCCGCGCTTCCGGCACCAATGCGGTGCGTTACGGCACGATGCGCGAAAACGTGCTGTCGCTGACCGTGGTGCTGCCCAATGGCAAGATCATCAAGACCGGCGGCCGCGCGCGAAAATCGTCTGCCGGTTATGATCTGACCCGGCTGTTCGTCGGTTCGGAAGGCACGCTCGGCATCATCACCGAAGTGACGCTGCGGCTTTACGGCATTCCCGAGACGATCTCGGCGGCACTGTGCTCGTTTGAAAACGTTGAGGACGCGGTTGCGGCCGCGATCGCGGTCGTGCAGCTCGGCATTCCGGTTGCGCGCATGGAGCTGATGGATCGCGGGCTGATCAAGGCGGTCAACGCCTACTCGAACCTGCCGCTCAAGATCGAAGACACGCTCGCTTTCGAATTCCACGGCTCGCCGGCAGGCGTGCAGGAACAGGTCGAGATGGTGGAGGCGATCGTCAAGGAGAATGGCGGCAAGGATTTCGAATGGGCAAAGACACCGGAAGATCGTAACCGCCTGTGGAAGGCGCGGCACAACGCCTGGTATGCGGTCGTTTCGCAACGTCCCAATGCAAAGGGCTGGTCTTCCGATGTCTGCGTGCCGGTTTCGCAGCTGAGCGGCTGCATCATCAAGACGCGTGAATTGCTGGTCGGCTGCTCCGTACCCAATGCCATTCTTGGCCATGTCGGAGATGGCAATTACCACGTCGTCTTCGCGGTCGATCCGACCAATCAGGCCGAACTCGACGAGGTCGCAGCCATCAACTCCAAAATGGTCGAATATGCCATTTCGGTCGGTGGCACCTCGACCGGCGAGCATGGCGTCGGCACCGGCAAGATCAAATATTTGCGCAAGGAACACGGCGATGCCGTCGATCTGATGGCGGTCATCAAGAATGCCATCGATCCAACCGGCATCATGAACCCCGGAAAGATTCTGCCGGATTAGGATCGATCCGTTTGTCAGCGCCCCAATCATCAGGATAATTCGCGATGAACAGTTTTCAGCCGCACAGTTCCCATTGGGGCGCCTTTTCCGGTCGTCTGGAAAACGGGAGGCTTGAAATCAGGTCTCATCCGGGCGATCCGCACCCGTCGCCGCTTCTCGGCAATATCCCGGCGATTGCCGACAGCCCGGTGCGCATTCGCCGGCCGGCGGTCAGACGCGGCTGGCTGGAGGGCAAGCCGGGTCATGAACAGATGCGCGGTGCCGACGAATTCGTGGAGGTCAGCTGGGCAGAAGCGCTGGAGCTGGTCTCGAAGGAGCTGCGCCGCGTTTACGACGTGTTTGGCCCGACCGCCGTTTTCGGCGGCTCCTATGGCTGGTCGAGTGCCGGCCGCTTTCATCACGCGCAGAGCCAGATCCATCGTTTTCTCAACGTGCTCGGCGGTTATGTGAAATCGGTCAACACCTACAGTTCCGGTGCGGCGATGGTGATCATTCCGCATGTACTGGGGCCTTATGACAGTGTCGACCGCAAGAGCGTGACATGGGATGCCATCGAGCGCTCAACCGAACTTCTGGTGGCCTTCGGCGGCATGGCGGTGAAAAACACCGATGTGCATGGGGGCGGCATCAGCCAGCATGTGGTTCTGCCAAAACTGCGCGGCGCCAGCGCTCGTGGCGCACGGTTTGCGCTGATCAGTCCGCTGCGCGACGATTTTCCCGCCGATGTGAATGCCGATTGGCTGCCGATCATTCCGGGCACCGACATGGCGCTGATGCTGGCTCTGGCACATGTGCTCGTGACCGAAGACCTGCATGACCGTGATTTTCTCGATCGTTACACGGTCGGTTACGGGAAATTCGAAGATTATCTGCTGGGACGCACGGATAGTGTCGCAAAGACGCCGGAATGGGCAGCAAAAATCTGCGGCATTGGTGCCGAGGTGATCACCGATCTCGCCCGCCAGATGGCGCGCTCGCGCACCCTGATCACCGTCAGCCATTCGCTGCAGCGCGCCGATTATGGCGAGCAACCGGTGTGGATGGGCATCGTTCTGGCCGCCATGCTCGGCCAGATCGGGCTGGATGGCGGCGGTTATTCCTATTCTCTCGGCGCACTCGGCAATATCGGCAAAAGCCTGCTGGCCGCTCCGCTGCCCACTCTCAACCAGTTCAAAAACCCGGTTACCGATTTCATTCCCGTTGCGCGCATTTCCGACATGCTGCTGCATCCGGGCGAGGAATTTCACTACAACGGCAAGGCGCTGCATTACCCGGACATCCGCCTTGTCTATTGGGCGGGCGGCAACCCGTTTCACCACCATCAGGATATCAACCGGCTGCGGCGCGCGTTTCGCAAACCGGATACGCTGATCGTTCACGAATCCGCCTGGACCTCGACGGCGCGTTTTGCCGATATCGTGCTGCCGGCAACGACGACGATCGAGCGCGACGACATCGGTGCCGCCGACCGTGATCCCCTGATCATCGCCATGAAGCGGCTGATCGATCCAGTGGGAGAGGCACGCGACGACTACGACATCTTTGCCGACCTGTCGCGCCTGCTCGGCACGTCCGAGACGTTTACGGAAGGCCGGACATCGAAGGAATGGTTGGCAGCCCTGTTCGAGACGACGCGAACGGCGCTTGCAGCCGCCGGCCATGAGGCGCCCGATTTCGAAACCTTCTGGCGCCAGGGCGAACTGCATCTGCCGACCAAGCCGGATAAGGGTGGCCCGGCAAACGCATTCCGACAGGATCCGGCAGCATCCCCATTGCAGACGCCGTCCGGCAAGATCGAGATCTTTTCCGACACCGTCGACGGTTTTGGTTACGACGACTGTGGTGGCCATCCGCGATTTTATCCGCCGCGCGCCGAGACAGAGGATGCGCGTTTTCAATTGCATCTGGTCTGCAACCAGCCGCACCAGCGGCTGCACAGCCAGCTCGATTATGGCGGTTTCAGCCGTTCCACCAAGATCAGGGATCGCGAACCGGTGCGCATAAACCCGGCGGATGCGGCGGCGCGCGGCATCACGGATGGCGACATCGTAAAACTGTTCAACGCCCGCGGCAGCTGCCTTGCGGCTGCGATCATCAGCGAGGATGTGCGGCCGGGCGTGATGCAGCTGGCAACCGGCGCCTGGTTCGAAGCCGACGATCCGGCTGCAGCAGATGCCATGTGCATCCACGGCAACCCCAATATTCTGACCCACGACATCGGCACGTCGAAACTGGCTCAAGGGTCGACCGGCCAATTGACCCGCGTCGAGGTGGAACGGTTTTCCGGCGAACTGCCCGCAGTGCGGATTTTCGAGGCAATGGCCTTCTCGGCCGACGGACGCTGATCCCCGCCCTCGCAATTTGCATGGGACCACATCGGAAAAGCAGACCCTCACAAACGCTGAAACAGAAGAAAATAATCTACTAAGTCCATAGAAAGAGAATGATCGGTCTTCCTCGTTGACGCTGTCTTGCCTAGGCTTGCTCTCATGATTTTTGTCAAACCAACACGAAGACGCATCTGTAGCGAATAGGCAAAAGCCTCCCTCGTTCATTCACCAGCAACCCGTCCTCTGAGCGGGCGCCCTCGCCGAGCGGTTCATCCATCGGCGAACGGTTTTCTGCGCGCTTTTTACAGCGCCGACAGGATCAGAACGCATCTGCGGAACGGGGGAATCCGATCCGCAACCAGAACCGGCAACAACGTCAAGCCTCAGGATTTACCCATGACCGACCGTTCCACCCTTCTGTCTCTTTCCCGACGCCGCCTGTTGCTGACCGCGTCAGCTTTGGCTGCCGTAACACTTGTCGCGACAACCGGCCTGTCTCCGGTTCTGGCCGCCGACACACCCAAGGAGGGCGGCGACATCACCTTCCTGATCGACTCGCTGGGCGATACCTGGATCCCCAACAACAGCGCGATCTCCAGCTTTCAGGGCCATATCTGGGGCCATGTCACCGACAAGCTTCTCTACGTCGATGCCGAGGGCAAGGTCAGCCCTTGGCTTGCCGAACGCTGGGAGCAGAACGACAACGCCACCGAATTCACCCTTCACCTGAAGAGCGGTGTGACCTTCTCCGATGGCGAGCCGCTGGATGCCAAGGCCGTCGTTGCCAATCTCGATATCTGGTATGCCGGTCGCAAGAACGAAGGCATCAACCCGATCGGCCTCTTCCCGAAAACCTATGACCGCGCCGAAGCCGTCGATGCCGCCACGGTGAAGGTCTTTTTCAAGAAGCCGACACTCGGTTTCATTCCCACACTCGGTTATCACGGCTCGATCCTGATCTCGCCAAAGAGCATCGCCCAGCCTGCCTCGGCACAGGCGGATCTCAGCAAGACCGCCGGCAGCGGCCCTTATGTGGTCGAGAGCTGGAAAGAGGGCGACCACGTCACACTCACCAAGCGCAAGGACTATAACTGGGGACCGGCAGCCGTCGGCCATACCGGCCCGGCCTTCCTCGATACGATTACCTACAAGCTGGTCTCGGAACCATCGCTGCGCGTCGCCTCGGTTCAGTCCGGACAGGCGGATGTCGCCTATAACGCATCGCCCCAGGAATTGAAGTCGCTCAAGGAAGAAGGCTTTACCGTCGCCACGCCGCGTTATCTCGGTTTCGTCAATGGCTGGGCGGTCAACACCAAACATGCCCCATATGACGACGTGAAGGTACGCCAGGCGCTGCAGGCCGGCATCAACCGCCAGGAAATCATCGACACCGTCTATACGCCGGACTGGAAGCTCGCGACCTCGTTCATCCAGAGCAACGTGCCCGGAGCGACCGACCAGAGCGCGCTTCTGGCATTTGACCCGGCCAAGGCCGAAAAGCTGCTCGACGAGGCCGGCTGGGTGAAGGGCGCCAATGGCATCCGCGCCAAGGACGGCAAGGAACTGGTGCTGACCATCCATTCCAACCCCTATCTCGCCACCTCGAAATCGGTCGACGAACTGATCGCGCAGCAGCTCGGCAAGCTCGGCTGGAAGGTCGTCATCCGCGCCTATGACGTCGTGACCTACGGCGAAAAGGTGAAGTTCGGCGGCGCTGCCGTGCCGACCTATGAAGTGACACGCAGCTTCATCGATGCAGGCACCGTGGCCGGCATCCTCACCAATGCCAACAACGGCGAGAACTGGTTCGCGCTGGATGACCGCGACGCCAAGATCAACGAGCTGCGCGACAGTATCGCCGGTGCCGGGTCCTTCGATGAACGCAGCCCGCTCTTGAACGACCTGCAGAAGCATGTCCTCGACCAGGGTTATTTCATCCCGCGCACCCAGATCGTCCAGCGCATCTACGTGCAGTCGCCGACGCTGAAGGGCGAGACCTATAACGGCGTGGCTTACGCCAGCTATTACACGGCCTTCATCGCCGACTAACGCAACCGAACCATGCGAGGCACCGGCATGAGCAATGCCTACCTAACCTACGCCGCCAAGCGGCTCGGCCAGGCGGTCGTCGTCATCCTGCTGGCCTATGTCTTCACCTTCGTGGTCGTCAGCATCCTGCCTGGCGACCCGATCACCAGCGTTTTGCGCAACCCGCAGAACGGTTTTTCCGAACAGGAAATCGGTGAAATCATCGCGGCACAGGGGCTGGACCAGCCGGTTCTGGTGCAGTTGTGGCATTCGCTCTCTGGCTTCCTGACCGGCGATCTTGGCGTGTCGATGCGCTCCAACCGGCCCGTATCGACGCTGATCGCCGAAGTCATTCCCTCGACGCTGATCCTGGCGTCGAGCGGACTGGCGGTCGCTCTTTTCCTGGCATTCGCGGTCGCCTACGGCACGCAGGTGCTGCCGAAGCGCTACGGCCAGGGGTTGCTGCGGGCATTCCCGTCACTCTTCCAGTCGACGCCCAATTTCGTCATCGGCCTGTTCCTCATTCATCTTTTCGGTTTTCAGCTCAGGCTGTTCCGCGTCATCGAGCCCGACAGTTTCTGGGCCACCCTGTTTGCGGCAATCACGATCGGAATTCCGTTCTCGGCGCAGATCGCCGAAGTGCTGATCGCCAATCTCGATCACGAGGCCAAACAGGAATATGCCTCGGTTGCCCGCAGCCGCGGCATCGGCCAGCGGCGCCTGTTTACGAGACACCTCCTGAAGCCTGCGTCGCTGCCGGTCGTCACCGTCATCGCATTGACGGTCGGCGAACTGCTTGGAAACTCCCTCATCACCGAGACCGTTTTTGGCCGCACGGGTCTTGGCAGTCTCGTCCAGCGGTCGGTCAGCACGCAGGATCTGCCTGTGCTGCAGGCCATTGTTTCGCTCGGCGCCGTCGTGTTCGTGCTCGTCAACCTGATCGCCGACCTGCTGTATCCACTGCTCGATCCGCGCGTCAAAATGGTCGTGGGGAAAAAATACCGGTCCACAGCCGCCGGTGAACCGTCTCTTGACCCGACCAAAGCGGTGAATCCATGACTTTTGTATCGAACTCCTCCCTCCCCGTCAGCCGGTGGCAGGAGTGGCGCGCCGCTCTTCGCATGCCCACTATCGTCGCCCTGTCCTTTGCCGTGATCGCGATCGTCATCGCCTGGTCGCTGGCGCCGCAGCTGTTCACCACATACAGCCCGGTCGTCGGCGTTCCGGCCGACAAACTCCTCGGTCCCAGCCTGTCGCATTGGTTCGGCACCGACCATCTCGGCCGCGACCTCTATACCCGCGTCGTCTATGGCACCGCCTCATCCGTATCGAGCGCGCTTGTGGCGGTCGTCATCGGTGTTCTGTTCGGCGGGCTGATCGGCCTTCTGGCGGGTTTTCTCGGCGGCTGGGTCGATATCCTGTTGGCGCGTCTGGTCGACGTGCTGCTGTCCATCCCGAAATTTCTGCTGGCGGTGATCATCGTCACGGCCATCGGCTTCGAGACCATCAACGCGGCGATTGCAACCGGCATTTCGGCCGTGGCGTTTTTTGCCCGCGTCACTCGCTCCGAAGTCATCAAGACACGGCAGGCGACCTTCGTGGAAGCCTCGTTCCTGTCGGGCGGCTCGCGCTGGTATATCCTCTCACGCCACGTTGTGCCCAATGCCTCGCGCTCGGTGCTGCCGCTGGCCGTGCTGCAGTTCGGCGAGTCCATTCTGGTGATCGCCAGCCTGGCCTTCCTCGGCTACGGCGACCCGCCGCCTTCCTCCGACTGGGGCCTGCTGATCTCGATCGGCAAGGATTACCTCAAATGGCCGTGGCTGGTTTACGCCCCCGCTTTCGTAACGATCGTGACCGTCCTCTCTGTGAACAGGATCAGCCGATGGCTTCGCAAGACAGACTGAATACCCATCTCACCGCTATCAAGACTGTAGCCTCCCATGCAGCCAACCCGACATCATTGGTGCGCGCGGAAAATCTTTCGGTTTCCTATGGCGGCAACAAGGTCGTCCATGATGTGAGCTTCGAGCTGGGCCGCGGCAAGAGCCTTGCGCTGATCGGCGAATCCGGCTCGGGCAAATCGACGATCGCCCGTGCCGTTCTGCGGCTGCTTCCGAGCGGCGGCCACGCCAGCGGAAAGGTGGTGTTTGACGGGCAGGATGTGCTGTCGCTGTCCGAGCGTCAGTTCCGGCCATTGCGCGGACGCGCCATCGGCTTCGTACCGCAGGATCCCGGCAATTCGCTCAACCCGGTTCGCACGATCGGTGCGCAGGCGATGGAGGCGGCCGCCCTGACCGACGAGCCCAATGCTTCGATCCGCAAGGAACTCATTCTTGAGACCTTCGCGCAGGTGGGGCTCGACAACCCGCAGCGGGTCTACGATTCCTATCCGCACCAGCTCTCCGGCGGCATGTTGCAGCGTGTGCTGATCGGCCTTGCCGTTCTACCCCGCCCCGCCCTTCTGGTCGCCGACGAACCGACCTCTGCGCTCGACGTGACGATCCAGAAGCGCATTCTCGATCTCCTCACCCGCCTGCAGCACGATCTGGATATCAGCCTGCTGCTGATTACCCACGATCTGGCGATTGCTGCCGAACGCGCCGACCAGCTTGTGGTGCTGAAAGACGGCAGCGTGCAGGAAGCCGGCAAAACCGCATCGGTATTTTCGTCGCCGACGTCTGCCTATGCCCGCAAACTGCATGCCGATGTGCCGGCGCTCAACCCGAACCGTTATGCAAAACTGAGAGATCCGGGTTTCCGCCTGCTCGACGGCAAAACCGCCAAGGCCCCGAAGATCGAGGTCAATTCCATCACCAAGACATTCGAGGTCGATGGCAAGGTGCTGACCGCCGTCGATGACGTTTCGTTCGCGGTTCCGGCCGGCACCACCCATGCGCTGGTCGGCGAATCCGGCTCGGGCAAGACCACGACGATCCGGCTGCTGCTCGGGCTGGACGAACCCGATACCGGCAGCATTTCGGTTGCCGGCGACGACCTGGCCGGCCGGTCGCAAAAAGATCTGCGCGCGGTCTGGCGTCACCTGCAACTGGTCTACCAGAATCCTTTCACCTCGCTCGACCCGACATGGACGGTGGAGCGTCTGGTGCGCGAACCTCTCGACCGCTTCAAGATCGGTACGGCGGCAGAGCGGACACAGCAGGTGCGCGAGGCGCTCACCAATGTCGGTCTGGCCGACCATCTCCTCTCCCGCAAACCGGGTGCGCTTTCGGGCGGCCAGCGCCAGCGCGTGGCGATTGCAAGGTCTCTGGTGCTGAAGCCGGATGTCATCGTTCTCGATGAACCGACCTCGGCGCTCGATGTCAGCGTGCAGGCGGATATCGTCGAGGTGCTTCTGTCGCTGCAGGCAAAGCTTGGCCTGACCTATGTGTTCGTGTCGCATGATCTGGCGCTGGTGCGCCAGCTTGCCCACACCGTCTCGGTCATGCAGCGCGGACGCATCGTCGAGCACGGCACTGTTGGCGACATTTTCGACAACCCGAGCCACGCCTATACGGCGACGCTGCTGGAATCCATCCCCTCCGGTCTCTCTGGCGACACATCCGAGGCGGCGCATCGGCGCGTATCGCGCGCCGAGCGCAAGGAGGCGTTTGCATGACCATCGCCCTGCCGACCACCACCCTGCCCGCCGCGTTCCGGCCCAAACAGCGGTTGGGTTTCAACACCCGCGTCTCCTTCAACGACGATGATGGTCCCGCCAAAGGGCTGCGCGACGGCATCGAGCTTTACCGGCAGGCCGAACAACTGGGTTATCAATCCGGCTGGGCCTATCAGCGGCATTTCGACCATTACCTCTCATCGCCGCTGCCCTTCTTCGCGGCAGCCGGACAGCATACAAGCCGCATCACGCTCGGATCGGCCGTCATCCCCATGCGCTATCAGGACCCGATCCTTCTGGCGGAAGCAGCCGGCACCACCGACCTACTGATAGGCGGCCGGCTGGAACTGGCCATCTCGACCGGTGCGAGCGGTGCCTTCGACGCCGTTTTCGGCACGGTCGAAACCGATGCGCGCACCGAAGCCAAACGCCGGCAGGCGCGTTTCCTCTCGGCACTTTCGGGCGACGTCCTTCACACGGTGACGGAAGCGGGTCAGGGCGCGCCAAAAGGTGCCGAGCTTCGCGTCACACCCCACAGCCCGACACTGCGGTCGAGAATTCGCCAGGGTTCCGCCAGCCTGAGTTCCGCCGTGCAGGCTGCCGAACTGGGGATCGGCCTGATCTGCGGCACCGTGCAGCACGATCAGGACGATGGCGAGACTTTTGGTGCCTATCAGGCCCGCATCATCGAGGCCTATCGCAGCAACTGGCGCCGGATCTGGGGCACCGAGCCGCCGTCCGTTGCCGTTGCCGCATCCATTCTGGTCGGCACCACGCCGGATCTGCGCGAAAAATACGCGGCCTATGATCTGGATCGCCGCACCAATGGCATCGCGGCGTCGCGCCCCAAGGGTGCGCTCATCCCCGCGGCTCAGCCAGCCGGAGCGCAGATTTCACCGGTGTTTCAGGGTGCACCCGATGAGGTTCTGGAAGCCGTGTTCAATGATCCGGGTCTGGCGGCAGCGGACGAGATCATCCTCTTCCTGCCGCCCGCCTTTGGTTTGGCCGAAAATATCCGGCTGCTGACCGATCTGGCCGAAACGGTTGCCCCGAGCCTCGGATGGTCGCCCGCCGTCTAGCCGCCTTCTCGATGCGGGTTTCGTCTCACGCACCGCAACAGACAATATTTTCTACGAACTGAATAGAAAACGAAAGACCCGTGTTTTTCACCTTTCATTGCCCGGCCTAACCTCAAGCCAACGGTCGGTTATCTCAAGGAGTTCAAAATGACTGCGGAATTCATCAGCGTCAGCTTTCCCAATGAATCGAACGACCTCAACCCCATTCCGGATGCACCGGTCGATCCGCTTTTCCTCGAGCGTTACGCACGCGCACTCGATGATTACGGTTTCAACTACACGCTGATCCCCTATTCCTCGTCCTCCTTCGATCCGTTCACGCTTGGCGCGACCGTTCTTGCCCACACGAAGAATATCAAGATCATCGTCGCGCTGCGCCCGAACACGGTTTATCCGACCGTTGCGGCCAAATCGCTCGCCACGCTAGACCAGCTGAGCGGCGGCCGTGTCGTCGTCCACTTCATTGCCGGCGGCAGCGATGAGGAACAGGCCCGCGAAGGCGATTTCCTCAACAAGGAAGAGCGTTACGAGCGGCAGGAGGAATATATCCGTATCCTGCGCCTCGCATGGTCATCCAAGGAAGCCTTCGATTTCGACGGCAAATATTACCAGTTCAAGCAGTTCCGCAGCGCCGTGCGCCCGACCAATGGCACGATCCCGATTTCGCTCGGCGGTTCCTCCGACGCGGCTTACCGCATCGGTGGCTCGCTGTGCGACATTTTTGGCCTGTGGGGCGAGCCGCTGGCGGAAACCAAGCAGCAGATCGACCGCGTCTATGCCGAAGCGGCCAAGGCCGGCCGCACCGATCGCCCGCGCATCTGGGTCACCTTCCGTCCGATCGTGGCCGAAACCGACGAACTGGCCTGGGAAAAGGCGCACAAGGTTCTCGACCAGCTGACAGCCAACCGTCAGAAGGGCCTGCATCGCGCTCCGGTCAACGCTCCGGCCCCGGCCAATGTCGGTTCGCAGCGTCTTCTCGACATCGCCAAACGCGGCGACGTGCATGACCGTGCCCTCTGGTACCCGACCGTCACCGCCACCAATGCCAGCGGCGCGACCACTGCGCTTGTCGGCTCGCCACGCACGATCGCCGACAGCATTCTCGATTACATTGATCTCGGCTGCGACCTGATCTCCATCCGCGGTTACGACAACTACAATGATGCGGTCGATTACGGTCGCTACATCCTGCCGCTGGTGCGCGAAGGCATTCGCGAGCGGGAAGACGCAAAAAAGAAGGCTGCCGCATGATTTTGCGGCCCGGCTCACAAGGCCGGGCCGTCTGCCTCCAGCTCACGTAAACAGCCAGAAAGCCCAGACCGCATGTCCCATCATCCCATCGTTCCCGAGGAAACCGTCCGCATCATCGCGGAGGCCGCACCTGAGGCGGATCGCACCGGAGAGTTTCCGTGGACGGGTATTCGTGCCGTACATGCGAGCGGGCTTCTGGAAACGACCGTTGCCACCCGTTATGGCGGCAAGGGCGGCACACTTGCGGATGTCGGCCACATTCTGGCGGCACTTGGACGCGGCGATCCGTCGGTGGCGCTGATCAGCGCCATGACCATCTTCAACCATCTCGGACAGGCGACCAAAAGCCATTGGCCGGAAGATCTCTACAAGCGCCTGCTGGCGGAAGCCGGGCAGAAGCCGCTTCTGCTCAATGCCGCGCGTGTGGAGCCTGAACTGGGATCGCCCGCCCGCGGCGGCCTTCCGGCCACCATCGCTCGACGCACCGCGACCGGCTGGTCGATCACCGGTCGCAAGCGCTTCGTGACCGGCGCCCATGGCCTCACGCATTTCCTCGTCTGGGCGCATACCGACGAGACACCCGCTCGCGTCGGCACGTTCGTGGTGCCGAACGGATTGCCCGGCATTCATGTGATCGAAAACTGGAACAGCCTCGGCATGCGCGCCACCGGCTCGCATGACGTCCAGTATAGCGATGTCGCGATCCCGGCCGGCAATGCCATCGACCTCGTCGACCCATCGGCGGCGCAGCAGGACAACCGCGCCCATGCCGCCTTCAATCTGGCGCTGACCGCGATCTATCTCGGTGCCGCCGAGGCGGCGCAGGCCGCCTTCATCCGTTTCGCGCATGAGCGCGTGCCGGCCAATCTCGGACATCCGATTGCGCGCACCGAACGGTTCATTACCCTTTCGGGCGAAATCGACCTTCTGGTTTCCGGTGCCCGGCAGATCATTTTCGATACGCTGGAACACAATAGTGTCGATGCCGAACGGCTGATCCGGGCGAGATTGCTGGCCGGCCGGCAGTTGCGCGATGCCGTGCAGCTTGCGGTGCGCAGCATCGGCAATCCGGGCCTCAGTGCCGACCTCGGCATCGAACGGCATTTTCGCGATGTCCAGTCGGTGTTGGTTCACGCGCCACAGGAAGACACATCGGTGGCCATCCTCGGCCGCGCAGCATTCGGCCGATGGAACCACGAGCAAACCGTGCAGGCAGCCTATCCGGACACACTGCCCATCCTCAAAACCGCATGACAGCGATCAAGTCGCGAAAGGAATTTCTATGAGCAACGATCTTATCGTCGGTTTTTCGGGCAATCTCTCCCGCCCGTCGAGCACACGCCGTTTTGTCGAGAGCGTGACCGAGCAGTTGGGACGGCAGACGGGCCTCAGCCACGTCGTCTATGATGTCGAAGACCTCGGCACCTCGCTTGCCGCAGCCCGCTCGGTTTCCGACCTTAATCCGGCCGCCAGAAAGATCATCCGCACGATCATCGAGGCGGAAGCGCTGGTCATCGGTTCGCCCACCTACAAGGGCAGCTATACCGGCCTGTTCAAGCATGTTTTTGATCTGCTCGATCCGGCAGACCTGCGCGGCAAGCCGATCATTCTGACGGCAACCGGCGGCGGCGAGCGGCATTCTCTGGTCGTCGAGCACCAGCTTCGTCCACTGTTCGCATTTTTCGAAGCCTTCGTTCTGCCGACCGCGATCTACGCTTCCGGCCGCGATTTCACCGATGGTGTTGCCTCTCCGGTCATTCTCGGTCGTGTCAATCAGGCACTGGCGGAAGCCTCGCTTCTGGTGAAGGCCCGCGCAGCGGTGACAGCGATTGCAGCGGAATAAAGCCGGAAACCCGATATCCGCAGGATCGACATGACAGATGCCAGAAAATATGTGGTCGGCATTACCGACCACATGATCGGTTCGCCCGATCTCGAAGCGGACATCCTTGGGGACGATGTCGAGATCGACTTCTTCGCAAACACCGATGAAACGACGTTCGATCCATCACGACTGGCAAGGCTCGATGCCCTGATGGTGTGGGGCGCCCGGCTGGGGCCGCGCAGCATAACAAGCCTTACCCGTTGTCGCGGTGTGGTGCGTTATGGCGTCGGCTACGAGAAGATCGACCTTGCGGCGCTTGCCCATGCCGGCATTCCTTTCGCCAACAATCCCGATTACGGGACGGAGGAAGTCGCCGATCATGCGCTGGCTATGATCCTGTCGCTGCACCGGCGCCTGTGGGAACACGATTTTCGTGCACGCACCTACACATCCGGCTGGCAGGTTCATAGCCTGAAGCCACTTCCGCGCTCCAACAAGGCAACTGTCGGCGTGGTTGGTGTCGGCCGCATCGGCACGGCAGTGGTCAACCGGCTGAAACCTTTTGGCTTCCACATTCTCGGTTACGATCCCGGCCAGCCGCCCGGTCATGAAAAGGCAATTTCCTACGAGCGCACCGACCGTCTCGACGATCTGTTGGCGCAGTCCGACATCGTTACCTTTCATTGCCCGGCGAACGCCGAGACACGCGCCCTGCTGGATGCCGAAGGCCTTGCGCGCCTGAAGCCCGGCGCGATCATCGTCAACACCGCCCGAGGCGAGCTGCTGGATGATCTCGATGCACTGGAAGCGGCGTTGCGCAGCGGCCATCTTGCAGCCGCTGCCATCGATACGCTGGCTCAGGAGCCTCCTCCGGCTCACCCTTTGCTCACCGCATGGCGGGAGCGCGAGGAATGTCTGGCCGGACGGCTGGTGATCACGCCGCACAATGCCTTCTATTCCGACCACGCCGCCATCGAGATGCGCACCAATGCGGCACGGACGGTGAGAATATTGCTGGATGAGGGCCGATTGCGAAACCGGATCGTGGAGTAAACCCGCCAATTCACGGTAATTCCTGACCGATACCGTAGAAATACGCAGTTGCCGCTTGGCCTGCCTGACATCCGCCCTAGTTATATAACGGGCGGCAACAAAGAGGTAAGAACAATGGCACTGGCCGACAGGATCGCAAAATTCGAACAGACCAACCAGGTCGCATTCGGGATCATCGAGGCGGAAGCTGCAGCGCGTGAACAGAAGACCGAGAAATTGCGTCAGGCGCGCCTGATGCAGACGCGCAAATCCGACAACGATGATTGATCGGGCTCAATAAAACGTGGCGATGCGATTGCCGTCGAGTTCATGCACCTTGAACTCGGTGGCGTAGATTTCCGAGAGAATGTCTTCGCGAACGATCTCGGCCGGTGGCCCCTGTAGCAGAAGCTTGCCATCGCGCATGACCACGATGTGGTCGGAATAACAGGACGCGAAATTGATATCGTGCAGAACGACCACGACCGTCTTGCCGAGATCGCGCGCAGAACCACGCAGCAGCTTCATCATCGATACCGAATGGCTGATATCGAGATTGTTGAGCGGTTCGTCGAACAGCATGTAATCGGTGTCCTGACACAGGACCATCGCCACGAAGGCACGCTGGCGCTGGCCGCCCGAAAGCTCGTCGATAAAACGGTGACGGAAATCACCAAGCCCGAGATAGGCGATGGCACGCTCCACATGATCGCGATCTTCGAGCGTCGGCCGTCCCTTGCTGTAGGGGTAACGGCCGAAAGTCACGAGATCGGTAACCGTCAGGCGGGCAGTCAAATGATTGTCCTGCCGCAGGATGGACAGCCGTTTTGCCAGCACATCACCCGAAACCTTTGTTACGTCGAGGCCATCGACCATGACGGTACCCGCATCCATGGGCATCAGCCGTGCGATCATCGACATCAGCGTCGATTTGCCGGCGCCATTGGGACCTATGATCGAGGTCAGGCCACCCTTCGGCAAGGTCAGCGTGACACCATCGACCACGAGCGATTTGCCATAGGATTTGCTGATTCCGGCGATCTCGATCATCGGTTGCGCCCTTTCAGAAGGAAGAGGATGAAGAACAGGCCGCCGGCAAACTCGATGATGATCGACAAGGCCGTGTCGAAGGCAAAAAGCCGTTCCAGAATGGTCTGCCCACCCACGAGGCAGAGAATGGAGATCAGCACGGCGGCCGGCAGCGTATAGCGGTGGCGGCTGGCCGGAATGATCAGATAGGCAAGATTGGCGACCAGAAGGCCAAAGAACGTGACCGGCCCCACCAGCGCGGTGGAGACGGAAATCAGGATGGCGACGAGGATCAGGATCCTCGTGGTTGCCGCCTGATAATCGAGCCCCAGCGAGATCGCCATGTCGCGGCCAAGCGCCAGCACATCGAACGTGTCGCGCATGCGCCAGATGAAGAAGGTGACGCCCGCCACAAGCGCTGCGGAAACGCCGACAAGCGTGCCGTCGGTGATGTTGAAGCTGGCGAACAGCCGGTCCTGCAACACGACGAAATCGTCGGGATTGATGATCCGTTGCAGGAAACCGGACAGGCTGCGGAACAGCACGCCGAGCACGATGCCGACCAGCACCAGCAGATGGATGTTCTGCGCATGGCCGGAAAACAGAAACCGGAACAGCAGCAGCGAGAAGCCGATCATGGCCGCCACTTCGAGAACGAACATCAGCCGCGGATCAATGGCAGAGGTTGCCGCCGCGCCGAGAGTGAACACGAGAACCGTCTGCAGCAGCACGTAAAGCGCATCAAAACCCATGATCGAGGGGGTGAGGATGCGGTTGCCGGTAATGGTCTGGAACAGCACGGTCGATACCGAAATCGCATAGGCCACGATCACCAGGGCGGCGAGCCGCGTACCGCGGAAACTGAGGACGAATGACCAGCTTCCGCGTGCACCAAGTGTCATGAAGGAGACAGCCGAGATCAGGGCCATTGCGGTCAGGATGGCAAGGGTGATCAGCGAGGTCTTGCGCAGCGCTTCAGGCGACACGGTTGCGCCTCCCCAGCAGCAGATAGAGGAAAAAGAGGCTGCCGACGATGCCAAGAACCGCACCGACCGGGATTTCGAACGGGGCATTGATGACCCGCCCGATGATATCGCAGACAAGCACGAGGGCTGCGCCGCACAGGCCGATCCATGGCAGGCTGCGGCGCAGATTGTCGCCCATGATCATGCTGACGACATTCGGCACGATCAGCCCGAGAAACGGCACGACGCCGGCGGTGACGACGACACAGGCCGTCACCATCGACACGATGACGAGACCGAGTGTCATCACCTTGCGATAGTCGAGCCCGAGATTGCTGGAAAAATCCTCGCCCATGCCGGCGACTGTGAACCGGTCGGCGGCAACGTAGGCGGCGATGGTCAGGGCAAAGGCAATCCAGAGGATTTCATAACGGCCGCGCAGAACGATGGAAAAATCGCCGCTCGACCAGGCGCCAATCGATTGCAGCAGATCAAAGCGGTAGGCGAAAAACGTGGTGACCGCACTGATCATGCCGCCGAGCATGATGCCGACCAGCGGTACCATCAGGATGGAGCGCAAGGGAATGGCGCGCAGGATGGACAGGAACAGCGCCGTGCCGGCCATGGAGAAAGCGGCGGCCACCAGCATCTTGAAAATAACCGGCATATCCGGTGCGATCAGCAGCACGGTGAGCATCCCGAGGCTCGCCGATTCCACCGTGCCGGCGGTGGACGGTTCGACAAACCGGTTGCGCGCCAGCATCTGCATGATCGTGCCGGCGATCGCCATGCCGGAGCCGGCCAGAACAAGGGCAATGGTGCGCGGCACGCGGCTTGCCGCCAGCACCATCAGATCCCGCTGGTCCGCTGTGCCCGAAAACAGATCAAGCGGAGACACATCGCGCACGCCGACGAACAGGCTCACAACGGCCGATAGGAAAGTCAGCAGCAGGGCGGGCAGGAACAGTTTCAACGGCAAAATCTGGATATTCCGGAAAAGGTTGAACCGCGCAGGGTGGCGCGGTTCATTCAGCGAACGATGTGGCTGGCTTCTACGTTAGTTACTGGCGATTGCCTTGGAAAGCTGATCGACGCTTTTCTGCATAGCGGTGATACCGCCACCAACGAGATACCAGGCGACCGGATCGAGATAGACGACATGGTTGTTCTTCCATGCCGTCGTCTGGCCGACGACGTCGTTGTCGAGCATCTTCCTGGCGGCGCCATCACGGCCGATCGCGGCATCGCGATCGATCACGAACAGCCATTCCGGGTTCTTTTCGAGGATATATTCATAGGAGGTCGGGTTGCCATGTGTTCCCTTGGCTCCGGTCGTTTCCGCCGGCACGAAACCGTAATCGGAAAACAGCATGCCGAAACGCGAGTCGGGACCATAGCTGCTCATCTTGCCACCCGTGGTCAGCACCAGCAGCGACTTGCCCTGCTGTCCGGCCTTGGCCTTCAGATCGGCCGTCGAGGCGGCGAGCTTTTCAAGCAGCGCTTCCGCTTCCTTTTGCTTGCCGAAGATCTTGCCGAGGTTGCGAACATTTTCCTGTGCTTCGGGAAGGAACTTCTCGGCACTGACGGTCAGATCGATTGTCGGGGCAATCTTGGCAAGATCCGCATATTTTGCGCTGGAGCGGCCGGCAACGATGATCAGGTCCGGTTCGGCGGCATTGACGGCTTCGTAATCCGGCTCGAAAAACGTGCCGATCTTGGCAACATCTTCACCGGCATATTTGGAGAGATAGTCCGGCTTGTTGCCGGCAGGTACGCCGGCCACATCCACGCCAAGCGCAGTCAGTGTATCGAGCGTTGCGAGATCGAAGGTCAGGACCTTCTTGGGGACCTGCGAAAACGTCGTCTCGCCCTTGGAATGTTTGATGGTGACGTCGGCGGCTTTTGCCTGAAACCCGGAAAACCCGAGAGAAATGACGCCCGCCATGACGGCCATGGCAAATCGGGAGGGCCGCTTCGTCGTCTTCATGTCCATTCCTTTGTCATGGCTGATACGGTCGCGGATCAATGCTGCGTTATCAGCCGAAACTTAAGTTGAGTAATTATGTACACTTATGTAGGGAGTGCTTAAGGGTCAACCGATGTCATTTAGAGACGATCTAAATTGCGCATCGGACAAATCGATGGGCATGACGGGAACGAACAGGCATGGCAGGTGACGGGCATGGCCTCGGCCGGAAAGTGGATGACAGTGGTGCGGGCGCGTTCAGCCAGGTCAAATTGCTGGTGGCATTTGACGCGCTCCTGCGCGAAGGCAGCGTCAGCCGCGCCGCCGCCAGCCTGAAACTGCAGGTTTCCGCCGTCAGCCGCATGCTGTCCGATCTGCGCAAGCTTTATGACGATCCGATTTTCATCCGCACCGGGCAGGGCATGCGGCCCACCCCCTTTGCCGAAACCCTGCGCCTACGGGTTCGAGGGCTGGCGTCCGAGACGGAAGTGCTGCTAGCCGCGACCAACGGCACGCCTTTGGCTAAATCCGCCGTCTTGCCGGTGGCAGACCATGTAACCGCGCCTCTCTCACCCGCCCCCGTGCCAGACAATTGGTCGGTCGAAACCCGAACCGGGATCATTCCGCTTTCGGTCACACCGGCGGATCAGCTTGAAGCGGCACCGACACCTCGCAGCAAAGCCATCCGCATGGCGACAATCGGTGACAATGCTGATCCGCACCGGCGGCTGGCACGCTATATCGCGACAACGGCGCCGGGACCGGGCCAGAGCCGGCCACTGACGCAGGAAGAAGCACGCGATGCGCTCGCCCTCATCCTCGACGGCCAGGCCGATCCATTGCAGATCGGCGCGCTGCTGATGACGATCCATTATCGCGGCGCGAGCGCCAGCGAACTGGCCGGTTTTGCCGAGGCGATCCGCAATACGATGACGATCCCCGCCCGCTTCACCCGGCCGGATCTGGACTGGCCGGCCTATGTCTCTCCCAAGATACGCACGGCACCATGGTTCCTGCATGCGGCCCGGTTGGTGGCGATGGCGGGTCACAAGGTGTTTCTGCATGGCCATTACGGCAGCGGGCCGGAAAGTGGCAAGCTGGAGATGGCGGCCGAAGATTGCGGAATTCCCGTTTGCCTGACACTCGCAGAAGCGAGCGAAGCGCTAAACCACCAGGGGATCGCTTTTGCCCCGCTTGGTGCGCTCGCGCCGCAGACGCGCTGCCTGCTTGGCCTGCATGCGATGTTCGAAATGCGCAATCCGCTGCATTCCGCCATCCACATGATCAACCCGCTCAGCGCGAAAACCGCGATCCTCGGAGCTTCGCAATCATCGCGGCGTGACCTCTATCGAGACGTGGCGCGTCATCTTGATCTGCCCAATATCGCCTTGATCGGATCGGTTCGAGACGTGGCGGAATATACGCCAGGCCGCATGGTCAAGATCTTTCGCATGGCCTCCGGCGTGGACGCGGATACGACGGTTGCGGCTGGCAGGAAAGTCAAGCCGGGCACCAGCGGCATGCTGACCCAGCGGGAATACTGGCAGGCCATCTGGTCAGGTGCCGCCCGCGACGAATGGGCCGAAGCGGTGATACTGAAGACCGCAGCCGTGGCGTTTCTGGCACTGTCCGGCGATCCGCAGGCACGGTTCGATGATTGCGTGAAACGGGCTGGTGAACTGTGGGCTGAGCGCAAGCGATAGACCACCTGCGGCGAAACAGGAAAGGCAAACGCGAAGCTTTTCCGCGTTTGCCTTGATCTTCACGCTCAGAACGTCTTGGTGACGCTCAACCAGAACCGACGGCCTTCCATCGTGGTGTTGAAGTCCGTCTGCTCCACCTTCTTGTCGAAGACGTTGTAGATGGCGCCGTTGACCGTGACGC
This sequence comes from Neorhizobium sp. BT27B, assembly GCF_050455485.1. Classification (NCBI taxonomy): domain Bacteria; kingdom Pseudomonadati; phylum Pseudomonadota; class Alphaproteobacteria; order Hyphomicrobiales; family Rhizobiaceae; genus Neorhizobium; species Neorhizobium sp. BT27B. The sequence continues at coordinate 315,790 of NZ_JBCIYT010000004.1, read as the reverse complement.
TGTCGTTGATTGCGTATTTCGCGCCGAAATCGACCATCGTGTAAGGATCGTATTTTCGTCCGGCAGCACCATTGATGGTGACAGGCGTGCCGCTGGTGCCGATGCGCGCGCCCGACGCGATTTCCTCGCCGTGATAGTTCACCGATACCCAGGTTTCCAGCCCTTCGACCGGTGTTATCCAGTCAGCGCGGACATTGGCGATATGTTCCGGAGTGCGCGCCAGCGGGAAGCCGGCATAGGCACCGGTCTGCTGTTCCGAGTGCGTGTAGGTATAGCTGCCGCGGAAGGATAGATCCGGGGTCGCATGCCAGGTGGCGGTCAGTTCAAGCCCTTGGATGATCGCATCGTCGATATTGTAGTTGTACCAGAGACGGTAGTTCGGATCCTCGCTCCAGCGAACCGGATTGCCGGCTGCATCCGTTACCAGCGCATTGGCGATCTTGTCCTTGAAGTCGGTGTAGAAATAGGTGGCGCCGAGGCTGACATCGCCATTGTCCCACAAGGCGCCGATTTCGTAGCTCGTGCTCGTCTCGGCCTTGAGGTTCGGATCTGCGATAATCACTCCGCAAGTGCCGGTCGGGCCGTAGGAGCAACCGCCGCCGCCGGTCGTGTAGACATAACCTGGCGCGATGCTGCGGATATCCGGCGCACGAAATCCGGTGGAGATACCGCCCTTGATCGTCAGATCGTTGGTGGCATTCCAGACGCCATAAAGGCGTGGGCTGAGGTGATAGCCATATTCTTCATGATGATCGCTTCTCAGGCCCCCGGTGAGGGCGAAATCATCGAAGATGCGCCATTCGTCCTCGGCAAATACGGCCCATTGCGTGGCCGAAAAGGCCTCCGTGACACCAGTGCGGCGGCCGGGATTCTGGTCGCGCAGATGCGCTTCGAAATACTGGCCGCCGGTGACAAGCGTGTGCGACCCGAGCAGTTCGAACGGCGTCGTGAATTTGCCATCGATGACAGTGTTGCGGATTTCCGGTGCTCGGGCATTGCGGTCGAAGGCATCGCGAGACGGATTGAATGTGTAGTTCTCGCGCTGTGCCCATTCCTGCAGAATGGAGAATTCCGACGTCGTCGGCCCCCAGCGGCCGGTATGCGACAAAGACCAGTGATCACGACCATTCTGGTTATAGGTGCCATTGGCACCGGCGGCCAGCGTGTTGGGTGCGGAGGCTTCGCGGCGGACATTCTGGCGACCGGCTTCGAGGATAATGTCGTGGTCTTCGTTGGGCGTCAGCGACAGACGGCCGGTAAGATCGAATTCCTTGGCCGATGTCGTGCCGCTCAGGAAACGGTCCTCGGAGCGGGTGAGGCCTCTTCCCCAGATCTGCAGGCCGAGCGTATCCTGAATGACCGGACCATTGGCGTAAAACGAGCCCTGCCCGGAATTTCCGAATTTCGAATGCTGCTGGATCGTCGCATCGGTGCTGACGCTGCCCGACCAGACATCAGAAACTTTTCGGGTGATGATGTTGATGACACCGCCCATGGCATCGGATCCGTAAAGCGACGACATCGGGCCGCGCACGACTTCGATCCGCTCAATGGCGGCAGCCGGCGGCATGAAATTCTGCTCGTAACCGGAATTGCCGTTGGTACGCGCATCACGCGTGCTCTGTCGTTTGCCATCGACAAGGATCAGCGTGTAGGAACCCGGCAGACCGCGGATAAAGATATCCTTTTCGTTTGCAACGCCGGTGACGGCGACGCCCTGCACCTCTCGCAGCGCATCCGTCAGATCGCGATAAGCGCCTTTTTCCAGATCTTCGCGGGTGACAACGGTAATGCTCGCCGGCGCTTCCTTGACGTTCTGCGCAAAACCGGATGCGGTAACGACAAGCTGTTCAAGAACGGTTTCTTCGCCTTCCTGTGCATAGGCTGCGGGTGAGAAACCGAGAGCCGTTCCGGCCAAAGCCAGAGCTATATAGCGATTTGAGATACCGGCTTTTGCCTTACGCGTTGCGGTGTGACGATCGAGCTGGGACCCCGGCTCAACAAAATACTGCATCATGTCCCCCGACATTAATATGACAAAACAAGTCCACTTAATGAATGGGGCTCTGAGGGGTCAATTCGGATGTTTTAGAAGAATTCCAAGTTCTAAAATACGCAAAGTCATGACCTCCTCGAGAGGTGGAGGTTTCCTTACTTCACCAACGAAAAATGCCCGGCTCATCACCGGGCATCTTCATATTCAAACGGCGATACCGATCAGTTCGGCAGCGCGTAGGCGATCACGTAATCACCACGATCGGGCGACTGGCGGGCGCCGCCGGCCGAGATGACCACATACTGCTTGCCCGTCTTAGGCGACTTGTAGGTCATCGGCGTGCCCTGGCTGCCAACCGGCATGCGGGCCTTCCAGATTTCCTTGCCCGTCGCCGAGTCGAAGGCGCGCAGATAGTAGTCCTGCGTGGCGGCGAAGAAGACCAGGCCGCCCTGGGTGGCGAGCGAGCCGCCGATGGTCGGCATGCCGATCGGGATCTTGACCCCCATCTTGATGCCGAACGGGCCAGTGTCTTCCACCGTGCCGAGCGGCACCTGCCACTTGATCTTCTGGCTATCCATGTCGATCGCCGTCAGCGAACCGAAAGGCGGTTCCTGGCAAGGAATGCCGAGCGCCGACAGGAAGCGGTTCTTGTCGACCGCGTAGGGCGTGCCCTTCATCGGCACGACGCCCATGACCGTGTTGGTGGCTTCCGAACCGCTGGAGACAGCGGTGGTCGGGGCGGCTTCCTTCATCTGGATCCACAGGCCGAGGCGCATGTCGTTGACGAAGATGGTGTTCGTCGTCGGGTCGGTGGAGAAACCGCCCCAGTTCATGCCACCCAGCGAACCCGGAAAGTTGAGTGCCAGATCCGTGCCCGGAACCGTGTAGACGCCATCATAACGCATGCCCTTGAAGGCGATACGGCACAACAGCTGGTCGAACGGCGTTGCACCCCACATGTCGCTTTCGGTCAGCGTCTGTGCGCCGATCTGCGGCATGCCGACAGACAGTTTCTGCGTCGGCGAGTAGGGTTCGTTAGGGATCTTGCCCGGAACGACCGGAACGTCCGCAACTTCCGTCAGCGGCTGGCCGGTGGCGCGGTCAAGCACCCAGATCTGGCCGGCCTTGGTGCCGAAGGTCAAAGCCGGAACCGTGGAACCGTCCTTCTTCTTGAAGTTGATGAAGGAGGGCTGCATCGGGGTGTCGAAGTCCCAGAGGTCGTTGTGAACCGTCTGGTAGACCCACTTTTCGCGGCCGGTCGTGGCATCGAGCGCCAGCATGGACGCGCCGTACTTGTGGTCGAGCGCCGTGCGGGTTGCACCGTAAAGGTCGACCGACGGGCTGCCGACCGGCAGGAACACCGTGTTGGATTCCGCGTCATAGGACGTGCCGGCCCAGACGTTCGGGGTCGAACGCGTATAGGTCTGGCCTTCCGGCGGAAGCTTGGTGATTTCCGGGTTGCCCGGATCGAATGCCCAGCGCAGTTCGCCGGTCACAACATCGAAGCCACGCATGACACCGCCCGGCATATCCACCTGGACGTTGTCGGCGATACGGCCGCCGATGATGATCGTCGTGCCGGCCACGGTCGGGGCTGCCGTCAGAACATATTGCGGGTCAGCAGCAGCACCGAGACCAACCTTCAGGTCGACGCGGCCATTGGTGCCGAAATCCGGGCAGAATGCGCCGGTATCGGCATCAAGCGCGATCAGTTCCGCGGTGATCGTGTTCATGATGATGCGGCGCTGGCAAATCGCACCTTCGGCAACCGTCACCGGGGTGACAGGCGTCGAACCATCGATCGTCGGCTGCACGAGCGGTGCGGCCGCGTCGAAATAGGCGAGGCCACGGCAACGCATCCAGACGGACGACTTTGCATTGATCTCGTTCTTCCAGATTTCTTTTCCGGTATCGGCATTGATGGCGATGACGTTGTTGTGCGGCGTGCAAAGATAAACGCGATCACCGATCTGCAGGGGCGTCAGCTGGTCTTCGGCACCGCCGCCGCCGGGGCTGATCGGGGTGTCACCGGTGCGATAGGTCCAGGCAACCTGAAGATCCTTGACGTTGTCGCGGGTGATCTGGTCGAGCGCTGCGAAGCGCGAACCGCCATTGGTGTTGCCGTAGGCTTCCCAGTTCTTCTGTTCCTTGGCCGGGTCGACGGGCGTCAGCGGCGCCGGCGTACCGGTGAAGGCAACGGTCGGATGCGGAACGAACATGCCGGCGAAACCGGCAGCCGAGGCAACGGCCAGAACGGCTGCAATCGCGAAGGAGGCGAGATAGGCGGGGGTCTTGCCGGCTGCCTTGCGCAGCAGCGGGAAGCTGAGTGCAACAACCGTTGCGCCGACGCCGATCGCGAGAAGACGCGAGATCAGCGGCCAGAAATCAAGGCCGGCATCCCAGATCGCCCACACAATGGTGGCGACGGTAACAAGGCCGAACAACAGCGCGCCTGATGGCTTGCGCAGAATGGTCAGCACACCGGAAAGAATGATGACGAGGCCGGCCAGCAGGAAATACCAGCTGCCACCGAGAGAGACGAGCTTACCGCCGCCGACGGCGAAAAACAGGCCCGCGAGAACGAGAACGGCACCGAGCACGAACAGCCATACCTTGGCTATCGTGGACAGGGCGCCCTGAGAGGCTTTCATTTTATCCCTAGCTCCAGTTTTGGATTCGACAGAGTCGACAGTGGAGGCCCTCGGCAGCATCAGGAGCGAAAAAAAGGATCAATTGCGACTACCGTGCTTCTGTTGAAGGCGCGCTGGCGGCATGCAGGCTCACGAAGAGACCGGCGGGTCGGGAGCGTCCTTGCGAGGACTTCATGACGCGGCATGCGCCCTCCCCTGCGCAAACAGCGACGGGCATTTCAAGCCCGTGCATGCGGTATAATGCCGCCTGCGACAAAATTGCAAGAGATTGTATGTACTATTTCGTACACAAACCGTTCACAGTTTTTGCATGTGTGCAAACATGCTGTTGTTCTCGTCTTTTCAGCGCATTGCAGCAAGCTTTTCGCGGGCGGACTGGCTGCCGCCGTGACCGAGTTCGACGTCGATTTCTTCATGCACGCGCGTCCAGATCGGCAGTGCCGCCGTCAGCATCGCCATGCCGGCATCGGTCAGCATCAGCAGTCTGCCGCGGCGATCTTTTGGGTCGACCTCGCTTTTCACAAGCCCGCGCCGCTCGAGAATCTTCAGCGCTGCAGTCAGTGTGGTGCGGTCCATGGCAAGCAGATCGCAGACGGATTTCATCGTCGCCGGCACAGGGCGATTGAGCGACATCATCAGCGAAAACTGGCCATTGTTCAGACCGATCGGCTTCATCGCCACATCAAAACGACGGGCAAGCGCACGCGCTGTCCTTTGCACGTGCAGACACAGGCAGGTGTCGCGCACATGCAGCGTGGTGGAGAACGGGATCGAATCGATATTTGACAGCATGAGATAACCATGTTGATATCAACCTAATCTGTCAAGGAAGAGGAGACCTGATGATGGATACAACTGTTTCCCCAACGAATGCCGTGATCGACCGCAACGAATGGCGCGATGCCCGCCTGAGATTGCTGGAACTCGAGAAGGAGGAAACCCGCCTGCGCGACAAGGTGCGGGCGGCGCGGCGGGCCCTGCCATGGGTGAAGGTGGCAAAGGACTATGCCTTCGACACCCGGACCGGCCGCAAGACGCTGGCCGAGCTTTTCGAGAACCGCAGCCAGCTTCTGGTCTATCATTTCATGCTCGGCCCCGATTGGGAGGAAGGCTGTATCGGCTGTTCCTTCTTCTGCGATCATATCGAAGGGGCGCTGCCGCATCTCAACAATCACGATGTCACCTGGATCGCGGTATCACGTGCACCGCTGTCCAAGATCGAAGCCTATCGTCACCGCATGGGCTGGAATTTCCCCTGGGTGTCGTCCTTCGGCAGCGAGTTCAATTACGATTACGACGTGTCGTTTTCGGCGCAAGAGCGGGCATCCGGCAGCGTCGAATACAATTACCGAAACGTGCCGACCGACCAGATCGCCGATGAGGAACACGGCATGTCATCCTTCTATCGCGACGCGGAAGGCGAGATCTTTCATACTTATTCGACCTATGCCCGCGGCGGCGAAGAAGTCTGCGGCACGCTGATGCTGCTCGACCGTGCGCCGCTCGGACGCAACGAAACCTCGACGATGAGTTTTCTCAAACGCCACGATGAATACGGGCAAAAGCCCGACAAGGCGCATACATCCTGCTGTCACTGAAGCCACCAAGGATAAAACGACATAAGGGAGGAAGACATGTCGATGACAATGGCAAAACCCCGCGCCGAACACGGCTTTCTCGACAGGCTTGTTGGCACATGGGATGTCACGTCCGAAATGAGCGAAGGCACACCATGGGTGGAAAACGTCCGCTCGCTCGCCGGCATATGGGTGATTGCCGAAGGCAATGGCGAGATGCCGGGCGGCGAAGGCCCGGCGACCACTGTGCTCACCCTTGGCTTCGATGCCGCCAAGGAAAAATATGTCGGCACATGGCTCGGCTCGATGATGGATAATCTCTGGGTCTATGAAGGCGAGATCGAACCGGACGGCAGGACGCTCAGCCTTTACACGACGGGCCCCTCGATGAGCGGCGACGGCATGGCCGATTATCGCGAGCAGATCACCTTTCTGACCGACGATCACCGCACCTTCACGTCCAGCGCGAAGCAACCGGATGGCAGCTGGAAATACTTCATGGAAGCGCATTATCGGCGTAAGGCCTGAGCTGACACGACAATAAACAGTGAGGAGACGACAATGCTTCAGACCGCCTCGAACACACGATCCGAAACGCACGGCAAATTCATCTGGTGCGAGTTGATCACGTCGGACACCAAGGCCGCCGGCGATTTCTATTCGACCGTCATCGGCTGGAAGGTCAACGAAATGTCGATGCCGGGGGAAACGGGCTCCATGCCTGCCTATTTCCTGTTCGAGATGGGCGAAGGCGACAATTGCCCCGGCATCGGCGGCATGATGGATTTTCCGCCGGAACTGGAGGGCAAGCTGCCGCCGAACTGGACCGGTTATGTCGCCGTCGACGATGTCGACCAGACCTGCCGTGACTATGTGGCGCATGGTGGCCACGTGCAGCGCGAGCCGGACGACATTCCGGGCGTTGGCCGCTTTGCCGTGGTGGCCGATCCGCATGGCGCGGTGCTGTGTATCATGACGCCGATCCCACCGGAAAATCCGCCGCGTGAACTGGCTGCGACCGATCCCGGCAATGTCGGCTGGCGCGAGCTTTATGCCGGCGATGGTGATGAGGCATTTCAATTCTACGCAAAAATCTTCGGCTGGACGAAAAGCCATGACGTCGACATGGGGCCGATGGGCGCCTATCGCATCTTTGCCCATGGAGGCGAGATCACCGGCGGCATGATGACCCGGCCGGAAGGCGTGCCGGTGCCCTGCTGGTGTTATTACTTCAATGTCGAAGCCATCGATGCGGCGATCGAACGCGTGACGGCCGGCGGCGGCGAGATCGTCAACGGTCCCGTGGAAGTGCCGGGTGGCAACTGGATCGTGCAGGCGCTGGACCCGCAGGGCGCGTTTTTCAGCCTGACGGCAGCCAAGCGGTAAACCACGCAAATTTCATCACGACAGAAAATGCGGGGACGGCCGGCAGCAATCACAGCGGGACCATGCAGACGGTCCCGCTGAGGCCGCATGCCGATCAACCGAACCCTGTTTCACTGCGGCCGTCCCGCGCCGGGGCTGGGAGGCACCCCGGATTTTCCCCTCAAAGCCTACGGATCATGCCCGGGCGGCCGGCACCGCGCAGGCCTCTCCGCCGCCGAACATGCGAGAGCGGGTGAGGAACCGTTTTTCCCGACCGTTATCGAGCGAGAACATGCCGCCGCGGCCCGCAACCACATCGATGATCAGTTGCGTGTGTTTCCAGGCTTCGAACTGGCTGGCGCTGATGAACACCGGCACGCCGCCGATTTCGCCCAGTTTCACGTCGTGATCACCGACGATGAAATCGTCTGTCGGATAACACATCGGCGACGAGCCATCGCAACAGCCGCCGGACTGGTGAAACAGGATATGCGGATGATCCGCCTGGATTTCGGTGATCAGGGCAAGCGCCGCATCGGTGGCGGTAACGCGGGGTTCGCCGTTGATGGTGGTTTCCATGAAAATCCTTTCTGGAGGATGGGGCGACGACGGCCCCTCATCCGGCTCGCTTACGCTCCGCCACCTTCTCCCCGTTTTGACGGGGAGAAGGAAAATTGGTCAGCGCCTTGCCCCAAACGATCGGAGCAAACAGCCTGCGGGTAATCTCATTCTGTGCGGAGAGATGGGGATATCGCTGACGTAGACGATCGAGCCCGGAATTGGTCCTGCCGTGGCGAAAATGGTGGCTTCGAGAACCGGAGCGCAGTGGACTTAATGTCCATGAGCACCGGAAGCGGAGAAGACGCCATTTGCAGCCGGGCAGGGCCAATTCAGGCCGATCGTCAGAAGAAGCCGAGCTTCTTGGGGCTGTAGCTCACCAGCATGTTCTTGGTCTGCTGGTAGTGATCGAGCATCATCTTGTGGGTTTCGCGACCGATGCCGGACTGCTTGTAGCCACCAAATGCCGCGTGCGCCGGATAGGCGTGGTAGCAATTGGTCCACACGCGCCCCGCCTGGATCTCGCGACCGAACCGATAGGCGCGGTTGCCATCGCGGGTCCACACACCGGCACCGAGGCCGTAAAGCGTGTCATTGGCGATTTCGAGGGCTTCCGCATCGGTCTTGAAGGTGGCGACAGACACGACAGGCCCAAAGATTTCCTCCTGAAAGACGCGCATCTTGTTGTGGCCGGCAAACACGGTCGGCTTGATGTAATAGCCATTGGCCAGTTCGCCGCCGAGATCGTTGCGTGTGCCGCCGGTCAGAACTTCGGCGCCTTCCTGTTTGCCGATGTCGAGATAGGCGAGGATCTTTTCCATCTGCTCGTTGGAGGCCTGCGCGCCGATCATCGTGGCGGCATCGAGCGGATTGCCCTGCACGATCGCTTCCACACGCTTCACTGCCCGCTCCATGAAGCGGTCATAAATGCTCTCATGTACCAGCGCACGGCTGGGGCATGTGCAGACTTCGCCCTGGTTGAGCGCGAACATCGCAAACCCTTCCAGCGCCTTATCGAAGAAATCATCATCTTCGTTGGCGACGTCGGCAAAGAAGATGTTGGGCGACTTGCCGCCCAGTTCCAGCGTCACCGGAATGAGGTTCTGGCTGGCATATTGCATGATCAGCCGGCCTGTCGTCGTTTCGCCGGTAAAGGCGATCTTGGCAATGCGCGGGCTGGACGCCAGCGGCTTGCCGGCTTCGAGGCCAAAACCGTTGACGATATTGAGGACACCCGGCGGTAGAAGATCACCGATGATTTCAGCCCAGACCAGCAGCGAGGCGGGTGTCTGTTCGGCCGGCTTGATGACGACGCAATTGCCGGCGGCAAGCGCCGGCGCCAGCTTCCATGCCGCCATCAGGATCGGAAAGTTCCACGGAATGATCTGGCCGACGACACCGAGCGGCTCATGAAAATGATAGGCAACGGTATCGTTGTCGATCTCGCCGATCGAGCCTTCCTGTGCGCGAATGCAGGAGGCGAAATACCGGAAATGGTCGATCGCGAGCGGAATGTCGGCCGCCATGGTTTCGCGGATCGGCTTGCCATTGTCCCAGGTTTCCGCCTGGGCCAGCACTTCCAGCTTGTCCTCCATCCGCTGGGCGATCTTCATCAGGATGTTGGAGCGTTCGGCCGGCGCCGTGCGGCCCCATTTGTCCTTGGCGGCATGGGCAGCGTCCAGCGCGGCGTTGATGTCCTTTTCATCGGAGCGCGGAATTTCGCACAGCTTGCCGCCGGTGACCGGCGTGATGTTGTCGAAATATTTGCCGCCGATCGGCTCTCTCCACTCGCCACCGATATAGTTGCCGTATTTCAGCTTGAACGGCGATTCGACGATTTTCTGATGCAGCATGGAATTATCCTCCCTGATATCCAGCTTCATGATCGCGACCGGTCGGTTAAGACCGCGCTTGAGAGGAAATCTGCGTTTTGTCAGGACGGACGGAAAGCCGGCCATGACGATATGGCGGCGCACACTGTCGCAAGCCTGCGACAGTTGCCGGGCACAAACCATGCCGCGATGCGGCAATACCGGGTCAGATCAATGCAGGCCGAACCGCTTCATCTTGCGGTGAAGGGTGGCGCGGCTCATGCCGAGCGTGATCGCCGCCTGCGAGACATTGCCGTTGGCGCGCGACAATGCACGCGTCAAAGCGGCACGTTCGGCCTCGACGAGATCGCGGGCTGCATCGCAGGAGACTTCATCGAGCGCGTCTGCCGCCGGAATGCCGGCTGCAATCCTGACATCGTCGAGCTTCAGGGCAAGCCGTGCAGCACGCGTGGCGCCGATCACCATGTCGTTGCGATCGACGGCAATCAGGGCAGCGGCACTATGGGCCGCCTGTGGGACCATCAGGAAACGCGCACCGGGAAAAGCCGAACGGAAAAGGTTCAGCTCGATACGCAAAGCGGCGTCGCGCACCGTTTGCGAAATGATAGACAACACGGTTTCGTTGACATCTTCCCGGCAGGTGGAAATGTCGAGCGCCGCCGCCAGCTCACCACGATGATCGCGGATCGGTGCCGTGGTGCAGGACAGCCGGATATTGGACGAGAAGAAATGCTGATCACGAAAAATCGAAACGGCGCGTTCGTCGGCCAGGGCAGTGCCGATGCCGTTGGTGCCGATGCTGGCTTCGGTCCACACCGATGACGTCCAAAGACCGAGATCGTGAAACGCCTTGTCGTCGCCGGCAGCGCCACGACGCTCCAGCGCTACACCGTTTTTGTCGGTGAGGAGAAGGCAGCAGCCCGACCGACCGACGGTGGAAAACAGCCGGTCCAGCTCGTCGCTCGCCTCGGCAATCAATCGCTCCGAGGCCTGTCGCGCCTGCAGGAACTGTGCCTCGGTCAACCGGTTCGGCCTGCGGTTATCCTCCGGCGCCAGATGGTGCATGACCATGCAACGCCGCCAGGAAGCGACCACGGGGGAACTTGCCGCAGCGGCATTGCCGGCGGCACTCGAATAGACATGATCGGCATGCGCCATCGGCGGTAGCGTCATAGGCACACCTTGCCCTGCCTGCGAGAAACGTGCATCGGGTCCTCCTCCACGAGACACGAGGGTATTTTCCGTAAATTAGCAATTGATGCGATCGTCATCAAGGGGCGGAGCCATCACGCTGTGGACGACGAACTGTCCAAAAGGAAAAGCCCCCAAACGTTCCCGTCGTGGAAGCCTTTCTCAATATGTCGCAAACCGTCGGCATCCAGAAGGCAAGAGAAACTCCCGACCTCGCCTGGGATCTCATCGACATGGCGCTACAGCCGGGGCCACAAAGCTGCTGGGGATCGGATCTCCAGAACGCTATGGCGAATGTGAACGTCAAGTACCGCGACGGCGTCGAAAAAAGGATCACGCCGCTCAGCGAAGCCCTTGTGCCGCCCTACGCACAAATCAGCGAATTGAGCGACAAGCGGACAGACCAGTGGAACCGGATCGTCGGGCAATAAGGCGCTTTTTCGAAAACGCGACGGCCATGATGGTCGTCGCGCTTAACAGAACAAGGCCAACCAACTGAGAGATGCGTTTCCCATCGACCGGAACTGCCTGTGACGCGATTGTGTAGACCTCCAAATTGACAATCGCCACCGGCGATTTTACGGAGAGGTGGATGATTATCGGTCGGCTTTGCATTGCCTTTATCTTGTTCATCGGCATGGCACTTTCCACAAGTGCGCAGATGCCGAGCGATTTTGCCTGCCCGTCCAAAACCTATCTCCAGTCATGCCCGGTCGATGCTGGGTCGGCAACAGAACCTTCGTCCTCTTCGGAGCGCCCGTGCCCAGCGAAGGCGATACTTGCCAAAGCCATGCCTGAACGCGCCGAGAACGTCACTGTCATGAGCTATCATCATGAACCCGCAACCGATCTCATGGGTGCGGTGTCAGGCGGCATCGAGCGCCCTCCCAAATCCTCTCAAAGCTGACACCCTCTGGGTTATTCATCCTGAAAATCAGCAGAACCGCGATCGCGATGGTTTGGAACCGTCGTGAAGATCGACGGTGATATGAGAGATTGACAATGTCTATTACGAATTCACGCGTTCCCGAGCGTATTCCCTTCCTGCGCCCGGTCTACCTCGCCCTGCACAACCATGCCGAAACCCTCATGCGGGTTCTGTGCGGCGTGATCTTTTCCGTTCACGGTTTTCCGAAGATAATGGATCCCTACAAGGCCGTGGGCCTGGTCGAAGGACTTGGCTTCTATCCGGGCGCCTTTTGGTCGCCGCTCCTTTCCTTCACGGAATTCTTCGCCGGGATTCTTATCGCCGTTGGCTTTCTGACCAGACCTGCCGCTGTCGCGGCGACTGTCATCCTGCTCGTCACGGTTTATGCCCACTGGGTCCATATGGGTCAGGGTTATAGCGGCGCGGAGAAATCGATTCTCTGGGTTGCAATGACGATCTTTTTTGCTGTTCGAGGTGCCAACAGCCAGTCGATCGACGCGAAGCTTGGTCGTCAATTCTAAAAGACTTGGGAGCCGGCGCCTAACCGCGCTGGCTCCCGGCCGGCTCTCCGAAACAGAGAGCTATGAGAACGGATTTTTTCGAGTGATGGCCTGATCGGCACGGGGTTGCGCACGCCGATGGCAATTAGAACGCCCGCGGAGATCAGCACGGCTCTGCCGTAGATATAGACACCGCCTCGTTGTCGCATGCGATTTCACCACGCGCACCTCGAGTATCCGTTTTAATCAAAAGGAATTTGAGCGAGAGGCCGCCCGGCCTGCGGAAACGGGTGGGCGCACGCGACGCGAGATCGTGGATGATCTGGGGATCGCGCTGTCGACATTGACACGATGACTGAACCGCCACCATTGCCCGATACATCGATGGTTTTTGCAATGCCATACAGCGGCATTCGACGTTCGATTATTTAAGCCTCGCACAGTTCGCGAAACTGGCCGCATGAACTGAAAATGCCTTTCCACATTTCCGAATAAAGCCCAAGAATTGTTACCGCCGCCGTTACAGGCCCATCGCCTGCGGCTGCGAGATCGCCGCGCCGTGATGGGCATCCGTCAGATGTGTGAGATCGGACGCCAGCTCCGCTTCGGTTGGGTCACCCATCTGCCACATCCGCACCAGTTCCTGCGCAGCCGCAATCGCCAAAGGATCATCCAGCGATACCTTGTTCTTTTCACAAAACTGATCGAGCACTCGACGTAATACGAGCATTTGCCTCTCCTGGAGCGCGACAACTTTCACTGCGCCACATTTGAGAGACGAAACGGACGAGAATAAGGTTTCAGCCCGCACGGCACATCAACATCGGATCACATTAAAGCTAGCAGTACGTCGCACCCATTCCGCCTCACATCCTGCCGCTTTGGCCAAATTCTGACATTCCCCAACTGAGAAGAGGCTTATGATATCGCCAAGAGCCTGGGTTACGGTGTCTCGCACACCAAGCATTGACAGCGCCGCAAGGAATCTGCGGCGCTGCGGATCGATTTCATCCTCAAATCAGGCGGCGATCGGCTCCAGATTTGCCTCGATTTCCTCGCGGAAATTCTCATAGCGGCTCGGCAGCTTGAGTGCTTCTCCGAGATGTGCCGTGTCCTCGTCGCGATCGAAGCCCGGTTCGTTGGTTGCGATTTCGAACAAAATACCGCCCGGCGTGCGGAAATAGATCGCCCAGAAATAGTCTCGGTCGATGACCGGCGTGACCTGATATCCGGTATCCATCAGCGCCTTGCGCACTTCGAGCTGCTTCTCGCGATTGTCGACAGCAAAGGCGATATGGTGGACGGAACCAGCACCTTGGCGGGCAAACGGCGTCTTCGGCAGGGCGGCGAGATCGATCGTATCGGCGCCATTGCCGCCAGGAATGATAAATCGCGTCACATCGCCCTCCGCCTCACTGCGCTCATACCCCATGAAACGCAGAAGCTCTTCGGTTGCCGCCGTGTCATGGAGATTAAAACGCGCGCCTGCAAATCCGCGGATTGCGACATCGTCGGCGACGCCCTCGCTGACCCAGGCAGCGCGCTTGTCATCAGCCGTTTCGACCAGCGCAAAACCATCGCCATCGGGGCCGATAAAGCGCAGCCGGTCTACGCCGAACGCCGTGTCCGTCTCTACGCCGGCCACACCCTGGGCTGCAAAGCGCTCCTTCCAGAAGGCCAGAGCTCCCTTGGGAATTGCGAACTGCGTTTCGCCAACCTCACCGACGCCGGGGCGGCCGAGCATCATGTTGGGGAACGGAAAATAGGTCATGACGGTGCCCGGCGTGCCGTTCTCGTCACCATAATAGAGATGGTAGACACTCGGGTCGTCGAAGTTGACGGTCTTTTTCACGCGGCGAAGGCCGAGCGTGTCGGTAAAGAACCGGTTGTTCTGGCGAGCATCGGATGCCATCGACGTAATGTGATGCAGTCCCTTGATATCCTTGATCATGGCCGTTGCCTTTCTGCGTTGGCGGTGTCCGTGTTGTTGGAATGAGATTTAGACCCATTGCCCGCCGCGCTGAATTGCAATATTTCTCTCGAATGAATTGCACTTTTTGAAACAATAGCGATGAACGACTATAAAGCTCTCAAAACCTTCCTGCTTGCCGCCGAAAAACGCAACTTTGCCCAGGTTGCCCGCGAACTCGACATGACGCCGGCCGCAGTGACGCGAGCGATCGCGGCGCTCGAGGATGATCTTGGCGTGCAGCTGTTCGTCCGGACGACCCGTCAGGTGTCGCTGACAACGGATGGGGCGGTGTTTGCCGCGCAGGTTCAAGGCGCAATCGAGGCGTTGGAAAAAGCGCGCAAGGACGTGCGAAACGCAAACAAGGCCGACCAGGGGCGGCTCAGGATCAGCGCGCCGACCTGGTTCGGTAAGGCGGTTCTGCCTCCTATCCTCTCCGGCTTTCGCCAGCTCTATCCGAAGATGAGCTTCGAAATATCGCTATCGGATGGATTGGTGGACATCGTTGACGACGACTATGATCTGGCGATCCGCATTTCGTCTCAGCCATCGGACAAATTCACGATCTGGCGCAAGATCCGCGTCGTGCCACGCATTCTGGTTGCAGCTCCGGGGAGCCGCTACGTCGACATGCAGCACCCGAACGAGCTGACGCCCGACGATTGCCTTGCCTATAGCGGCGAGAGCCGACGTGAGAACTGGGTTCTGTCGGATGGCGGGTCCAGCATGACGATCTCAGCGGGTCGCGCGTTCAGCGCCAATAGCGGGGAGGTTCTTGCCGACATGGCCGCGGACGGTGCCGGCGTCGCCATGCTGCCTGGGTTCCACATATCGGAACATTTGCGGACCGGCCGCCTGGTTCATGTCCTTCAGGGCTGGGCACCGCCAGAGTTATGGCTCACACTATACTACCCGCCGTATCAGGCTCTGCCTCCGCGCATCGCGTCCTTCTCCAAGTTCTTCGAGGAACAGGTGGCCTCGCACATGACGATGCTGGATTGAACGATGAGGCGTGACCAAACTCGAACACGATGTTCTGACCTGCCAAGAACGCTGGCGGCCACGTCGATTATGCTACAGGCGCGGCATTGAACGAGGCCGTTTCGAAGTCAAGGATCTCCTGTGCGACAAGGGCCTGAAGACGCCAGAGATTGCGATCGTGAATGCCTTCTGCACGAAGATCGGTGATCGTGTTCAGGAGATATTCCGCGCAGGATCCACCCTCGCCACAAGCACGCGCGAGAAGGTATGCCGCCTCCTGCAATGGCAGTGTCTTGGTCAGTCCTTCCCGCTTTGTACTTGCCCAGAATATTAGCGCTTTGCGCTCGCCTTGCGCTGTCCTGACAGAAACCCACCGCATCATGCCGGTGACCTCCCGATAACGGATCTCGCGTGCGATCAGTGCACGAAGATCACGGTTCCCCTCCTCGCGAGACAGTCCGAAGAGGACACCATCGCATTGGCCGCCGCGTTCAAGCGCCATCATCAGACCGGGCTGATCGCTGGTTGCCCGCCACCGCTCGATCCGCAGCGAGAACGATCGGTGCCAGCCGAACGCGGTGGCGCGTTCGCGGCTGACTGGCTGAAACTCCGGGTTCCAGATCAGCGAACCATAGGCGAATACGGCAATCGGCTGATCGCCCGCCTCGCGTTCGATGCGCGCAACCAGATCATCGAGCTCCCCATCTGACAGTGGCGTCCAACCGGGTTCAGGGCCGTCATCACGAACGGTTCGGATGGTCTGGGCAACAAGTTCGTGGGTCAAAAGCATGATGGTCTCGTTTTCAATTGCGGCATTCAACCAGTGGATAATGCTCCTGACGAAAGGAGCCTCCCGGTAAGTCCGCAATATCGCCGCCAAGCTTCATCGGCACAATTGCGCCAAATATTTCGATATTATTGCGATTTTCGCAACTATCTTCATCCGATTAGCCTGACAAGCTTTCGAGGCAGCTTTCTTGTATGTCGGCTTGCTTGGCGCAGAGCTGGAGCTGCGGCCTTTATGGTCGTGATGACAGGCTGGCTTCGCTGGAATTCGTGCTTTTGGTGCGGCTCAGCATGACGACACCGCTATCCTGGCGCTTCAGGCTGGTTTCGACATAGTCGATGAATTCCGCCGCTGGCAGGGCCTTGGCGTAGAACCAGCCCTGACAAAACTCGACACCGTGATCGAGCAGATACTCCGCCTGCTCCCGTGTCTCCACACCTTCGGCGATGATCGACAGCTTGAGCGACTTGGCCATTTCGATGATGTGGGCAATAACCGCGCTGGTGGCGGTCTGGCGGTTGATCGCATCGACAAACGATTTGTCGATCTTCAGCGCGTCGAGCGGCAGGCTCTGCAGATATTGCAGGCTGGAATAACCCGTACCGAAATCGTCGATGGCGACGGCATAGCCACGCATCCGCGCTTCGGCGATCGTCTTGCGCGCCTCGTCGATATCCATCAGGCCGCGTTCTGTCGCCTCCAGCCAGATCTGATCGTTGGCGATACCGCTATTGCCAAGACGCTGGCCGACGGTTTCCAGCACACGCCCCGTCTTGAAATCATCCGCACAGAAATTGATGGCCACATGCAGGGAACGATGCTGCTTGAGCAGCGGGCCGATATCGCGGCCAATGGCCTCGATGACCTGATCGGTGATCGGCCGGATAAGGCCGCTCTGTTCTGCCAGAGGGATGAACAGATCGGGCCTGACAAGACTGCCATCCGGCCTCTGCCACCGCACCAGCGCTTCGGCGCCGATACACACGCCCGATGAAAGCGCGATGATTGGCTGGTAATGCACGACGAACTCGCGCTTGCGAACCGCAATCGACAGCTCACCCAATGGCGACAGGCGTTTGCGCGACATGCGAATGACAAGGCCGATAATGACGATGGTCGCGAATGTGCCGAATGCGACGAAGAACCAGTGTTCGTTGCTGAACAGTCCGAAAAGGCCGTTGGTGGAGCTGATGGCGATGGCTGTCCAACCGCCCTTGCTGTTCACGGCATATATATTGCCGTCGACCGTGCCCTTGGTGGTTTCACGGCCAAGCTTGTCGGTAAAATCCGTATCGGGCGTGTTCAGCGTCGCACTGATCACGCCGTTCGGAGCGGTGACGACAACAGAAGCATCCTGATCGGCCAACCCTTCGACAAGGCGAGCCGGATCGACCAAAGCGTTGTAAGGTCCAACCTGCACCACGCTCATCGGATTAGCACCGGTGACCATTGGAATGACGTCAACCCAGGCCTTGATATCCTTGCCGACGACGAAATCGGGTGCCAGTTCCTTGATCAGCCGGTTTTCAGGCCCCCAGGATGTGCATTTGAGCATGCCATCCTCGATATAGCCTATTTCCTCGACCGTGCGGGAATTGACGACCAGACGACGCATTTCACCGATATGGGCGTCCGTGCAGGATATGAAACGGCGCCCGCCAAGCGTTTTCAATGTCGCGGCGGCATCCAGGAAAGACCGTTCTGCCCGTGTCGTGGCTTGAGACGCGATGTCCATCAGCCGGTCCTCTTCCATTCGAAGCGAAAGGGACCATGCGCCATAGATCGTCAGGAACAACGGGAGCAACGCGCCGAGAAAGGCCAGGATGACGGCTTCAAGAATGACGCGCGATCGTTTCAAGGCCGCTTCGCTCCCCTGCGGTTGAGACACAATCGCTAGAGGCAAGATGTTAAAACAACGTCTCCAGAAAAGGAAAAATCGACGTTTTGAAACGTTATCAGATGTTTATGACAGTATAAGACAAATTCATCAATCACCGGACGCAGCAGCGCATCGGAAGCGCAATCGAAAGATGCGGCTGATAGGAAATGGATGCGGCCGGTGCAGGATCGTCACGCCGGCCGCAATTTGACATTACGCTATCGCTTGAGGCTACCCAGGATACCGCGCACCAATGCCCGGCCGATCTGGTTGGCGACGCTCGAGGCGACCGAGCGTGCCGCACTTTTCATGGCGGCCTCGATTACCGTTTCGCGCTGATAACCGGAACGGCCCTTTGCGGCCGGCTTCGCGGCCGGTTCGTCATCCTGCGCATCGCCAAAACCCGGCAGGCTCCATCGGCCGGCAGCACTGTTATTGTCCTCAGCCGGTGGCGCTTCCGCCTCGCGTTTGGCGGCCTCGGCATCCGCAGATTTTTTGGCGCGGGCAGCAAGGATTTCGAAGGCGGACTCGCGGTCGAGATCGCGATCATAGACGCCTGCAACAGGGCTCATGTTCATGATCTGGCTGCGTTCCGGCTCGCTGATCGGCCCGATGCGCGCAGACGGCGGACGGATGAGCGTGCGCTCGACCATCGACGGTGCGCCCTTGCCCTCCAGCGTCGAGACAAGCGCTTCGCCGGTGCCGAGCTGGGTGATCGCCTCTTCGGTCTTGAACTCGGGATTGGCGCGGAACGTATCGGCCGCGGTTCTGACCGCCTTCTGTTCGCGCGGCGTATAGGCGCGCAATGCGTGCTGCACGCGGTTGCCGAGCTGGGCGAGCACCGTTTCCGGCACGTCGAGCGGGTTCTGGGTGACGAAATAGATGCCGACACCCTTGGAACGGATCAGGCGCACCACCTGCTCCACGCGCTCCAGCAACACCTTTGGCGCTTCGGAGAATAGCAGATGCGCTTCATCGAAGAAGAACACCAGTTTCGGCTTTTCCGGATCGCCGACTTCCGGCAGTTCTTCAAAAAGTTCCGAAAGCATCCAGAGCAGAAAAGTGGCGTAAAGACGGGGGTTCATCATCAGCTTGTCGGCAGCCAGAACCGAGATCATGCCGCGGCCATCGGGGGCGACGCGCATGATATCGCTGATCTGCAGCGCCGGTTCGCCGAAGAAATGGATGGCGCCCTGCTGTTCCAGCGTCAGCAGGCCGCGCTGCAGCGAACCAACCGAGGCTTTCGAGACGAAACCGAACTGCGAGGAAATCTCGCCGGCATGTTCGCCCATATAGTTCAAAAGCGCCTGCAGGTCCTTCAGGTCGAGCAGCGGCAGGCCGCCCTGGTCGGCGATCTTGAAGGCGATGTTGAGAACGCCTTCCTGCGCGTCCGACGCATCCATAAGCCGGGCCAGCAGCAGCGGGCCCATCTCGGCGATGGTGGCGCGCACGCGGTGGCCCTTTTCACCATAAAGATCCCAGAACATCACCGGGAACTTGGTAAAATCATAATCCGCATACTGGATCTGCTCGGCACGCTTGAGCAGAAAATCTTTCGGCTCGCCCATGGAGGCGATACCGGAAAGGTCGCCCTTGATATCGGAGCAGAACACGGGAACGCCGGCTGCGGAAAACTCTTCCGCCAGCACCTGCAGCGTCACCGTCTTGCCGGTGCCGGTGGCGCCGGTGATCAGACCATGGCGATTACCGAACTTCAGTTCGAGATATTCGGCTTCCTTGAAACTATCGTCCGGCTTTCGGCTTCCGCCGATCAAGAGCTTTCCCGCGTCAACCATGCAACCGCTTCTCGTTTTCTGCGTTGTCGATGAAATACTTGTATAGGACGAGACCGCTCTTTCGGCAACGAGAAGCCGCTCGCCGGAAACATCAGCCTGGCGGGAGACTGAAAAGATGACGGCAGACACTTTTGGGCAGATCAGCACACCGCCCGCAGACGCCATGCCGCTCAACACATCTCCGATAGACAAGGACCGCGGCCGCGAAGCCGAAACGCCGGCAGACATCCCCGCCCGCGGACTGAAGGATGTGTTCTGGCGCGTCTTCCATTCAATCGAAAGCGACCGCGTGCTGCTGGTTGCCGCCGGCGTGACCTATTACCTGCTGCTCGCACTTTTCCCGGCCATGACGGCGATGGTGTCGCTCTACGGTTTTGTCGCCGACCCCACAAAACTTGCCGACCGCATCACCTTTCTCAGCATGATCCTGCCGCCCAATGCGCTCGACCTGTTTCTCGACCAGTTGCGCAGCCTTACGCAACAGGGCCGCACGACGCTGAATATCGGCCTGTTCGGCGGTCTGGCACTGGCATTGTGGAGTGCGAACGCCGGCATGAAGGCGATGTTCGAAGCGATGAACGTTGCTTACGGAGAAAACGAGAAGCGCAATATCCTCAAACTCAACCTGATTTCTCTTCTGTTCACGCTCGGTGCCATTCTGGTCGCCATCGTCGTGCTGACGGGATTGGGCCTTGTGCCGGCACTTCTGTCCTTCCTGTGGCTGGACCAATGGGCAGAAATGATCATCCGCTTTTCGCGCTGGCCGATCATGATGCTGTTCGTGGCAACCGGCATCGCGGTTCTCTACCGTTACGGCCCGAGCCGCGAGCCGGCACGCATCCAGTGGCTGACATGGGGAGCGGTGTTTTCCAGCCTCGCCTGGCTGGCGGCATCGATCGGCGTATCCTTCTATCTCTCCCATATCGCCAACTACAACGCCACCTATGGCGCGCTCGGCGCACTGATCGGCTTCATGGTGTGGACGTGGATCTCGACGATCATCATCGTCATCGGCGCCGAGATCAATGCCGAACTGGAGCACCAGACGGCACGGGATTCGACCACCGGGCCGGAGCAGCCGCTGGGCGAGCGTGGCGCCTATATGGCTGATACGATTGGCGAGGCTTCGTGAGAGAGCAGATGACGACGGCCAGGTTTGGACAAAATATCGTTTGCGTACCATGATCGTTGAAAGCAGATCCTTCAAAACTTCCGCAGGAGCTTACACATGGCACCGATTGTTATTCTGCGAAAATGGACGGCCCGTATCAGAACCGCCGATGAAGCGGATTACGTCCGCTATGTCGCCGATACCGGCGGAGATGATTTTCACAAGACCCAAGGCAATCTTGGCCACCAGATTATCGTTCGCGAGCTGGGCGACGGCGTAAGCGAGGTTTCCGCCCTGAGTTGGTGGAGCAGCATGGACGCCATTCGGGCATTTGCCGGCGACAATCCCGAACTCGCCCGCTATTACCCGGAGGATGACCGCTACCTGCTCGATAGGCCGGAATTCGTTGAGCACTATCGGGTCATGTCGTACAGCGCATTGCTGGACAATCACTGACGAGATTTCCGCTCGATCACACGATTGGCGCAACAGCAGGCGGGATGGATGCTGCACTCACCACAGGATGCGACAATTCATCCGTTCACGAAACGGTTGATACGCAAAGCTGTCGCTGTCTTTGCCAAATCGACATGCTAATCGTCCACGGGAGAGGCGCGATATTGATCATTGTCAGCGTCTGCCTTTGGCGCAGATGGCGGGCCTCGTTTTTCCGAGGTACATCACGCGTCGAGGGATCAAAAAATCTTTCCACATTCCCGTCCCCACCCCGTTGCCCGTCGACGCGAATGACTTTAACGTAAACGTCAATTTTCAGCCTGTGGAGGTGTTTATGAACGAACTCGTATCCCGCATCGCCGACAATGTCGGTCTTGCCCCTGATGTCGCCGAAAAGGCGATCGGCATGATGCTTGGTTTTTTGCAGCGCGAGGCCGATGATGGCGCCGTGGCGACGATGATCGAATCCATTCCCGGCGCGACGGATCTGGTTGCCAGGTTCAACGGCGAGGGCGCCGGTGGCGGCGGGCTGCTGGGTGGCCTGATGGCGAGTTTCGGCGGTGGCGTGATGGCGCTCGGCCAGCAGCTGATGTCACAGGGCCTCGGCATGGGCGAGATCACCGCGCTTGCACGCGAAACCATGGCGGTTGCCCGCGAACATGCCGGCGACGAAGTGGTCGACAAGGTCATCGCATCGGTGCCGGGCCTCAGCCAGTTCGTCTGATCGCATAGCCGGTTGATGCAAATTTCGAAGGCGTGGCATGTCCACGCCTTTTTGCGTTTCAGGTTTTCAGAGCGGCGATCAACACGTCGAAAACCCGCGGATCGCTCATCTGCGAAACATTGAAGCGCATGTTGTTTTTCGCAGATTGCGACAGGCTGAACACATTGCCGGGCGCCAGCACCACGCCTTTTTCAAGTGCGAACCGGGCGATGTCGGCGGCATCGACATCACCGGGCAGCCGACACCACAAAAACATGCCGGCCTGCGGCTGCAGCAGCGGCTCGATACCGATCGCCTTCAGACGGGCGGTCACATCCACCATCGCCCGCGCCAGACGGCTGCGCAGCGTTTCGAGATGTTTGCGATAACTGCCATCGCTCAGCACTGCGCGCACCAGCTCGGCATTGAGCGCCGCGCCTGCAAAACTGGTGGCGATCTTCAGGTCGGTCAGCCCTTCCAGCCATTCCCGCCGTGTGGCGATGAAACCGCAGCGCATCGAGGCCGACAGCGCCTTGGAAAAACTGCCGATCTGGATGACGCGGTCCAGTCCATCAAAGGCGGCCAGCCGCGGCGCCGGCACATGCTCGAAATCGGCAAAGATATCATCCTCGACGATGGTGAGATCGAACTGTTCGGCAAGTTTCAGCACGCGGTGCGCGACAACCGGCGAGAGGATGGCACCGATCGGATTGTGGATGCCGGAATTGGTGATGTAGAGTTTTGGCCGGTGCTCCGCCAGCACTGCGGCAAAGGCTTCGACATCCGGCCCATTGGCACCATAAGGCACACCGACGATTTTCACCCGATGCGCGCGCAAAAGCGCGTGGAAATTGAAATAACACGGATCATCGACCAGAACCGTATCGCCCGGTTCCAGCAGCAGGCGGCAGATCAGGTCGATAGCCTGCGTGCCGGAATCCGTCAGTATGATCTGATCCGGCGCCACATCCACCGCATGGTCCGCCAGCCGCCTTGCAATCAGCTGCCGCAGGCCGGGCAGCCCGAGCGGCGAACCATAGTCCGTCAGCAGCGAACCGTTCGAACGCGACAGGCCGCGCAGCGCCTTGCGAATAGCCTCCTCCGGCAGCCATGACGGCGGCAGCCAGCCGCAACCGGGTTTCAGCGCCTCTTCCGCCGCCTCCAGCGATTGCCGCGACACCCAGAAGGGATCAACCACACGATCGAGCTTTGGCCCGACATCGGCCGGCGAAAACGGCGCCGCCTGGCTCGCGACATAAAAGCCGGAACCGGGGCGCGACAAGATCGCGCCTTCCGCCACCAGCCGCTCATATGCATCGACAACCGTCGATGTGGAGACTTTCAGACTGGCGGAAAGGCCGCGCACCGATGGCAGTTTTGCACCCGGAGTGAGCGCGCGGGCGGCAATACGCTGCCGGATCGTGGCCATCACCATGCCGACGCGGGTCGTGCCCTCGCCGGAAGGATCAGAGCCTGCAGCCTGCCTTGAAATCCTGCCGATTTCATTCATCCGTATTGCCCGATACACCATAACAGTTTGATCGAACTGTATCAGACTGTCGATGGCAACGCCAAGCGATTTGGCCGATAGATCAGACCGCAGGATCGCCGTTCCCCGCATCGGGGAGACGCGCGCTTCGGCACACAGAGCGACACAGCAGGACAATATCATGACCCAGCCGGTAAACACCGCCCTCGACCGCCCGCTCGATAATCGCGTCGCCGGACTTGTGAACGGCATGATCGGGGTGATCATTTTCAGCGGCTCGCTGCCGGCGACACGGTTGGCAGTGACCGGTTTCGATCCGTTTTTCCTGACGTTTGCACGCGGCACCATTGCCGGTGTGCTCAGCCTTGCCCTGCTGCTCGCCTTCAAGGAGAAGCGGCCTTCGGTGGCGGATCTCATTTCGCTGGCCGTGATCGCGCTCGGCGTCGTGCTCGGTTTTCCGCTGCTGACAGCGATTGCGCTGCAGCACGTTACCTCGGCACATTCGATCGTCTTCATCGGCCTTTTGCCGCTTGCAACCGCCATCTTTGGCGTGATGCGCGGCGGCGAGCGGCCAAAACCGGTCTTCTGGGTGTTTTCGGCTTTGGGCAGCCTGCTGGTGGCGGGATTTGCCGTGGCTCAAGGCCTGACGGCCTCGCCGCTGGGGGACAGCCTGATGCTGGCGGCCGTGATCGTCTGTGGCTTGGGTTATGCCGAAGGTGCGCGGCTCTCGAAACGGCTGGGCGGTTGGCAGGTAATCTGCTGGGCACTCACCCTGTCGCTGCCGGTCATGGCTGTCGGCCTGATGGTCACATGGCCGCAAACCCTCACAAACATTCCCGCCCCGGCATGGGCAGGCCTCGTTTATGTGTCGCTGTTCAGCATGCTGATCGGCTTCATCTTCTGGTATCGCGGGCTGGCACAGGGCGGCACCGCCTCGGTTGGCCAGTTGCAGCTGCTACAGCCATTTTTCGGCCTGGCGCTTGCCGCCACGCTGCTTGGCGAAACCGTCACGCCGCTGATGCTGGTCGCCACGATCGGCGTGATCGGCTGTGTTGCCGCCGCCCGCCGGTTTGCACGGTAGGCGACGGCGCATTCAGGCTCAGCGGTGCGGCCACGCCTCCACCGTCTGGCCGCCAAAAAGGCGATCGGTCGGCATCTGAAAAATGAAATAGGGATTGAGCAGCGGCAAAGCCGTTGCCTGTTCCAGCCGTGCCGATTGCTCATCGCTCAGCCGCACATCCAGCGAGGCGATGTTCTGCGACAACTGTTCCGCCCGGCTGGCGCCGATCAGCACAGATGACACGCCGGGGCGATTGGCCACCCAGTTCAGCGCCACCTCTGCCGGCGAACGGCCGATCTCGGACGCCACCGATTTCAACACATCGACCACATCGAAATTGCGTTCCGTAAAGAGCATGCCGCCGAACGGGTTGTCGCCGTTCAACCGGCCATCGCTGCCGTTTTCGCTGACTTCCGAACCACTATTGGGCAGCGCACCGGCACCCGACGCATCGGCGATCTTGTCGCGACCATATTTGCCGGTCAAAAGGCCGGCGGCAAGCGGGCTCCACGGCACAAGGCCGAGACCGAATTCGTGACCTGCCGGCAGAAGATCCAGTTCCACACCACGATCGATCAGCGAATAGGCATATTGCAGGCCGATCGGCTTTGGCAGGCCATGTGCCTCGGCCAGCGTCGCCACCTTGGCTACATACCAGGCGGGCGTATTGGAAAAGCCGTAATGCAGGATCTTGCCGGCGCGCACGGCATCGCCAAGCGTCTGCAACACCTCTTCGGCCGGCGTCGTACGGTCCCAGACATGCACCCAATACATGTCGATATAATCCGTCTGCAGCCGCTTCAGAGAGCCTTCGATGCCGAGCCGGATGTTCTTGGCGCCATTGCCGCCCCAGAGCGGCGTGCCCTGCCCGCGCGGAAAACCGGATTTCGTGGCAATGACCAAACGATCCCGCAGGCCGCTGTCGGAGAGAAAACGCCCCAGCATGGCTTCGCTTTCACCACCGGAATAGATATCGGCCGTATCGAGAAAATTGCCGCCGGCATCGACATAGGCGTCGAACAGCGCCCGCGCCGTCTGCTCGCCGGCGCCCCAGCGGCCGGCCCCGAATGTCATGGTGCCGAGCGCCAGCGGGCTGACGATCAGGCCGGATTTTCCAAGTGTGCGGTAGCTGGTGAGGTCCATCTGCAATCTCCTTCGTGGTGATGGAGATGCATGTAGCGCCCGGCCCGCAGCGGGATTAGCCATTGCCCGCCGCATGCACTTGTGAGCAGAATGCATGAATGGAACGCAGTCAGCTCAATGATCTAATGGCATTCGCGATGGTGGCGCGCGAACGCAGTTTTACCCGCGCCGCTGCCATTCTCGGCATGTCGCCTTCGGCGCTCAGCCACGCCATGCGCGGGCTGGAGGAGCGGCTGGGCGTGCGGCTTCTGGCCCGCACGACGCGCAGCGTGGCACCGACAGAGGCGGGTGAGCGGCTGCTGCAATCGCTCACTCCGGCACTGACGGAAATCGACAACGGGTTGGAGGCGCTGGCGGAATGGCGCGACAACCCCTCCGGCACGGTGCGTATCACCACTTTCGCCTATGCTGCGCGCATGGTGCTTTTGCCGAAACTGCCGGCCATTCTGCTGGCGCATCCGGATGTGCGCGTCGAGGTCGACATCAACGACGGGCTGACCGATATCGTGGCATCCGGTTTCGATGCCGGCATTCGGCTGGGAGAATCCGTCGACAAGGACATGATCGCTATCAAGCTCGGGCCGGATCTGCGCACGGTGGTGGTTGGCACGCCCTCCTATTTCGAACGTTTTCCGCCGCCGTTGACGCCATACGATCTGGAGCGTCACGCCTGTATCGGCTACCGGCTGACGACATCAGGCGGGCTTCTGCCATGGGAATTCGAAAAGGACGGCAAGGAGATCAGGATCCGCACCAGCGGACCATTGGTGGCCAATGACGGCGACCTGCCGGCGGCAGCCGTTCGCGCCGGTGCCGGATTGGGCTATATCATGGAGCACGATGTCGCCGACGAAATTGCGTCAGGCGCACTGGTGCAGGTTCTGGCCGACTGGTGCCCGACATTTCCGGGTTTCCACCTCTATCATCCCAGCCGGCGACAATCGCCACCGGCGCTGAGGGCGCTGATTGCCGCTCTGAAGATGTGAGGGACCGGGCGAGATTTTTCCCGCCCGACCGAAAATTTTACTGCCAGACCACCACGCGCGCCTTTTCCGGCACGCGGTCGAAGAGGTCGATAATGTCCTGGTTCATCAGGCGTACGCAGCCGGACGATACCGCCTTGCCGATCGAATTCCATTCCGGCGAGCCGTGCAGGCGATAAAGCGTGTCCTGGCCATTCTGGAAGATATAGAGCGCACGGGCGCCGAGCGGGTTCTTGAGGCCCGGCGACATGCCGCCATTCTTGGCGGAATAAGAGACGAGTTCCGGCTGGCGGGCGATCATTTCGTCCGGCGGCGTCCATTTCGGCCAGCGCTGACGCCACTGGATGACGCCCTCGCCCTGCCAGGCAAATCCCTGCCGGCCGATGCCGACGCCGTAACGCATGGCAGTGCCGCCCGGTTCGGTGAGGTAAAGGAAGCGCGACTGCGTATCGACGACAACTGTGCCGGCCGGTTGGCCGGTCGTATTCGACACGCGCTGGCGATAAAAGCGCGGCGGAATTTTCTGATAAGGCACGGCAGGGATGACGAACCCGCCATCGGCGATCTGGCCGTACATGACGTCGAGTTCGCTATTGCCAACGCCAAGCGACGGATCGACCACCTGCGTGGCATTGTCGCGATAGGTGATGGTGTAACCACGGGTGACCGGGCCGGAGGAGGCGCAGCTGGCCAGAGTTGAAGCCGTACCGACAGCCATCAGGCTGAGCAGGTTGCGGCGGGAGAGCATCGTGTCTGTCATGGGGGCCGTTTCGACTTCGTTACAGGACATCAGGCCGCGTCGGCGGCTTTCGACGTCAGGCGGGACCGGCTTAAACGAGGATCGTGAAGATTTGTTCCACACGCTCGTTCCGGACGGATCAGGCCGCTTGTCGTCTGTCAGGAACAATAGGCCGGTCGCGGCTGTCCGGCCACGCAAAGGCTCAGAACTTTGCCGTGATCGCCACGACATTTTCCGTGACCGTGATCAGATCACCACGATCGTGGTCTTGGCCGGAATGCGGTTATAGAGATCGATGACGTCCTGGTTGAACATGCGAACGCAGCCGGAAGACGTCGCCTTGCCGACCGATTGCCAGTCCGGCGTGCCGTGGACGCGGTAAAGCGTGTCCTTGCCGTCCTTGTAGATATACATGGCGCGTGCGCCGAGCGGATTGTTGAGGCCAGGTGTCGCGCCACCTTCGGAGGCTGCAAACTGGCGCAGATCCGGTTGGCGGGCAACCATGTCTTCCGGCGGCGTCCAGCGCGGCCATTTGGCTTTCCACTGTACAGTGCCACGGCCGGTCCAGCCATAACCGGCCTTGCCGAGGCCGACGCCATAACGCATCGCCTTGCCGTTTTCCTGCACGAGATAGAGGAAATGCGCCTTGGTATCGACGACGATCGTGCCCGGCGCTTCCGCTGTCTGGTAGGAGACTTCCTGCCTCAGGTAACGCTGGTCGACACGCGAAGTGGGGATGGCCGGCAGCGTATGGCCCTCGTCGCGCATCACCTCATACATCGTGCGATGCACCGGGTTGGACACAGGCAGACCATAGGTCTGGTGGAAATCGGTCGGGTAGAGCTGGCGTTTATGCGGAATGGCCCCGGGCATCGGCGGTGGATTGTTGCTCGGTGGGTCCGCATATTCGGGAACGGCAAAGACTGGAGCGGTCTGCTGCACGAAAACGGCCGGATCCATCAGCGTCGTGTCGGTAACGAACAGGCAGCCGGAAAGGCTGGTGGTCGCGAACAATGTCGTGGCAAGCACGAACACGCGGCGAAGAGGCAGATGAGACAAGGACATGGGCAGAACCGCTTCCGGCAGATGACGTCGCGGTCAAACTAGACATCGCAACTGGCGCGAAGCTGGAGATTTTTTGTGATGGCAGCAACGAATGTCCAATCATGCCATCAGTCGCTGCGGCATCCTTTGGCTTCAGCCTCGTTTTTGGCGGCAGGAGGCGCAAAATCGGGCGCGATATCGGCCAGCGTCACACCGGCAAAACGCTTCAACAGCAACTGCTCCGCCTCGGCAAAAACATCCTTCAGCGTCGCGTTGACGCCCTGTTCGATCACACAGCCGGGCATATCGTAGGCCGGACCAACAGCGAAGACCGAAGGCTCGCCGACGGCGCGATAGATATCGAGCAGCGTCAGTTCGGAAAGCGGACGGGACAGGGTCCAGCCGCCGCCATGTCCTTTTTCCGAGGCAACATAGCCTTTTTCCCGCAGGCCCGCCATCGTGCGGCGGATAACCACCGGATTGGTGTCCAGCATTTTTGCGATCATATCCGACGTCAACGCACCGTCGTGATGGCCCATGTGGATCAGCACATGCAACATGCGTGAAAGCCGGCTGTCCTGTCGCATTTCATCCCTATCCGCCCATCGGGCCTGTTTTCTCTCCCTGCCAATACCATGGCCGGCCATCACTCGTCA
Source organism: Neorhizobium sp. BT27B (assembly GCF_050455485.1). Lineage (NCBI taxonomy): Bacteria > Pseudomonadati > Pseudomonadota > Alphaproteobacteria > Hyphomicrobiales > Rhizobiaceae > Neorhizobium > Neorhizobium sp. BT27B. Next base: position 286,396 of record NZ_JBCIYT010000004.1, on the reverse strand, counting down.
CAACAAAAGTTGCGTGACTATTGACTTCGTAATTTCACGTAACTTATGTTGTTTCGAAACTTCACGGGAGCATGCCATGAGCGATCACATCCATGACGTCATCATTGTCGGCGGCAGTTATGCCGGCCTTTCCGCCGCCTTGCAGCTTGGTCGTGCCCGTCGCGATGTGCTGATCATCGACGAGGGCAAGCGCCGCAACCGCTTTGCCGCCCGCTCACACGGTTTTCTGACACAGGACGGTATCGATCCGGCGGTGATCGCAGCGGAAGCGCGGGCGCAGGTCATGGAATACCCGACCATAAACTGGCTTGCCGGCCGTGCCGAAACAGCAGAGCGCACAGAAACAGGCTTTGCCGTCACCACTGCCGGCCAGCGCCACCTGTCGCGACGATTGCTGCTGGCGACCGGCGTGCGCGACATCCTGCCGGACATTGCCGGGCTGGAGGAACGCTGGGGCAAGGCGGTGTTTCACTGCCCCTATTGCCACGGTTACGAACTCAATCAGGGGCAGATCGGCGTCATCGCCGGTTCGGATCTTTCCATGCATCACGCGCTGATGCTGCCCGACTGGGGGCCGACGACATTTCTCATCAACAATGCCTTCGAACCCGACGCCGAACAGCTGAAAAACCTCGATGCACGCGGCGTCACACTCGAGCGCAACCCGATCGAAGAAATCACCGGACATGCGGACATTCGCCTTAAAGATGGCCGCATCCTCTCCTTCGCCGGCCTTTTCGCGCTGGCCCGCTTCGAACTGGCCAGCCCGCTGGCGCATCAACTCGGCCTGCAACTCGAAGAAAACCCGGTCGGTTCGGTGATCAGGACGGACCCGATGAAGGAAACCAGCATGGCCGGCGTCTTTGCCTGCGGGGATGCGGCGCGTCCGATGGCCTCCGTGGCACTGGCTGTCGGAGACGGCAATCTGGCCGGCGCCGGCCTGCATCGATCGCTGTTGTTCGGCGCGATCTGATCAGCAGTCCAATCGCTCTAAGCGAACTGATTAAAGAAGCGAATGCTTTCCACCACCGCGCCCGGCACCACGCCAGTGTGATTGCCGGGCAGCAGAATCTTGTCGATCGGCATCTTCGCGTCCCGCACCCGCGCCATCAGCAATTCGTGGTCGGCATCGAACGGACGCTCCTCGCTGCCACGCAAAAGCAGCGTCGGGCATTTCAGGCTCGACCCGAAACAGACCGAGGAGCGCATGATGAATTCTCGCGGGTTCGAGCCGTCAAACGGCATTTCATCCGAATAGCGGTGAAAATAGCGCCAGGAATTGACGCCCGCTGAAATCGGCGCCGCCGCCCGGAATTTTCGCGTCATTGCAGCCAGAAGCGACAGCGTGCCGCCATTCGAATGGCCGGCGATAAAAAGACGATTACGATCCACGCCGGCCAGGTTTTCCAGGTAGCTGGCGGCAGCAAGCGCATCCGCCGTCTCATCATAAAAACCGGAATAATTGCCGGCCTGTCCGTTCTCCCCGCGGAAAGATGGATGCAGCACAATAAAACCGGCCTCCCAATAGGCCTTCATCAGCGCCCAATGGCCATCGCCGGTGGCATTGCCACCGTGAAGAAACAGCACGGCCGGCTTCAACCTCGATGATGGCTGATATTCCGACAGCCAGGCGATCAGTTCGATCGAGCCGTGCGGACCACCCGGATACGTCACCGTGCGGGCGCCGGGCGGTGTGCCGAGCGCTGCGGATTTTTCCGGTGACGGGCCCCGGCGCAGCAGATGCGTGCGAAATCCTTGCCGGGCGATGGAATAGTCCTGCTTTTCCGCCGGCAGGCTGTCCGGCACAGTAAAGCCGGCAGCAGTGACACGAGACGGAAGCATGGTTGCGGCAACCAAACCCGACATCAGAAAGCGCCGCGTCATCTGCAATGCAACCATAGGATATACCTTGCTGTCAGAAAAATACTGACACAAAATAACACGTAAGATTGTGGCATTTGCAAGTCACATACAATATCGCAACCGGTAGTCGAGTTTATATTTTAATTTAATCTTCTTGATAAGTGAAATTTATCTAAAATTGAATATTTTGACGAATGGTCCACGGAGAACAACGTCTTTCGCTCCGCTGTACTAGGATATTCAGTGTAATGACCGATACCAACATAAGAAGCCCGCTGTGGATAAAGATCACCGGCTACGGCTTTGCTGCCGTGCTTTTCGCCAGCGCCGCTATCGGCGGACTTGCCTGGTACCGTCAGGCCGACATGAGCGACAAGGCGCTTTACAGCAAGGCGGCCAGTGATCTCGAAGTCATCCAGACAGATATGGCGGCAATCCAGCGCTCTGCTTCCGCACTGGCGCTGACACTTTCGGGAGAGCCCGATCTTGCCGGTTATATTGCCAATAATGACCGCCAGGCATTGCTGAACAAGTTCTCCAAGAACATGGCAACGATGAAGGAGGTCGGCGGACTGCAGATCATCACCATCGGCAATGCCAAGGGCGATATCGTCGCCCGTATACATTCGCCGGAAAAATTCGGCGACAACGTTATCGGCCGCCGCAAGACGATCCAGGCCGCCGTTTCGACTGGCAAGCTTGCCGCCGGTATCGAACCCGGCAAGAACGGCATCGGCATCTACGCCGTCGCCCCTGTCATCGTTGACGGAACCGTTGTCGGCGTCGTGGATATCGGCACGGAACTCTCCAATGCCTATTTTAACCCGCTCGCCAACCGCCTTGGCGCCGAGATTTCGGTGAATGTTACGCAGGAAGGCAAGCTGACCAACCAGTCCTCGACGCAGGGCGGCAATCCATTCCTGCCGGCAGAAACCATTCAGGCTGCATTCGACGGGAAAGAGGTTTTTGAACCTGCAACGCTTGGCGGCCGCGACATGCTCGTCAAAGCCGTTCCGTTCAAGTCCTTCTCCGGCGACAAGATCGGCGTTTTCGAAATCGGCACCGACACGACCGAGATTGCCGCTGCAGCCCGCAGCGCATTGTGGACCATGCTCGGCGTGACCCTCGCAACTTCGATCATCGCGCTGACCGCATTTTTCCTGTTTGCCAAATCGCTCGGCAATGCCATCGGTCGCCTGACCTCGACGATGGGACGCCTCGCCGCCGGTGATCTGAATGCGCAGGTGGAAGGTGAAAGCCGCCCGGATGAAACCGGTGCCATGGCCCGCGCCGTTCAGGTGTTCAAGGACAATGCCCTGAAAACCAAGGAACTGGAGCGCCAGGCCGACGAGCAGCGCAACATGACCGAAGAGCAGCGCCGCCAGAATGCCGAGGAAGCGCGCTTGCGTGCAGAGCAGATGGCGGAAGCCACCAATGGCCTGGCCACTGGCCTGCAGCATCTGTCCGCTGGCAATCTCGCCTACCAGCTTGACCGTCCGTTCGCCGAGGACTTCGAAAGCCTGCGTGCCGATTTCAACGCCGCCGTCAGCCAGCTGCGCGGCACACTCGGCTCGGTTGCCCAGGCAACCAGCGCCATCGACAGCGGTTCGCGCGAGGTCAGCCAGAGTGCCGACGACCTTTCCAAGCGTACCGAACAGCAGGCCGCCTCGCTGGAAGAGACGGCCGCCGCCCTCGACCAGATCACCGTCAACGTCTCCAATTCCTCCAAGCGCGCCGAAGAGGCCCGCACGGTGGCAATCCAGGCCAATGAAAGTGCTCGCCAGTCGGGTGCCGTCGTTGCCAATGCCGTGCAGGCAATGGGTCGCATCGAAGAATCGTCCGGCCAGATTTCCAACATCATCGGCGTCATCGATGACATCGCTTTCCAGACCAACCTGCTTGCTCTGAATGCCGGTGTCGAGGCAGCGCGTGCAGGCGAAGCCGGCAAGGGTTTTGCCGTCGTCGCCCAGGAAGTGCGCGAACTCGCCCAGCGTTCGGCCAATGCCGCAAAGGAAATCAAGGACCTGATCGGCAAATCCTCGATCGAGGTCGGCACCGGCGTCAAGCTGGTGCGGGAGACTGGTGAGGCATTGCGCACCATCGAGTCACATATCGTCACGATCAACCAGCATATGGACTCGATCGCCACATCCTCGCGCGAACAGTCGGTCGGCCTGTCGGAAGTCAACACGGCCGTCAACCAGATGGACCAGGTGACCCAGCAGAACGCAGCCATGGTGGAAGAAGCCAATGCTGCCGGCGCGACGCTTGCCACCGAAGCCGGACGCCTGCGCGAGCTGATCAGCCAGTTCCAGCTTGGCCAGAATGCCGCCTCGACAAATCCGGCATCGGCCCTGCGCCAGACCGCTGCCGTCATGGCCGCTTCGCCCCGCTCGACACCAAAAGCCTCGCCGGCGCGCGGCATGGTCGGCAAGATCGCCCAGGCCTTTACCGGCCGCGGCGGTGCGGCAACGGCAGCCGCCACCGACAACTGGGAAGAATTCTGATCCTTTCGGAATTCATCTGAAACAACGAGACGGCGGGACAGCGAAAGCGTCCCGCCGTTTCCATATCCGCCAAACCGTCACTCGAATTCCATGATCAGATCGTCGGTCGCGAGACTTTGGCCAAGCTCGGCGGCGACGTGTTTGACCACGCCCCTGCGCTCGGCCTTCAACACGTTTTCCATCTTCATCGCCTCGACCGAGACGAGCGGTTGGCCGGCTTCCACCGCATCACCGGCCTGAACGGTGATCGATGTGACCACGCCCGGCATCGGGCACAACAACATTTTAGACGTATCCGGCGGCAGCTTGACCGGCATCAGCCGCGCAAGGCCAGCGACCCGCTTTGAGCGCACGCGTGCCAAAACATCGATGCCACGAACACGAAGACGGATCGCCGAGCCGACAAGATTGACCTTTACCGCCAAACTTTCGCCGCCGACGACACACTGCGCCAGCGTCTGACCCGGCAACCAGTCGCAGGTTACCGACAATGACGAACCGTCGGCAAACACCGCGTCGCTTCCGTCCTTCAGAGACAGCGCGACCTCGCCATGCGGCAACATCACCACCCAGTCGTCTCCGACAACAGCCCGGCGATTGGCAAGCACTCCCGAAATTTCAGCGGCTCTCAGGCGGATCGTTCGGTTGATGAGGGCCGCGATGGTGGCGAGCTTTTTTGATGACAGATCATTCGGTGCGACACCGTCAAACCCATCCGGAAATTCTTCCGCGATATAGGCCGTCGTCAACCGGCCGCTGCGAAACCGCTCCTGGCTCATGACTGCCGACAGGAATGGCAGGTTATGGCCGATCCCCTCCAGCTCGAAACGATCCAGCGCCTCCGCCATCGCATCGACAGCGGCCAAACGGGCCACATTCCCCTCGCCCGGCGCCCAGGTACAAAGCTTGGCGATCATCGGATCGTAATACATCGAGATCTCGCCGCCTTCGAACACGCCGGTATCGTTGCGCAGGATCGTGCCATCGGCCATCGCACCTTCAGCCGGCGGGCGATAGCGCGTCAGCCGGCCGATCGACGGCAGAAAGTTGCGATAGGGATCCTCGGCATAAAGCCGGCTTTCGATCGCCCAGCCATTCAACTTGATATCGTCTTGGCCAAAACCGAGTTTTTCGCCGGCGGCAACGCGGATCATCTGTTCCACCAGATCGATGCCGGTCACCAGTTCCGTCACCGGATGCTCGACCTGCAGGCGGGTGTTCATTTCCAGAAAATAGAAATTGCGATCGCCATCGACGATAAATTCCACCGTGCCGGCCGAGTGATAACCAACGGCCTTGGCCAGCTTGACCGCCTGCTCGCCCATGGCTTTTCGCGTGGCTTCATCAAGGAAGGGCGATGGCGCTTCCTCGATCACCTTCTGGTTTCGCCGCTGGATCGAGCATTCGCGTTCACCGAGATAAAGCGTGGTGCCGTGGTTATCGCCAAGAACCTGAATTTCGATGTGGCGCGGTTGAGTGACGAATTTTTCGATGAAAATCCGGTCATCGCCAAAGGCGTTTCTGGCCTCGTTTTTCGACGACTGAAAACCTTCGCGCGCCTCAGCGTCATTCCAGGCGATGCGCATGCCCTTGCCGCCACCACCGGCAGAGGCCTTGATCATCACCGGATAACCGATCGAGGTCGCGATCTTCACGGCCTCATCCGCATCCCCGATCAGCCCCATATGGCCGGGCACGGTGGAAACACCGGCATCGGCCGCGATCTTTTTCGAGGTTATCTTGTCGCCCATCGCCTCGATGGCACCGACCGGCGGGCCGATAAAGGCGACGTTCGCCGCTTTCAGCGCTGCCGCAAAAGCCGCATTTTCCGACAGAAACCCATAACCGGGATGCACGGCGTCCGCTCCGGTCTTGGCGATCGCCTCGATGATCTTGTCGATGACCAGATAGGACTGGCTCGACGCGGCCGGGCCGATATGCACCGCCTCATCCGCCAGCGCCACATGCAGCGCATTGGCGTCCGCATCCGAATAAACGGCAACGGTGGCAATGCCCATCTTTTTCGCCGTCTTGATAACCCGGCAGGCGATCTCGCCACGATTGGCAATGAGGATTTTCTTGAACATTTCAGGCCTCCTCTAAAGCGGAATCGTGTCGTGTTTTTTCCAATGCGTTTTCACCTGCTTGTTGCGCAGCAAGGCAAACGCGCGGGCGATACGCCGCCGTGAGGAATGCGGCATGATCACCTCATCGATAAAACCGCGTTCGGCCGCCACGAACGGGTTGGCGAACCGCGCCTCATATTCGCTCTGGCGCACGGCAATCTTGTCCGCATCGCCGAGTTCGGAACGATAGAGAATTTCGGTTGCGCCCTTCGCCCCCATCACTGCGATCTCGGCCGTCGGCCAGGCATAGTTGATATCCGCGCCGATATGTTTTGACGCCATCACGTCATAAGCGCCGCCATAGGCTTTACGCGTGATCAACGTCACCATCGGCACCGTCGCTTCCGAATAGGCGAACAGCAATTTGGCGCCGTGCTTGATGACGCCACCATATTCCTGCGCCACACCCGGCAGAAAACCGGGCACATCCACCAGCGTCAAAAGCGGAATGGAAAACGCATCGCAGAAACGCACGAACCGTGCCGCCTTGCGCGAACTGTCGATATCGAGGCAGCCGGCCAGCACCATAGGCTGGTTGGCGACGACACCGATCGTCTGCCCTTCCAGCCTGATGAAGCCGGTGATGATGTTTTTCGCAAAGGCTTCCTGGATCTCGAAAAAATCGCCCTCATCGGCGAGCGCGAGGATCAGTTCCTTCATGTCATAGGGTTTTGCGGCGCTGTCGGGGATCAGCGTATCGAGCCGCATTTCAAGGCGGTTCGGATCGTCGTGAAACGGCCGCGAGGGCACGCCGCTGCGATTGTTAGCCGGCAAAAAGTCGAACAGCTGCCGCACCGCCTCCAGCGCTTCGACATCGTTTTCGAAGGCGGCATCGGCAACGGATGATTTTTTCGTATGGGTGGAAGCGCCGCCCAGATCTTCCGCAGAAACGATCTCGTTGGTGACCGTCTTCACCACATCCGGGCCGGTGACGAACATGTAGGCGGTGTCGCGCACCATGAAGATGAAATCGGTCATGGCCGGCGAATAGACGGCACCACCGGCGCATGGGCCCATGATCACGGAAATCTGCGGGATGACGCCTGAGGCCTCGGCATTGCGGCGAAACACTTCTGCATAACCGCCAAGCGAAGCAACACCTTCCTGAATACGCGCGCCGCCCGAGTCATTGAGGCCGATCACCGGCGCACCGACCTTCACCGCCATATCCATGACCTTGCAGATTTTCTGCGCATGGGTTTCCGACAGCGAGCCGCCGAGCACGGTGAAATCCTGGCTGAAAACATAGACCTGCCGGCCGTTGATCGTGCCCCAGCCGGTGACGACGCCATCGCCGGCGATCTTATGGTTTTCCATGCCGAAATCGGTGCAGCGATGGGTGACATACATGTCGAATTCTTCGAACGATCCTTCGTCCAGCAGAACCTCGATGCGTTCGCGCGCCGTCAGCTTGCCCTTGGCATGCTGAGCCGCAATACGCTTCTCGCCGCCGCCCAGCCGCGCTTCGGCACGACGACGCTCCACCTCGTCCAGCACAGTTTGCATGATGCCTCCCGCTATGCACTTCGCAAGCAGTCATAACTGATGATTGTCAGGCGGAAAGCAAGACGGCGCCGATGCAGGTTGGAATTTTGGCGTCGGCAAGGAGCATGCGCTACTGGTCGAACAAGTCAGACAAGGCCGACCGTGATGGCGGCAAGAATGGCGTAACGCGCCGTCTTGGCAATCGTGACCAGAAGGATGAAAACCGGCAGCGGCTCTTTCATCACGCCGGCAACAAGCGTCAGAGGATCGCCGACGATCGGCAACCAGCTGGCCAGCAGCGACCATTTTCCATAAAGTCGATACCAGGCTTGCGCCTTTTCGAGAGCTTTTGGCCTGAGCGGAAACCAGCGGCGATCACGAAACCGCTCGACGCCACGGCCCAAAAGCCAATTGACGATGGACCCCAGAACATTGCCCACCGAGGCGACGACAACGAGCAACCACACCGAATATTCTCCGGTGACGATCAGGCCGACCAGCACCGCTTCGGACTGGGCCGGAAAAATGGTGGCGGCAACGAGCGCGGCGATGAACAGGCTGAAATAGGCAGTCATGCGTTTGGTTTACACGGTTGTCGCTGCGACACACATGTCAAAACGTTCGGATGCAAGTCGAACCGATACACAGATCCGTCAACAGAAACCGCACTAGATTTCCTCAAACAGCGGCTTGCCGAAGGTCAGCTGCGCGACGCCGACCTTGACGACGTCATTCAGGCTGAGGATGTCATCCAGACCGCTGCGCAATATGTCCTGAAAGGCCTGCAAATCGGCCAGCAGATCGGACAGCACTGCCGTTTCCAGATAACCCGCCTCGACCTTGCCCATCACCCTGATCGCAGCGAGGCCGGCGCTCAGCCGCTTTATCTCAAAAACCTCCTCGGCAAAGCGGCGCACTTCGCGCTGGACATCAAAAACGGTGCGCACCGCATCCTGACGGTAGCGGTCTCGCTGTTGCTTCAGCAGCGCGGCTTCCGAAACATGATCGAAATACGGGAGAGGACGCTCGCCGTCGAATATAGTGGCGATTTCATCCTGAATTTCCGACGTCGCAAGAAGGAAGGCACCCTGATGGACTGCCTGCGACACGCGCTCGGTCGCAGCGATGAACTTGTCGAGCCCCAGTCGGATCTGCCCGGACAATTCCTCGTAATTGTTGGAAATCGTGCTGATCGCCTTGCCGGTATCGCCGAGCCGGCTTGCCTGCACGGTGAGGTTCAGCGGCACAAAACGGTATCTCTGATAACCCGCGGCGATGGTGGACGCCGCTTCCAGCAGCAGTTTCGATGCCGACATCAGCTGACCATAAAGCGCCACGGCGGGATGTGCATCCTTTTGCAGATGCCCGGAGCGGCTTGCCAGTTCCGCCGTCAGGCTGGCTCCCATGAAACCATCATAGCTCGAAAAGCCGAGGGCAGAGAGCCTTTGCAGCAAACGCTGCGCACTCTGCGATGGAGACAGGCCCTCGGTCTCCTCCGCTTTCAACAGATCCGCATATTCGCGCAATACGATGGGCAGGAGCGCGCTGCTCGGTTTCATGCGCACCGACATATATCCCGCCGCGATCGGCGAAATGATCGCGTAGACCCAGTAATAACGCCCGTCCTTGGCGCGGTTTTTCACATAGGCGCCAGTCGGCCTGTTCTGACGCAACCGATCCCACAGAAGCTGAAACACGGCGCGCGGCATATCCGGGTGGCGAACGATATTGTGGGGCTTTCCAAGAAGCTCCTGCCAGCAGAAACCGCTGATCTTCTGAAAGACCGTGTTGCCGGCCTGTATCTTTCCCCGCTCATCCGTGCGGGAGAAAAACAGCTCGGCAAAGTCGAGTGGAATTTCGCGCTCGAGCGAAAATTGCTTTTTGGAAGAAACATCCTGATCGCGCATAGAAAATATCCAGCAATATAAACCTCCCACCCAGTCTAAAATTTGCAGAGATATTCGTAATTCTATTCAATTCGGCGGATTTGATCGAGATCAAACATCAATACAGGCGAGGGACGACGATCCACTGAAAACACGTAGCAATCGGGCACGGAAGGCGAAAAACCATTTCTGGGTGTAAAACCGAAACCGAGCCTGACCAACCGCCGGACATGCCGGAGCCGATACCCTGCGTCGCATCACGCCTCAAAATTGTCACTAACTGCCATAATAATTGCCATAAACCGACAACTGATTTGTTCCGGTTGGGAGAGGATATGAGCAGTCGCCGCGAAGATGCCCGTCTGACCGTAGCGCGCCATGCTGCCCGCCTGTTCGTGGAAAATGGATTGGCGGCCACGAGTGGCGCACAGATCGCCAATGCTGCCGGCCTGTCGGAACGCACCATCTGGCGCTACTTCGCCTCGAAGGAAAGCTGCGTCGAACCGCTGTTTTTATCCACCGCCCTGCGCTTTCACGCCAAGCTGCGGCAATGGCCCCGCAATGTGTCGATCGAAGCGCATCTCTATGAATGCTGCCGGCTCGATGACGCATCGCCTCAAGACATTGCCGACGGCGTTCTGGTGGTGCGGCTTCTCACCCGGATGGCGACGGAACCGGCATTGCGCGCCGTCTGGCTGTTTGCCTGTTACCGGGTCGAACAGGACATGATCGACGTCGTTGCCGATCGGCTCGATCGATCGAAGAAGGATTTCGATGTTCGCTTATGCGCCGCGACCGTTGCTGCGGCGATGCGGATGATCGACGAAACGATCAGCATCGCCTCCATTGAACACGGCCAGAAATTCACCACCGAGCAGGTCGTTCACGAGCTTGCACAGGCAATCCGCAAGGCCAGCACTTTACCCATTTGCGATCCGGTCACGCCCAACGTTTTCGGCGCACCGACCCGGCAATGACCCTGAAAGGGACAAACCATGACGACCAAGGGCATTTCGAGCTTCAGCAGATTGGCAACCGTCGCCGTCATCGGCCTTGTGTTGGTGGCAGGCGGTGCCAGCGCGCAACAGCCGGCAAAACTGGAAGGGCCGCTGGAACTTGCCCCGGTCGATGTCAGCAAGGCTGTCCGGCAGGATATCGCAACGGAAGTGCGCATCGCCGGCTCGCTGACGCCGATCCGCCGGTCGACGCTGACATCGCGGGTCTCTTCCACCATCGTTGAACTGCCCGTGCAGATCGGCGACGTCGTCAAGGCCGGCGATCTGCTGGTGCGGTTCGACACCGAGGGACTGGCCTCGGCCGTCACCGCCCGCAAGGCAGAGGTCGATGCGCTGAATGCCCAGGTCGAGCTGGCCGAATCCGTGCTTGAACGCAACACGGCACTGGGAGAGCGTGGCGCCGCATCGGACGCCACCCGGCTGGAGGCGCGCGCCAACCTGTTGAACCTGCGCGCGCAGCTGCGCTCGAAACAGGCGGAGGTCGCCGATTCCGAACGCTCGCTAGCCTATGCCGAACTGCGCGCCGAATTCGACGGTGTCGTGTCCGCCCGCCCGGTCGAGCAGGGCCAGACCGTTGCGCTCAACACCGAGCTGATGACGATCGTCGATCTCAGCCGCATGGAGGTCGATGCCGGCGTGCCGACCAGCCGCATCCCGCTTGTGCAGCTGGAACAGCCGGTCGAGCTTTCGGTCGAAGGTTTCGCCGGCCGCACATTTGCCGGCAAGGTGATGCGCATCTCGCCGACCGCCGTTGCCGGTTCGCGCGCCGTGCGCGTTTTCGTCGCCATCGACAACAATGAGGGCCTGCTGCGTGGTGGCATGTTCACCACCGGCATTCTCAAGGTTGATGATCGCAAGGGTGTGATCGCTTTGCCGACGGCTGCGATCCGGCATGACGGCGACGGCACTTTTGTGCTGAAGGTGGACGGCAATGCGCTGCGCCGCCAACCCGTCAATCTCGGCACGAGCTGGACGGACCGCAACCTCGTGGAAGTGTCGGGCGTGACCGAAGGCGAAACGATCGTCACGGCGCCGCTGCCGGACCTGGTCGCCGGCACCGCCGTCAGCGTCGAGGGCCTCTGATATGTTTCTCACCCGCATCAGCGTCGGTCACCCCGTTTTCGCCACCATGATGATGGTGACGATCCTCGTGGTTGGCCTGTTCTCCTATTCGCGCCTCGGGGTCGACCAGTTCCCGGAAACCGACCTTCCTATCGTCGTCGTCGCCACCACCTATACCGGCGCCTCGCCGGCCTCGGTGGAAAGCGAAGTGTCACGGCCGATCGAATCCTCGCTCAACACCATCGGCGGCATCGATACGATCACCTCGGAATCCTACGAGGGCCGTTCGATCGTCGTCGTGCAGTTCGAACTCGACGTGGACAGCCAAGTGGCCGCGCAGGAAGTGCGGGACCGCGTGGTGCGTCTGGAAGCCACTTTTCCGGACGAAGTCGACACGCCGCAGGTCACCCGCTTCAACCCGGATGACCAGCCGATCCTGTCGATCGCTGCCTCCTCCCCCACCCGCACGCTTTCGGAAATCACCACGCTTGCCAACCGCGTCATCACCAACCGGCTGAGCGTCATCGGCGGTGTCGGCCAGATTTCACTGGTCGGCGGCAGCGAGCGGCAGGTCCTCGTGGTGGTCGATCCCGACCGGCTGGAGGCTTATGGCGTCAGCGTTTCGACGATTATGGATGCCATTCGCCGCGAAAATCAGGACCGCGCCGCCGGCACACTGATCTCCGGCATCAACCAGCGCATCGTCACCGTCGAAGGCCGCATTCCCGATGCCGCGGGCTTCAACAGCATCATCGTGGCCCAGAGCGGCGGTTATCCCGTCTACCTCTCGGATGTCGCTTCCATTCTCGATACCGGCGCCGAAATCACCAGCCGCGCTACCTATCAGGGCGCGCCGTCGCTCGGTCTCGATATCGTCAAGGTTCAAGGGGCCAACACCGTCGAGGTGGCTTCGGCCTTGCGCAAGGAAATCACCACTCTCAACACCGAGCTTGCCAAGGAAAATGTCGAGCTCACCATCACCCGCGACAATTCCCGCGCCATTGCCTCGCAGGTCTCGGAAGTGCAACGCACGCTGATCGAAGGCGGCGTGCTGACGGTGCTGATCGTCTTCGTTTTCCTCAACTCATGGCGCTCCACCGTCATTACCGGCCTGACGCTGCCGATCTCCGTCATCGGCACGTTCGCGGTCATTTATGCGCTCGGCTTCACCCTCAACACGATGACGCTGATGGCGCTGTCCCTGTCGATCGGCATTCTCATCGATGACGCCATCGTCGTGCGTGAAAACATCACCCGCCATCTGCAAATGGGCAAGGACCACGTCAAGGCGGCACTGGATGGCACCAACGAGATCGGCCTTGCCGTTCTCGCCACCACGCTATGCATCGTCGCGGTGTTTCTGCCTGTCGCCTTCATGGGCGGCCTGATCGGCCGCTTCTTCCTGCAATTCGGCGTCACCGTCGCCGCAGCAGTGATGATCTCGCTGTTCGTGTCCTTCACACTTGATCCGATGCTGTCGAGCGTCTGGCATGATCCGCAAAGCCAGAAGGGTGCCAAGCGCGGGTTTATCGGCCGCGCCGTCGAACGGTTCGATCACTGGTTCGAGGGATTGGCCGGGCGTTATCGTTCGCTCATCCACTGGACCTTCGACCACCGCAAGACGACGATTGCCATCGTTGCCGCCATGTTCGTCGGAAGTCTGGCTCTGATCCCGCGCATCGGCGCCGAATTTCTGCCGCCTGCCGATCAGGGCGAAGTCAGCGTATCGCTGGAGGCAGCCCAGGGGTCCTCCCTCGATTATATGGCCGCGAAGGTCAGCCAGGTCGAAAAGGCACTGCGTGAATTCCCTTATGTCTCGGCCACCTATTCCACCATCAATTCCGGCGGCGCGCGTGGCTTCAACCAGGCCAATGTCGCCGTGCAGCTGGTGCCGAATGCCGACCGCACCGTGACGACGGCACAGAGCATCGATCCGATCCGCCAGCGGCTGGCCCGTATTGCCGGGTTGGAAATCTCCGTTGGCCAGTCCTCCGGCATGGGCGGCGCATCGAAACCGCTGCAGCTTTCGATCCTCGGTGACGGCGATCAGGAACTGCGCCGCATCTCCGACCAGATCACCACAGCGCTTGCCGCAGTTCCGGGCGCAACGGAAGTGGAATCCTCGATTGAGAACGTCCGGCCGACCATCGCGGTCAGGGTACGCCGTGAAGCGGCAAGCGATCTCGGCGTGTCGATCTCCACGATCGGCGATACGCTGCGGCCTCTTGTGGCCGGTGATGCGATCTCTGTGTGGAATGCGCCGGATGGCGAATCCTACGACGTGACGCTCCGTCTGCCGGCAACGGGCCGGCGCGACGCGGCGCAGCTGCGCAACCTCACCATTTCCACCGGCCGCACCGATGACGACGGCAAGCCGATCACCGTGCTGCTCGATCAGGTTGCCGATGTGGTGGAAAGCACGGCGCCGGACTCCATCACCCGCAAGGATCTTTCGCGCGAAGTGCGCATCTCCAGCAATATCGAAGGCCGTGCACTGGGTGACATCACGACAGATCTCAATGCCGCCATCGCCAAGATGGATATCCCCGTCGGCTACCGCATCTCGTTTGGCGGCGATGCGGAAAACCTTGCCGAGAGCATGGGGTATGCCGTGCAGTCGCTCGTACTCGCCGTCATCTTCATCTACATCATCCTCGCTTCGCAGTTCGGCTCGTTCATCCAGCCGATCGCCATCATGATGACGCTGCCGCTATCGCTGATCGGCGTGTTGCTCGGGCTGTTGTTCACCGGCTCGACGCTCAACATGTTTTCCATGATCGGCTTCATCATGCTGATGGGCCTCGTCACCAAGAACGCCATCCTGCTGGTCGATTACTCCAATCTCGGCGTGCGCGATGGCAAGACCCTGCGCCAGAGCCTTGCCGATGCCGGCGCGGTGCGCCTGCGGCCGATCATCATGACCACGCTTGCGATGATTTTCGGCATGCTGCCGATGGCGCTGGGGTTGGGCGAAGGCGGCGAACAGCGCGCTCCGATGGCGCATGCGGTGATCGGCGGGCTGATCTCCTCGACGCTGCTGACACTGGTCTTCGTGCCGGTGGTGCTGACCTATCTCGATGGCATGGGCCGCCGCGTGTCACGCTGGTTTTCGCATTCCCCGGAAAAGCGCCCATCCACTCTGGCCGCACCGGATCAGAACCCTAATTAAGCGACCGCTGGCATATCCAAATCATTGTCAGGCTAGGGATTTTAAGGAAACACAGATGAAGAAAATCGTTTTGACCGGTCTGGTGGCGCTCGGCTTTGTTGCGCCGGCTTTTGCGCAAGCCACCAACGAGCAGATGGAAATGGCCTATAACTCGGCCCGCAACCAACTAGGCGTCCTGAAATATTGCCAGAACGAAGGCCATATCGACGGCGCGGCCGTCACCGTACAGGGCAAGCTGATTGCGCTCATTCCGGCGCCGAGCGACACGACCAAGGGCGACGAAGCCGAAAAGATCGGCGAAAAAGGCACGATCGCCGCCATGGGTGTGAACCAGGAGCTCGCCGCGTCCGCCAACGCGCAGAATGTTACCGAAAAGCAGTTTTGCGATGTTGTCGCCAACGCCGTGAAGCAGGTCGGCGACCAGTTGCCGAAGTAAGTTTTTCTGGCCCTGCCCACTTCTTGCATTGTCGAGGAGGGGAACGGATATCGGACAAGTCCCCCTCTGGCCTGCCGGCCATCTCCCCCACAAGGGGGGAGAAAACTTGCGGCAACCACCTGCCCCAACTGAGCCAAAACGGATCGGCCGGGTTAAGCCCCTCCCCCTTGTGGGGAGGGGTTTGGGGCGGGGTCTTTCGTCCTAAATAAGAAGGCCTTGCTTAGACGCGACACAATGTTCAGACGACCGGTCGGCAAACGCCGCCGGTCGTTTTTCGTTTAGGACAGGTTTGCTGTAATGATGGGCAAACTGCCCATGCGACATGCATGCCGCTTGTTTCCGGCAGGACGGCCGCATAAAGCATGCAACGAAGTGGATGCCGGGCATTCCGGCCAACAAGGAGAGCGGCGTGCTGACCCTTCTGGACTATGCGGGCGTCGTCGTTTTTGCAGCCGCCGGCGCGCTTGCCGCGTCGCGCAAACAGCTCGATATCATCGGTTTTCTGTTCTTCGCGGCCGTGACCGGCGTTGGCGGCGGAACGCTGCGCGACCTCATTCTCGGCAGGCTGCCGGTCTTCTGGGTCAAGGAACCCGCCTATATTATCGTCTGTGTGGCGACGGGCTTTCTGGTCTTCTTCTCCGCCCATCTTGTCGAGTGGCGCTACAAGCTGCTGCTCTGGCTCGATGCGCTTGGCCTTGCCGCCTATAGCGTCATGGGTGCGCTTATCGGCCTTGAAACCACGGGCTCCCCCATTATCGCCATCGTCACCGGCATGCTGACCGCCACCTGCGGCGGTGTACTGCGCGATATTCTGGCCGATGAACCGTCTGTTCTGTTGCGTCCGGAAATCTACATATCGGCAGCTCTTGCCGGTGCCGGCATCTTCGTTCTCTGCCAGTCTCTCGACATGTCTCTTTACGCCAGCGCCGCAGCGGGTTTTGCCGCCGCTTTCGCGTTGCGCGGCGGTGCGCTTTATTACGGCTGGACCATACCGCGTTATCGCCCACGCCCCGGACGTGATCCGGATGATGCCTTAAAGAAATAAAAAGCAATGGCAAGGTCGGGAACAGATGAACCAAAAACGCACCTGCGCGTTATAGGGCTGAAATTGTTCCAGCAAAGGACCTGAAATTGGACGTTATTCGTATTCTTTTCGCTATTTTCCTGCCACCCGTCGGCGTTTTTCTGCAGGTCGGCCTCGGGCTTCATTTCTGGCTGAACATCCTGCTCACCCTGTGCGGATACATTCCCGGCATCATCCACGCCATCTGGGTCATCGTGAAGAAGTAAACAAACGCCGGTGCGGCGCGATCTGCACCGGCATTTTCACGCTCTGCCGGCTCCGTTCCGAGATATTCAACGCGAGTTCGAGCCACTTATACGTGACAAAATCCAATTATATTCTGTAAACGCGTATTTTTACGGAATAACGAGTACATATCATCTTAAAAGAGCGGTGAGATAACCGCAATTATTGCCTGTTATAAATTGTACATCATTGATTTCATTGGAAAAACAAAACCACCTTTTTTGGTAATGTTTACTTGGTGCGTTTCGCGCCGAGTACAGCTGCGTTATTTGTGAAGTGCGAAATGATTCGCGTGAATATTGGCTAGATGATTTAGCGAGGCTGCTTTGAACGAGCAAAGTAGTACAATTGAGTCCTGGGCTTTCCAGAGAGCACACCAGATCGTGGTTCACCAGGGTCTGAGTCTTGTCGATGCGGCACAGTCGCTCGACCACAAGCGTACCAGCAACCATACCTATGCATTGCGGCAGGCGATTTCCGATTGCCTGCTGGAAGCCCTGAAACACGGCCTCGGCCGCCAGGGACCCGAAGAAGTCATACAGTAAAATCCCGGAAATACCGGCGGGCGCGAAATTTTGGTTGATGATCACCGTTATGTGACACGGTGCTGACACCAAGGTCTCGCGCCGCCTGTCTTCTGTGTTACTCTTCTAATAGATTAACGCAGTGACGGGGTTGAAATGCTGGTCACCTTTGCGATGCTCATGGGGCTTTCCGCCTCTCCCAATCTCACGGCTGCAACAGCGGGCGGTGAGGTGGATGTCGAACTAGCGCTTGCCGTCGATGTCTCGCGCTCGATGGATTACGAAGAAGTACGGATCCAGCGACAGGGTTATGTCGAAGCACTCTCCCATCCTGAATTCATCAACGCCGTCAAAGGTGGAATGCTCGGACGCGTCGCCATCAGCTATTACGAATGGGCCGGCGAAGTCGATGAAGCCTCGGTCATAGACTGGCAGATCATCGAGACGGAAGCGGACGCCAAGGCGTTTGCCGACAAGATCGCCGCGCGCCCGGTCGCCACCCAGCGCCGCACATCGATCTCCGCGGCGATCGGTTATGGTGCGACATCGATCATCGCCAACGATTATCGCGGTATGCGGCAGGTCATCGATGTATCGGGCGACGGGCCGAACAATATAGGCGTGCCGGTGCTGCCCGTGCGCGACAAGGCTATCGAAGCCGGGATTGTCATCAATGGTCTCGCCATCATGCTGCGCCCTTCCGGCACGGCGGGTGGATTGGACCGTTATTATTCCGACTGCGTGGCCGGCGGACCCGGCTCCTTTGTCCTGCCCGTGCACAAAATCGAGGATTTCGCCACGGCCGTGCGCCGCAAGATGGTGATGGAGGTCAGCAACATTTCCCCCTCACCTCAAATGCACAGGATCGCAGCCGAGCCGAAGGCCGACTGTCTTTCCGGCGAGCGGCAATGGCAGGATTTTCTCGATCGCTAATGACAGAGCATCTGTCAGCGCAAAAGCCCCTGCCCGCCATCGATATAGATCGGCACGCCGGTGATGTGTCTTGAACGCGGCGACGCAAGGAACTGCACGAGATCGGCGACATCCTCGCTGCGGCCAGGCCTGCCATCGCTGATCGGCACCTGCCCCGCCGGCCACTCCACCGGGATCGCCGTCTCTTCCGCATGTCGCTGGCGTGTATTGTCCTCGATACTGGTCTCGATCTCGCCGGGGCAGATCGCGTTGACGCGGATGTGGTGTTTTCCAAGCTCCAGCGCCAGCTGCTGCACCATCGCCACCTGCCCTGCCTTGGTCGCGGCATAGGCGGTCGCGCCGGGTGTCGTGAATGTACGGTTTCCGTTGATCGACGAAATGACGATGATCGAGCCACCGCCCTGTGATTTCAGATGCGGCACGGTGGTATGCAGTGTGAGATAGGTGCCTCGCAGATTGACCGAAATCGTTTTGTCCCATTCCTCGGGCTTGAGATCGTCGATCGGCGCCCAGACGCCATTGATGCCCGCATTGGCGACCACGATATCCAGCTGTCCATAGGTCGTCACAAGCTCATCGACGGCGCGACGCATATCACCCTCCGAAGCCACGTCTGCTTCCAGAACCAGCGCCTGCCCGCCCGCATCGACGATTTCCGTTACCGTCCTTTCGATCTCGGATCGCGTGTGACCGAGAATACCTACCTTGGCCCCCTGCCCGGCCAGCATGATCGCTGCCGCCTTGCCGATGCCGGAACCCGCGCCGGTTACCAGCGCCACCTGAGATTTCAGCTCCATGAAAGATCCTTTCGCCGCAGTGCAACCTTTCACCGCCAACGAAAGAAATCTGCCAAGGTTCCGCGAGTGACCCAGATCAGCCGTGCCGCCGCTCCATTGCGGCCCGCAGCAACGCGGCTGCCCGGTACGCGCCGTGTGCCAGCTTGCCGGTCGAGATAAACAGGAAGAGGCTAAGCACCGCGCCGAAATGGATGGCGAGCAGCATGCCCATCATCATCGTCTCGCGCCATATCAGCAACGCAAAACCGCTGACCGAAACCAGCATCAGCAAAGCCAGCAACATGTAGCCGCCGGCGGTCTGAGCCTGCCGCCGCCGGTCACGCCGCAACCTGCTCCACCACAAACCGCCGCAGCCGAACATCATCAGGCTACCACCGATGCTGCCGAGAACGACTGGCAGGCTGGTCATCGGATAGGGCGCCTGAAGACCAATGCTGTGGTGATAGACGGTCGCGACCGCAGTCGAGGCAAAGCAGAAACCAAAGCCGGTGACCAGACCATGATGCGCCCATCGCCGCATTCCGCCATGATCACAAGCAATGCCGCCACCCTCCAGATTGCGCAGGGTCAGACTGTCGGCCAGCGCCGTCATGATCGCACCACGCGGATTACCGCCGCCACTGCTGCGCCAAAAGCGGAAGATCCCGAAGCCAAGGGCAGCAAGTGAACTCATGAGCGCGATGCCGGCACCAATGCTCAGAACCGACCAGGGCAGCACTACGTAAAAGGCACCGGGCCCCAGATGCCGGGCAAACAGGATATCCGATGGCACGAGGAGGAATGTCATCAGCGGCGCCAGCGGCACAAAAAGCAATGTTAGCCACGACCATATCTTCGGCCACAACTGCGACCGCACATCGGCAAGATTTTTCGGTGGATCGATCTCAAAAACATGCGGCGGGGCATATTGGCATGCTTCGAGACAATTGCCGCAATCGTGGCAGAGATGGGCGAGATAGGTGATGTCGCCATCCAAAAGCTGCGGCCGCCTGCCCGCGGCGCGGAACATTTCGCAAAAGCCGCTGCAGTAATCGCAGACGATGCAGATGGCGAGCATCCGCCGGGCTTCGTCCGACAGGGTTTCATCCAAGCGCATGACGGGCTGCCTCCTCACCTGCGATACGCCCGAAGACAGCGCTGATCGTCAGCGCCGTGCCGGAGAGATAACCGATGTGCAGAACCGCCGGCGCCATGATTGCACCTGCCGCGAACAGATTTTTGCTCACCGAACCATCGCCCATTTTCACCCGAGCACGCGTATCGACCCGCAGACCATGGCAGGAAAAGGTCAGCCCCGACACGACCGGATAAGCAAAAAACGGCGCTTTTCTCACCCGGCCGGATTGCCGCGCCGAGCAGGAAAGAGCCGCGAAATCGACCTCGATCAACGCGGCCATCTCGCCAAGATTTGCCGCACGGATGGGCTCGAAGGCCAACCGGGGCATCGCTGCCATGCCTCCCGCATCGAGAACAAGCGTTGCGCTGGGCACCGGCAAGGCGGCAATCGTCTGCCCCCAAATCGAATAGCGCCGGGACCCGACAATCGCCGTCTCGTCGGCAAACCGTCTGCCTTGCGCATCGACCATCATCCCGAATTGCATGCCATCGATGCGGGTCACGATCCCTCCGTCATGGCGGGGTGAGCGGGCGTCGACGGCAACCAGATGTACCGCCCCCGAGACGCCGGCCACCGCAGCCCCTGCCCGGATCAAGCCTTCCATCGGTGCGCCCACATTGAACGGCGTACCGCGATTGATGAACCGCTGCCGGGCATCGGCCTGATCACCTCCACAGCACAGAACCACTGCTGCAGATGGCAACTCACAAAGGGTATCGATGTCCCATGGCGTCTCGTAGCTGACCGCAATACCAAGCGCCTCGATCCTTGCATAAAGTGCGTTGGTTGCCGCCTTTCCACCGCCCAGAAAGAACGCCGTCCTGCGGGAAAACGGGATATGTTTCGTCTGGAAAACCACGCCCTGGTCGGCAAGCCATTCGCCGAGATCAGCCGCGCGGGACGCCAGCATATCGATCAATGCGGCATCCCCATCTCCACGCGAGACCTCGGTCAGCTCCCGAGCAAATTCCTCGACCGGGTAAATGCCCGGAGAATAGGAACTGATGCCATCGTGCGGGATGCGGATATTGCGGGCATGGCGCAGATTGCCACCGCGCATATGCCGGGGAGACGCTTCCAGAATCCGCACCGTCGCACCCGCCTTTTGCGCTGATATGGCCGCACACAAGCCGGCCATTCCGCCGCCGACGACCAGCACCTCCGCCTTGGACGGAGGCGGCCTCATGCCTGAAAACGGCCCGCATTTCGCTCGGTGCGGCGCAGCCATTCGGATGAAATTTGAAAATGTTGCCAGCTGACAACTCTGGAATAATCGGACTTCATGAGCCCTATCTGACCTAAACGGGGTAGCCTGTCCTTGACATCAAACAAGCTCCCGACGGGCCAAAGCCCGCATCAGAGAACACCCCAGGCGCGAAAGCGACCGCGACCGGTCAGTTCCCGCAGGTTCAATTCACCCGCTATTTTCAACGCCCCTTGCGGGGTCACCGACAGCGCGTCTGCGATCATGCCTGTGGAAACGATCGGGTTGGAGAGAATGAGATCGATCAGTTGCGGCAGCTTCGAGGAGCTTCGACGCCCGGCAAGGCGGTGCTCCATCTGCTGCCGTGCCAGCAGCAGGCGATCATGTTCCTTGAGACCGCTTTCGGCCGCCTCGCGCATCGCCTCGATCATCGCAATGAGCCGGACATCGCGATCGCGATGCGTCCTCTTTTGACGTTGAACCTGTTTCAGGCCGACGCTGATCGGCAGCAGATAACCTGCCGTCAGCCCAGCCTCATGCAGAATTGCGGCGGCCAGCAACCGACCCAACCAAGGCACATGTTGAAGAACCTGCAGCACATTCCAGGCATCCAGCACCACCGCCGCACGCACCACCGCCGGCAAACCGTCACTGTCTTTCAGCGCGCGTTGCCACTCCGCAAGCCGCTCATCCTCGTTCCAGTCGGGCTCATAAACAAGTGCATCCCGTTCCGCCGTATCGCGTAAAAGCGCGGTTCCCTTCGCCGCAGCCAGCAGCGCTTCACTGCGCGCAAGGATGACATCGATCGCGGCCAGCTCCGCACCGAGCGGATCCTCATCACCTTCCATCGGCATCATATCCGGTGGCGTCGAAACGGACTTTATCTCAAGATCGGTTTCGGGACCGTCGCCACTCCGCCGCAGCCTGCGGACACCATCCATGCTCAACGCCCAGCCCGGCGGGTTGGCAAGGATCCGACGTCGCGACCGAAGCACGTCCTGCGCGATGGTCAGTTCATGCGTGGGTTTTCGGACCCCCATGCCTGCATCATGCAGGACGAGATCCTCCATATGGACCAGTTCGCCATCCACCCAAAGGGATGCGCAGGCGTCGAAAAAGTGAGACCGGGCCAGCCAGCCATCTCCATGCTGCGAGCGCATGACGCGCTCATCAAGACGCGCCAATGCAGCAGAGGCGGCGGTGGCCGGCTGCAGAAAGTCCTGAAATGGCAGCATTGCGAATTCATACCGCATCCCTCATGGCTAATCGATTCCATTAACCGAGGCGATAGGCGCCATGAATTATAATGCTGGCAACTGAAATTCACTGTACAGAAAAGTAGCAAACGAGCCGAGCCGGTGAGCCAAAACGGCACAAGAACATGACATTACGGGCCACGAAGCTTGCCAATTCAAGCGCCTCAAGTCACGTTTCATCTATCTGAATTATAATGATAATTATTGCGAATTGAAACCTAAACAGCCATTCGGTTTCAGCACATCGACTTCTACACCGACGAGCCTAGTTCAATCAATGCGCCCTCCAAACATCCGAGCCAATCCGATAGACTCAGTCCCGTTGGATACGGTCCAATCTATACCTCAACACCACAAAAAGTGCCAGAGACTTCAGGCATTGCCGACCGTTTTCAACAACACCGCCTGTCGGAAGGCTTGCTGACAAACCAAGTTGCCATGTGGCAACGCAGACCGGCGCGCCCTGCCCTGCTCTTCGTGAAACCAATGCCGGCAATGGCAGGTCGGCTTGGCTTCAGGAGATCACTCGATCAGCCGCCGCCGAATGGCCTCGGCAATGGCTTCGGTGCGGTTGGATGCCCCAACCTTTTTCACCGCACTTTTCATATAGGTATTTACGGTATCGACCTGATAGCCGCTTTCCGCAGCGATGCGCTCGCTGGTCAGCCCATGGCTTGCCAACCGCAGACAGATCAATTCTCCATACGTAAGTTTCAAAGTGTCGGCTGCGAAGCGATCCATCAGCGGTTTGGTAATAGCGACATGCGTCGCCTCGCAGATGCGCTTGAGGAAATCGACTTCATCAGCATTGAACGGCACCGTTCGTATGAAGGTGATGGCGCCATAGACATGCTCGCCACGCCGCAATGGAAACAAGGTGCGATTGAGAACGCCAAAACTTGTCATCAACTGCTGAAGTCTGGCACTGGGCGGCGCAGACACGAACACCTCTGCATCGCAGACCACATCCTTGCCATCCACCGAAGCGGCCACCAGCGGATCGCTCAGATAGAGTTTTTCCGCGGCATAGGCTTCCATGTAGCCGGGGGGAAGATTGGTATCGATCGACTGCCCGCGGCCAAAACGGAAACGATCTATATCGAGACCGCTGACGGCAATGAAATCGAAATGAACGGCACGACGCAACCGCTCGATAAACGGATGATGGTGAAAGAAACGCGTTCGTGGCACCGACGCCAGATCGACGAATTCCCCATAGGGTTCTGCTTGAGAATCGGAAGCCATCGCCATTAAGATCAACCCACCCATTTGATGCGCGGACCATATTCCCGTTCTCGGCCATCGGCAACGCGCCAGTCTAACGGCCGTCGTAGTCGCCGCGGCGCGTGCTTCAGAAACGCGCTGGAGAGAGTCTTTTGGAGAATTGGGGAGGTGGGTTGCCATATGGCAACCTCGTCAATCCTCTACACGGCGGCGATGAACGAATCGTGGAGCAAATGCTGTTAACCTATCGTTAACCCTAAAGGCCTTGCGACTCAGAGCGACTCGCGTCATGGTTCGCTACGGAATATTCCGACACTCTGGAGATTTATCGTAGTTATGGCCAAGACACGTAGTCAGCCAACGGAACCGCAAGAACCCAAGCGTCCGATGACGGAAGTTATCGCTGGCGACGGTGCTGCTTTGTCCGAAGAACTGCAGGCGATGCGTGCTGCGCTCTTTCCTCCCGTTGCGCAGAAAATGCTTCGCTCGTTTTCCTCAGTGGAATCCGCCAAGCTGATTGGCATTGCTGATGCCTATCTTCGTCAGCTCTCCCTGAACGGCAAGGGCCCGCAGCCCACCATCAACTCTGGCGGCCGGCGTTATTATACGCTGGCACAGATCAACGAGATCCGCGCCGTCCTCGACGAAAATGCCAAGGGCAACAAGCGTTATGTCCAGCGCCGCCGCGAAGGTGAACATTGCCAGGTTATGGCCGTGGTCAACTTCAAGGGCGGCAGCGGCAAGACCACCACAGCGGCTCACCTGGCGCAATATCTGGCTTTCCAGGGTTACCGCGTGCTTGCGGTCGATCTCGACCCCCAGGCGTCTCTGACGGCCCTGCATGGCTATCAGCCGGAATACGACATCGCCAGCAACGAAACGATGTATGCGGCTATCCGCTACGACGATCAACGTCGTCCGATGAAGGACATCATTCGCAAAAGCTACATTCCCGGTCTCGACATCGTGCCCGGCAATCTGGAACTGATGGAATATGAACACGACACACCGCGTGCGCTTGCCGAACGCGGTGCGGAACCGTTCTTCGGTCGGGTCGCATCCTCTCTTGGCACGGTGGCAGACGACTACGATGTCATGGTTCTGGATTGCCCGCCGCAGCTCGGTTTCCTGACGCTCGGCGCACTCTGCTCCGCCACAGGCCTTGTCATCACTGCACATCCGCAGATGCTCGATGTCATGTCCATGTGCCAGTTCCTTCTAATGACGTCCGATCTTCTCGGTGTCGTGCAGGAGTCGGGCGGCGATCTGGATTACGATTTCATTCGTTATGTCGTGACGCGTTACGAACCTTCGGATGGACCGCAGACACAGATGGTCGGTTTCATGCGTTCACTGTTCCGTGAACGTGTGCTGACCAACACCATGCTCAAATCGACAGCCATTTCCGATGCCGGCCTTTCCAAGCAGACGCTTTACGAAGTCGGCCGCGAGAACTTTTCGAAAAACACCTATGACCGCGCCATGGAATCTCTGGACGGCGTCAACAGCGAGATTGAAGGTCTGATCCGTCAGGCCTGGGGTAGGGCAGGATGAGCCGTAAGGATACGTTGAAAGCCATGTTGTCACGTCGGGATCATGAGTTGCCAGCTGGCAACCCTGCCGATGACGATACGACTGCCGGCAAGGCCGTTGCCGCAGACACTGGTCACGACGCGAAGATGCAGCATATCCGTTCCGGTGCCGTCGGTGCCATGGGTCGCACGCTTGGTCAGATTGCCAATGCCGCCGATCAGGCCCGCGCGCTTATTGCAGCCGGTTCCGCCGTTGTGGAAATTCCTGCAGAAAAGATCGAGGGCTCGTTCGTCAACGATCGTCTTCCGGATGATGGCGAGGACTTCCAGCGGCTGACCGACGCCATTCGCGAGTCGGGTCAGAAAAGCCCTATCCTTGTCCGTCCGCATCCTGACAAGGCCGACTTCTATCAGATCGCTTTTGGTCATCGTCGTGTGCGCGTTCTGCGGGCCCTCGGTCGTCCGGTCAAGGCTGTCGTACAGAACCTGACGGACGAAGAACTGGTCGTCATCCAGGGTCAGGAAAACTCGGCGCGTTCGGATCTCAGCTATATCGAACGTGGTCTGTTTGCCCTGGCTCTGGAAGAGAAGGGGTTTGATCGCCGTATCATCATGTCGGCACTCGGCATGGAGAAGACACAGCTTTCGCGCCTGATGTCCGTTGCACATGGTCTGCCGCGTTCGCTGATCGAAGCCATTGGTCCGGCCCCTAAGACCGGGCGACCACGCTGGATTGCCTTGACGGAGCGCCTGGCAGAGAAGCCGGAATCGCCAGCACTGTCGGCACTGCTGCGGAACCAGCAATTCCTTCAGTCGGATTCCGATAGCCGTTTCGTCAAGGTCATGACGGCCCTGTCGGTCAAGATCGAGAAGGAAAAGCCGGAACCGATCAAGGCTGCAAGCGGTGTCAAACTGGCAGTGATGGAGCGCTCCAGCAGCCGCACCACGCTTCTCTTCGATGAGAAGGTCGCACCCGAATTCGCAGATTTCGTTGCAGCCCGTCTGCAGGAACTGCATCTGGAATATCTCAAGTCGTCAGCATTGCGTCACGACTGAGACCATCATCAACCCGAACATTTAGGAGAGGGACAAGAGCGCAAAAGAAAAGCCCCCGAACGTCACCGTTACGGAAGCTTTCCTCGTAGTCTGAGCAACTCGAGAATCGCACTTCCTAGAATCAGTGTCAAGCACAGCGTCGTTTCGGCGAGCGAATTTCTTTTGCCTGTCACAAGGTAAAAGTCATGAACAGTGGATATTTGACGACGCCCTTTGGGCGGCGGTCGATGACCCTTGCCATGTTGACGGATCAGATCGTCGACAGTGAAAAGGTATGCGACAAATCCATCGACAAATGGGAACTCTATCGCGCCCTATGCCAGGCAAAGCCGCTTCTTGGCCTGTCTGACCGTGCGCTTGCGCTTATGAATGCGCTGCTGAGCTTCTACCCGAAGGCCGAGATTTCCCTGGCAAACGGTCTTGTCGTTTTTCCTTCCAATCAGGCTCTGTCTCAGAGAAGCCATGGCATGGCCGAACAAACCATCCGTCGCCATCTGGCATCGCTGGTGGACGCCGGTCTTCTGACACGCAAGGACAGCCCGAACGGCAAACGGTACGCACGACGCGGCAGGGCAGGGGATATCACCCAGGCTTTTGGTTTCTCACTGCAGCCGCTTCTTGCCCGTTCCGATGAAATCTTTGATCTCGCCGAGAAGGTCGAGAACCAGCGTCGGCAGACCCATCTTCTGCGGGAAGAGATCTCTTTGCATCGTCGCGATATCGGCAAGCTGCTGATCGTGGTCGAAGTCGAAGACGTTCCCGGTGACTGGAATTCTCTCAAAATCCGTCTGGCTGACCTCGTTTCTGCTCTCCCGCGCAAGGCTGAACTGCATCAGCTCGAAGCACATCTCTCTATTTTATCGCGCGTTCATGCGGAAATTGTCAATTCATTGAAAAACTTTGCAAATTCCCAAAATTTGGGCGGCAACACCTCTCAAACTGAGCGGCACATAGAATCCAAACCAGAATCCAGATTCGATTCAAACATCTCTGTTGTTGAACCGCGCGCGAGCCAAGAAACCTCGAATGATCGGCAGCCGGCAAAACCGCTGTCACTGGATCTGGTCAACCGTGCCTGCCCCAATGTCGCCATCCTCAGCGCAAGCGGCAGTCTGAAAACCATGCAGGACCTGATGTCGGTTCAGCCGGTTCTATGCTCGATGCTCTCCATCAACCGTCAGCTTCTGGAATTGGCACAGAGTTCGATCGGCATCGTCGAGACTGCCGTCACCATTGCCTGCCTCTATGAAAAGGGCGAGGAGATTGCTTCGCCGAGCGGTTATCTTCGCAACCTCGCATCCTCTGCAAAATCAGGCAATTTCCAAGTAAGGCCGATGGTGGAGAGGCTGATGATGACGCAGCTGGCAACTGTCGGAAACGAACAGCACGCCGCTGAGGTCAATGAAGCTGAGGATGGCAGCCTCACCCATCTCAACCACGCATCGGCCTTCCTGACGGCGAATGAAGCCAAACAGGCCTATCTTCTGTCGATGAAGTCGCAATCGTTTTCTGCCACGGCCGGCAAAAGGGCATATCCGGCAAAATCAGCCGTATCGTCCCACCAGCGTATGATGGCAGGACGCTCGGAATATCCAGCATGATCAACCGGCTGGCGATGATTGCTGATCTTGAGACGGCGCCGAGATTATATCCCGGCCGCTCAGAGAGCGAATGCCGGCACACGTTCGCCGCCAGCACGGAAAATTGCCTCGAGTTCGGCAAGCGTCGGGCATGCGGGAACGGTTTCAAGAAGTCCGGTTTTCGCGTCCGCTCTGGGAAGAGCAACGACCGCTGCGCTCAGCACCGTCGTGCCCGCAGAAATCTCGCCACGCAATTGCGGCACCAGCGTTTTGGCATGGATGAGGTTCGCATTGGCGATGGCACTGATGGCATGGCCGTGGCGTGTGATCGTCGGCGACAGATCGACAATGGCGCTGATATCCGTCTGACCTTGCCAGATGGCTCTGCCCGGCTCCTGCACGCTGCTATCGGCATTGAAATCGGCACGCGGAATGGCAAACCCGCCTTCGCTCGTCTGCAGGCTACGCGGTGTGTGAATGCGGTGGATACGGATATGCCAGGGATTGGCCGGGACAAGCCAGCTCTCGACGGTCACATCATCCCACGGCTTCCAGCGGGAATAGAGTTTGTCGCCGGCAATCAGCGCGTCTTCCAGCGTCTCACGCATGCGAAAATGCACACCGTCATCGGAAAGCCCCAGCATGCCGTCAAAACTGGCGGCAACGAAATGCCGATCGTTGAGTTCGATGTTGAAGCCGTAACGGGTGGAATAGACGAATTTCGAATATTTTTCGTTGGCCCCGAGCATCCTGTCATGCTGTTGGCCGGAAGAAAGGATCACGGTATTGCCGGGCGTATGCATCGCCACCATGCCGGCTTCCTTCAGCGGAACCGGGTCAGCGAAATCAGGGGCAGGGGTCTCCTCAGTCGCCCAGAAAGGATGATCGGCGGGCAGGGCCAGCGGCAGGAAAAACTTGAGTGCCCAATAGGGTGATCCCGCCGAGTTATAGCTCTCGCTCATCATCAGGTTCGGATAACCGTAGCCGATGGAGAGAATGCCATCACGCTCGGCAATCGGCAGGTCCGACCACCAGCGGATATGGCGCATGTAATATCCCTTGATCTCGTTCCAGGGCAGGGCCTCGACGCCGGCAAAGGCCAGCGCCCCCCAAATGCCACCGCAGGCAAAACGATAGGTCTGGCTGCGACCGAAAGCGAGCGCCGCACCATCCGACCCGAACCAGTGGCGGATATCCTTGGCAAACACGTTTGCACGCGCGCGGTAGGCCTCAGCACGCTTCGTGTCGTGCTTGGCAATGACGGAATAGATCAGCGCATAAAAATGCAGGGCGAACGGTACATAGTGGTCGACCCGTTTTACAGGTCCGTCGCGATACCAGCCTTCGCCCAGCCGGAAAGCCTCGACCTCGTCGAGATATTGCTCCGTGAGCGAGCGGTCGAAATCCACACCCGCCTGCGTCAGGCCGAGATCGATCAGGACGCGAAAAAATTTCCAGTTATTGTCGACGAAGTCTTTGGTTCGCGCCGAGATCAGATAGGCGGCAACCGTTTTTTTCTGGTCTTCGCTCAGCGGTTCCCAGATAAACTGCGGCACCATGGCAATGGCAAAACCGATGGCAGCAAGCTCCACCTGTCGCTGGTCGGTGCGGGAAACATCGCCCCAATATTCCGGATTGTCGGGATCGGTGCCGTTGGCAAGGCCGCGACGATAGAGGTCCCAATGCGGAAAATCATAACCGCCGGCAGCCAGCGGCACGATGCCCCACAGCGGCCGGGCAAAACCTTCGAGATCGGCCGCTGCGCGATCAAAATGCGCACCGGTGGCGCTGAGCCGCACCCGCGCGCCACCCTCGGAGAAGTAGGGAAGCAACGGATTGAAGAGATCCATCACCGCTTTGGCTAGATCATCGCGGCTGAGAAGAGGATTGCCGTGGAGGGGATTGGCGCGGACAGGATCGTAGATCATCGGTCTTCCATAGGTTCGGACATGTGTGCGGACAAAAGAAACCCCGCGAAAACGTTTGGTCTCCGCGGGGTTCTGGCATGTTATTTGATGGCCTTCACGCCATCGGCCATTTCCTTCAACCCGTCATCGATAGAGATATTGTCGGTCATGATCGAGTCATGCGCGCGGTTGAGGATAACCTCGATGCGGGCAGCATTCGGCGTGACCGCCATTTCCAGATAGGATTTTCCGGGTTCCAGTGCCCCCTTGCTGGTCTCGTCCTGCGGGAAACCGTCAAGCGAGGCGATCTTCGCCGTCACTTCCGGTGTACGCACGGTCGGAATGGTGCCGGTCGACGCGATGATCGAAGCCCCTTCGGCGCTGGTCACGAACTTGATGAAGTCGAGAACCGCTTCCTTGTGGCCGGAATTGCTGTTCACCGAAAGACCGGAAATCTGCGCCGCCGTGGTGCCGGCAACAACACCGTCCGGATGCGGGAATTTCACGATACCCCAGTTCTTGCTCTTGCTCTCACCGGATTTCACCTTGGCGATCTGCGTGCCGACGAACCATGTGCCCATCGGCAACATGCCGATCGTGCCGTTGAAGAACGGACCGGAATAGTGCGTGTTGGAGGTTTTCAGCGTCGCATAGGATGGCACGATGCTGTCTTCCTGCAGTTTCAGCGCCCGCTCGTACCAAGGCTTGAGGAAGGCATAATCCGGGCCGGCCAGCGTGTTCTTGCCGTCGAGAATACCGGCCAGTTGCACGGTGGAGCGCCAGGTGTGAAACAGCGCGCCATAGGTCTTGTTGACACCCATGCCACCCGCCAGTTTCGTGGCTGTCTCGTCGAACTGCGCCCAGGTCATGTCATTGGTGGGGTAGGGCACGCCGGCTTTGTCAAAAATGTCCTTGTTGTAATAGACGACCCAGAAATCCGAGCGGAACGGCAGCGAATAGATTTTGCCATCCACCGTCATTTCTTCGGCCAGACCACCGAAGGAGGCCTTGTCGATCTTCTGCTCAGTCATGAAGCTGGACAGATCCATGATCGAACCGGCGCGGATCAGGTTCGTGTAGTTCGGCACGTCCTTGACGGTGACGATGTCGATATCTTTTGAACCGCCCGCGAGCTGCGTGGCGATCATCTGCTGGTAATCCTGCGAGCCCAGGTCGATATGCTCGAACTTCACATTGGGGTTCTTGGCCTGATAGGCCTCGATCAGCGGCTTGTAATAGGCCACCTTGTCCCAGTCCCACAGCGCCCAGCGCAATGTGACGGCGTCACCGGATTGCGCGAACGCTGCACCTGTGGTCGATGCCGCAAGGGCAAGCCCCGCCAAAGTCAGTTTCATGCCTCTCCCAAACGTTTCCAAATACATCCTGTTTCTCCTTCCCTGGATTGTCTCTGGTTCAGATATGTCTTGCGTCAGCCGCCTCCGTTTCGAGGGCTGGCTGAACGGCAGCCGGCAGGGCAAGCACCATCACGGCGGCGCGGTGCGCGGCAAAGGTAATGGCGAAAAGCCCGAGTGAAAAATTGAGCGTGGCCGGCATGAACACCGACACCGGGTAAAAGGCGATATGCGCCACCCACAGCGCGGCGACGAAAACAAGGGCGGCGATCGCCGGCAGCGGCCGCAGCACGGAAGCGATGACGGCAAGCTTCAGCAACGTCTTTGCGGGCATGTCGCGCATCACCATCAGCACGATGAGATGGCAGGCGACGATGCCGAGAAAAACAGTGACGGCGAGCGCGGTCGTCAGCGGGAAGGCGAGAAAAACATTCTCCCGCGCCGCTGCCGCGTAGGTGACGATGGCATAGATGGCGAGGCCGATGACGGCGGCAAATGCCAGGCCCCAAGCCGTCGCCCGCCAGAAATAGCGGCGCAGCGCCTCCACGAAATCACGCAGCAGATAGGTGTTGCGGTCCTCGACGAAAGCGACGCAGACAAAAACCGTGGCGGCGATGGCGGCAGGCAGCGGAATGATCAGCAGGGCGACCAGAATGAACAGGATGTTCAGCTTGACCATCTCCCACCATTCACGTGCAAAGATCTGGGAAAACAGAGCAAGGCCGGTCTTTTGCGGCGCATTCTTGGGAATGCCCGGCCCTTCCTTCGTCCACATATCCCGCAGCCACTGCATGGCCTACCTCCAGGTGGTGTTTCCTCAGTAGAGTATCGACCGTTCCGTTTCCTTGTCGAACAGCTGCATATTGGTCGTATCGACGATCAGTTTTGCCGTTTCGCCAATCCCCGCCTTGAAGCGCGGCGAGACACGCACAGTCATAGCCTTTTCCCCGGCGGTGATATTGAGATGGATCTCGGACCCCATCGGTTCCGCCAGATCGACCACGGCCTCGAAGGGCGCAAGATTTGCGGGGTTGATGTCGGCAGGCGCCAGTTCATGGAAGTTTTCGGGGCGCAGGCCGATAACGACTTCGCGGCCCTCGTAGGGCGCAATCCGGGCCTTGTCGAAATTTTGCGGGATCGGCAGCACGCGGCCGTCAAAGATCGCCACATATTCTTCGCCGCGCTTTTCGATCTTCGAAGGCAGCATGTTCATCTGCGGTGCGCCGATAAAACCGGCCACGAACATGTTGATCGGGCGGTCATAGAGGTTCTGCGGCGTATCGACCTGCTGGATATGACCATCGGCCATCACCACGATGCGGTCGGCCATGGTCATGGCCTCGATCTGGTCATGGGTGACGTAGATGAAGGTCGAGTTCAGCCGCTTGTGCAGCTTGGTGATCTCGGCGCGCATCGTGCCGCGTAGCTTTGCATCGAGGTTGGAAAGCGGTTCGTCGAGCAGAAACACTTCCGGATTGCGCACCATGGCACGACCCAGCGCCACGCGCTGCCGCTGTCCGCCGGAAAGCGCCTTGGGCTTGCGGTTGAGAAGATGCGTGATGTCCAGGATCTTTGCCGCTTCCTGCACCTTCTGGTCGATGACCTCTCGCGAAGCCTTTCGCAGTTGCAGGCCGAACGCCATGTTCTTGTAGACGGTCATATGCGGGTAAAGCGCATAGTTCTGGAACACCATGGCGATGTCGCGGTCCTTGGACGGCACGTCGTTGACGACGTCGCCGCCGATGATCAGCTCGCCGCCCGAGATTTCCTCCAGGCCCGCGATCATGCGCAATGTCGTCGACTTTCCGCAGCCGGACGGACCGACCAGAATGATGAATTCCTTGTCGGCGATCTCCAGATCGATGTCATGGACAACGGTCAGGGCACCGTAGGTCTTGTTCAATTTCTTAAGTGAAATGCTGGCCATCGGTTCAATCTCTCACCAGTAGGAAGACCACGAACGCGACAGGCGCGTCAGGGCCTCCATGTAATAATAGTCACCCCAGGACACGCACTCGTCGACGCCTTCGCCGCGGCAGGTGTTGTAGGGCGATTTTTTGGAATAGGTGCCGTGCAGGACGAGCCCGTTGGAGACGGCCGGATCCTTGACCGCATAATGATCGGCAAGGCTTTTCATCATCCGGCGGGCCAGATCGCGGTAACGGTCCGCTGCTTCGCCGCCGACAAGATCGGCCATTTCCAGCAATCCGCAGGCAACGATCGAGGCCGCAGACGTATCGCGCGGTTCGTTGTCGCCATCGGTAAACACCATGTCCCAATAGGGCACCAGATCGGCCGGCAGCTTGTTCAGGTAGAAGGCCAGCAGCCGGTCGAACGTGTCGCGATATTCGTCTATCCGTTCATAACGATAGGAAAACGCCATGCCGGCCACACCCCAGGCCTGACCGCGCGCCCAGAAACTGTCGTCGCTAAAACCCTGCTTGGTGGCGCCGCGCACGGGCGCACCGGTCACCGGGTCCATGTAGAAGGTGTGATAAGTGGATGAGTCCGGCCGCACGGAATTGGCAAGCGTCGTGCGGGCATGGATCAGCGCGATATCGCGGTATTTCGGGTCGCCGGTCTGTTCCGTTGCCCAGTAGAGCAGCGGCAGGTTCAAAAGGCAGTCGATGATGTAGCGGTATTCTTCCGCGACGCCCTTGCGACCCCATGCCTGAATGAACTGGCCGATCGGCTGGTAGCGTTCAAGCAGCTGGTCAGCGGCGAGAAGTGCCGCCTTACGGCCATCCTCGTCGCCCACCAGTTTCCAGGCGGCGATGCAGGAGGGCGAATAGAGAAAACCCATGTCGTGATGGTCGGTTTCGATGCGGTTCTCGATCCGGTGCAGAAAACTCTGCACCTGGATTTGCGCCGCATATTGAAACACCTTGTCACCGCTATGCTCGAAGGCCAGCCAGATCTCGCCCGGCCAGAAGCCGGCGGTCCACTGGTCGTTGGCGACAGCGGGGTAAAAATTTTTCACGCTCGAATGGTTCTGGGCGCTGTAGGTGAAGTCCGGCAGATTGCGGCGGATCTGCGCGACAGCGATATCGAGAGCGGCTTTGACCTCTTCGTCGGTAATCGGCTGCGGAGCGATGGATGTGTTCACGTTCATAAAATCAACCCTTGATGCCGGAGGATGCGACGCCTTCGACAAAGAAGCGTTGCAGCGACAGGAAGACGATCAGCACCGGGATCAGCGCCACCACGGATGCGGCCATGATCAGCCCGTATTCGGCGGAATATTGGCTGATGAACATGCGCAGGCCGATCTGGATCGTCTTCAGCTCGGTCTTGGTCAGGTAGATCATCGGTCCCAGAAAATCGTTCCAGGTGGTGACGAAGGTGAAGATGGTCAGCGTCGAGAGTGCAGGCTTCGACAGCGGCAGCATGATCTTTGCCCAGATCTGGTATTCGTTCATGCCGTCTATGCGGGCGGCTTCGCACAGCTCGGTCGGGATCGACATGTAAAACTGCCGCATCAGGAACACGCCGAAAGCGGTGAAGGCCTGAAGGCAGATCAGCGCCAGATGGGTGTTGTTGAGGCCGAATTCGCGCATCAGCAGGAACTGCGGCACCATATAGACCTGCCAAGGCATGGCGATGGTGGCGATGTAACCGAGAAACAGCGCGTTCTTGTAAGGGAAATGCAGCTTGGCGAAGGCATAGGCCGCAAAGCTCGATGTGAACAGCTGCATCAGCGTCACGATGATCGTCAGCTTCGACGTGTTGTAGATGAACAGCGCCAGCGGGATTTTCGTCCAGATATCGACGTAGTTCGACCACTGCGGGTTGGATGGTATCCATTCGATCGGGAAAACGAACACTTCGCTGCTGAGTTTCAGCGAGGCCGACAGCATCCAGGCGAAAGGCAACAGCATCACGATGGTGATGAGGATGACCGTCGCATAGATGGCGGCGAGTTTTCCGGTGAGTTTTTGGCCGGCAATGCGCATGGCTCAGTCCTCCTTCTGGCGGCGGAACTGGACGACGGTCACGGCCAGCACGAGGAAGAACAGGACGAGCGCGATCATGCTGGAATAACCGAGATCCCAGGAAATGAAGGCCTCGTTGTAAATGTGATAAACGAGCACGAGGGTCGAGGTGCCGGGTCCGCCCTGGGTGATCATGTAGATCTGGTCGAACACCTTGAAGGACTGGATGGTCAGCATCACGGTCACGAAAAATGTCGTCGGCCCAAGCTGCGGCACGGTGACGTACAGAAATTTCTGCCAGGCATTGGCGCCATCCAGATCGGCCGCCTCGTAAAGCTCGGAATTGATGCCCTGCAGGCCGGCCAGGTAGATGACCATGAAATAACCCATGCTTTTCCACACGCCGAACAGGATGACGGTGACCATCGCCCAATGGCGGTCGGCGGCCCAGCCGGGCATGTTTTTCGGGTCGAGGCCAAGAGTGTAGAGGATCATGTTCACCGGCCCCATTTCGGGGTTGAAGATCATGTTCCAGACAACGGCTACGGCCACCAGCGAGGCGACATAGGGAAAGAACATCGCGGTACGGAAAAAGTCGCGGCCTAGGATTTTGTGGTTGAGCAGAATGGCAAGGCCGAGCGCGCAGGCAAGCGTCACCGGCACCGAGACGACCGTATAGATGATCGTGTTCCAGAAGGCGTCCTTGAACGCCTTGTCCTCGAACAGCCGCCAGAAATTGTCGAGCCCGGCGAAAGACATGGCATTGCTGCCATCCCAGTGCATGAAGGCCAAAACGAAGGCGAACAGGATCGGGCCGAGCGTGAAAACGGCAAAGCCCAGAAAATTGGGAGCAATGAAGGAATAGGCCACCAGCGCGTCCTGCACCCTGCGGCGACGTTTGGACACGGTTTTCCGTCGTCTCGCCGGAACCGGTGTGTCGCCGGCGGCAATGGTAGAATGGGCCATGAAACTCCTCCGAAGAATTCGCCACAGACATGCGTTTCAAAGCGCTTATCCGCGGATGCACGTCAGCCAGATTGCTCTGTTGTCCGTACCTCCTCCCACATTCGACATAGCATATCCACGACATTGGTCAAACAACTTATCAACCCATCATATGAATTAGCTGGAACTGCAAAAATACATATGATAGGGCGGATCAAATCACGGTGATCGTGGCTCATGTCGACAGGGAGGAAAACATGTTTGGCGAGGTCGCAGCGCGGCTGCCGGCGGTTTTGGCGGACTTTCTTCCCGGTCGCCCCATCGATGACCGTGAAACCTGGAACAGCTTCCCTGAAAACCTCAGGGCGCTGGTTCTGGCCGATGCCGAGGCGGCGCTTGGTCGCAACTGGCCGGTGATCACGGCCGGCGATTACCGCCAGTTTTCGCAAGACGGCAATCGCGCCGATTTCGAAGCGCTGTATTTTTCCCGCCGCCGTATGTTGAACGATCTGGTTCTCGGCGAACTGCTGCAGAACGAGGGCCGGTTTTTATCCGCGATCATCGATGGCATCTGGCTGATCTGCGAGGAAAGCGGCTGGCAGCTTCCCGCCCATAATGCCTACCAGCGCGGCGGCATCCGTTATCCGCTGCCGGATGTGGACCGCCCGGTCATCGACCTGTTCGCCGCCGAAACCGCAGCACTTCTCTCCACCATTGTCGCGATGATGGGCAGCCGCCTTGACGCGGTGATCGTCAGCCGCATCGAGCGCGAGGTGCGCAAGCGCATTCTCGAACCCTATCTCACCACCCATTTCTGGTGGATGGGTAATGGCGATGAACGCATGAACAACTGGACGGCCTGGATCACCCAGAATGTCCTCCTCTCCACCTTCAGCCTCAGGACCGATCAGGGCTTACGCGCCCATGTGGCGGAAAAGGCGCTCGGCAGCCTCGATGCCTTCATCAAGGATTATGCGGATGACGGTGCCTGCGAGGAGGGTGTCGTGTATTACCGGCATGCGGCGCTCTGCATGTTCGGCGCCATGTCCATTCTCGATACCGTTGCCCCCGGCGTCATGGGGCCGCTCTGGTCCGCCTCAAAAATCCGCAACATGGCGGAATACATCGTCAACATGCATGTGGCCGGGCATTTCTATTTCAATTTCGCCGATTCCGCGGCCGTCATCGATCCTTGCACAGCCCGTGAATATCTGTTCGGCAAGGCGGTCGGCTCGCAAAAACTCAGCGATTTTGCCGCCCGCGATCGCGCCACAAGCGAGAGGCCGCATCTGCCGGAGGAATGGAACCTCTGGTACCGCGTGCAGGAACTGTTGACGCCTGTCGCCCAACCGGAAGGCGCTTTCCTGCCGACAGATGCCTCCTATCCCGGCATCGGCCTTCACATCGCCCGCGACGAAAATTTCGCGCTGGCGGTGAAGGGTGGCAATAATGGCGAAAGCCACAATCACAACGATGTCGGCAGCGTCACGCTCTACAAAAACGGCCAGCCTTTCCTGATCGATGTCGGCGTCGAGACCTATACGGCGAAGACCTTTTCCGCGGATCGTTACCAGATCTGGACCATGCAATCGGCTTTTCACAACCTGCCGACATTTGGCGAGGTGATGCAGTCCGATGGCGCCGCCTTTGCCGCGCGCGACATGCAGGCAAAATTTTCGCCGGAGAAGGCCGAGATATCGCTCGATATCGCGCCGGCCTATCCGCCCGAGGCCAAGCTGCGCAGCTATCGCCGAACGGTCACGCTCAACCGCGGCCATGGCGTCGAGACCACCGATATCCACGAGGGCGACCTGCCGGCCACCCTGTCGCTGATGCTGCGGGAAAAGCCGGTGGTTGAAGGCGGCATCATCCATGTCGGCGACCTTGGTCTCATCGAGGTCGAAGGTGGCCGCGACATTCAGGTCGAAACGATCGAGATCAATGACGCAAGGCTGAAAATCTCATGGCCTGCAAAACTTTACCGGCTGCGCGTCCCGTTCGCGGACACGCGCCTGACATTGCGGATCGTCTGAGGAGGACGGGATGGAACTGACACTGAAAGTGATCGATGGCGCCGGTGCCGTGAAGGCGCAAGCGTCGAATGGCGATGAAGTTTTTCTGGTTTTCATGGATGAATATCAGGCGGGCGATCAGGTCGTGGTCGAAGCCTCCGAACCCGGCCATATCGTGCTGTCGCTGGATGATGCGATGCCTCCGACGCTCGTTTATCTGGCGGCTGAAAACTATGCGCTGGCCGTTCCCTTCGAGATCAAGCGCGCGCCCTACTCGCCTCGGTCCTTCACCGGCGAGCGTCATCGCCTGCATGTGCGAAAAGCTCGCCCGGAAGAGAGCGCTCAACGCCGCAATCTGGCGCTCAATCCATGGGATGACCACGCCAACACGACACTGTTTCCGCACGCGCATGCCAATGTCGAAACCCGCGGTGAATCGCAGTTCTTTGCCCGCAACGCGATTGATGGCGAAAAGGCCAATGACGATCATGGCCACTGGCCCTATACGAGCTGGGGCATCAACAAGGACCGGGAAGCAGCGCTGACGATCGAGTTCGGCCGCCCGGTCAGGATCGATGAAATCGTGCTTTATCTGCGCGCCGATTTCCCGCACGACGCCTGGTGGGAAAAGGCGAGCGTTACGCTCTCCACTGGCGAGACCCATACATTTTCGCTGATCAAGACCGGCGCGGCGCAAGCCTTTCCGATCAAGGAGCAGACGGTGGAATGGGTGCGGCTGCACAGTCTCATCAAGGCGGATGATCCCTCGCCCTATCCGGCATTGACGCAGATCGAGGTCTGGGGTCGGGATTGATCGAGCTGACGGCAGCGGCAATGCTCGCTGCCGAAATCAGTTCGAACCTGCCCGCGAATTCCGTAGCAGATCGCGATACCGGATCTGGCTGCCGCGCAGATGGTCGCGCATGGCGTTGCGGGCGGCTTCCTCGTCGCGATCTGAAATCGCCATGACGATCGCCTCATGCTCCTGATGGATCAGGCGGCGATAGGCAGTCTGTTCGGCGGGTTCTGGGTCCGGCACCGGGCGCGATTGCGGAATGACGGCGCCGCCGTGAAACTCCAGATGCTGGCGGAACAGTGGATTGTTGGTGGCGTCGGCGATCGCGAAATGCAGGGCCAGATCGGCCTCGCGGATCGATTCATTGCGCTCGATACAGCGCAGCACCTGCCGGTGACATTCGAAAATCGCCTCTTCCTGAGCCGGAGAACGGCGCGCGGCGGCAAGGGCTGCCGCCTCGATTTCCAGCGGAGCGCGCACTTCCAGCACTTCCAGATCGGAGGAAACCCGCGCCTTGTCGATCCTTCGGTTATTTGCCAGAGCGGACGCCGGTTCCAGCACAAAAATGCCCGCACCCTGGCGCACTTCCACCAGCCCGTCGGATTTCATCGCCGCCACCGCCTCGCGGATCACCGTGCGGCTCACCTTGTGGGCTTCGGTCAGCTCCGCTTCGCTTGGCAGCTTGTCTCCGGGGGCATACTGGCCGCTGGAAATCGCCAACCGGAGGCTCTCGCCCACCTGAAACACCAGAGACCCGGCTGTCTTGCTTCGATCCTTGGTTTGCACCACCACGCCCAATTCCTTGTCAAAGACTTGCGGCGATGTTTTTGCTCGCCCGATCCGTTTCATCGCGATACTTGTATGATAAGTTAATGCAAACATCAATCTTCGCACGGATTGATGTTTGCCATGTTCACCGGTTAAGCATCGGAAATATGGTGGAGAAGCCGGTTGTCCGGACAGGAATGGCCGCAAAAATGTCAATTCGTATGATGACAATAAGCGGCGGGAGGAGAACAAGAATGATGGATTGCGACGTCAAACGCGATATCGACACGGCGAGAGAAGACCGGCTGCAATTCATGACCTGGGAGCGGCAGCCCGGTGATATGGACAGCGACGGCCAGAAAAAACGAAGAGCCGATTTGGCGAAAAGTGCCGGTGCGCGGATCGCGGACACGGCCTATATCGCCGGTGATGCACGCATATTCACCTCCCGGCTGGTGGTCGGGGAACACTCATGGATCGCAGGCCATGCTCTGGTGCGGGGCGATGTCGAGTTTGGCAAGAACTGCTCGGTCAACGCCTATGCCTGCCTGTCGGGAAAAATCCGCTGCGGTGATGGCGTGCGCATTGCCTCGCTGGTCTCCATCGTCGGCTTCAACCATGGTTTTGATGATCCCGATACGCCGATCAACGACCAGCCGCATGTCACACTCGGCATCACCATTGGCGATGATGTCTGGATCGGTGCCAATGCCGTCATTCTCGATGGCGTGACGATCGGGCGAGGGGCGGTCATCGCCGCCGGTGCCGTCGTGACAAAAGATATCCCCGAACTCGGCATCGCCGCCGGTGTGCCGGCCAAGGTGGTGCGCCGCCGCGGTGAAAGCGCTTTATCCACCAAATCCCGGCGCTCGGAAGTCGAGGCGGCGTTGAAACGGATCGGCGACATTGCCGGCAGCGAATGGCGCGACGTGCTTGCCCACTACTGCACACCAGCGGGGTACATGTCGGCCGGTGCCGATGGCGTGGTGCACGCCGCCCTCCGGCACGAATGCGACGCAATCGAAATCGCCGCCGGTTTCGGCCACGCGCCGCAGGGCGAAGAGGCGCAGGATCTGGTGGCAAGGCTGCAGGCCCTGCAGGATCCCGAAACCGGTTTCATTCCCGATCCCTATAATCCGCCCGACCGCACGAAAAATATCCGCGAGGATTCCGCCTCGCTCTACCATGTGCTTTCGGTCGGTTATGCGCTGGAAATTCTGGGTTCCCGCCCGCGTCTGCCAATTTCGGATGTCGAGCTGGAACCGGCCGCGCTCTGCGACTGGCTGGAAGCCCTGCCGTGGTCGACGCGTGCCTGGTGGAGTGGTGATCGTGTCGATTCCATCGCAACGGCGCTCTATTTCAATGCGCGGTATTTTAAGACCGGCAGGGGCAAGGAAGTGCTGTTCGGCTGGCTGGCAACGCATGTCGATCGTGCCACCGGCCTCTGGGGAAAACCAACAGAGGCGCAGGGCCTGCTGCAACCGGTCAACGGCTTTTATCGCCTCACCCGTGGCGCTTATGCGCAGTTCGGCGTGCCGGTGCCGCTGCCGGAAGCGGCCATCAATTCGGTCATTACCAACTACCGCAATCACGACGGTTTTTCCGGCGAGAGCTACAATGCCTGCAATCTGCTCGACACCATCCATCCCTTGTGGCTGTGCCTGAAACAGACGGATTTTTCGCGCGCGCAGGCGGAAACGATTGCCGAAAACGTCATTCTGCGTGGCGCCGAGAGATGGCAGACGGGCAGGGGCTTTGCGTTTGCAGACCGCCAGAACCCCGGCCTTCAGGGCACGGAAATGTGGCTGTCGACCCTGCATCTGGCGGCCGATCTTCTGGGGGTGGAAGAAAAATTTGCCTTCACGCCGAAGGGTGTGCATCGCACCCGCGCGGTCGGCATGGGGTTATGAAGGGCTTCGAAAAGGTGGGTTCTTAAAGGGCAATGACGCCGTGCGAGCACCGGGCATGGTGTGATTGAAACGTGGCTCGGAAAACCCACGATGTGCATGGATTGATCACTGCTCGAGCAGGCTACAGTCTCTGGGCAGCACATCATTGGCAGGAATGCGGCAAAGGCGGACATCCTTCGAAGTCTTCAGGATGATCCGCGCTATGACCGCAGAGTCATTCTTAGGTCATCCAGCGTGTATCACGGTGGGTGCGGTGGCGACGGGCAGCCGCCATCCGCTGGTTCAGACAATCGGAAAACTAGCCAGCGAGCTCTCTCCGGACGATCTCAGCTCCTGCACTCAAGGCATTCAGCTTGCCTCTTGCCACACGACGGGACAGAGGGGCCATGCCGCAATTGGTGCAGGGGCAAAGGTTTTCTGCGTCGACAAACTTGAGCGCCTTGCGCAGCGTTGCAGCGACCTCCTCCGGGGTTTCGATGGTATCGCTTGCCACATCGATGGCTCCGACCATCACTTTTTTCCCTCGTACAAGCTCCAGAAGATCCATCGGAACATGAGAATTGTGGCATTCGAGGGAGATCATGCCGATGCTGGATTTCTGCAGTTTGGGGAGAGTTTCCTCATACTGCCGCCATTCTGACCCAAGCGTCTTTTTCCAATCCGTATTGGCCTTAATGCCGTAACCGTAGCAGATATGGACGGCGGTCTCGCACTTCAGCCCTTCGATTGCCCTTTCCAGAGTGGCGACACCCCAGTCATTCACCTCGTCAAAGAAAACGTTGAAAGCAGGTTCGTCGAACTGGATGATATCGACGCCGGCCGCCTCCAGTTCCCTTGCTTCCTCGTTGAGTATCCCGGCAAATTCCCAAGCGAGCTTTTCTCGGCTCTTATAGTGCCCGTCAAAGAGTGTATCGATCATCGTCATCGGACCCGGCAAAGCCCACTTGATCGGCTGTTTGGTCTGCTGACGCAAAAACCTGGCGTCTTCGACGAAAACCGGCTTCTGGCGAGAGACAGTGCCGACAACTGTCGGGACACTCGCATCGTAGCGATCGCGAATTCTGACGGTTTCGCGTTTTGCAAAATCGACCCCTTCGAGGTGCTCGATGAACGTCGTGACGAAATGTTGGCGTGTTTGCTCGCCATCACTGACGATGTCGATGCCGGCCTGTTGCTGATCGTCCAGCGAAAGGCGCAAGGCGTCTCTTTTGCCCTCCAGCAATTCCTCATCCGCCAGTTTCCAGGGCGACCACAGTTTTTCGGGCTGCGCAAGCCAAGAGGGTTTCGGCAGGCTGCCGGCGGTCGATGTGGGGAGAAGTTTCTTCACAATGGGGACCTCTTCTAAGTGTTGATCAGGCGGCGCAGTGAGCAAACAGTTGCTCAAGGGCAGCGCGGTATGGCTTGATGAAGTGTTCTTCGGTGAACTTGGCCTGATCCACCGCCAAGCGACTTCGTTCGTCGCGGTCGTAGGCGATCCGGGTCAGCGAATAGTCCTGGTGTTTCAGATTGGGCTGGTAAAA
The DNA here is from genome assembly GCF_050455485.1 of Neorhizobium sp. BT27B. NCBI lineage: Bacteria > Pseudomonadati > Pseudomonadota > Alphaproteobacteria > Hyphomicrobiales > Rhizobiaceae > Neorhizobium > Neorhizobium sp. BT27B. The sequence goes on along the minus strand of NZ_JBCIYT010000004.1, from coordinate 243,172 downwards.
TGTCCCGGCCGCTGCATTCGCATTGTAGATTTCAGGGCGATAAATCCTCTGAAACGTTTCCATCGTGCTGATGATGCCGATCAGTTCGATATTGGAATAATCGCCCAGCAAGTCGCCAACAAAATAGAAAGCCAGCGGCGCGACGCTGCCCGCAGGCATGAAGTGGCGAACCTGCAATCCCATTTTCCCGAAATACTGGTCGGTGGACGAGAATTCATGCTGCCGGTACTCGACGCCCATGACGGGGTGATGATTTTCGGTCCGGTGATAGGTCTTGCTGGTCGAGGCGCTGATGCAAATGACCGGCGGCTTGCGAAACTGCGACCGGTAGGCATCTGACTGCAGAAAGGACTTGAACAGCTTCCCATGCAGGTCGCCGAAGTCGGCCGGAATACTGAAGGCAGGCAGGCTCCTGTTATACTCCGGCAGCACCACGCTGAAGTCGTAGTCGCGCACGTAGGAGGAGAAGTTATTCCCCACAATGCCTTCGATACGTTCCCCGGTTTTGTGATCTACGATCGTCGTCTTCAGTATCTCGATGAGAGGAAATTTCTCGCCATCAACATCCAGGTTCATTTCGACCGAAATGATCTCCAACTCGACCGAATAACGGTCAGATTTGGGATTATCCCAGTGTGCGAGGGCATTGAAGCGGCTATCGATCATCGCCAAGACATTGCGCAGGTTTTCCTGCCGCTTTTCGCCTCTGGCCAGATTGGCAAAATTGGTGGTGATGCGCGTATGTGCCGAAGGACGATAATCCTCGTCGAAGGGTAGGCTTGTGATCGTGAAACTGCAGGTCTGAGACATGTTGTGCCCCTATAAAGTTGGGGGCATGGGTCTGCGGACGCATAGCAAGATCGGCCGCGACGATGCAGCCTTTGCTACGGCACACTGGGACACCCCGCCCGTGGACGTTATTTCGCCAAAGGCAGGTCTCCTGGCTCACGGTTCATCACTTCCGTCCGTCTTCCCGGGGTAAACCAGTGACATATTGGACTTCAGCTCGCCGCTTACAGTTGCGGGGGCAGCGTCGGCTTTTCCGCATGACACGGAGCACCGACTTCCCTCTTAGCCCAGGCACGTTGCAGGCAACGACCGGGGAACCTTAGGCATGGTGACCATATTGCAAGTTAAGTCGCCGGTCAACATCATATAACGATATCTTTATATCGTTAAGTCTCTGCTGCAGTTGTAGGTGCGGGCCAAATGATTGCATTCGGCATCAACAGAGGATTCTCGCAGGCGCAGGCTTGGGCCGCGGCAACCAAATATAGATGGCTGACTATCGGCGCAATTCCGACGGGCGCAGGTGAGCATGCGTGATGACCGCAATGGGGCGACCGCAGCCCTGGCATTCTCGCGTCTTCTCTCGTCCCCGAGACATCCAACCCCCAAAACGCAAACAGGCGGCCGAAGCCGCCTGTCCAAAATCTCGAGCCGAAACCGGATCAGCCGGCGGCCGGAACCAGCAGTTCTTCGCAATAGCTGGAACCCTTGGAGCCGGGGCGATCGGCAACGATACGGATGTCTCGGATGTTGTAATCCGAAGAAACCGTCAGCGTCGCCGCGCAGCTGACGCTGGCGCTCTTGCCATTTTCCATCTTGATGCGCTTGTAGCCGCCACGCCAGTTGTAGACGGTGGAGGAACCGCTTGCGACGTCGCTGTATTGCGGGCCATAGGCGGCAAAAAATTTGCCGGCCGACTGGCCGACCCAGCGTGCCGAAATCGGGTCCGACTTCAGGGGAGAAGCGGTGGTGCATGCGGAAAGCGCGACTGCGACGACAGCCAGCGCGGCAAGACGGGTGTTCATGGTTCTGGTGGCCCTTGTTGAAAAACCGGGCAGCCGTCCCGCCACCCTGGAAATGCAATATTTCGCAAGCGGCCTAGCAGATTTCCGTCATGTTTCGCGAGAGGCTTTCCCGCATCTGCGAAAAAACTTTAGCAATCGCACTTTTATGTCACGCTTTTGCTGCGGCAAACGCCTCAGTTCTCGCGCATGGCCCGTGCCACCTGGTCGGTCAGCGGTTTGACCAGATAGGAAAGCGCCGATCGTTCGCCCGATTGCACAAAGGTTTCCACCGGCATGCCGGCCACCAGCGTCAGGTCGCCCAGCTTGTTGCGCTCATCCTGAGGAATGGTGATGCGCGCCGAATACCAGCTTTCACCGGTCTGCTGGTTGTGGTTGAGGTCGGCCGACACCGTTTCGACAATGCCGTCGATCTCCGGCGTGGTGCGCTGGCTGAAGGCGGAAAACCGCAGGCCCGCTTTCTGGCCGGCGCGGACCTGATCGATATCGGCCGGCCGGATCTTTGTGTCGATCACCAGCTTGTCGTCGGTCGGCACGATCTGCATCACCGTTTCGCCGGGTGAAATCACCCCGCCGATCGTGTGCACAGCCAGTTCATGCACGATGCCGGCCTGTGGCGCGATGATGTCGATGCGCTTCAGCTGGTCTTCGGCGGCAATGCGCTGTTCAGCCAGTTCCGCCAGCTTGTTGTCGATGTCGCGCATCTCGGTCAGCACTTCGGCAAGGCGGTCCTGATCCAGTTGCAGGATCTGCAGTTCGGTTTCGGAAATGCGGGTGGCTGCGCGGGCAATCTCGGCAATCAGCTGGCCGCGTTCGCCATCCAGCTGCGCCTTGGTGCGTTGCAGTTCGGAAAGCCGGGTAAACTGCACCAGCCCTTGTTCGCTGAGGTTGGAAATGCGTCGCAACTCCTCGACCACCCAGGAGAGTTCCTCGTTCTTGGCGTCACGCCGCACTTCCAGCCCGGTGCGCTCCTGCTCGATCTGGCCGATCTGCTGGCGAAGCCGTCCCTTCTGGCCCTCCATCGTCTCGCGCCGCGCCCTGAACAGCGCCGTCTCGGCGGAGATGTATTCGGAAACGGCAGGCTCCGACAGGCGTCCGGCCAGATCGTCGGGCACCTTCAAATCCTTCTGCTCGTCACGCTCGGCAATCAGGCGCATGCGCCGCGCGCCCAGCTGGTCGATCTGCTTGGTGACGACCGAAAGGTTGGCGCGGGTAATGGTGTCGTCCAGCCGGATCAGCAATTCACCGGCTTTCACGCGGCTGCCGTCTGTCACGCGGATCTGGCCGATGATGCCGCCTTCGCGGTGCTGGATACGTTTGGCCGATCCTTCCACCACGATCGTGCCGGTGCCGATGACCGCGCTTGAAAGGTTGGCCGTCGCGGCCCAACCGCCGGCACCGACCACGAGGGCACCGACAGTGACCGCCGAGGCCAGAAGATAACGGCGAATGGCTTGTGATGCCGGCGTTTTGGGACCTTCCTCCAGCTTGAACCGCTCGAGAAACTGCAGCCGCTGGCGAAATCCGGGCCAAAGAGATTTCAGGTCGAATATCATATGGCGATCCTCTTGCCGGGCTTGCTGGCGTCCGGTGCCTCGGTCGTCTCGTTCTCGGCCAAGCCCGTGGCCGGTTTCGGTCGCTGGCCTTCTTCCGCCTGTCGCGTCGTCTTGCGCAACACTTCATCGCGCGGACCAAACGCCACCATCGCGCCGCCATTCATCACCAGCACATGGTCCAGCGCCTGAAGCGCGTTGGGCCGGTGGGCAACCACGATGATGATCGAGCCGGCCGCACGCACGGCGGTTATCGCGCGGGTCAGCGCCACTTCGCCTTCGGAATCCAGATTGGCATTCGGTTCGTCCAGCACGATCAGGAAAGGTTTGCCGTAAAGCGCGCGGGCAAGGCCGATGCGCTGGCGCTGGCCGCTGGAGAGAATGGCACCGTGATTGCCGATGGCGGTGTCGTAACCGTCTGCCATGGAGAGCACCAGATCATGCACGCCGGCAAGCTTTGCCGCCTCGATGATCAGCTCCGGGCTGGCTTCGGGCGAAAAGCGGCTGATGTTTTCGGCAATCGTGCCGTCGAACAGGTCGACGCCCTGCGGCAGATAGCCGATCGAGGGGCCAAGTGCTTCCGGGTCCCATTGGTTCAGTGCTGCGCCATCGAGGCGGATGCTGCCGCGCGCTGCCGGCCAGATGCCGACCAGCGCACGCGAAAGCGTCGATTTTCCCGATCCGCTGGGACCGATGATGCCCAGTCCCTGGCCGGCAAACAGGCTCAGCGAAACATCATGGATGATCGGCTTGGCGCTGCCGGGCGGAATGATGGCGAGGCCGGCAACCGACAGCGAGCGTTTTGGCGCCGGCAGCGGCATCGGGCTGCGGTCATTGCCATAACGCTCCAGCGTTTCCTCCAGCCGGCGGCGCGACTGGCGAGCATTGATGAAACTGCGCCACTGGCCGATCACCATCTCGATCGGCGACAGCGCCTTCGAGGTCAGGATGGACGAGGCGATGATGGCGCCGGGGGAGGCCAGTTGCTGGATCACCAGCCAGGCGCCGAGCGCCAGAATGGCCGATTGCAGCGCCATGCGAAAGATCTTCGAGACGGCCGAAAAGCTGGCGGTCAGGTCGCTGGTTGCCGTCTGGCCCTCGACGTAGCGGCGGTTCACCTCGTCGAAGCGGGCGGCATAGGCGCTGCGCATGCCCATCGCATGCAGCGGTTCGGCATTGCGTTTCCCCGCCTCAACCAGTTCCCAGCGGGCCGAAACCAGCTGCGACAGTTTTCGCGTCGGGTCGCGCAACAGGAATTCGCTGGAGAATGTCAGCGCCATCAGGAAGGCGGCGCCGGCCAGCGCCGCATAACCGAAATAGGGATGGAAGATATAGAGGATGATGATGTAGAGCGGCATCCACGGCAGGTCGCAGATGGCGATCGGGCCGGAACCGCTCATGAAGCCGCGGATCTGGTCGAGATCACGCAGCGGCTGCGAAACCGCATCGCCTCGCGCCATGTTGAGCGGCAGCGACAGCACCGTGTTGAAAGTGGGATCGCTCAGCTGTTCGTCGATACGCCGGCCGATCTGCAAAAGGATTTTCGAGCGCATCATTTCCAGAACGCCGAGAAAGGCATAGATGCCGAGCGCAAGCAGGGTCAGTGCGACGAGTGTCGGCACGCTGCGGCTGGTCAGAACCCGGTCATAGACCTGCATCATGAACAGCGGACCGGTCAGCATCAGGATATTGGTCACCGCACTCAGTGCGGCAATGCCGTAAAAGGCCTTGCGGGTTTCCGTCAGCGCGGATGCCACGCGCGTACGCCGACCCCCTGATGAAGCCATCTCACTCACCCTTTAAAAATGTCCGGGATCGATACACGCCTTGAACTTTGACATCATTGATGCCCGGTGTTCATTTTAGGTCAGAGATCTCTAATAAACGTAAATCCGGCCAAAGCATGTTCGCATCCGCGAAAAATGTTGCAATGCCCGCAACGTCATTGCTGCGGAAAATGGATTTTTGCCGGCGCTTTTGAAAATTCTCCGGTTGCTGCACCGCCGCATGCCAATGAAACAATTTTGAACGATCAGGTCGGAAAACGCCAACCGCAGGTCTTAAATTATGTTAAGTATGTGTTTGCAGTGCGGGTGAATGTGTCTCGAAACGAGGCATTTTTCAGGAGGAATCGCATTTGCGGCGTTTGAAGGGCAACTTTCAGGCTATGAATTCGTTAAGGAAATAGGCCGGTCGGGAGCCGGTTGGAGACAATAGGGAGGAATTCACCATGCAAGGACACGTGTCGGGCTATCTTCTGTCGCTACAGATCTCCCTTTACATGTGGGCGGTGATCATCGTCGGCGGATATACGCTTCTGACCTGATGACTACAGAGACGGATATTTTCCGCGGATCTCGGTCATGTAATAATTGCCGGGTGAGGCCGCGACCGTGAGGCCGACCACCTGGCCCTTCGAGACCCCGGAATAGGCCCTGCGTTCGCCATTATAGAGAAAAACCGTGAGGTTTTTTTCGTCCTCGTCGTAATCGATCGCTTCAATCAGCTTGGATTGAATGCTGATGATTGCCATGGCCCACCTCTTTTTTGGTTAAAACACGGCTGGACGCCAGCTGCATCCTGCGGGTCCATTGTGATCGAAATGCGTCAAATGACAAAAAATCTGTCACTTGTTCCGATCATGGATTACACTCCATCCTATCGAACTGCATAAAGCCACCTGCATGACCAATAACGAAGCCAGCCTCCAGTGTGAGGTAAGCTCGGATTGCTGAAAGATTGAGGGTATCTTCGGCATCGAGTTGCGGGCAATCCGTGAGGAATGCCCAAGGCTTGAAGGAATAGGGGGCAGGCATGCGCCAGAAGCGTATAAGGGGCGAACGCACCACGCTGCTTGATGTCGCCACCAAGGCTGGCGTCAGCGCGATCACCGTTTCGCGGGCACTGCGCGAGCCGGATCGGGTTTCGGAAGAATTGCGCGAGCGGATTTTCCGGGTCGTCGCAGAAACCGGCTATGTACCTGATTTTGCCGCAAGAGCATTGGCCAGCCGCCACAACGGCATCGTCTGCGCGCTGATCCCGGAAGTCAGTAGTCTTGCGGTGATGAACATAATCCATGGCATCGAGGCGCGGCTGCAGGATACCGACCTGCGAATACAATATGCCAATGCCTGGCGGGATCCGGAAAAGGAAAAACGCCAGCTGGAAATGTTCATGTCGCAGCATCCGGCGGGCATTCTGGTTGCCGGCGGGCAGAACCAGCAGGTTATTGCCAATCTCATCCTGAGCGCCAAATGTCCCGTCGTCCATATGATCGACATCAACCTGACGGCACTCGGCACCGTCGTTGGATCCGATCACTGCACAGCCGCCAAGGTTGCCGTGCGCCACCTGCTCGATTGCGGTTATCGCCGCATCGCCATTCTTGGCGCAGGCGTTGATCTGCGTGTGCAACGACGGCTGGAAGGTTATCGCGTCATGCTGGAGGCGGAAGGTCTCTTCGACCAAAACCTGGTGATGATGTTGCCGGAATCGACATCGGTCCCGTTAGGATGTCGCATGCTGGGTGAGATGATCGAGCGCCATCCGGATGTCGATGCCGTCTTCTGCCTCAACGATGACCTTGCTCTCGGGGCATATTTCGAATGCAAGCGGCGCGGCATAAACGTGCCGGAGGATTTTGGCATCTGCGGCTATAACGATGTGAATTTCGCAGCCGTTGCCGAACCGCCACTGACGACGGTGCGCATCCCGCGATACGACATGGGCTACCGCGCCGCCGATCTTCTGATCCGCCAGATCAATGGCGAGAAGAGCGCCAAACAGTCGATCGATCTGGGGTTCGAGCTGAAGGTGAGGGGGACGACCCGCCACCGCCTTTAAAGCAATCCTCTGATCCAATATCAGCAAACACCACATCCAGCGTGTGTCCGTACCGAACCGTACGGTTTTGCCTGCAATCGACCTTGACCCGTATCGTGGTGGGTCTATTGCGCCTCCTTTCCCGTATGGAGGCCTCCTTTTGAAAGCGTTGACATCTTTTTCCAGCTTCGTCGGCAGAACATTTGCCGTCTGGGTTATCATTTTTGCCGTGCTCGGCTTTTTTCTGCCCGACCTCTTCAAGCTGGTGGCGCCCTATATCGTCATTCTGCTGGGCATCATCATGTTCGGCATGGGCCTGACCATCTCCGTCGATGATTTCAAGGAACTGGCCCGCCGCCCGTTCGAGGTGGCGATCGGCGTTGTCGCCCATTTCGCCATCATGCCGGCGCTGGCGCTGCTGTTGACCATCCTCATTCCGATGCCGCCCGAAGTCGCAGCCGGTGTCATCCTTGTCGGCTGTTGCCCCGGCGGCACCTCCAGCAATGTCATGACCTATCTTGCCAAGGGCGACGTGGCGCTGTCGGTTGCCTGCACCTCGGTCACCACGCTTGCCGCACCCATCGTCACACCATTTCTGGTCTGGATGTTCGCCAGCCAGTATCTGCCGGTTGATGGCTGGGCGATGTTCATCTCGATCGTCGAGGTCATTCTGGTGCCGCTGGCGCTGGGTTTCCTGGCGCAGAAACTGGTGCCCGGCGCCGTTCGCGCGGCGCTGCCGGTCCTACCGTTGGTCAGTGTCGTCGGCATCGTTCTGATCGTCGCCGCCGTGGTGGGCGCCAGCAAAGGCGCCATTGCCCAGTCCGGCCTGCTGATCTTTGTCGTCGTCGTTCTGCACAACGGATTGGGTTACCTGCTGGGCTTCTTCGCCGCCAAGGCTTTTGGACTGAGCTTTTACAAACAGAAGGCACTCGCGATCGAGGTCGGCATGCAGAACAGCGGTCTGGGTGCAGCACTCGCTACAGCCTATTTCTCGCCACTGGCCGCGGTGCCGAGCGCCATCTTCAGCGTCTGGCACAATATTTCCGGCGCGCTTCTGGCCAATTATTTCGCCAGCCGCAGCAAGGATGAGGAAGCAGGCAAGGCGCCTGTATTCCATTGATGAAAAAGGAAAGGGCCGCGTTTGCGGCCCTTGTCGGTTCTGGAGGAGGAGCCGGGCTCAGATATCGCTGCCGGCATTGCGCCACAACGTTGCCGCTTCCGCTGCCGTCAGACGCTTGATCTCGGCCTCATCGCGGCGGTTGGCAAACAGGTCGCTGGCCATCAGCTGTTCGGCGAGATCCGCTGGTAGTGACAGAACCACCCGGTCACCCTCACGTTTCAACCCGCCAAGATTGGCGCGCTTGCCGGTAATCATGCCGCCGGCCACCGTGTTCAGCGTGTCCGGGTCGATCAGGATGAAGGCACCAGTGGCGCGGTTCTGCTCGTAAGCGTCGAAAACCGCGGTTTCCTCGAAGGCGAGGCGCACCTTGCCGATGGCGTTCATGGCCAGCGTCGACGCATGCGGACGCCACTGACCGGAGGCAAGGTCGAGCTGTGATAACGGCTCGATCGAAACACGCTGGCGGCGCGAACCACTTTTTAGCCAGTAGCGCTTGCCGGGCTCGATGCCGCCCTGCTGAAGCGCCACAAGCTGCGCATCGAAGGCGGTGCCGGTCAGCGGCTGGGCATCGATCGACACGATCAGGTCGCCACGCGCCACGTCCACCTGCCTATCCAGCACGAGTGTGATGGCATCGCCGGCAACGGCGGCATTGCGCACCAGATCGAAGGTGACGATCTGGCTGACATTGGCAACCGTGCCGGAAGGCAGGATCACAACCGAGTCACCCGGCTTGATCGCGCCACCGGCAACCGTGCCCTGATAGCCGCGAAAACTTTCGCCGGGGCGCACCACGCGCTGCACCGGCATGCGGAAACCGCCGGCCTGGGTGGAGCGCGCCGTTGCCAGTTCCAGCGCCTCGATCAGCGTCGGGCCTTCATACCACGGCATGGCATCGGAAGCGGGCGCCACGACGTTTTCGCCCTTCAGCGCCGACATCGGAATGGCGGTGATCTGGCGTACGCCGAGCGACAGTGCAAACTCCCGGAACTCGTGGCTGATACGGTCGAAGATCTCGCGGTCGTAGTTGACGAGGTCGAACTTGTTGACCGCCAGAATGAACTGGCGGATGCCCATCAGCGAGGCGATCGTGGCGTGGCGGCGGGTCTGTTCCAGCAGGCCGACGCGGGCATCGGCCAGAAGCACGGCCAGATCGGCGGTCGAGGCGCCGGTCGCCATGTTGCGGGTATATTGTTCATGGCCGGGCGTATCGGCAACGATGAACGACCGCCGGTCGGTCGAAAAATAGCGATAGGCAACATCGATGGTGATGCCCTGTTCGCGCTCGGCCTGCAGGCCGTCGAGCAGAAGCGCGAAATCGGGCAGGCCCAGATCGTTCTGGGCGCCGCTGTCGCGGGCAAGGCTTGCCGCCTGGTCTTCCTTCACCGCCTTGGTATCCCAGAGCAGGCGGCCGATCAGCGTCGACTTGCCGTCATCGACGGAGCCGCAGGTGATCAGGCGTAACGGCCGTGTGTCACGGTGGACGCGGGCGGCAGATTCCGCAAATGGCAGTATGGTCGCGGATGTGGTTGCTGCAGATGCGCTCATGTCAAAAATATCCTTCGCGCTTCTTCTTTTCCATGGAGCCCGACTGGTCGCGATCGATGGCGCGGCCCTGACGTTCGGAAACGGTGGCGATTTCCAGTTCGGCGATAACCTCATCGAGATTGGATGCGGTCGAGCGGATGGCGCCGGTCAGCGGGAAGCAGCCGAGCGTGCGGAAGCGGATCGAACCGTGTTTCACCTCTTCGCCGGGCAACAATTCCAGTCGCGGGTCTTCGGCCAAAATCATCATGCCGTCGCGCTCCACGTAAGGGCGCTCTGCGGCGTAATAGAGCGGCACGAGAGGGATGTCTTCCGCCTGTATGTAGCGCCAGATATCCACTTCGGTCCAGTTCGACAGCGGGAAGGCGCGCACGCTTTCACCCTTGCGGATCATGCCGTTATAGACATTCCACAGTTCCGGGCGCTGGTTGCGCGGGTCCCATTTGTGGTCGGGCGTGCGGAAGGAATAGATGCGCTCCTTGGCGCGGCTCGCTTCCTCGTCGCGGCGGGCACCGCCGAAAGCGGCATCGTAACCGCCGGCATCCAGTGCCTGCTTCAAGGCTTCCGTCTTCATCACGTCGGTATAGAAGGCCGATCCATGGGTGAATGGCGTAATGCCTTCTTCCTTGCCGCGCGTGTTGGTGTGCACGACGAGGTCGAGATCGTATTCTTCGGCGATGCGATCGCGGAACTCGATCATCTCCTTGAACTTCCACGTCGTGTCGACATGCAGAAGCGGAAAAGGCACGCGGCCGGGAAAGAATGCCTTTCGCGCCAGATGCAGCAGGACGGATGAATCCTTGCCGATCGAATAGAGCATGACCGGGTTATCGAACTCGGCCGCGACCTCGCGAAAGATATGGATGGCTTCGTTTTCGAGGGCCTTCAGATGCGGATCGAGCGGTGGTCTGGAAACGGGCGGGTTCTTGATTTCCGTTTCCTGTACGGACAGGGGCATTTCGGTCTCCGGGGTATTCGTACAAACACAAGAGTTTGGCGTGACCGTCAGCGGACGGAATTTGCCGTGAAACTGGCCTGGGAAACAGGCTGAGCGTCGTTTTCGGTTGCCTGAACATCAGGTACATGCAGACCGCATTCGCGCTTTTCGTCGTTTTCCCACCACCATCGCCCGGCGCGTTCTGGTTCGCCGGGCTTGATGGCGCGGGTACAGGGCTCGCAGCCGATCGAGGGATAACCGCGGGCATGCAGCGGATTGACGGGGATCGCCTCTGCCGAGACATGCGCCTTGATCGTCTCGATGTCCCAGTCGGCCAGCGGATTGACCTTGAGCAGACCGCGCTCGGCATCGAACTCCACGAACGGTGTCGTCGCGCGGTTGCCGGACTGGCCGCGGCGCAGGCCGGTGATCCAGACTTCGGCGCCGGACAGTGCCTTGGCCAGCGGGATCAGCTTCCTGACATGACAGCAGGCATGACGGGCTTCGACGCTGTCGTAGAAGCCGTTCAACCCAAACTTTTCGGCATAGGCGTCGATATCGTCCTGCTCGGGATAGAAACGCTCGATTGCTATATCGTAGCGCTCCTCCGTCTCGGCGATCAGGTCGACGGTTTCCTTGAACAGGCGACCGGTTTCCAGCGTCGAGACATTGATGGGCAGGCGATGGGTGCCGATGGCAGCGGTGATCACCTGGTCCTCGATGCCGAGAGACGTGGTGAACACGGCACGACCGAGCGTTGCCGCGAGCGAAAGACGGCCGGCAAGGTCGAGATCTGCAAATTGGCTATCGAGAGAGGCAATCTCCGCGGAGGCGGCATGAACTGACATGACTACATTCCGTTTTCAGTGATCGGATTATCCTTGTCGAAGAGCCGATTGACCAGAAAAACGGGTTTCAACCTGAGCGAAGGTTGAGCAAATATCTCTCCAAACGCATGAACGCGGAGAAAACTGGCTCATATGCCCGAAAATCCGGGGATTTGTCGTGTTTCACGCCGGTTTGTGCGCGTGTCGCATGGGGGATGGAATGCTGTCTCGCCAGCGACGTTCGTGACCCCTGTGGCGGGTCGATCGGCAGAAGCCTTCACGAAAGGCGTCTCCACGTTAATCAACGTCAGTAATATTTACTCGCTGCGGCGCGGCATTCGTTTGTAATCGTTTATCATTTGGGCTAGGCAGAAGGTGTCGCACGTCAAACGTGTTTTGGCGGCGCCGGAGCCTCTTAAGATCACCTCCGCGAATTCTCGAAACTGAGATCTTCCGCGTTTCGCCGCTTTTGGCGGGGCGTGAGGATATGATGGTCGCGTTATGATATCGCAGAAAGCGAAATATGCGCTGAGAGCGCTGGCCGCACTCGCGCAGGCTCGCCCTGAAGAGCCGATGATGATCTCCGAGATTGCCCTGCAGCAGAGCATCCCGAAGAAATTCCTCGAGCAGATTTTGCTCGACCTCAAGCGTTCTGGCATGGTCGAAAGCCGGCGTGGCAAGCAGGGCGGTTATCTGCTGCTGAAGGCGGCAAACGACATCACCTTCGGCGAGGTCCTGCGTCTGGTCGACGGCCCGATCGCGCCGCTGCCCTGCCTGTCGCAGACAGCCTACCGCAAATGCGAGGATTGCGACGGTGAGCACTTGTGCGAAATCCGCCACGTCTTTGCCCGTGTCGCCGATGCCACCCGCGATGTTCTGTTCAACACCACGATCGCCGATGCGGTCGAAGGGGCAGCAGTCGCCAAGGCGCCGGTGCGGGAACTGCTGACGGCGTGAAGCACGGAAGCCGTGTCAGGGCTTGTCGGATCGTCTGATGTAAACCCTTGGATCGAAATCCACCCTCTGCGTATTTCCATCAGGGGTTTTCAGGACGAGTTCGACGCTCCCACCCATCGAATGCACGTAGCGCACGATCGATGACACCAGCACGTCATCGGCGTGCTCGATTTTCGAGATGGTATTTTGGGTCATCGCGGCCTTTTGGGCCAGTTCCTGCTGCGTAAGGCCGGTCGCTTTTCGCAGTTCTGCAAGCGCGTTGCCCATACGACGAGCTTCGCGTTTTGCATCGAGTTCCGCTCTCACATCCTGCGGCAATTCTGCGCGCAAATCTTTCCAGTCGGTACCCGTCATCTTCTTCCCAGCCATGAATCGAACCTCATATCGGCTTTGGCGATCAGCTTTTTGTAGAAAAGGTCCTCGTTCATGCCCTGCTTGTCGCCGCCGCATAAAATGATCGCAGATTGATCAGGATCGAAGGCAAAGGCGAAACGCCAGATTTCCCGCCCGAACCGGACGCGGATTTCCTTCATGTTAGCATGCCTGGAGCCATTGAACGTGTCCACCTCCGGGCGGCCGAGAAATGGCCCGCTGTCTTCAAGATGGTCCAAAACTTCGCCGGTAATCTTTTTCAGTTCCATCACCAGCTGTTTCCACTCAGGCACAAAGTCATCGTGAAATATCACCCGATAAGGCATGTCTCTTCCATTTATATCTTTAAAGATATTTGATCAAGATATCCGCACTTAGCCGCAGAGTGGTTTGGTTGGACTGGAGGCATGATCGATTAGGCCGAAGAGCGGTGCCGAACAACCATGGAATTCGAGGGAAAAAGCAGTTTCTGTCCGAACTCCCTTTCCGTCCCATGGCCTTTTCCCAATGCGACCATTCTGTGCATTAGCCCTCTCGCCACGCATTCTTTGTCGCCTGAACCCGCTCAAGGGAAACAGTTTTGCCTTCTTTTTGCCGCGAATTGACTAACTCGACCTGACCGCTAGTGTTTAGCCACCAGAACACAGGAGAGACCTCATGCTGAATTTTACCGATGGAATTGGAAAGCGACTGCTGGCTGTCGCCCTCGGCGTGACGCTCGCTGCCGGAAGCGTGGCACCGGCCTTCGCGGCCTCCCAGCTCCTCAACGTGTCCTATGATCCGACCCGCGAGCTCTACAAGGATTTCAACGCCGCCTTCATCAAGCACTGGAAGGCAGAGGGCGGTGATGATGTCACCATCCGCCAGTCGCATGGCGGCTCCGGTGCGCAGGCGCGCTCCGTCATCGATGGTCTCGATGCCGATGTCGTGACGCTGGCGCTCGAAAGCGATATCAACGCCATCCAGAAGACCGGCAAGATCAAGGAAGACTGGCGCACCCGCCTTCCCAACAATGCTTCGCCCTACACATCGACGATCGTCTTCCTTGTCCGCAAGGGCAATCCGAAGGGCATCAAGAACTGGGGCGATCTCGTAAAGGGTGACGTGCAGATCGTCACGCCGAACCCGAAAACCTCTGGCGGCGCCCGCTGGAACTATCTTGCTGCCTGGGCCTGGGCCAATGAAGAGTTCAAGGGCGACCAGGACAAGATCAAGGCTTACATCGCCGATCTCTACAAGCGTGCGCCTGTACTCGACACCGGTGCTCGCGGCTCGACGGTCACCTTCGCACAGCGCCAGATCGGCGACGTTCTGCTTGCCTGGGAAAACGAGGCCTACCTCGCCGGTGAGGAATTCGGCAAGGACGCGTTCGATATCGTCGTGCCGCCGATCTCCATCCTCGCCGAGCCGCCGGTCTCCGTCGTCGACAGCGTCGTTGATGCCAAGGGCACCCGCAAGGTGGCGGAAGCCTACCTGCAGTATCTCTACTCGGACGAAGGCCAGAACATCGCGGCCAAACACTTCTATCGCCCGTCGAAGCGCGAGGTCGTGAAGCCTGAACTCCTGAAGCAGCTGCCGGATATCAAGCTCGTCACCATCGACGATCCGCTGTTCGGCGGCTGGAAGAAGGCGCAGCCGGAACATTTCGGTGATGGCGGTATCTTCGACCAGATCTACAAGCCCGGCGCCAAGTAATCCCACCCCTTGAACTTGGCCAAGTGACACTGACGGCACGGTGCGGTAGTTTTATCCGCACCGTTGCCATGTTGGGCCTGTATCTCGAACCCGGAAGCAAGCATGACCGCATCCGCCACCGCTTCGAAGGCGGGCTGGAGAGTAAAGCAGCCGAGCATCATACCGGGGTTCGGTCTGACACTCGGCTTTTCGCTCGCCTACCTGTCGCTGATCATTCTCATTCCTATCGCCGGCCTGCTCTGGCGCACGGCCGAACTCGGCTGGTCCGGCTTCCTCGCCATCCTCATGGATGAGCGCACCATCCGCGCCCTTTACGTCTCGTTCGGCACTGCTTTTGCGGCGGCCCTGATCAATGTCGTGTTCGGCACGCTGCTGGCCTGGGTGCTCACCCGTTACCGTTTTCCCGGCCGCCGGCTGATCGATGCCATGGTCGACCTGCCGTTTGCGCTGCCGACGGCTGTAGCCGGCATCGCCTTCGCCTCTCTTTATGCGCCGAATGGCTGGGTCGGTTCGTTGTTCATGCCGTTCCGCATTGCCTACACGCCTTATGGCATCGTCATCGCGTTGATCTTCATCGGCCTGCCCTTCGTGGTGCGCACGGTGCAGCCGATCATGGAAGAGATCGACCGTGAGGTGGAAGAGGCCGCCGCAACGCTCGGCGCCAATCGTTTCCAGACCATTTTTCAGGTCCTGCTGCCGGGCCTGACGCCTGCGATCCTGACAGGCTTCGCGCTCGCCTTCGCACGCGGCGTCGGTGAATACGGCTCGGTCATCTTCATCGCCGGAAATATTCCTTACGTTTCGGAAATCGCGCCGCTTCTGATCGTCATCCGGCTGGAAGAGTTCAACTATGCGGGCGCAACAGCCATCGCCACGATCATGCTGCTGATCTCTTTTGCCATGCTTCTGGTGATCAATCTTATCCAGGCCTGGAGCCGTGGGAGGTATGGCAATGCGTGATAACCGCCGCGCGTCCTTCCGCAATCCCGCCGATGAAAGCCTCGTCACCAAAGTCCTGCTCGTTGCGCTGACCTTGGTTTTCCTCGCCTTCTTTCTCTTCCTACCGCTGGTCTCGGTTTTCGTCGAGGCGTTCCGCGATGGTTGGGGCGCTTACGAGGAAGCCCTGATCGAGCCCGATGCCTGGGCGGCCATTCGGCTGACGCTGACGGTCGCTGCCATCGCGGTACCGCTCAACGTCGTTTTCGGCGTGGCGGCAGCGTGGGCAATCGCCAAGTTCGAATTCAAGGGCAAGGCTTTTCTGATCACCCTGATCGACCTGCCTTTCTCCATCTCCCCGGTCATTTCCGGCCTCGTCTATGTTCTGCTGTTCGGAAGTGCTAGCCTGCTGGGGCCGTGGCTGAAAAGTTATGGTATCGAGATCCTGTTTGCCGTGCCCGGCATCGTGCTCGCCACCGTCTTCGTCACTTTTCCCTTCGTGGCGCGCGAACTCATCCCGCTCATGCAGGACCAGGGCACCGGCGACGAGGAAGCGGCGCTGTCGCTTGGCGCCTCCGGCTGGCAGACCTTCTGGTACGTGACGCTGCCCAATATCAAATGGGGCCTGCTCTACGGCGTGCTGCTGTGTAATGCCCGCGCCATGGGCGAGTTCGGGGCGGTGTCGGTCGTCTCTGGCCGTATCCGCGGCCTCACCAACACCATGCCGCTGCATGTCGAAATCCTCTATAATGAGTACAACATGGTCGCGGCTTTCGCGGTGGCATCGCTGCTCGCGCTTCTGGCGCTCGTCACCCTCGCATTGAAAACCTTTCTCGAACTTCGGTTCGGTGCCGGCGCCGCCGGCGGCAGACATTAAAAGGCCGATCGCATGGAAGTTCGCATCAACAATATCCGCAAGGAATTCGACCGTTTTGCCGCGCTGAACGAGGTGTCGCTCGATATCGCGTCCGGCGAACTGATCGCCCTGCTCGGTCCATCCGGCTCCGGCAAGACCACGCTTCTGCGCCTGATCGCCGGCCTGGATTTCCCGACCGACGGCCAAATCTTCTTCGGGGAAGAGGATGCCTCGCATAGCAGCGTGCAGGAGCGCAATGTCGGTTTCGTGTTCCAGCATTACGCGCTGTTCCGCCACATGACGGTGGCCGAAAACATCGGTTTCGGTCTGAAAGTGCGCCCTTCGGCCACGCGCCCCCCCAAGGCCGAAATCCGCAAAAAGGTCTCCGACCTGCTGGACATGGTGCAGCTGTCCGGCTTGGAAAACCGCTATCCGAACCAGCTCTCCGGCGGCCAGCGCCAGCGCGTCGCGCTTGCCCGCGCCATGGCCATCGAACCACGTATCCTTTTGCTCGACGAACCTTTTGGCGCGCTTGATGCGAAGGTCCGCAAGGAGTTGCGCCGCTGGCTGCGCGAATTCCATGATCGCACCGGCCACACAACCGTCTTCGTCACCCACGATCAGGAAGAGGCGCTGGAACTCGCGGATCGCGTCGTGGTCATGAGCCAGGGCAAGATCGAGCAGGTCGGCTCGGCCGATGATGTCTATGACCGGCCGCAATCGCCCTTCGTGTTTTCGTTCATTGGCGAATCCTCACATCTGCCGGTCGAAGTGAAGGATGGCACGGTGCTGTTCCAGGGTGAGCCGGTTGGTCTTTCGGAAAGCGCCGATACCGCCGGTGACCTGTTCTTCCGCCCGGAAGATGTGACGCTGACCGATGAAGCGCATGCGCTGTCGGGCAAGGTGACCGCCTCTCGCCGGCTTGCCGGAACGCGTATCGCCGAGATCGACATCGCCAATAATGGCCATGCGCCCTTTCACGTGGAAATCGAGGTGCCGTTGCATGCGCCGATCGAACTCGGTTCGGAAGCACGTTTCCGCCCGACGCGATGGAAGATCTTTTCGAAATGAATTGAAATGGAGGCGGGTCGGGCAGGCCGAAAAATCTGTCTCCCGCCTCTCTTCCACCTGAACGCATAAGCTTCGGTAAATGAAACTTCGCTAAAGAAAGCCTGGATTGTCTTTCTAACAGGTTCCAGATGGCGCAGAGTGCCCCTAATTCCGCTGTTGTGTCTGCGGTGCGTGATACGCATGCGATCGCGACACAATCCGCGGGAAAACCGCAGCGACTGCAGGATCCCAGCCTGCCTGTCTTCTTTCTGCTCGTCGCTGCGACGGCGCTGTTGGCGACAGTTCTGCTGGTCGATGGCAACCTGTTTACGCGCGGCTGGCAATTTTTGATGTCATGGCTTTTAGGTGAAACGGATCAGATGCATCTCGCAACGCTTTCTTTTGCCAGCGGCTGGACCGGCCGGCGCCTGAAAACCGCAAAAACTGACGATATCACGCCCTCGCGCGAGGAAATCGATCGCGCCATCGCGCTTCTCGACAGCCAGCCCAATGCCAGCGCCGGCCTCGTGCGGCTGGGTGACAAGAACGTGCTGTTTTCCGATTGCGGCAACGCCTTCATCATGTATGCCCGCCAGGGCCGTTCGCTTGTCGCCCTATTCGATCCGGTCGGACCCAGCGAGCTCTGGCCCGACCTGCTGCAAAAATTCATCGCAGCCGCCCGCAGGCAACGGTGCCGTCCGGTCTTCTATCAGGTCTCCACCGAGTTTCTGCCGCATGCCTTCGATAGCGGCCTGCGCCCCTACAAGCTTGGCGAACAGGCGGTGGTGGATCTCACGCGTTTTGATCTGAAGGGTGGCGCCTGGCTAAAACTTCGCCGCTCGATCAACCGTGCCGAACGCGATGGTCTGGAATTTTCGATGTTGCCGGTCGAGCAGGTGCCGGATGTCATCGACGAACTTTTATCCGTCTCGCGCACATGGCTTGCGGCCCACAATGCTTCCGAAAAAGGCTTTTCACTGGGCACGTTCGATCCCGCCTATGTGAAGGCCGGCCCGGTTGCCGTCATCCGCATCGAGGGGCGCATCGTCGCTTTCGCCAGCATTCTCGAAGCCGGCCAGCATGGCGATGCCTTCATCGATCTCATGCGCCATATTCCAGATACCCATCGCGGCATGATGGATCTTCTGTTCGTGCGCATCATGGAGCATATGAAAGCGCGCGGTTTTCGCACGCTCAACCTCGGCATGGCGCCGCTGGCCGGTCTTGTCGACCATCGCTACGCGCCGCTCTGGAACCATTTTGGTCGGCAGGTTTTCCAGTTCGGCGAGCGGTTCTACAATTTCCGTGGCGTGCAGGCTTTCAAGTCGAAATTCGATCCGGTCTGGCAGCCGCGTTATCTGGTGGTCGCCGGTCGTCGCGGCATGCCGATGGCATCGCTTTACGATGTCACAATGCTGATCGGCGGCGGTCTCAAGGGTGTTTTCCGCCGATAAAACCAATCAGCCGCGATAGGCAACAAGCACCGCACCGGCTGCAATGAAGCAGACGCCGAGCCAGTTCGGCAGAGACAGCTTTTCGCCCAGAAAGGTGACGCCGAACACGGCGACCAGCACGACGCTCATCTTGTCGATCGGTGCCACGCGGACACCACCGCCCAGAATTGCCAGCTCAGAAGCATGGGTTGCTGCCTGTTCGAATCTCTAATGCTCTCCCGCCGTAGACCCTAGCGCAGTCAGGCATAGCGCGTAAGGCGATTGGACCTCGACCGTTGACGACAGGGCTGCCCGGTGCAATCATGCATCGCAATTGCAACGCATGAGGTGATGCCGATGAAAACCGCCACCATTCCATCGCTGCGCGTGGATCCTGAATTGCGCGCTGCTGCTGAAAGTGTGTTGAAAGAGGGCGAGACGCTGTCTGCTTTCGTCGAGGCTTCGGTAAAGCAGCAGGTTTACATCCGCAAAACGCAGGCGGAGTTCATTGCGCGCGGGCTGGCTTCACTGGCTGAAGCGGAGCGGACAGGCGTCTATTACAGTTCGGAAGACGTGCATGCGATGCTGCGCGAAAAGCTCGAAAGAGCCAGGAAGCGCAAGGCCGCGCAGTCCAAATGACGTTTCGGCTTAAATATACGGCGGATTTTTACGAGGATTTGGATCGCATAACCGAATTCTTGATCGAGCACGATCCTGACCTTGCCGAGCGCGCAATCATCGCGATCGATAAAGCCCTAACAATTCTCGAGGATTTTCCTTTGATTGCCAGAGCAGTGTCGGCTGACGAGCCAATGCTCCGTGAACTGGTAATCCCTTTCGGCTCTTCGGGTTACGTCGTTCTTTTTCGTATTGACGGCAAGGATGTCATTTCCGTCGCCGCCATCCGCCACCAGCGCGAAGACGACTATCACTGACGCTGAGCCCAGCTACCGATCGCTCACACCCGCACGCGGGTTGACCCAAGGCTCCTGATTGCTGCGGGGCAGGGGCGTTCTTCCCAAAATATGATCCGCTGCCTTCTCGCCCGTCATGATCGATGGGCCGTTGAGATTGCCGTAGGTCACATGCGGAAAGATCGAACTGTCGGCCACTCGCAACCCCTCGACGCCAATCACCCGGCATTGCGGATCGACCACCGCCATCGGGTCGTCGGCACGGCCCATGCGGCAGGTGCCGCAGGGGTGGTAGGCGCTTTCCAGATGGTGCCGCAGAAAGGCGTCGATTTCTTCATCCGATTGCACGGCCTCGCCCGGCTGGATTTCCGGGCCGCGATAATCGTCGAACGCTTTCTGGGCAAAGATATCGCGGGTGAGACGCACGCAATGGCGAAACTTTTCCCAGTCTTCTGGATGGCTCATATAGTTGAAGCGGATGACCGGATCATCTTTTGGATCGGACGAGCGCAGCGTCACGTTGCCGCGCGATTTCGACAGATTGTAGCCGACATGGACCTGGAAACCATGGCTCTTGGCCGCCGCCTTGCCGTCATAGGAAATGGCGACGGGCAGGAAATGGAACTGGATATCCGGCTGCTTCAAACCGGCTTCCGAACGCAGAAAGGCGCAGGCCTCGAACTGGTTGGAGGCGCCAAGCCCGCCCTTTGTCATCAGCCATTGTGCGCCGGCCACGCCCTGCCAGAACCACGGCAGCCACGAATAAAGAGAAACCGGCTTGGTCGAGACCTGCTGGAAATAAAATTCCATATGGTCCTGCAGATTGGCGCCGACCCCCGGCCGGTCCGCTTTCACCTCGATACCCATGTCTTTCAGGTGCTGCGCCGGCCCGATGCCCGACAGCATCAGCAGCTTTGGTGAGTTGAAAGACGATGCGGCTACGATCACCTCGCGGTTGGCCCTGATCACCTCCGTCACGCCGCGACGGGAAATTTCGACGCCGATGGCGCGTCCGTTCTCGATCACCACCCGGTTGGCGAAACCGGTGACGAGCTCAACGTTTTTCCGCTTCATCGCCGGCCGTAGATAGGCATTGGCGGCAGACCAGCGGCTACCATTGTGAATGGTCTGCTCCATCAGCCCAAAACCTTCCTGTTTCGAGCCGTTATAGTCGTCGGTCGTCTCGAACCCGGCCTGCGCCCCCGCCTTGATGAAGGCATGGAACAGCGGATTGGTCACCGGCCCGCGCCGCACATGCAAAGGCCCATCGGTGCCGCGCCATCCGGCCTCGCCGCCATGGCTGTGCTCCATGCGCTTGAAATAGGGCAGCACATCCGCATAAGCCCAGCCGGACGCGCCCAGCTCCTCCCAGCGATCGTAATCCTCCGCATGGCCGCGCACGTAGACGAGGCCATTGATCGAGGACGAGCCACCGAGAACCTTTCCACGCGGTGCAGTAATCCTGCGGTTGTCGAGGTGCGGCTCGGGCTCGGAAAGATAACCCCAGTTGTAACGTTTCATGCTCATCGGCCAGGCGAGAGCGCCGGGCATCTGGATGAACGGCCCGATATCGGAACCGCCGGCCTCAATGACGATCACCGAATTTTTGCCGTCCTCCGACAGGCGGTAAGCCATGGCGGACCCCGCCGAACCGGAACCGATGATGACGAAATCTGCCTGCTGCATGAATATCCCCTAGGGTAATCGAATAGGCGTTTGGGTGATTTGGAACTGAATGCGGCTCTTGTTAGGTTTTGATGTTCTATGATTTCATGGCGGCAGAGACTGGACGAGGCGTATCGATGGGTGCCAGGAATTTCACCAAAAATATTCTCGCCAAACTTGCTCGTCGCGAGAGTGAAAGGCTGGCTCAAGAACGTGCTCGTGAACGGTTCAGCGAAGGTATCTCCAACATTTACCGAGACCGCCGTGAACGCCACCAACCTCGCTCTCGATATATGACAAGACAAGCTCGCAAAGGTGTGGTTGCTGTTGGAGCGTTTTTTGGACTTCTCGTACACTTACGCTCCGGGCTAAACATGATACTTTGCATTTCTGTTTTCGGCGTTTGCGCTCTATTGATCTTCGAGCGCTGGAGGCAGGTGAAGCGCGCACGCGACGCTCACTTCGACTAGCGCTGTTTCGCTCTCAATACGGCGCGTCCACCTTGCCCATGCCTACATAAACCGTCTTCAGTTCGGAATAATGCTCCAGCGCGGCCAGCGAGTTTTCGCGCCCGAAACCGGACTGCTTCGAGCCGCCGAAGGGAATTTCCACCGGGCAGAGATTGTAGGTGTTGATCCACAGGGTGCCGGCATCCAGCTGATCCACCACCCGATGCCCGCGCGTCAGATCGGCGGTGAACACGCCCGCTGCCAGGCCAAATTCTGTCGTGTTGGCGCGAGAAATCACCTCGGCTTCGTCGTCGAAATCCAGCACGCACATGACCGGCCCAAAAATCTCCTCGCGGGCGATTGTCATCTCGTCGGTCACATCGGCAAACACGGTCGGCTGGATGTAATACCCTTCGCCGGTGACATGGTTCGGTAATCCGCCGCCGGTGATGAGCGTCGCACCTTCCGCTTTGCCCTTGTCGATATAGGAGAGCACTTTCTGGCGCTGCTCGAAGGAGACCATCGGCCCCATCTGGGTCGCCTCGTCCAGCGGTTCGCCGATGACGATGTTTTCCGTGCGCACCTTCAGTTTTGCCAGAAACTCCTGCTTGATCGCCTTCTGTACGAACACACGCGTGCCGTTGGAGCAGACCTGTCCGGTCGAATAGAAATTGCCGAGCATGGCGCCGCCGACGGCTGAGTCGAGATCGGCATCGTCGAACACGATCAGCGGCGATTTTCCGCCTAGCTCCATCGTCACATGTTTCAGGTTTCCGGCAGCCGCTGCCGCCACCTTGCGGCCGGTCGGCACTGAGCCGGTCAGCGACACTTTTGCAACGTCGGGATGCTGCACCAGCAAAGGCCCGGTCGAGCGGTCCCCCTGGATGACATTGAACAGACCCTTTGGCAGCCCTGCTTCAATCAGGATTTCTGCGATCTTCAAGGCACCGAGCGGCGTGTTTTCCGATGGCTTGAACACCATGGCATTGCCGGCGGCGAGCGCCGGTGCCGCCTTCCAGCAGGCGATCTGCTGCGGATAGTTCCAGGCGCCGATGCCGACGCAGACACCGAGCGGCACACGCTTGGTATAAGCAAAATCGCCACCCAGCGGAATGTAATCGCCATTCAGCCCGGCCGCGATCACGCCGCCGAAAAATTCAAAACTGTCGGCGCCCGATGTCGGGTCGGCGACGATGGTTTCCTGAATGGGTTTGCCGGTATCGAGCGTTTCCAGTTGCGAAAGCTCACGGTTGCGTTCGCGGATCAGGTCGGCGGCCCGGCGCAGGATACGGCCGCGTGCGGTCGGGCTCAAAGCCGCCCATTCCGGCTGCGCCCGTTTGGCGGCGGCAATCGCCTGTTCAACGATCGCGGGCGTTGCCGCATGCAGCCGGGCAATCACCTCTCCGGTGGCCGGGTACAGGCTTTCGAAGGCGGTGCCTTCGGTGTCTTCCACATAGTCGCCATCGATAAAGTGGCTGGCAATGGGTTGTGCGCGCATAAAATCATTCTCCTCGCGGGTAACGCTTGGAATCCTCGAGATTGTCGAGATTCATGTGGTTGCGCATATAGCGCTCGGATGCCTTTTGCAGAGGCTGGTGGTCCCAGGGGTAATAGGCGCCGTTGCGCAGCGCCTCATAAACCACCCAGCGGCGCGCCTGGCTTTCGCGCACGGCGGCGTCGAAGGCGCCCATGTCCCAGCGCTCCTCGCGTTTTTTGCGGAATTTTGCCACCACCTCGGCAAAGTCCGGGTTTCCCGCGAGGTTGGTCAGTTCCTGCGGGTCGCTGTCGAGATCGAACAAAAGGTCGGGGTCGAGCGTGCAGTGAACATATTTCCACTTGCCCTCGCGGATACCCACAAGCGGCGCATAGGAGGCTTCAGCGGCATATTCCATCAGAACAGGATTTTTGCGGACGCCGCCATCGATGACAGGCCGCAAACTCTCGCCATCCGTCCACGGCGCGATCTCGTCCATGGAAATACCGGCGAGGTCGCAGAGCGTCGGGGTGACATCGAGATTGGAGACCGGAGCGAGATGAAGGGCAGGGACAACGCCCGGTCCCGCAATCATCAGCGGCACGCGCGCAGACCCTTCAAAGAAGTTCATCTTGAACCACAGGCCGCGCTCGCCCAGCATGTCGCCATGGTCGGAGCAGAACAGGATCAGCGTGTCGTCCAGCTGGCGCGTGCGGGTCAGCGTGTCGATCAACTCGCCGACCTTTTCGTCGATATAGGAAATATTGGCGAAATAGGCTTGTCGCGAGCGGCGGACGTTGTCGTCGCTAATGGCGAAGCTCGCATAATCGCAGGATTTCAGGATGCGCGCCGAATGCGGATCCTGCTCCTCCAGCATGCCGACGTCCGGCATCAGGTGTTCGCAGTCGTTATAAAGATCCCAGAATTTTTTCCGCGCCACATAAGGGTCATGCGGATGCGTGAACGACACGGTCAGTGCCCAGGGCCGGCGCTCGGCATCGTCGCGCTCGCGGGAGAGATGGTAGATCTTCTGGTTGGCGAGGAAGGCGACCTCGTCGTCATATTCCATCTGGTTGGTGATTTCGGCGACGCCCGCGCCGGTCACCGATCCCATATTATGATACCACCAGTCGATGCGTTCGCCCGGCTTGCGATAGTCCGGCGTCCAGCCGAAGTCGGCCGGGTAGATGTCGGTGGTCAGCCGTTCCTCGAAACCATGCATCTGGTCCGGTCCGACAAAATGCATTTTTCCCGAAAGTGCGGTGTAATAACCGGCGCGGCGAAGATGGTGTGCATAGGTCGGGATGGAGGACACATATTCGGCGGCGTTGTCGTAAACCCGCGTGCGGCTCGGCAACTGCCCGGCCATGAAGGAAGCGCGGGCGGGCGCGCAAAGCGGTGACGAGGTGTAATTGTTGACGAACCGGGCCGAACGAGCGGCCAGCGCCTTCAGGTGCGGCGCATGCAGCCAGTCGGCCGGGCCGTCGGGAAAAAAAGTCCCATTCAGCTGGTCGACCATGATGATGAGAATGTTCGGGCGGGTCTGGCTCACGGCGTATCGGTGTCCTTCAGAAAGGGCTTGAGCTGCATGTCGATATAATCTTCGGTGAGCCCGATCGGTGCCGCATGTTGAAGCGGTGCGGCGTTCAGGCTCTGGCGGATATACAAGCCATCGATCATCGCCGCCACGCCTTCGGCAATCTTCGCCGCATCGTCCGGCGGGCACAGATGCTTGAGCGCATGCATGAGATTGGAGCGCAGCCGTCGCGTATAGATCACCAGCAGGCGGCGTACCTCGTCGGACCGTTGCGCTTCGACATAAAAGGCCAGCCACGCCGCCACCGTCTCGGCATCGAACTGATCGGCATGGAAGGACACGCGGATGATGGCCGACAGTCTTGCACGCGGCGTATCCGTGCTCCGCAGCGCCGCGACCAGATCGGCGCGCAGCCGTGTGAGCAGCGCCTGAATGGTGGCGATCACCAGCTGCTGCTTGCTGCCGAAATAATGATGCGCCAGTGCCGCCGAAACACCGGCCTCACGGGCGATTTCCGACATGGTCACGTCCAGCGAGCCATGGCTGCCGATCGTGCGCAACGCGGCATCGACAAGCGCCTTTCGGCGCAATGGCTCCATCCCGATCCGTGGCATCCGGCCTCCCGTTTTGCGAAAAGTCTATTTTTGATTGAGTGATCAATCAATATCCGGACGCGACATTTGTTGTTGTGTTTGGCGCGGTGAGGACTGATGTCACAAAGAGGTTCCGCATGTGCGTGCACTTCTCCGGGTTCATAATGCCGTAAACCACGAGCAGGGATGTGGCGCGAACGCAGATGCTTGGCCTCCGTCAAGTCCCTGAGCCATTTTAGAGAATCCTAGAATACCCTTTGAATAAAAACGGTTTTTACTGTCACAAAAGCTTCATAAAACCTTCATGTAAGGCTAAGCCATTCTTGACCATTTGCTGCGACCGTCCGGCCAGATTATTTTAGTGGTAATGCAGTGGAGATGCCGATGTCGGCAGCGACGTCACTCGAACCGGATATGTTCCGGCGTTATGCCAATGACCAGCTGGTCACGCTCGGCAAACTCGTTCTTGAAAATGCCTTCCAGCCCATTGTCGAGGTCGGCACCGGTACCGTTTTCGGTTATGAATCGCTGATGCGCGGTTGCGATCGGCTCGGGTTCGAAACGCCTTTGCAATTGCTCGATCAGGCGGCCGATACCGGGCAGCTTCTGCCGCTCGAGCAGATGATGGCCAGCCGCGCGCTTGCCAAATTCGCCACGCTGCCGGATTTTGCCTCCGCCACGCTGTTCCTCAATCTCGATGTCCGCCTCATTCAGCATGGTGAGGAATTTGTCGAAAAGCTCATCCAGCATTTGCGCAATGCGCATGTGCCGCCGTCTTCCGTCTGTTTTGAACTGTCGGAACGGTTCGACAATACCAGCGTGCCGGAATTCGCGACGCTGATGACCACCATGCGCAAGGCCGGTTTCAAGATCGCCATCGACGATTTCGGCGTCGGCCATAGCGAAATGAAGCTGCTCAGCGATTATCAGGTCGATTACCTGAAGATCGACCGCCATTTCATCGCCGGTTTCGACAAGAGTTCCCGCAAGCGTCATCTGGTCAAGAACATCGTCAGCATCGCCCATGTGCTGGGCGTGCGGGTCATCGCCGAAGGCGTGGAAACCGAAGCGGAATTCCTGTCCTGCCGCGAACTCGGCGTCGATCTCATTCAGGGCTGGTTCGTCGCCAAGCCCACCACCTTCATCAACGAGCTGCAGCCGTCCTTCGCGCATCTGGCCGATCTTGGTCGCACACGCCGCACCACCCAGTCGCTCGACGAAATCCTGATCCGCAAGCAGATCGAACGCCTGCCGACCGTTTACGAGCACGAATCCATCGACAGCGTTTTTGAACTGTTTCGCCGCAATCCGCGCCAGCCGTTCTTTCCGGTACTGAACGCCAATGGCGAGCCGCGCGGCATCATCCACGAATACCACCTGAAGGAATTCATCTACCAGCCGTTCGGCCGCGATCTGCTGAAGAACAAGGTTTATGAGCGCACGATCTCGCATTTCGTCGATCACGCCCCGACTGTCGGCCTCGATGCCAATGCCGAGCGGCTGATGTCGATCTTTGCCAATATGGATGGCAGCGATTGTGTCATCCTCACCGAAAACATGCGCTATGCCGGTATCGTGTCGGCGGCCTCGCTGATCAAGATCATCAATGAAAAGCGCCTGAAAAGCGCGCAGGACCAGAACCCGCTCACCGGCCTGCCGGGCAATCTCGCCATCCGCGATTTCATGCAGAGCGCCGGCCGCGACGACGAGCAGACGCGTTTCTTCTGTTATTGCGACTTCGACAACTTCAAGCCGTTCAACGACCATTACGGCTTTCAGATCGGCGACCATGCCATCTCGCTGTTTGCGGCGCTGATGAAGCGGTATTTCTTCTCCGAAGGTGATTTCCTAGGCCATGTCGGCGGCGATGATTTTTTCATCGGTGTCAGTGGCTGGACGATCGACGAGATCTCCGAGATTCTCGAGCGGCTGCTGAGCGATTTCCACGATGATGCCGTGCAGTTCTATTCACCGCAGGAACGCGCCGAAGGCCGCATCAAGGGCCATGACCGTTCGGGCATGGAGCGGTTTTTCCCGCTGCTGCGCTGCTCGATCGGTGCCATCGAACTGCCGGAAGGCCTGCTGCTCGATGATGTCGGTCGCGTCAGCGCCGAAATCGCCGCCATCAAGGCCTCGTCCAAGGAAAGTGAAGGCGGGCTGGTGTTCCGCGTGTTCGGTGGCGGTGAGCCGGACCTGCTCTCGACACTGCGCGGGGGAGCGACGTAACGCCACCTTCCCATATTTCAGTGACTGCTCTAATTCGGTGGTCGAGATGAATGGGAGAGCCTCCGATGCTGCCGAACCAGATGCGCTATATCGACTTGCCCTCCTTTGGTGGGCCCGAAGTCATGACCATTGCGACCGGGCCTCTGCCCGTCGCCCGCGCCGGTGAAATTCTCGTCAAGGTCGAGGCCGCAGGCGTCAACCGCCCGGATGTGCAGCAACGCAAGGGCGCCTATCCGCCGCCGAAGGATGCCAGCCCCATTCTCGGCCTGGAAATTGCCGGCGAAGTGGTGAGCGTCGGTGAAGGCGTTTCCGAATTCAAGGTCGGCGACAAGGTCTGCGCGCTCGCCAATGGCGGTGCCTATGCTGAGTATTGCGCGGTGCCTGCCGGTCAGGCGCTACCGTGGCCCAAGGAATATGATGCCGTCAAGGCCGCAGCGCTCTGCGAAACCTTCTTCACCGTCTGGGCCAACCTTTTCCAGATGGCGGGCCTCACCGAAGGCGAAAGCGTCCTCATCCATGGCGGCTCCAGCGGCATCGGCACGACGGCGATCCAGCTCGCCAAGGCTTTTGGCGCCACCGTCTACACCACGGTCGGCACGGAAGAAAAACGCATCGCCTGCGAAAAGCTCGGCGCCAAGCGGGCGATCAACTACAAGACGGAAGACTTTGCCGAAGTGGTGAAGGCCGAAACCGATGGCGCCGGCGTCGATGCCGTGCTGGACATGATCGGCGCCGACTATCTGGAAAAGAACCTTTCGGTTCTGGCCAAGGATGGCTGCCTATCGATCATCGCCTTCCTCGGCGGCAATGTCGCCGAAAAGGTCAATCTGGCACCGATCATGGTCAAGCGCCTGACCGTGACCGGCTCGACCATGCGCCCGCGCACGGCCGAAGAAAAACGCGCCATCCGCGATGATCTCAAAAGCCAGGTCTGGCCGCTTCTGGAAGCCGGCACCGTCGCCCCAGTCATCCATTCCGTACTGCCGTTCGATCAGGTGGCAGAAGCGCACCGGCTGATGGAAACCAGCAGCCATATCGGCAAGATCGTGCTGACGGTCTGATGTTCTTCGCAAGGGAAAATCGGGGAGCCTGAAGGAACGATCATCCTCAGGCTCGCGAATGCTAAGCCTAGCCGGCTCATTTTGCAACGCACATATATTCGCATCGCGTTACATAACTTGCCTTGCAGTGCACGCGGTTCGCACCTACCTTTTAATCATCATCAACGTAGTGAAAGGAAGGTGGTCCAATGTCTAATGAGATTTCGGTCTGTGTTACGGGCAATGGAAAGGTGGCGGTTTTGACGGGGCAGCCCTCGAACTGAACCACATCTTCCTTCGGACCGCAGCGATGCGGCCCGGGTTCGTTAAACCGGACCAAACCTCATGGAAGGGTCGCGCAAGCGGCCCTTTTTGCATTTCCGCATCGGCTTCTTCTCCTCTCTATGCAAACTTCACGGCATTCATTGATCTCCCGCAAGCACACCCATGCAAATATGCATGGGTGAGGTGATTATTGCGCGCTTTCAGTGCATCTTTTTCGGGCGTATATAAGGGTCATCGAAGACAAGAGAGCGCCAATCACCGGCAGCTAGGCTTCGAAAACCCACGGAAAGGGGATCATCATGAACGTCGTACGCACACTGAACAACTGGCGCAAATTCCGTCAGACCGTAACTGAGCTGGGCCGTATGTCCCCGCGCGAACTGGAAGACCTCGGCATCGAGCGTCACAATATCCGCCGCTTCGCAGGCACGGCCAACGGCCTCTAAGCCAAAATACTTTCAAGACCGTTCAACGCCCGCTCGTCCGCGGGAGTTTTGCGTTTCGTGCATGGCTCATGCGGCTATATACCGATCCGGCCGATGGCCGGCACCTTGATGCCCGGATCGTTTATGTCGATGCCGGCCACGAGCCCCAGAAAATGCAGTTCGAAGCCGCTGCGCATTCCGGCGGAAAAGCCGAGCAGGCCGCGCAGTGTCACATGCAGATCGCGGCCATCGGCATCGAGATGCCAGAAATCGCCATCCGGCAGATAGTCGCGGCCAACCGCATGCGGTGGTAAGACGGCGCCGAGTTCCGGCACATTGCGCAGCACGTAAGCCACAAAGGTGTTGGAGTTCGGTCCGGGCCAGATCGTATAACCGCCCGGTTCCGAATAGGGATAGGCGGCAATCGCCCCTTCAATCTTGGGGATCAGCAGTTCGGCTTGCGCCCCCTTCGCCTGCACCACCAATTGCGGCGGGTTGGAATACCAGTAGGCATCCGGCGGACGGTGGTTGCGGCGGATCGGGCTGCCCCAGCCGACCTTGTCATAACGAATATAGCCGCTTGCTCCCTTTTCCTTGGTGACGATCCAGGCATGGCTTGCGACGGATCCTTTGAGGCCGCCGGTGGCCGCCGAAAAGATATAGACGGCGGCCTCTTCGCTCTCACCGGCCTCCGGCAAAATGTGGGCGGAGCCCCAATTGGCTTCGCTCCACCGGCCCGGCCGTTCCTTGATCGCCCAGAAACCGGCCGATGCGAAGGTCGGCAACAGATATACGACGAAGATCAAAAGCAACATTCGCTTCAGATATTTCACCTAGTCTCCCCATCCGTTAGTGGAGTATGCGGATTTCAACAGTTCGTCCGCTCCGGGAGGATGACAGCAGCAAATGAGCGAGAGAGAAATGCAAAACCCCGTTACCGTCGAAGTCACCCGCGGCGATCGTGTCGAAAGTGTTCATCGCGGCCTGGCAGCCATTGTCGATGGCGATGGCAAGGTTGTGTTCTCCATGGGCGATATCGATTCTGCGGTTTTCCCGCGTTCGGCCTGCAAGGCCATGCAGGCGCTGCCGCTGATCGAAAGCGGTGCGGCCGATGCCTTTGGCCTGACCAACCGCGAGCTCGCACTCGCCTGCTCGTCGCATTCCGGCGAGGATGGCCATGTGGAAACGGCGGCCGGCATGCTGGCCAAGGCCGGTCATGATCTTTCCGTGCTCGAATGTGGTGCTCACTGGTCGAGTGATCAGCAGACGCTGATCCATCAGGCCCGTACACTGAGCGCACCGACGGCGCTGCACAACAATTGTTCCGGCAAACATTCCGGCTTCATCTGCACCTGCGTTCAGATGGGTTTCGATCCCAAGGGGTATGTCGGTTACGACCATCCGCTGCAGGCGGAAATTCGCGGAGTGATGGAAAATCTGACGGGCGCCGCGCTGGGCCATGAAAACTGCGGCACCGATGGCTGCTCGATCCCGACTTACGCCGCGCCGCTGAAAGGTCTTGCACACGGTTTTGCAAAAATGCTGACCGGCAATGGCCTCGGTGCCGAGCGCGCCAAGGCATCAAAACGTCTGTTCGATGCCTGCATGGCCGAGCCGTTTTACGTTGCCGGCACCAACCGCGCCTGCACGAAACTGATGGCGCTTGCGCCGGGTCGCATCTTTGCCAAGACCGGTGCGGAGGGCGTGTTCGTTGCCGCCCTGCCGGAAAAGGGTGTGGCGATCGCCACGAAATGCGAGGACGGCACCACACGCGCCGCTGAAGCCATGGTGTTTGCGCTGATTGCCCGCTGCCTCGACAAGAGCGACCCGCTGCGTGAGCAGCTCATGAGCATGGCCAACCGGCCGATGAAGAACTGGAACGGCATCCATGTCGGCGATGTGCGTGTGACCGACGCGCTGTTTGCCTGATCGCATGTGACGGCTTCTGCTCCTGTTGTGGCGGTGCTAAAACCATCGCGACAACAGGAGGGTTTTCATGTTCACGCTTCATCTTTCGCCGGGCGCCTGCTCACGCGCCAGCCATATCGCGCTGGCCGAGTCCGGGCTTGCCTATACGCTGAAACGGGTGAAGTTTGCGGAAGCTGAGCAACGCTCTGAAGCATTCCTGAAGGTCAATCCCAAGGGGCGGGTGCCGGCCTTGGAAACCGAGCATGGCGTTCTGACGGAAAACGTCGCCATCCTTGCCTATATTGCAGACACTGCCTCGAAAGCCGGTGCCTTGCTTGCGCCGGCGGATCCGTTCGCCTTTGCCCGCATGCAGGCCTTCAATGCCTATCTGGCATCCACGGTCCATGTCGCCCACGCTCATGGCCGCCGCGGCGCCCGTTGGGCCGATCAGGCTTCCTCGCATGCGGACATGCTGGCAAGGGTGCCGGGAAACATGCGCGACGGTTTCCGCCTGATCGAGGATGAGTTTCTCGCCGGCCCCTATGCCATGGGGGAGCAATATACCGTCGCGGACGCCTATCTGTTCGTGATGTCCGGCTGGTTGAAAAGCGACAATGTCGATATCGCCGAATTCCCGCGGGTCGCCGAGCATTTCGTCCGGATCGGTGCGCGGCCGGCGGTCAAGCGCG
Organism: Neorhizobium sp. BT27B; assembly: GCF_050455485.1. Lineage (NCBI taxonomy): Bacteria > Pseudomonadati > Pseudomonadota > Alphaproteobacteria > Hyphomicrobiales > Rhizobiaceae > Neorhizobium > Neorhizobium sp. BT27B. The sequence continues at coordinate 211,053 of NZ_JBCIYT010000004.1, read as the reverse complement.
CACTGGAGGAAGAGGCGTCGCTTTGACGCCGCTTCTTTTCAGCCAACAGAATGCTGCAATCTAGCCCGGACAGACTCTAGGCCGGTTCCTTGTTGCGTGCATCCCACATGGCCTTGAAGCCCGGTCGGCTCTGGCATCTTTCCAGCCATGCCTTCAGCGCCGGGCGATCGTCCAGAAGCGGCGCGTGGCCCTGACCATAACGAACGCATTCGGCCACATTGATATCGGCAACCGTAAAGCGCTCGCCGACCATGAAGCTGTTGCTTGAAAGATGCTTTTCGAGCACGTCGAATGGCCGTTTCAGGCGACGTGCCGCGACGTCGATCACCGTCCTGCCTTCTTCGCTCTCCTGCTGCCCGCGGGCAATCGTGCCGGAAATATCCAGAGCCGGGGTTTCGATGCTGGTTGCGGCAAACAGCGACCATTGCACCGTCAGCGCTTCTTCGTCGATGTCCTTCGGGCCGAGATCGCCACCATATTTGCGTGCGATATAGATGCTGATGGCAAGCGATTCATGCAGAACAAAACCATCGTCATCCATTGAAGGGATCGAACCCATCGGGTTGACGGCCAGAAAATCCGGCGAAAGCGTGTTGAGTGGCGCTTCCGGCTGCAATGGCTCGCTGATGCGATAGGCCTGGATGACCGGGGCGAGGCGAAAGGGAAGGTCGAGTTCGGTGAGGAGCCAGAGCGGGCGCGTGGCGCGCGAGCGATAGACACCATAGATCGTCAGCATGCGAATCCTCCATGATTGCAGATGCTCAAGCTATGGGGCCAATGCCGCCAGGGGAAGATCAATCGGCGTGCGCAAACCATGAAATCTTGCGATGGTTTCGATATCGAGATGCGATATGATGGGCCTGACAGGAGAGCGCCATGAGCAAGATGCAGTCCATTACTGTAAGTCTTCCGATGGATATTGCGGAGCAGTTGCACGAGAAGGTTTCTTCCGGCGAGTATGCGACGGAGAGTGAGGCCGTCACCGAAGGCCTCAGGGAGCTGTTCGCCGAGGATCCGGCGATCCAAAAATGGATCGAGGACGACGTTCTACCCACCTTTGACCGTCTGCAGGCGGGAACTGAAAAGACGTTTACCGTGGATGAAGTTCGGGAGCGCCTTAATGCCCGTATGGAAGCATTGGTCGCCAAACACGCATGACGCACAAGGTGTTGTTCTCTGAAGCCGCGGATAATGACATTGCCGAGATAACGGCCTATCTGCTCCCCCTGGCAGGGGTGCGTGTAACGGATAGGTATGTGAAGCGCCTGCTGGACTATTGTCAGTCGCTCAACCTGTTTCCAAATCGAGGCGTAGCGATAGATGCGCGGTCTGGTCTCAGGCTGCTTGGATATCGCAAGCAAGCGACGATCGCCTTTTCTGTCGAGGGAGGATGCGTCACAATTGTCAGGATATTTCACCACGGCCGAAACATCGATTTCGACCTGGAGTGAGAGGGCGCCTACACCACCCTGTTGCCCATCACGGTCAGTTGCGGAAAGCCGGCTGCCTCCAGCGCCAGTTCGCGGCTGGCGACATCATGCCAGCGATAACCGATCACGCCGCCGCCCGGAACCTGCGCGAACAGGTTGTTGGTGATCACCGCACTGCCGGCACCTTCGGCCACCGAGACGGCACATCCGGTCTTTGCCTGCCGCACCACGTTTCCGGTAACGACGACATTGCGCAGATATGGTCCCCAGCCGAGAAGCAGCCCGAAACGCGGCGCGTTTTCAATGACGTTTCCCGACACCGCCGTATCCGCCTCCACGCTGATCCCGAGCCCGAAGAATGTATCGGACTGTTCGTAAGGCGCGGTCAGTGAGAGGTTGCGCACGACATTGCCGCTGACGGTTGCCAACCGGCCGCCCTCATTGAAATTGACGATCGAAATGCCGTTTGCGGCGCCATCCACCACATTGCCGTTGACGATAGCGCCTTCGAAACCGAATTCGGAATAGATGGCCGTCTCCCCGGATGCCAGGCACTGGTTGCCGGCGATCTGGACGTTCGACCCGGCATTCGACCGGATCGCAGAAAAGGCGGAACGGGCAATGTGGTTGCCGGTCACCTGCACATTGTCGGCGCGGTAGATGTTGATGGCATTGCCGTATTTTCCGGTGCCGCCGTTGGTGGCGCGCGTGCCGGTTATCCGGTTGCCGCTCACAAGCGTGCCGTCCGGCCCTTTGGTCCAGCGATGCACCAGAATGCCGCCATTTCCGCAATCGGTTACCGTATTGTTGGTGATGGCAAGACCGTTGCTTTCGATGGCAAGCAGGGCGTAGTCGGCAGCGTCGGCAATGCGGCACCGGTCGATCCGGCCCCCACACCGTTCCAGCTGGATGCCGGTCTTCGCCGAACCCAGGATCTCGCAATTGTCGATAATGACGTCGCCGACGTTGCGCATATGGACGATGGCTGCCGCGTTTTCGCCAAGCCCACGACCGGCGCCATCAAGCACGAGGTTGGACATCTCGATGCGGCGTGCACCGTCAGCGCGGAAAAGATGACCGCCGCCACCATACACAAGCCGTGTGGCGCCGCTGACGCCATGAAGCCGGGTGCCGTCCGGCAGGTTCATATTGGCGATGTTGTAAGTACCGGGCGGCAGAAAGACCGGCTGGTTGCTGCCGGCAGCTTTGGCGATGATCGAGGCCAGCTTTCTGCCCTGATCGTTAGCAACGCCGGGCGCCAGTCCCTCCGACCCGGCGTTGAGGCCGCCGCGCAGGTCTGCGGAGCCGATAACCGGTGGTGATGCAGCCATGGCGATTCGCCCACCCAGCATTCCGCCGGCTGCAGCCAGCGTCACGGCAAGCGCCTTTCTGCGAGACATTACTAAATTTGGGTTCATAACTTCCCGCCCGATCTCCGGCTGCCGTTTTCCGTATCAGTTCGATACACCCATAGGCCGATATTAAATTCGTTAGCCCGCAAAAGTTTCGAAATGTTCCGATCTTCTTAATTAAGGATAAGGACTTGTCGCCCATCATCTTCACGTTGGTGGTGGGACTTCCCGATAAAGATGGGTAGAAGGAGAAGCATGGATGAGCAGTGCCATGTTGCGGGAGGTCGTCTCGGAGGACCATCTCGATGGGCTGGATGAACTCCGCTATCAACTGCTCCGAATTTCCACCTCCGGTGAACTGGATGATGATCAAAGAGAACTTCTGAAGCGTGCGCTCGAAGCCGCCAGCATCCTCGATGATTTTCCTGAATATTTCTATATCAAGGACCGTCGCAGCCGTTATGTTTATGTGAACGCGGCGACAGCTGCGGCCAGCAGCAGTTATGCCAATGGTGGCATGCTCGGCACCACGATCTTCGATCATATCCGGCTGGAAAAGGCCGAAGAAATCTTCATGCTCGAGCAGCAGCTGATGTCGGTCGGAACCGGCGTCGTCGAGCGTGAAGAATTCATCGAAGTGCTGGATCGCGATCCCGTCTGGCTGCTGACCACAAAGACGCCGCTGCATAACGCGGCGGGCGAGGTGATCGGCCTGATCGGCGTGTCGCGCGATATCACCGAGCGGAAACGGCAGGAGGAGTTGCGGCGCTGTCATGCCACGCTTCTGGAAATGATTGCCCGCGGGCAGCCCCTTCCCAAAGTGCTGGATGCGCTGACCCATCTGGTCGAGCAGCAACTGAGTGATGTCTGCGCCTCCGTTCTCCTGATCGAGGAAGGTTCGGACCGGCTGCGCCATGGCGCAGCGCCAAGCCTGCCGGATACCTATGTGAAACTGATCGACGGCATAGAAATCGGCCCCCGTACCGGCTCCTGTGGAACTGCCGCCTGGCGCCAGTCACGTGTCGTCGTCAGTGATATCGAGAATGATCCGCTCTGGCATTCGTTTGCCGATCTGGCGCTTGTCTTCGGTTTTCGCGCCTGCTGGTCCAATCCGATCATGGCGCCCGATGGCGAGGTGCTCGGCACTGTTGCGCTCTATGCCCGTACCGTGCGCGAACCGACCGCTGTGGAACTGGAGCTGATGGCGGTTGCCACCGATATTGCCGGCATTGCCATCGAGCGCGCCCGCAGCGAGGAGCGTATTCGTCACATGGCGCATCACGACGCGCTGACGGGCTTGCCGAACCGCGCTTTGTTCTGGACGCAGTTCAATCGGGTGCTTCTGGAGGCCAAACGGACAAAAGCCAAGGTCACCGTCGCCTATATCGATCTCGACAATTTCAAGCAGATCAATGACCGGTTTGGTCATGCCGCCGGTGATGAAGTGCTGAAAGTGCTGGCGGGCCGCATGGCGGCTTGCGTGCGTGCCAGTGATCTTCTGGTGCGCCTGGGGGGAGACGAATTCGCCATCGTGTTCCCCAACAGCTTTCAGGATGAACCGGGCATCGTTCGCCGTTTGCAGGAATTGCGCATGGCTGTCTCATCTCCCGTGACCGTCGAGGACCATACGATCCGGCCGAGCTGCAGCATGGGTGCGGCGTTCTTCCCGCAGGACGGCGATACGCCGGAAGCGCTGCTGGCGAGCGCCGATCGGGCCATGTACGAGGCCAAGGAACTCGGTCGCGACAGGCTGCGCGTGTCGCATTCGCTGTTGATGGATGGATCGGGGATCTGAAGCGGGCACAATCCTTTGGATAGGTTCGCGGCGCTTCAGCCAGACACGATCTTTTCCGGGCCGGGCGGCAAGCCTGCCGGCTCACCGGTCTTGTCCGTCGACTGATAGATTTCTTCGAACCCGTCGACGAAGCGTGCAAACAGCCGCGCAAAGGCCTGCTGGTCCTCGTCGCTCCAGTCAGCGGTCATCTGCTCGATCAGGCCATGCTTGACGCTGCGGATTTCGTTCAACAGCTTTTCACCGAGTTCCGTCGGGGCGATCAGCGAGCGGCGGCCGTCTTCCTGTGAGGCGTCACGGCGCAGGATTCCGCGTGAGACCAGATCCGCCACCAGCCGGCTGCCGCGCGAAGGGTCGATGCGCATCGCATCGGCGATGGCGCCCACTGTGACCTCGCCTCCGGCTTGCGCAATACGTCGGCTGACGTCGAGCACATCGAGATCCGTCAGTTCCAGCCCCGGCGCCACATTGGCGATTGCGATGCGGCCGACGATACGCCGACCGATCAGAAAGCGCATGCGCGTCAGCGTCTGGCCAATGTCCAGGATCGCGGCATCATGCACCGGGCGCTCGGCCGGTGGTTTCGGTGAGGACGTGGTTGGTCGTATCGGCTTGGTCATGGCGGTCTTGTAGCAAACCCGTGCGTGCGGGAAAACATGTAAATGCGAAATGCAAAAGCATGCTGTTGACCATTATATGCAAATGGCACATGATTTGGAAAGTCACACGAAAGTTTTTCCATGGACATGTCCCAGCCGGCGTTTCAGCCGCTCGTCGCCGATCCCCGCCGGCGCCTGTTGCTTTTCTTCTTCCTGATGTTTTCCATGTTCATGGCGACGCTGGACAACCAGATCGTCTCGACCGCGCTGCCCACCATCGTCGGTGAGTTCGGACAGCTTGAGCGGTTTGGCTGGATCGGGTCGTCATACCTGCTTGCCAGCAGTGCCGTCATGCCGCTTTACGGCAAGCTCGGTGACCTCTTTGGCCGCAAATACGTAATGATCGCGGCGATCATGCTTTTCACCGTCGGCTCGCTGATCTGCGGCCTTGCGTGGTCGATGGAGTCATTGATTGCCGCCCGTGTTTTTCAGGGACTTGGCGGCGGCGGCATTCTGGTGTCGATCTTTTCGGTGAATGCCGATCTGTTCGAACCCCGCGAAAGGGCAAAATATCAGAGCTACACCAGCCTCGTGATCATGGCATCGGGCAGCGTCGGGCCGCTGCTTGGCGGCACGATGAGCGACCTGTTCGGCTGGCGCTCCATCTTTCTGATCAACCTGCCGATCGGCATCATCGTGTTGACCGGGCTGATCATTCTTCTGCCCTACAAGCGCCCGGAGCGTCAGCCGAAGATCGATTATCCCGGCGCCATTCTTCTGGCTGCCGCCATCTCGTGTTTCGTGCTGTTTGCCGATAGCGGCGAGCTTTTCGGGTCGATAATTTCCATCGAAAGCGCCATCGTCGTTGCCGTTTGCGCAGTCTGCATCGCGGCCTGGATCGCCGTGGAAAAACGGGCGGCAGAACCGATCGTGCCGCTGCGCCTGTTCAGGGATTCGACCTTCACGCTGTCGCTGGTCATTTCCGCCACCAGCGGCTCGGTGGCGATCGGCATGGTCAATTATTTCGCGCTGTTCCTGCAGACCACGACTGGTCTTTCGCCGACGGCGGCTGGCCTGTTTTTCGTTGCCGTCACGGTCGGTCTGGTCATCGGTTCCATCTCGGCCGGGCGTCTGATTGCCCTGACAGGGCGCTACAAACCTTTCCTCGTGCTCGGACTGTCGCTGAACTGCATTTCGCTTGGCATCTTCTCGCAGCTTCATCCCGGTACATCACTCTATGTGATTGCACTGGTCATGCTGTTTCAGGGCCTTGCCGTCGGGTTTGGCCAGCAGGCACCGGTCATCGCGGTTCAGAATTCGGTGCCTAGAGGCGATATCGGTACGGCTACGGGTACGGTCACACTGATGCGCATGGGCGGTGCGGCGATCGCGATTTCCATCTACGGCGCCATCATCGCGGCCGGGCTTAGAGGCGTGCAGATCAACATTCCCGGTATTTCCGACATCCATTCGCTGACACCGAAACTGATGGCCGCACTTCCGGAGGCATCACGCGCGGCCGTTGCCGAGATCTATGCGGGTGCCTTCACCAATATGTTCCTGACCGCGTCCGGCATTGCTGCACTTGGTCTGATCGCCGCCATCGCCATGAAGAATGTGCGGCTGCCGTTTCGCGGCTGAACCGCGCTTGACAAACCCTCGCCAAAACCTCGGGTTCGCCCTATCTCGTCATGATGAAACCCGAGGCCCTGCTTCATCCCACCCCCGCCGGGCTGTTCTGTCCGATTGGCGGTTTTCACATCGATCCGGTACGTCCCGTCGAAAGGGCGTTGATCACGCACGGTCATTCCGATCACGCCCGCGCCGGCCACAGACACGTTCTGGCGACGCGCCAGACGCTCGATATCATGCGCATCCGCTACGGCGAGGATTTTTGCGAGAGTGAGCAGGCCGCCGAGTTCGGTGAGGTTCTCGAAGTCGGCGGCGTGACGGTCAGCTTTCATCCGGCCGGCCATGTGCTGGGATCGGCGCAGATCGCCGTCGAAAAGGGCGGGCTTCGCATCGTTGCCTCGGGTGATTACAAGCGTGGTATCGACCCGACCTGTGCATCGTTCATGCCGGTCAAATGCGACGTCTTCATCACCGAGGCGACCTTTGGCCTGCCGGTGTTTCACCATCCCGAGCCGCGCGGTGAAATCGCCAAACTGCTGCGATCGATCGAACAGTTTCCCGATCGTACCCATCTGGTCGGCGCCTATTCGCTGGGCAAGGCACAGCGGGTGATCCGGCTGATCCGCGATTGCGGTTGGGAGGAGCCAATCTATATCCACGGCGCGCTGGCGAAGCTCTGTGATTATTATGTCGGGCAAGGGATCGAACTCGGCGATCTGCGCCCTGCGACGATCGACAAGAGTACGCCCGATCTCTTCAAGGGCGCCATCGTCGTCGGCCCGCCCTCGGCCTTTCAGGATCGCTGGGCACGACGTTTCAACGAGCCGCTGATTTCGTTCGCTTCCGGCTGGATGATGGTGCGACAGCGGGCAAAACAGGGCGGCGTCGAGCTGCCGCTGGTGATTTCGGATCATTGCGACTGGCCGGAGCTGCTGGAAACCATCAGGGAGATTGCGCCCTCGGAAGTGTGGGTGACGCATGGCCGCGAGGAGGCGCTGGTGCGCTGGTGCGAGCTGCAGGGCCTGCCGGCCAAGCCGCTGCATCTGGTGGGCTATGAGGATGAGGGGGATTGATGGTGAGCGGCGTTGGTGATTGTGGCTTTACCCCCCTCTGCCCTGCCGGGCATCTCCCCCTCAAGGGGGGAGATCGCAGGGGGCATGACCTCCGCTCCATTGAGAAGACCGCTTTTTCGGAAACGCTTGTGAGTGAGGATGGACGGTGCGTCTATCCGATCTCCCCCCTTAAGGGGGAGATGCCCGGCAGGGCAGAGGGGGGGGGCTCGGCGCCGACCTATATGGCGGTGGCGCCATGAAACCATTCGCAACACTCCTCGATCGCCTCGTCCTCACCCCGTCGCGCAACGGCAAGCTCAAGCTTCTCGCCGATTATTTCCGCACGACACCCGATCCCGACCGTGGATATGGCCTTGCCGCCATTGCCGGTACGCTGGACCTCAAAAGCGTCAAGCCGGCCATGCTGCGCGAACTCGTGATGGAGCGCATGGACGAGGTGCTGTTCCGGTATTCCTACGACTATGTCGGCGACCTTGCCGAAACGATTGCGCTGGTCTGGGATGGCGGCGCCAAGGAGCGTGTCGATGATGCGAAACAACCGCATCTCGGCGAGGTCGTCACCCGCATGAATGCGCTTGGCCGCACCGAAGTCCGCTCCGCCGTTCGCGATCTGCTCGACCATCTCGATCCGTCCGCCCGTTTCGCCTTCCTGAAACTGGCGACCGGCGGACTGCGGATCGGCGTCTCCGCCCGCCTCGCCAAACAGGCACTGTCGGACATGTCGGGCAAGGATGTCACCGAAATCGAGACGCTCTGGCACGGTCTGACGCCGCCTTACGAACCACTGTTCGCCTGGCTGGAGGGCAAGGCGGAAAAGCCGGTTCTCGCCACGCCCGCCATCTTTCATTCGGTGATGCTGGCCAATCCGGTCGAGGACGGAGATCTCGAAAAGCTCGATCCCGCCGATTATGCCGCCGAATGGAAATGGGATGGCATTCGCGTGCAGATGTCGAGTTATGGCGGCACGAAAAAGCTCTATTCGCGTTCGGGTGACGATATTACCGGTGCCTTTCCCGATATCGTCGATGCCATCAATTTCGATGGCGTCATCGACGGCGAATTGCTAGTCGGCGGCACTGCCCGTTCCAACAACCCGACGCGCACCTTTTCCGACCTGCAGCACCGCCTCAACCGCAAGACGGTGACTGCGAAAATGCTGGACGATTACCCCGCTTTCGTGCGCGCCTATGATCTCCTGTTCGAAGCCGATGAAGATATCCGCGCCCAGACTTTTCTCGAACGCCGTGGCCGGCTCGGCGACATCATCGACCGCGCCCCGCACGACCGGTTCGACCTCTCCGACCTCGTGCCGTTCAAGACCTGGGACGAGCTTGATGCCGTGCGCCGTGATCCGCCCGATCCCGTCATCGAAGGCGTCATGATCAAGCGGAAGGACAGCGTCTATCAGGCCGGGCGTCTCAAGGGGCCGTGGTTCAAGTGGAAGCGCGATCCGTTCAATATCGATGCCGTCATGCTCTATGCCCAGCGCGGCCACGGCAAGCGCTCCAGCTATTATTCCGATTTCACCTTTGGTGTCTGGGCCGACGGGCCGGATGGCGAACAACTGGTGCCGGTCGGAAAAGCCTATTTCGGCTTCACCGATGCGGAGCTTGAAGTACTCGACAAGTTCGTGCGCGACAACACGACCGAGCGCTTCGGGCCGGTGCGGGCCGTGAAGGCGCAGCCCGATTTCGGTTTCGTGCTGGAGGTGGCGTTCGAAGGCATCAATCGCTCCAGCCGCCACAAGTCGGGCGTCGCCATGCGGTTTCCGCGCATCGCTCGTCTGCGGCAGGACAAGCTGCCACGCGATGCCGACCGGCTATCGACGCTGACGGCGATGATCGATGCCCGCGAAGGCTCGGCACGGTAAAAACCGCAGACGCTAATCTATGGGTTGTCGATTTCGGCAGGCGCGCTATTTTGGCGCGTGGCTATTCTGCCGCTCCCCAATCGGGATGCCGTCGTTTTCCTGCCCGGTATCCCATCCCCGTCATTGGCAGTTCTGCCATCGCCCGCATTCCCGCACTTGCTGTGCGCATCCGAGACGTATCATGACCTTTTCCGAAATTCCGTTTCCCGACCGCCCGCTGGCCATAAAGGCTTCGTCGATCACCACGCCACGCAATTATGGCTGGGCGGCACCCTTCATGTTCGTGCTCTGCGGGCTGTTCCTCTACTGGCAGGTGCCCGATCTGTGGCGTGACTACGTGATCAGCCAGAATCCCGTCATCGTGGAAAATGGCCAGTTGCGTGATGGTGAGTGCCGCGTCAGCAAGGGTGTGCTGACCATTTGCGATGCCGAACTCGCCTACAGCTATAACGGCCGTTCCTATGAGGGCAAAACCACCTTCTTTTTCGTGGATTTCCACGCCGGCGCCTATGAAACGGATCTGGTGATCTCCGCCGATCATCCCGAATTGTCGACGGTCAGCCTTGGCATCGAAAAGATGTGGAACCGCGTCATCTCCTTCGCGGTGGTGGTGGCAGTACTGGCCGGCCTCTGCGTTACCTCGGTCTTTCTCGGCTTTCGTGTCGCCTGGGTGCGCAGCCGGCTGACCACACCTGAGCCGCTGAAGCCGATCCCGGTTGAAATCGTTACCTTCAAAAGCAGTTTCGGGCGTCTGTACGTCACCTATGCCGACAAGATTGCCGACGACAAGACCAAGCGCACCGCTTACACGACCTTCGGCAAGGGGCAGGAGCCTATCATCCTTGGCGAGGCCGATGGTTCCGCCGTGGCCCTTGCCGTCCGTCATGGCACGACATCACTGCCTGTTCTCCTGGATACGGGGCTGGAGCGCATCAAGATGACGGACGAGGAACGCGCTTCGGTTCTCGCCTCGATCACGGCTGTTCAGGCGACGGTGGAAGGGCCGCAATCCATACGCGAACCGGCAAAGAAGGGCAGGTTCCTGCGCACCATTCTTGGCTTCCTGGCCATCATCCTCGTCATCGTCGGTTTGGTGCTCGGTTACTGGTACTGGTATGTGACGGCCGGCTATACGCAGTTCATGCAGGCCGGCATGGAGATCAACAACATGCTGCCGGCGCCGATGAACGAATGGGGCTGCGACCAGCTGCAGAAACGTTTTGGTGACCAGAACGCGCCTTACGGCTGCACGGCCAGCGATTTCAAAAGCTGGAAATAAAAACTATGCCGCGCGGGTCCCCGGGGAAGGACCCGCGCGGCAGATCGGGGCTGGCTTCACGTCATTGCGGCAGACAATGAGGTGACCCCGACCGGGAAGCAGCTGTTACTCCGCTGGAGAGAGAGCGGGAGCTGCCTCCGAAGCGTGATGATCCTGATGCGGCGGCTCGTCCTTGTGCTGGATGAGCGGCCGGTTTCCGGTCACTGCACGTGCCAGCATGTAGAAGACCGGGGTCATGAAGATGCCGAAGAAAGTCACCCCGATCATGCCGGAGAACACTGCGACACCCATGGCGGCGCGCATTTCCGCACCCGCACCGGTGGAGATGACCAGCGGCACGACACCCATGATGAAGGCCATGGAAGTCATCAGGATCGGGCGCAGACGCAGACGGCTGGCTTCGACCGCGGCCTGCCATGGCGTTCGTCCTTCGAACTCCAGCTCGCGGGCGAATTCCACGATCAGGATCGCGTTTTTCGCCGATAGCCCCACCAGCACCACCAACCCGATCTGGGTGAAGATGTTGTTGTCGCCACCCGTCAGCCACACGCCGGTGAGTGCTGCCAGCACGCCCATCGGCACGATCATGATGATGGCAAGCGGCAGTGTCAGGCTCTCATATTGTGCCGCCAGCACGAGGTAGACCAAAAGCAGCGCCAGCGGGAAAACGATGATGCTCGAATTGCCTGCAAGGATCTGCTGGTAGGTCAGGTCCGTCCATTCATAATCCACGCCCGAAGGCAGGGTTTCGGCAAGGATCTTTTCGATTGCCGCCTGCGCCTGGCCGGATGAGAAGCCCGGTGCCGGTGCGCCGTTGATATCGGCCGCCAGAAAACCGTTGTAACGCGTGGTGCGTTCCGGGCCTGCCGTCTCGTCCACCTTCAGCAGCGCCGAAAGCGGGATCATCTGACCCGATTGCGAACGAACCTTCAGGTTGCCGATATCATCTGCCTTGGCGCGGAATTTGGCATCGGCCTGAACGCGGACGCTGTAGGTGCGGCCGAATGCGTTGAAGTCGTTAACATAAAGCGAGCCGAGATAGATCTGCAGCGTTTCGAAAACATCGGTTACCGATACGCCCAGCTGTTCGGCCTTGGCACGGTCGAGATCGGCGTAAAGCTGCGGCACGTTGATCTGGAAGCTCGAAAAGATGCCGGTGAGTTCAGGCGCCTGGTATGCCTTGGCGATCACCGCCTTGGTGGCTTCGTCCAGCGTCTGGTAGCCGTAGCCGGCACGGTCCTCGATCTGCAGCTTGAAGCCGCCGGTGGTGCCGAGACCGTTGACCGGCGGCGGCGAGAAGATGGCGATGAACGCATCCTTGATGCCGGCATATTGCCCGTTCAAGGCCATGGCGATGCCGTCGCCGGACAGTTCCGGCGTCTTGCGGTTTTCAAAGTCGTCCAGCACGGCAAACACGACGCCGGCATTGGAGCCATTGGTGAAACCGTTGATGTTGAGGCCCGGGAACGCGATCGCGTGTTTCACGCCCGGCTGTTTCAAGGCGATGTCGCTCATCTGCTTGACGACGTCTTCGGTGCGGTCAAGCGTTGCGCCATCCGGCAGCTGGGCAAAACCGACGAGATACTGCTTGTCCTGGCTCGGTACGAAACCGCCCGGAACCGCATTGAACATGCTGTAGGTGAGACCGACCAAAGCCACATAGATGACCATGACGAGGCTCTTGCGCGACAGAAGCCCGCCGACGGTGCGGCCGTAGCCATTCGATGCCCTGCCGAACACCCGGTTGAAGCCACGGAAGAACCAGCCGAAGGCAAAGTCCATGCCGCGGGTCAGCCTGTCCTTCGGGGCGTGATGGCCCTTCAGAAGCAGGGCAGCCAGTGCCGGGGACAGGGTCAGCGAGTTGATCGCCGAGATAACCGTGGAGATGGCGATCGTCAGCGCGAACTGCCGGTAGAACTGTCCCGACAGGCCGGAGATGAAGGCAAGCGGCACGAACACGGCGACCAGAACCAACGCAATTGCGATGATCGGGCCGGAGACTTCCTTCATGGCGCGATAGGTCGCCTCACGAGGATTGTAACCGTTCTCGATATTTCTCTCGACGTTCTCCACCACCACGATCGCATCGTCCACGACGATACCGATCGCCAGCACGAGCCCGAACAGCGTCAGCGCGTTGATGGAGAAGCCGAACATGTACATGACGGCGAACGTACCGATGACCGACACCGGAACGGCGATCAGCGGAATGATCGAGGCGCGCCATGTCTGCAGGAAGATGATGACCACGAGAACGACCAGCGCCACGGCTTCAAGCAGCGTGTCGATGACCTTTTCGATCGAGGAACGCACGAATTCAGTCGTGTCGTAGACGATCTCGTATTTCACGCCGTCCGGCATCGCCTTTTGCAGCTCGTCCATGGTGGCGCGAACCGTGTTGGCAATCTCGATCGAGTTGGAGCCCGGCGCCTGAAGGACCGGGATGGCGACGGCCGGCTGGCCATCGAGCAGCGAGCGCAGCGTGTAGTCGGACGCGCCGAGTTCGATGCGGGCAACGTCACGCAGGCGGGTGATTTCGCCGTTCTCGCCGGTCTTGACGATGATGTTGCCGAATTCTTCCGGTGTCTGCAGGCGTCCCTGTGCATTGACGTTCAACTGAAGGTCGACGCCCGGCAGGCTTGGCGACGCACCGATGATGCCGGCGGCGGCCTGCACGTTCTGGCCGCGGACGGCATTGGTGATGTCGCTGGCGGCCAGCGAATGTTCGGCGGCCTTCTGCGGATCGATCCAGATGCGCATCGAATAATCGCCGGAGCCGAATACCTGTACCTGGCCGACACCCTGGATACGCGCGAGGCGGTCCTTGATGTTGAGCGTTGCATAGTTACGCAGGTAGGTCAGGTCATAACGGTCGGTGGCCGACACGAGGTTGACCACCATGATGAAGTCCGGCGAGGCCTTGATTGTGGTGATGCCGAGCGAGCGCACTTCCGTCGGAAGGCGTGGTTCGGCCTGCGACACACGGTTCTGCACCAGCTGCTGCGCCTTGTCCGGGTCGGTGCCCAGCTTGAAGGTGACGGTCAGTGTCAGCACGCCGTCGGATGTCGCCTGGCTGGACATGTAGAGCATGTCTTCGACGCCGTTAATCTGTTCTTCGAGCGGTGTTGCCACCGTCTCCGCGATCACAGTCGGGTTGGCACCGGGATAGGTTGCGCGCACCACCACGGATGGCGGCACGACTTCGGGATATTCGGAAATCGGCAGCGCGCGCATGCCAAGCAGGCCGGCCACCACGATCAGCACCGACAGCACGCCGGCAAACACCGGTCGGTCGATGAAAAATCTGGAAATGTTCATGACGGAACCCTCTCTCCAGGGGTAAAGCGAGGCATAGAGGTCTCCATCCCGCAGTCAGGTGACAGCGGGCGACCAAAGCCTCGAGGGTGAAAATCCGACCGGACTGCCGCCGGTCGGAATGGTGTTATTTCGATGCCACTTTCGCTTCGTCCTCAGGTGCCACGACGGCACCGGGGCGAATGCGCTGCAGGCCGCTGGTGACAATGCGATCACCGGGCTTCAAGCCATCTTCGACGATACGCATGCCATCCACGGCTGAGCCGAGCTGGACAGGGCGATAGGCGACGGTATTGGCCTGATCGACCACGAAGACGAACTTCTTGTCCTGATCGGTACCGATGGCCTTTTCGCTGATCAGCAGACGATCCTCGGCCTTGGGCTGGCCCATGCGAACACGCACGAACTGACCGGCGATGAGGCGACCGTCACCATTGCCGAACTCGGCGCGCACACGGATCGTGCCACTTGCCGTATTCACCTGGTTGTCGATCAGCTGCAGCTTGCCGCGGATCGGCTCGGCATTGGTGGCAAGTGTCGTCACCTCCACCGGAACCTTGTCGAGTGCCGGAAGACCGTTTTCGACCGGCACTTCCGACAGGATACGGGCGATCAGTTCCTCGCCGGCGTCAAAGCTGGCATAGATCGGATCGATCGACACGATCGTCGTCAGCGGTGTCGAGGCGGAACCCTGTGCAACGAGGTTGCCGACGGTCACCTCGATCCGGCCGGCACGGCCGGAAATCGGCGCGCGGATCTGGGTATAGTCGAGATTGAGCTGGGCGACCTTCAGCGCTGCCTTGGCTGACTGAAGGCTTGCCAGCGTATCCTGCTGGGTGCTCTGGCGTTGGGCATAATCACTCTGCGAAATGGTGTTTTTCGCCGAAAGCGTCCGGCCGCGTTCCAGTTCGGTATTGGCCAGTTCCAGCTTGGCCTCTGCGGAAGCGACAAGGCCCTGTGCCTCGGATACGGCAGCCTCGTAAGGTGCAGGATCGATGCTGAACAGCAGGTCGCCCGCCTTTACCAGGCCACCTTCACGAAAATGCACCGACTGGATGGCGCCGGCGACGCGCGGACGCAGCTGCACCCGGTCGACGGCTTCCAGGCGGCCGGAAAATTCCTGCCATGTGGTGACGCTGCGTGGCTCGACGGCGGCAACCTTGACCGGCACGGCGGGTGCGGCTGATGTCGCAGGGGCCGCGATCGCACCTTTCGGCATGTCGAGGTAGAAGGATGCGCCTGCAATGAGCGCAGCCACGCTCAGTCCGGAACCCCACAGGGCCCAGTTCTTGATCTTCGATGTCATTTTTCTCTCCTGGCGGACGCGAGCCGCCTTTTTGTTCAATTCAAAATCGCGATGAGACCCCGAACCGGCAAAGACCAAGCGTCGGCGGCATGACGTGCCTCCGTGATTTCGTTGTCTTCGATGCCGGGATAGACCTGATGAAAGATCAGGGCCTCATGTTAAAATTCAAAATTCCGCACTGTTCATATGGGTCTCCTTCGACCTTGGAATTTTCACTGCCTGTATGGAATGGGTGCCGAAACTGCGTCAGTGCAGCGTTTCGACAAACCCGGTAAACTCTGAGCAAAGAGAAGGAAGCCATTTGCCGGTTCCCTCCTTGTAGACACTTGTCCAGCCGCAATCGGCCGAAAAGACATGCTGGCGCACCGTGACGCCGCTGGCTTTCAGACGATCGGAATAAGCGATCACCTCGTCACGCAGCGGATCGTCCTCGGATGTGACGATCAACGCCGGCGCCAGATTGTTGAGGCGCGAACACAGACAGGGTGCAGCGTAAGGGTGCTGGAAGAAGGAACCGATATAATGGCTCCATCCATCTGACCATTGTTCGCGCATGCCAACCTTGTCGGCCTCGCGAAACGACGCCGACGTC
This sequence comes from Neorhizobium sp. BT27B, assembly GCF_050455485.1. Lineage (NCBI taxonomy): Bacteria > Pseudomonadati > Pseudomonadota > Alphaproteobacteria > Hyphomicrobiales > Rhizobiaceae > Neorhizobium > Neorhizobium sp. BT27B. The sequence continues at coordinate 194,813 of NZ_JBCIYT010000004.1, read as the reverse complement.
ATCTTCGGATCGATCATCGGCGAGAACAGCATCTGGCCTTTCAATTCGCCGGGCAAAAGATCACGTGCCTTCAGCGCCACGCCGGCCGCCACGTTGCCACCGGCTTCGTCGCCGGCCACGAAAAGTGGTGACTTGGCGCTACCGAACTGTTTGCGCTTGCCCGAAAGGCAGGCCAGCGCCTGAAAGGCGCAGTCCATCGCCTTCGGAAACATGTTCTGCGAGGCAATCGCATAGTCTGCCTCCAGCACCACGGCACCGGTTTCCGCCAGCGCCTTGGCAATCGGTCGCTCGGCTTCGCCACGGTCGCGATCCAGAAAGGCGCGGCCGCGCAGGTAAAGCACGATCGGCGCAGCCTTGCCGGCGCGGGTCCCGTCATAAAGGCGCATGGGTACAGGCGGCGTCACCGACCTGTCGAAAACGATGTTTTCCCATTGCGCAGTCATGATTGCCTCGAGCCGCAAAACCAGGAATGCGGATTGGGTTGCCGAAAATTCTGTGTCTGATATTATTATCCCATTCAAACCGCACAAGCATGCGTTTTGCGGCATCACTATTCCGATTTCATGGATAATGCTGCGACGCACTCGGAGGAATGCTCATGGATCAGCTATCGGCAATGCGCGTTTTCGTCCGGGTCGTCGAAACCGGCAATTTTACCAGAGCCGCCACCGCACTCGACATGCCGAAAACGACGGTGACCAATATGGTCCAGTCGCTGGAGGCGCATCTGCGCACCACGCTTCTCAATCGTACCACCCGGCGCGTCATGGTGACAACTGACGGCGCACTCTATTACGAACGTGCCATCCAGATCCTGTCTGAAATCGACGAACTCGACGGCTCGATGTCGAATTCGCAGGCTCAGCCTTCCGGTCGGTTGCGCGTCGAAATGGCCGGAGCCTTCGCGGATCTGATCGTCATTCCCAACCTGTGCGATTTCTACAAACGTTATCCGCAGATCCAGCTGGATATCGGTGTCGGAGACCGGCTTGTCGATTATATCGCAGAAAACGTCGACTGCGCATTGCGCGGCGGCACGCCGACCGACCAGTCGCTGATCGCCCGCAAGGTCGGCGAGCTCAAGCTGCGCACCTTCGCCGCGCCCTTCTATCTTGAAAATTTCGGCGAGCCGACGCATCCGCACGAGTTGGAAGCCAAGCATTTTTCCGTGGGGTATCTCAATGCGACGCTCGGCCGGGTGATGAGCATGGAATTCTGCCGTGGCGACGAGACCATCGAGATCAATCCGCGTTATATCATTTCGGTCAACGATGCCCGATCCTATCTCAACGCGATAATTTCCGGGATCGGCGTCGGCCAGTCGCTTGGCTTTATGGTGAATGATGCTGTCGAGCGTGGCGAACTGGTCGAGATCATGACCGACTGGGATTGCGAGACCCTGCCGCTCTACATCGTCTATCCGCAGACACGCCACCTCAGCAACAAGGTGCGGGTGTTCGTCGATTGGCTGGCCAAGCTGGTACAGGGTCTGAAGGATGGCGATCAGGCACTGCCGCCGATGCGAAAGGCCGGCTAAAGCGGTTCGGGTACATTTGGCGAAGTGAGTAGATGCATGACATACGCTGTCGAAAAAACAGGCCTCGATGTCCCGCGCGATTGGGTCATTGCCGCGACGGTCAGTGCCGCGCGTGCCGCCTTTTCCGGCCTCCAAGCACTGAGCGATGTGGAAATTGCTCAAGGTGCCCGGTTCCTGCGATCCGAGGATGGTGAGCGTTACCGCGCGGCGCATCTTCTGAAGCGTCATCTGCTTGGGGCGACAACCGGAGAACGGCCGCAAGAATTGCAGTTCGATCGCGAGGTTAACGGCAAGCCGGTGCTGCGAGGCATCACGCCGCTTGATTTCAACCTGTCGCATAGTGATGACTGGGTGATTGCCGGTGTCTCGTTGACCGGCCGTATCGGTGTCGATGTCGAAGCAGAACGGCCCGAACCTTTCTGGCGAGAGATTGCCGGATCATTCCTGACGCCGGCCGAGCTGGTCGCTGCGCGCGACAGTGATTTTCTGAAATTCTGGACGGCGAAGGAAGCTGGGTTGAAGGCGCATGGCGCAGGTTTTGCCATCATGCCGAATGGCGTCACCGTTGCCGAAGACGGAGATGGCTTTGCGATGCAGGTGGAGAGCATGGTCTTGCGCTGCTCGTGGCAGGGGTTGGACGAGACGCATATGCTGGCTGTGGCAACGACAGGCGACATGCCGGAAATCGCCATCTGCCGGAATGCCGCAGAACTGACGGCGGCATTGGAGCGTATCAGCGTTCCCGTTTCGGCAGCGGCTTCAGGCTGACAAACCTCCTGCAGGCAGGAAAGGCCTGTCGGGCGTCAATGCCCGGCCATGCCGCCTCACGCCAGCTTGGCCACGGCATCTTTCAAGCCGACGCCGCTGACGCGGGTTCTGATGGCGGATTCGACCAGATCGGTGATCGCCTGCGCCGCAATCTCGCAGGACAGGCCGCCATCGCGGATGTTGGAGATGCAATTGCGCTTTGAATCCGGCGTGCCGATCAGCGGGTCATAGGTGATATAGGCGCCAAGACTGTCGGCGGCGGAGAGACCGGGGCGCTCGCCAATCAGCACGATCGTCAATCTTGCACCAAGCGCCTCGCCGATCGGATCGCCAAGCGCCACCCGTCCCTGTTCCGCAAGAACGATCGGCGCAAGAGCAAGGCCCAGCGCGCGAAGGCGGGCCGCCAGAGGCTCGATCAGCGCTACCGCATTCGTCTCGACGGCGCTGGAAGACAGGCCGTCCGCCACCACAATGGCGATGTCCGCGGTCGTTTCGCCGCGCAGTGTTTCAAGGCTGTTGCGCGAAGCCTCCGACAACTGGCGTCCAAGATCGGGCCTGCGCACATAGATGCTGCGATCGGTGGCGCAGCTTTCCACCGAAACGGAGGGCAGGCCGAGTTCCTGCAGCCGCTGCGCAAGATTTTCGCGATCGACCAGCGACCACACGGCTTCGCGGGCGCGGGCATGATCGAGCAGAAAGGACTGCGTGGCGCGGGTCGGCAGGCCGGCACCGAAGCGGCCGAGCGCCACGCGGGCATCGGTCATCTCCTTCAGATCGATCGGTGGTGCGATTTCCACCTCATCGGCCGGCGTCATGATGGCAGCGGTCTTGGACATGTCAGGCTCCGATGAGATTGGAATTCTGCAGATAGCCGGTCAGGGCCGGTGGTGCGCCCACCAGCGTGCCATGGGCATTGGTGAGGCCGACATTCATCAGCCATTGTTCGAATTCCGGTGCCGGCGGACGGCTCAGCGTTTCGCGACAATACACGGCGTCATGGTGCGACAGCGATTGATAGTTCAGCATGATGTCGTCGGCGCCAGGAACGGTGATGACGAAATTGACATTGGCGGCGCAGAGAAGCGTCAGCAGCGCGTCCATGTCTTCCTGATCGGCATCGGCATGGTTGGTGTAGCAGACGTCGACGCCCATAGGCAGGCCGAGAAGCTTGCCGCAGAAATGGTCTTCCAGTCCGGCGCGGATGATCTGCTTGCCGTTGAAGAGATATTCAGGGCCGATGAACCCGACCACGGTGTTGACCAGCAGCGGTGAGAATTCGCGGGCAACGGCATAGGCGCGCACTTCCATCGTCTGCTGGTCGACACCGAAATGTGCATCGGCGGAAAGCGCCGCACCCTGACCGGTTTCGAAATACATCACATTGGCGCCGGGCATGCCGCGCTTCAGTGAGCGGCCCGCATCATAGGCTTCGCGCAGCAGCGCGAGATCGACACCAAAACCGGAATTGGCCTTTTGCGATCCCGCCACCGATTGAAAGACGAGATCGACCGGCGCGCCCGCCTCGATCGCCTTGATTGCCGTCGTTACGTGGCCGAGGCAGCAGGTCTGGGTGGGAATGGCCAACCGCTCGCGCAACTCATCGAGAAGCGAGACGATGCGGATATAATCCTCGGTGCTGTCGGTTGCCGGGTTCACCCCGATCACCGCGTCACCCGATCCCATCAGCAAGCCGTCGATGGCGGAGGCTGCGATGCCGCGGCTGTCGTCGGTCGGGTGGTTGGGCTGGTTGCGGGTGGAAAGACGTCCGGTAATGCCGATCGTGTTGCGGAAGCGGGTGACCACTTCGCGCTTGGCGGCAACCGAAATCAGGTCCTGCAGCCGCATGATTTTTGATACAGCCGCCACCATTTCCGGCGTGAGACCATATGTGACCGCCTCCAACTGACGCTGACCGGTTTCGGGCCTGAGCAGCCATTCGCGAAAATCGCCCACCGTCATCGAGGAAATGGGGGCAAAAGCGCGGGCATCGTGCTGGTCGGCGATCAGTTGAGAAACCTCGTCGGTTTCGCAGGGGATCAGCTCTTCCGACAGAAACGTTTTCAGCGGCAGGTCGGCCAGCGCCATCTGCGCCGCCAGCCGTTCCACCGGCCCATCGGCGGCGATGCCGGCCAGCTGATCGCCCGATTTTTCCGGCGTCGCCTTGGCCATCAGCTGCTTGAGGTCATCAAAGCGGAAGACGGTATTTTCGATCGTGGTGCGATAGGACATGAGCTGCTTACTGGTTCAGGAATGCCAAGGCTTCGTCATGAAGCTTGGGTGTGGCGCTGGCCAGCACCCGGCCTTCCGAGTGGATCGAAAGCGGTTTTCCCTCCCAATCGGTAATGCAGCCTCCTGAACCCTGCACCACCGGCACCAATGCCATGTAATCGTACGGCTGCAGCCCGGTTTCAAGCACCAAGTCGCAATGACCGGATGCCAGCAGGCCATAAATATAACAATCGCCACCGAAACGTCGCAGTTTTGCCCCCCGCGACAGTGTTTCGAATTTTTGTGCCTCGTCGTCTGCAAACATGTCGGGTGAGGTCGTGTAGAAACGCGCCTCTGGAATGCTCTGGCATTCGCTGGTGCGCGCCGGCTTGCCCGCAAACACGGTTCCATCAGGTCCGCCCTGCCAGCGCTCGCCGGTGGCCGGCATGTCGATCATGCCGCAGAACGGCTTTTCCTCGAATGTCAGCGAGATCAGCGTGCCGAACAGCGGAAAGCCGGTGATGAAACTTTTCGTGCCGTCGATCGGATCGAGCACCCAGGTAAATGCATTGCCGGGCTTGATGCCCATTTCCTCGCCATAGATACCGTGTTCGGGAAAGCGTGCCTCAATCATATCCCGCAGATGTTTTTCGATCGTGCGATCGGCGATCGTCACCGGGCTTTCGTCGAGTTTCGAAATGATGTCGAGCGGCGTGCGAAAATAGGAAAGCGCCAACGGTCTTGCCGCATCGGCAAGCTCGGCTGCGAAGGCCAGATAGGTTTTCGCATCAGTCGCGGTGAGGTCTGACAGAGGCATTACAGGGCTTTCAAAAAGAGCGGCCAGCGCGGATCGTGAATGATCGAGCGTGCCCGCATGTGTTTCCAGATGCCGTATTTGTAGAAATCGAAATCGAGCGTGGAGATGCGGTTCTGCACCATCGCCCAGGTGCTCCACTTGATATCGGCCAGCGCCTTGTGGACGATGAAGCGGGCATGCTGGCCCTTGTCGTAGCGGCCGAAATATTCCTCGATGATCTCACAGTCGATATCCTCGCTGAAGAACATCTCGCCGCTCCAGATCGCGAGATCGTACAGCCGCTCGTTGTTGGAGGCATATTCGAAATCGATCAGCTTGATCGACTTGTCGTCGCCGACGAGAAAATTGCCGGGCATCGGATCGTTGAAACAGGGCACGAGATCGAGGCCGGCGGCTTCCAGCGCTGCGCGGGCCTGTTTGTAGGAGCGGTAGAGCCAGTCATGATCGAGCGGCCAGTGTCCGCCGAGTTCGCGCACCTGCGCGTAATGCTCCTCGATCATGTCGAACACGGTTTTCGTCAGCGGCAGAGCAGGGGCCTCGTGAAACCGGCGATAGACCCGCACGGCCTCGGCGCGGATATGCGGGTCGGCAAAATCGCGATGGGTGGAGGGGCGCCGGCCATCGATGAATTCGGCGATCTCGATATCCATGTGGTCGAGATAATCGAAGGTTTTCGGCCCGACTCCGATCGTTTCCGCCTGTTTGCTGGCGGCGGCCGCTGCCTTGCGGTCGATGAACATTTCCGTGCCGCGGCCGGGGATTTTCAGGAAATAGCCGAGCGCGTCGCCCTCGACCTCGATGCGAAAATTGGTGTTGCTGATGCCGCCGGTGACAGGGCGATATCTCAGACGGCGTCCCTTCCAGGCTTGCACCTGAACGATGGCCGTCTCGACCGCCCGTTCGGCGTCGGACTTTGCCATTCCCAGTTCGTTCATGTCGTCGTTCCCATTTTTTGTTTTTGTGGGTCGTTTCAGAGATTGCGCAGCCGCCCTTCGAAATCGGGATGGCCGAGTGCCATGCGGCAGCGCAGGAAACGCCAGCCGGCATATTTCAGGAATTCTATGCCGCGCGGCGGCGAACGCATTTCGAGGATCAGGCTGCGCAAGGCCCAGTAGAAATCGTCGGCTGCGGCATAGATGCGGCAGCGGTTGAAGGCCTTTTCGCTGAAGGCACCGTCGTGGATTTCCAGAAGCGGCTTCATGGCGGTCTCGAACTGGTAGAGTTCGTTCATCTGCACGCCGAGCTGATAATAGGGGTCCATATCGCCGGCCATGTCGAAATCGACCAGTTGAAGCGCGCCGTCCGGTCCCAGCATGATATTGGAGGAATGCGGATCGCCATGCGCCGGGCGAATATCGACGCCTGCCGCCTGGATCGCCTCACGCATCGGCTTCATCCATGAGAGCATCCAGTCCGCATCGCCGGGCAGCGGGACCGGGCCGGTGGAAACGATGTGCCAGAGCAGGTCGATACCATCGAAGACGGACCAGCGCCGTCCGAACAGCTCACCGCCGGCAATGGTCTTCTGCATTTCGACAAGTTGCGCCGCTCGGTCGGGATGCATCAGGTCGTCTATCTTGGCCGAGCGCCAGTTTTCATCGAGACGGGCAAACAGGATGCTTTGCGTCTCATTGTCGTAATCGACGGGCTCGGGCGAAAAACCCAGCTGGTGAAGGCGATCCGCCGCCGCAAAGGCAATGTCGTCATCCACGAGTTCCTTCACCTCGTCTATCCCGAAGCGCAGGAAATAGGCGGGCGCCGCGCCATCCACGGCAACCTCGAAGGAGCAGGATTCCACCGCCTGGTAGGATGGAGAGGCAACGGCCGGCATGGCCGGCCGGTAGGTGACGCTGCCGTTTTCGAGGACGGAAAAGGCGCGCAGCGCCTGTTCCGCCCGGATTTCGAAAACATTGCTGGGAGTGCCCGGTGTCTTCATTCAGCCGCCTCTTTTATCTGCGCGACATTCACGCCCTCGCAGGCCATCCTGTAGAGCATGTCGGCAACGATCTGGGTTCCGAGGGCATGGTCCTCGGGACTGGTGAATTCGGTGGGGTGATGGATGACGCCGTCCCGGCTGTGCACGGCCAGCACGACAGACGGGCAGACGTCGTTGACGGCAACCGCATCATGGCCGCCGATCGTATCGAGATGTCGGGCGCTCTCGCCATGGCTCGCCGCTGCCTCTTCGGCCATGGCGATCAGATCGGCGGAAAAGCGGCCGGCCCGACGGCGGTCGATGGATCGCACTTCGTAGGAGACTTCTGCTTTCGCGGCAGCTTCCTCGATTTTGACCTTCATCTTGCGTTCGGCCTCGGCCAACACCTCCGGCGAGCCTGAACGCAATTCGATGAAAAGAACGGCTTCGGAAGGGACGGTGTTGGGTGAGTTCGGAAATACTTCCAGACGACCGACGGACGTATGCAGGTCCAGCCCATGTTCGCCGGCCATCTGCTTCAGGTCGGCGATCAGATAGGCAGCGCCCAGAACCGCATCCTTGCGCTGCGCCATCGGGGTGGCGCCGGTATGGGCCTGCCGCCCGAGGAAGGCGAGGCGGTATTTGGTGGCGCCCCAGTGGCGGGTAAAGATGCCGAACCGTTCGCCGACGCTGGAAAGCGTGCTGTCGCCCTCGATATGCAATTCGATCAAGGCATCGGGGATTTCCACCTTGTCCGTGCCGGCATAACCGATCGCTTCGAGCGACTGCCGCACGGTGATGCCATCGCCATCGGCGCGGTCAAGCGCCCAGTCCAGTTTCGCCGCACCGGTGAAGACGCTGCTGCCGAGCAGGCTCGGCTGGAAACGCGCGCCTTCCTCGTTGGTCCAGTTGACCACCTGGAAATTGCAGGCGGAAAGCCGGCCCTCCGCCTTCAAGCGTTCGGTCACGGCAAGGATCGCCTCGCAGGCGGAAATCACGCCAAGCGCGCCATCGAAGCGGCCGCCATTCGGCTGGCTGTCGATATGGGAGCCGACCATCACCACCGGCGCGTTGGCGCCGGCCAGCGTCATCTTGCCGAACTGGTTGCCGATCGCATCGACCTGCTGCACGAAACCGTTCTGCGCAAACCATTGGCCCAGCCAGTCGCGGGCCTCGCCATCGACCTTGGAGAGTGTCAGGCGGGTCATCGAACCGTCCGGCCCGCCGCCGAAGGTGGAGACGGTCTCCATCATCGTCTGCAGACGGTCGGTATTGATCGGGGCATTGGGGGATAAGGCGTCAGGCATGGATGACTTCCACATTCGATTGAGAAAACTGGTCTGAGAATTCGCGGCCGATGACGCCGCTGGTGATCACGGCATCGATCTCGTTGAGACCGAGCGTGTGAATGGAGCCGAGACGGCCGAATTTCGAACTGTCGGCGACGATCACCGACTTTTTGGCCTGCGTGCGGGCGATGCGGCGCAGCACCGCTTCGTCCTCGCCGAAATCCATGAAACCGCGCTCGATATGGATGGCGCTGATGGCGATGATGGCGAGGTCGAAAAAATGCTCCTTCAGCGCCGCAACCGTTTCATGGCCGTAGGTGGCCTGATAATCGGAGCGCATGCGGCCGCCGAGAACCCGCACGCTGGTTTCCGGCGCCGTGAAGAAATGCGATGCAACGGCAATCGAATTGCTGACGACGGTGAGGTCCTTGCGGTTTTCCAGATGCCTCAGGCAGGCAATCGTGGTCGTGCCGGTGTCGATGAAGATCTTCATCCCATCCTTGACCAGCGATGCCGCGGCCTCGCCGATGCGAGCCTTTTCCCTGGCGCCTACCCTCAAACGTTCGGCGAATGGCTGGTCGCTCTCGTGCTGATCGACCACGGCGCCACCATAGACACGCCGTGCATAACCGCGCGTCTCCAGTTCCTTCAGGTCGCGCCGGATCGATTCCTGGCTGACCTGCAACTGGTCCGCCAGTTCCTTCACATTGACCCGCTGCTGCTGCTTCAGCATGTCGAGGATCAGCTTGAGGCGGTGTTCGGTAAAACTCATCGGTGTTTCCTGCTTTTTTATAGCAAGGCCGGCAGTCCCAAGACGGCCGACCTCGCGCCTTTAATGCGCCACTGCCTGCCTGCCGCCGGCGATGGTCGTCAGCACCGGCGTCACCAGATGACAGGCGGCAAAATCCTGATTGCCGCGCACCGTCAGGCTTGGGTGGATGCTCGAACATTTGTCCATGGCACGCGGACAACGCGACTTGAAGCTGCAACCGGGCGGGATATCGATCGGGCTTGGCGGCTCGCCTTCCAGCAGGCAGTCTTCCGGCTGGTAACGGCGTGTCTCCAGCGTCGGCATGGCGCTCAGAAGCGCCATCGTATAGGGGTGACCCGGATCGAAGAACAGGCGCTCGTTTTCCGCCAGTTCGAACACCTCGCCGAGATACATCACCGCCACGCGGTTGCAGACCTTCCGCACCATCGCGAGATCGTGGGAGATGAAGATGTAGGTGAGGTCGTATTCTTTCTGCAGCTTCTGGAACAGGTCGAGCAGCTTGAACTGTTCGGTCTGGTCTAGCGCCGACAGCGTCTCGTCCATGATGAGGATTTCCGGTTCCAGCACCAGCGCCCGCGCCACGTTGATGCGTTGTCGCTGACCGGCACTGAGCCCATGCGGCAGTTCCTCGTAAAGCTCGGCGGCAAGGCCCACTTCATCCATGACTTTCAGAACCCGCTCGCGGATCTTGCCGCTGTCCTTCCAGCCATGCGTGCGCAAAGGTCCTTCCAGCATCTTGCCGATGGCGGTGCGCGGTGGCAGCGAACCGAAGGGGTCCTGCAGCACCATCTGCAGTTTCTTGCGGAATGCCAGAAGATTGCCGCCGGAAAGACGTGAAATGTCGTCTTCCCCGCACAGGACCTGTCCCGAGCTTGGCAGTTCCAGCCGGCTCAGCAGGCGCATCAGTGTGGACTTGCCGCAACCGGATTCGCCGACAATGGCAAAGCTGTCGCCGCGATGCACGTCGAAGGTGACGTTGCGCACGGCGCGGACCTGATTGAAGCCGCCGAAACCGGTCTTCTTCTTGACCTTGTAGATCTGCGAGGCGTCGCGCAGGCTGAGCACCACGTCGCGCTTCTCGTTGAGACGCGGCATCTCGGTCTTTTCCATCCAGATTTTTGGGGTCTGGGCAACGAGATCCCGCGTATAGGCGTAAGCGGGAGAGGCGATCAGCTGCTCGGTTTCCTGTTCCTCGACGATGCGGCCCTGTTCCATCACCAGAATGCGGCTGCAGGCTTCCCGGGCGACGGGCAGCGAGGAGGAAACGAACAGCACGGCGGTGTCGAATTGTTGCGTCAGCTCCTTCATCAGCCGGATGACCTGGGCAGCGACGGTAACGTCGAGCGGCTGGGTGACATTGTCGGCGATCAGCAGGGCTGGGTTGGTCACCAGCGCATCGACGATCAACGCACGCTGCATCATGCCGCCGGAAAACTGTGACGGGTAATCGTGGAAGCGGCTGCGGGCAGACGGAATGCGCACGGCTTCCAGCAGTTCGATCGTGCGTTTTTCCGCCTCCTGACGCGCGGTGCCCGGCACGACGGCGCGCAGTTTTTCGACGATCTGGGCACCGACCGGCAGTGTCGGGTCGAGCGCGCCCATCGGGTTGGCGCCGACATAGGCCACACGGCGGCGCAATGTGCGCATGTCGCCTTCGCCGAGCTGGTAAATGTCTTTGCCTTCGAACAGCACGGAACCGGAGCGCAGATGCAGCGGTGCATCCAGCCAGTTGACAACCGTTTTGGACAGCACCGTCTTGCCGGCACCACTGGCCCCGACCACGCCGACGATTTCGCGCGGTGCAAGCTGGAAGGACAGGTTGTCGAGCACGACCTTGGCGTTATCGGAACGGCCGGCGGTGACGCTGACATTCTTCAGTTCGAGAAGCGGCTGGTTCATCATTCGGACCCTCCGTGAATGGTGTTGCGGGCACGTTCGAGCGAGGCGCCGATGAGGTTGATGCTGGTGAGGGTCAGGCCGAGAAAAATGCCGGGCATGGTGGCGATCCACCAGGCATTCAGCAGGTATTTGCGACCATCGGCGATGATGTTGCCGAAGGTCGGCGTCGGCGGCTGCACGCCGAGACCGAGGAAGCCGAGAGTGGATTCGAAGATCATCATGCGGGCCACATCGAGCACCGAGGTAAAGATCACCGGCGGCAGCAGCAGCGGCAGAAGCAGGCCGACGATGATGCGGATATCGGTCGAGCCGCCGAGCTTTGCGGCCCGCACATATTCGCGCTGCCGCTCGGTCATCACGATGCTGCGCATGATACGGGCATAGACCGGCCAGCTGGACATGCCGAGCACCAGCACGATGGCGGGAATGGTGGGGCGCGACACGCCGAGGACGGCGATGGCCAGAATGATCATCGGGATCGACAGCTGCGCATCGGTAAGGCGCATGATCAGCGTGTCGGTGCGGCCACCGAAATAGCCGGCAATGGTGCCGAGCGCGCAGCCGATGACGAGCGTGACGGCGACGGAGGCAATGCCGATCAGGAAGGAATAACGCAGCCCGACGAGCGAGCGGACCAGCATGTCGCGGCCGATCTGGTCGGTGCCGAGCGGATGCGCAAAACTCCAGTTGTCGCCGGCAAAAAGCGGCGGCAGCAGGCGTGCGCGCACATCCATCTTGGTCGGATCGATACCGCTGATCTCCGGATAGAGTGCGGCGGCAAGCACCAGCAGCATGAAGATGCCGAGGCCGATGCGGAAGCCGGGTGTGGCAGCGGCACGATCGAAAATGCGGCGCGGAATGGAGCGTGGCACCGTCTTTTTCGGCAGGGGCGTATCGAGTGCGGAAGTCATGGACATCAGTATTCGAGCCTCGGATCGATGGTGGTTGCGGCGAGATCGACGATGATGTTGATCAGGACGAAAATGGCGCTGGTGACGATGGCGATGCCCTGGATCAGCGGGAAATCGCGCTGCAGGACAGCGTTGATGGTCAGAAGACCGAGGCCGGGGTAGTCAAAAATGTATTCGACGATGATGACGCCGCCGAGCAGGCTGGAGAACTGCACGCCGAGCAGGTTGAGAAGCGGCACGGAGGCATTGCGCAGCGCGTGGTTGGCAATGATCCGCTGGCGGCTGAGACCACGCACGCGGCCGACCGAGACGTAGGATTCCATCATCTGCCCGGACACGGAGCTGACCAGCGTGCGGATCAGCACCGGCGACAGTTCGACGGCGAGCACAATCGCCGGCAGGATCGTATAGGCAAAGCCCTTGTAGCCGATCGCCGGCAGCCAGCCGAGCTTGACGGAAAACAATAGCGCCAGAACGATGCCGAGCCAGAAATTCGGCAGTGAAATGAAGATCGACGATATGTAGAAGGCGAGCTTGTCCGGCCATCTGCCGATCGCAAGGCCCCCGGCAATGCCGACGATTGCGGAAAAGATCAGCGCGATTACCAGAGTCACGGCAGCAAGCTGCAATGTCATAGGCAGGGCTTCGAAAATCAGGTCGAAGACTTTTGCGCGTTCGCCGCGTGTGCTGTCGTTGAAGCTTGAGCCGCCGGTGGCCGCGCCATTGGCGGGCCGCACGAACGACTGGCCGAGATCGCCCTGCACGACGCCGCCCATGTAACGGCCGAACTGCACCAGGATCGGGTCGCGCAGGCCCATGTCGGTGGCGATCTTCTCGATCAGCGCCTCGGGCGCCATGCCGCCCGCCATCAGGCGAACCGGATCACCGGGCACGACACGCAGCAGCGTGAAGATCAGCAGCGATACCAAGAAGATGATGACGACACCCTGCATCAGGCGCCGCATCAGGAAATTGACGGCAAACATCGCACATACTCCGCTTCGAAACGTCGGTAGAAGATCCGCGCGCCGCCCGGTTGGGGTGAGGCGGCGCGCGGGTGATCACGTCAGGCAGCGGCCTTCGAGGCATCCATCGACCCATCGGGGAAGATGTACATGCCCTCGAAATCCTTCTGCATGGCGTGGATCATCACCGAAGTGAACAGCGAAAGGGCCGGCATCTTGGAGGCGATGAGCGGCATGGTTTCGGTCTGCAGGATCTTCTGGCGCTCCTCCAGCGTCGGTGCGCTGCGCTCCTTGTCGAGGCTGGCGTCGATATCCTTGTCCTCGATGCCGCAGATGCGGTGCGAGGAGGAGTGGAAGTGGGTGCGCAGGATCAGGTCCGGTTCGGGAGACGCGGTCGACCAGCCGCAATCCACCATGTGGCCAGGGCCACCGCCGGGGCGGTGGTAAAGCCGCTCGTTCCAGGCTGCCGGCTCAAGCACGGTCAGGCTGACATTGAAACCCTGCTCATTGAGCATGGCGGTGATGATCTCGCCATATTCCTTGGTCTTCGGGTAGAAACCGACCGAGGTGATGTATTCCAGCGGCGGCAGGCCTTCACCCTTCGGAAAACCGGCCTCGGCGAGCAGCGCCTGGCATTTTTCCGGATCGTATTTCGGATAGTTTTCGAGATCGACGTAGCCGAACTTGACCGGCGAGACGAAGTTCGAAGACGCGTGTCCGGCCGAGCCGAGCACTTCGAGCAGCATGTCGCGGTCGATGGCGTGGCATGCGGCCATGCGCAGACGCTGGTCGTTGAAGGGTTCCTTCGAGCAGCGGAACCACAGATATTTGTTCTCGACCGAAACGACTTCGTTGACGAAGATCGCCGGATTGCCCTTCACGGTATCCACCTGTTCCGGCTCAAGGCGCTCGACGATCGAAGCCTGGCCGTTCATCAGCGACAGCATGCGGGTGGTGGAATCGCCGGTGAAGGTGAAGTTGATGGCGGGAATGGCCGGCTTGCCTTTGAAATAGCCGTCGAAGGCTTCCATCACCGTGTCATTGCCGCGCTGGGCGACGAACTTGAACGGACCTGTCCCGTTGAGGCGCTGCGATAGCGGGCCGCCGGGGCCGCCGGCAATGTCCTTTGCCGACATGATCGGCAGGAAGGAGGCAAGGAACATGAACAGGTGAGCGGGATAACCGCCCTTGGATGTGTCGACGATGACGGTGTAATCGTCCGGCGTCTCGATGGTCAGCGTTTCCGTCGGGCCGGGATACCACTGCGCCGGGCGATCTGCCTGGGCGCCGTATTCGAAGGTCGCCTTGACGTCCTCGGCCTTGAACGGCTTGCCATCATGGAAAACGATGCCTTCGCGCAGCTTGATCTGCAGGCGGTTCGGATCGAGCAGCTTGATGTCGGTGGCAAGCTCGTAAACGACCTCGCCCGGATTATCGAGCTTCATCGGCGTGCGGGTGAGGAAACCCATCACGAAACCTTCGATATTCTTCTGCGAAAGCGTCGTGTGGGCGGTCGGGTCCCAGTTGCCCGTGATGTTTTCTGCCGAAAGGAAGGTCATCGTCTTTCCGCTTTGGGCATAAGCGGAGGAGAAGAAGAAATCGGGATTGATCTGCATGTAGCCGGCGGTGGCAGCAGCGCCTGCGGCTCCCTGCAGGAAACGGCGGCGGTTGAGGTCTGAGCGCATTGTGTTCCCCTATTGCTTTTTTGAACCACAAAACCGTCAAAACGGTCAGAATGGTCAAATGCAAAGGGTGTGCCAAGTGCGGGATGACCGGCTTTGTCGGCCGGTCATCCCTCGAAAAATGTGGTTTCTGACTAATTTGTAGCCGAGTGAAAATCTTTTGGGCGCCGGAATGCCTTCAACCTGATGGCGTCAGCAGGTAGTGGCCGACACCCCAGACCTCGCCATTGTCGTGACCGAAAAGGCCAGCGGTCGCCAGAAAGAACAACCGCCAGCGACGCTGCCACAGCACGGCATCCTTGCCGTAGACCTGGCGGAAGATCGGACGGATGTGATCGATCTCCCGGTCGAAATTGGCAAGCCAGTCCATGGCGGTGCGCTGGTAATGAGTGCCGGACCAGCGCCATTCATCCTCGACCTGAAACAGGTCGCCGAACCGATGCGGCAGGTCGTGTGCCGGCATGATGCCGCCGGTGAAGAAATGATGGGCGATCCAGTCGGCCGGATCGTCGCGGTCGAAGCGGTAGGAGCGGGTCTTGTGGGTGAAGACGTGGAGGAACAGCTTGCCGTCCGGCTTCACCCAGCCGCGCACCCGCGCCAGAAGATCACGCCAGTTCGACATGTGCTCGAACATTTCCACGGAAACCACACGATCGTAGCGCTCTTCTGCGGAAAAATCGTTCATGTCGCAGGTGATCACGGTCAGGTTGGTGAGGCCGCGCTGCTGGGCAAGGCCGAGAATATAGGCGCGCTGCGAGGCGGAATTTGACACGGACGTGATGCGCGAATTCGGAAAGTGCTGGGCCAGATACAGCGACAACGAACCCCAGCCACAGCCAAGTTCGAGAATGTTCATGCCATCCTCGATCGCGGCATGTTGGACTGTCTCGGCCAGCGCGTGGGTTTCCGCTTCGCTCAGCGTGGTATCGGCAGCCGGATAAAGGCAGCAGGAATATTTGCGTTGCGGCCCCAACGCCAATGAAAAGAACTCGGCCGGCACTTCGTAATGCTGGCGGTTTGCCTCGTCGGTATGCGTGGCAATCGGAAAATGCCCCATCGTTCCGGCAAAGGCACGTTCAGCCGATGCCGGCGTGGCAGAGAGCCGCCGTTTCGTGCGGCCGCAGAGGAAGTCGATGCCCGCAAGGGTGACGCTGTCGGAAAGCGGCGCGCGCTCGGCGGCGTTGATGGCGAAGGCCAGCATGTTCAAGGGCGTGTCTCCTCACGGTGTTCATGATCGGGTTTGCGGGGGCCGGGAAAGAAGGCGTTGACGCGGGCCTGCAGGGCGCGGAATTTTTCGCCGCGCGAGCGCAGCATGTGTTGCTCAAGCGGCGGGATGCCGGAAACATGCACCAGCAACCAGTACATCATCAGCGGCGCCAGAGCCGCGAGCCAGCTCCAGGCTGATCCCTGCAGGGCGAACAGAAGCCAGCTGCACCAGAACAGCCATTCGAAAAAATAGTTCGGATGCCGAGAATAGCGCCAGAAACCGGTCTCGCAAACCTCGGTTTTGGCCTGTGGCGTCTTGCGGAAACGGGCGAGCTGAAAGTCGGACAGTGCTTCGCCACCAAGCGCGACGGCAGCGATGATCATCGCGACGATATCGAGGCCATTGGCAAAGGGCGCGTCGTTTGTTGCGGCGAGATAGACGCTAAGAACCAGCACGAATGCGGCCAGTGCCTGGATCTGCAAAAAAAGGAAAAGCCGCAATGCGGCGCTGTCACCCCATTCTTCCGCCAGCTTGGCATAACGCGGGTCTTCATCATCACCGCGCGTGCGTGCGCCGATATGGCTGCCAAGCCGCAGCGCCCAGGCGGATATGACGACCAGAACGACCATGCGCCGGTCAAAATTTCCGTTGGCGAACAGGGCGGCAATCACACCGCCGAGACCGACCGCAAAAGACCAGATCGTGTCGATCCAGCCGCTGCGTCCCGTCCACCGCTGTATGGCCCAGGCACCAGCCATGGCCAGCGACAGCCAGAGCGCGATCACGATCAGAAGAACACTATCCATTGAGCCGCCTGCATTCGGGTGCGCATTATTTGCGCCATCAAGGCAAGTACGCGGAACGGCTTGAATTGGTTTCGCGTTGTCGCACAAAAATCTGCATCAAGCCGACAAAAGACGGTTGCGTGAAACTTATTGCGACCGGACCTCGTCAGTCTTTCAAAGCAGCATGAGTAGCAGTGTAAGTCGGCGAGGATTCTATGAGAGTTGAAGGGCGCGCAACGGGCGGCGATCGATTGAACATAGCCGTGGTGGGAAGCGGCATTTCCGGCCTTTCTGCCGCGTGGCTGCTATCGCAGCATCACGATGTGACCGTTTTCGAGGCGGGCGACCGGATCGGCGGCCACAGTAACACCGTCGCTTTCGAAAGTGCCGGCGGCCCGGTCGCGGTCGATACCGGCTTCATCGTTTATAACGAAGTCACCTATCCCAACCTGACAGCGCTTTTCTCTCTGCTCGCTGTTCCGACAGTCGCCTCCAGCATGTCGTTTGCCGTATCGCTCAACGAAGGGGCGTTCGAATATTCCGGCGGCACCGGCCTTGGCCTGTTTGCGCAGCGTTCCAACATCGTCAGCCCGCGTTTCTGGTCGATGATGCGGGACCTTCTGCGTTTCTATCGCAATGCGCCGCGCGATATCGAAAACATGGGCGGCATTTCGCTCGACGATTACCTGAACCGCAATGGTTATGGTCGCGGTTTCCGCGAGGATCATCTTTATCCGATGGCGGCCGCCATCTGGTCCACGCCGGCGGTCAAGGTCGGCGAGTATCCGGCGGCAAGCTTTGTGCGGTTCTGCTGCAATCACGGACTGCTGGAGCTTTGGAACCGTCCCATCTGGCGCACGGTGAACGGCGGCAGCCGCGAATATGTCTCCCGCCTCACACGACATTTTGCCGACAGGATCAGGCTCTCGACGCCGGTCGTGCAAATCCGCCGTGGAGACCAACAGGTCGAAATCCGCGATGTACACGGTCAGTTGCACATGTTCGACGATGTGGTGATCGCCACCCATGCGGATCAGGCGCTGCGCATGCTGGCGGATGCCAGCGAGCGCGAGAAACGCATCCTCGGTGCTTTCCGTTATTCTCGCAATGAGGCCGTTCTGCACGGCGATACCAGCCTGATGCCAAAACGCCGCGCCGCATGGTCCAGCTGGAATTATGTCTCCGATACGCGCGTCAGAACCGGCGAAGACGTGCAGCAGCCGTCGATCACCTATTGGATGAACCGGCTGCAGCCGCTGGGTTCGGCACCGGCAACATTCGTGACGCTCAACCCAAGCCAGCAGCCGCGCGAGGAAACGGTGATTCGCCGCGAGGTCTATGAACATCCGATCTTCGACCTTGAGACGGACCGGGCACAGCAGGAAATCTGGTCTCTGCAGGGCGTGCGCAACACATGGTTCTGCGGCGCGCATTTCGGCTCCGGTTTCCACGAGGATGGATTGCAGGCGGGTCTCGCGGTGGCCGAAGATCTGGGCGGTGTTGGCCGTCCGTGGCAGGTGGAGCAGGAAAGCGCGCGTATCGTCCGCAAGCCGGTGACCAGGCCTCTGCGCCAGCGTCTGTCCGAGGTGCCGGCATGAGCGCCGGATTAAAATCCGCACTGTTTCCCGGCCACGTCACCCATGCGCGACTGAAGCCGAAGGAGCACAGGCTCGCCTATCGCATCTATTCGCTGCTGATCGATCTCGATGAACTCAATGTTCTCGACCAGAGGCTGAAGGTGTTTTCGGTCGACCGGTTCAATCTGTTTTCCTTCTATCGCAAGGATCGGGGTGATCGTTCCGGTTCGGATCTGAGGGCGCAGGTGGAAGAGGCGATGAACGCCGCCGGGTTGCAGCCGGATGGCGGGCCGATCCGGCTCCTGACCATGCCGCGTCTGCTGGGCTGGGCTTTCAATCCGCTCAGCGTCTTCTTCTGCTACGGCAATGATGGTGCCTTGCGGGCAATCCTCTGGGAAGTCGACAACACGTTCGGCGAACGCCATGGCTACATGATCCCCGTCGCGGAGGGCGCCGGCAACGAGATCGTCCAGCATTGCGACAAGGCGTTTTATGTCTCGCCCTTCATGGACATGGACCTTCGCTACACATTTCGCGTTTCGCCGCCCACCGACAAGCTTTCCATCCGCATCGAAACACGGGACGACAAGGGGCTGGTGCTGACGGCCCGGCATCTTGCCAAGCGAACGGAACTGACCGACGGCGCGCTGTTGAAAGCCTTCTTCGCCATCCCCTTCCTGACGCTGCGTGTTGTCGGCGGCATCCATTGGGAAGCGCTGAAAATCTGGGTGAAGGGCGTGGGTTTGCGCGTTCGTCCCAAGCCGCCTGAAATGCCCGTTTCCCATATCCACGCCATTGCCTCCAGTCACAACGCATCTGCTAAAAAGGTCGATCTGAATGAGCCAGTCTGACGATTTCTCCGAGGTGATGTTTTCCGCACCGTCAGAAACCGCAAAGCTGGGCTTTGGCGGACGTGTCGCAGAAAAACTGATCCGCAATTTGCGCCATGGCCATCTGAAAGTGGTGTTGCCCTCCGGCACCGTGGTGGAGAAGATCGGCCCGGAGCCGGGGCCCGAGGCAACCATCGTCATGCGGCGCTGGCGGGCACTCCGCCGGGTCGTTGCTGCCGGTGATATCGGTTTTGCGGAAGGATTTATCGAAGGTGACTGGACGACGCCGGATCTGACGGCGCTGATCCGGCTGGCCGCCCGCAATGACGAGGCGCTGGCACCGGCGATCGACGGCAATGTCGCGCTGCGGCTCGTCAACCGCATCCGGCATATGCTGAATGCCAATACCAAACGCGGAAGCCGGCGCAATATCGAAGCGCATTACGATCTCGGCAACGATTTCTACAAGGAATGGCTCGACGGCTCGATGCTCTATTCCTCCGGCATATTCGACGATGACACGGCAACGCTGGAAGCCTCCCAGCGCAAAAAACTCGATCGCATTCGCGAAAAGCTCGATCTTGAGGGCGGCGAAAGCGTGCTGGAAATCGGCTGCGGCTGGGGTGCGCTCGCCCTCGATCTGGCAGCCCAAGCTGATGCGAATGTCGTCGGCCTGACACTGTCGCCGTCACAGCTGGGCTGGGCGCAAAATGTCGTTGCGGCGAACGGCAAATCGCAACAGGTCGACCTGCGTTTGCAGGATTACCGCGATGTTCAGGGCCAGTTCGACCGTATCGTGTCGATCGAAATGTTCGAGGCGGTGGGAGAAGCCTACTGGCCGGGTTATTTCGAGACCCTGAAACGCTGCATGAAGGCCGATGGCCGCGCGGTCCTACAGATCATTTCCATCGAGCAGGCGCGTTATGAAGCCTATCGCGGCAAGGCCGATTTCATCCAGAAATACGTCTTTCCGGGCGGTTTCCTGCCGTCCGACAAAGCGCTCGAGGCGGCAGTTGCGGCTGCCGGCCTGAAACTTCGCGAGGTCGAGCATTTTGGCAAATCCTATGCCCGCACGCTTCTTGAGTGGCGCATCCGCTTTCAGGCGCGTTGGCCGGCAATTGCCAGCCAGGGGTTTGACGAGCGCTTCCGCCGCCTCTGGCACTACTACCTCTGCTACTGCGAGGCCGGTTTCGAGGAAGGAAGCATCAATGTCGGGCTTTATACGATCGAGCACGCCTGAAGGCAGATCACCGGGGAGATCCGAAATGAAATCCAACCTCATCCTGTCCGGGCTGATTTTTCTCGGTTTTGCCGGCGCCTCCCAAGCGGCGGATGTTGATGGTGAATGGGCAAGGGGTGACGGCAATGCGCGGGTGATCGTGGCGCCCTGCGGATCGGACATTTGCGCCGTCAACACCTGGATCAAACCCGGTACGCCTAAGGAAAAGAAGGGCGACAAGCTCGTCATGTCCGTCAAGCCGAGTGGCGATGGTATCTATTCCGGCACTGCTTTCGATCCGCAACGGGACATGACCTACAAGATCACGGTGACGGTGAATGGCGACAAGATGACCACGAAAGGCTGCATCGTCGCCGGCCTTCTGTGCAAGGGCGTCGACTGGTCGAGGATCAACTGACCGGGCGGCTTCCGGTCAAAAGGAGTATTTCATGAAAACCTATGCCACCGCCTATGCCGTCACGCTGATCGTTTTTGTCGTGGTCGATTTTATCTGGCTCAGCGTCATGGCCGATCGCCTCTACCGGCCGGTCATGGGCGACATGCTGGCGCCGAAATTCCGGCTGGCACCGGCGATCGTGTTCTACATTATCTTCATTGCCGGCATGACTTTTCTGGCGGTGCGTCCGGGGATTCTGGCCCAATCTGTCTGGGTCGGCCTCATCCACGGTGCAGTTCTGGGCTTTACCGCTTACGCCACCTACGATCTGACCAGCCAGGCCGTGCTGAAAAACTGGTCTACGGCTCTGACGGTGGCCGACCTGATCTGGGGCACGTTCGTTTCTGCCATCGCAGCGGGTGCGGGAACATGGGCCGCGCTGTTCGTGAAAGCGAGATCGGGGGGCTGAAACGTCGACTGAAACGCGCAGGCGTCAGAGGCTGATGGTGATGCCGCCATCGACATAGAGCGTGTGCCCGTTGACGAATGACGAGCCCTTACCGGACAGAAACACGGCGGCGCCGACCAGTTCATCGACATTGCCCCAGCGGGCAGCCGGCGTGCGCTTTTCCAGCCAGGCGGAAAATTCCGGATTGTCGACCAGCGCCTGATTGAGCGGCGTCTTGAAGTAGCCGGGAGCAATGGCATTGACCTGCAGGCCGTGTTTGGCCCAATCGGTGGACATGCCCCTGGTGAGATTTTTGACCGCACCTTTCGTGGCCGTGTAGGGCGCGATGCCGGGCCGCGCCAGTTCGCTCTGCACCGAGGCGATGTTGATGATCTTGCCGTGACCGCGGGCGATCATGTGGCGGGCCACCGCCTGGCCGACGTAAAACACGCTGGAAATATTGGTGGTCAGAAGCTGTTGCCACTTGTCGATCGGAAAATCCTCCAGCGGCGCGCGATGCTGCATGCCGGCATTGTTGATGAGGATGTCGATTGCGCCGATCTCGGCTTCGATGCGCGTGATGCCCGCCGCGACCGAGGCGGGATCGGTGGCGTCGAAGGCGACGGCTCGGGCGTTAAAACCGTCATCGGCCAACTGTCTGACCGCGGCATCGAGCTTGGTTTCGTCGCGGCCGTTGAGAATGACGCTGGCGCCATGTTCGGCAAGCCCACGCGCCAGCGCCAGACCAATGCCCTGGCTGGAACCGGTGATCAGCGCGGTTTTGCTCGTCAGATCGAACAGCGGAAACGACATCAAGGAACTCTCCCGGTTCAAAAATTTCATGGCGTTGACGCGCGGATGACAGCCTGTTGATCGGCTCAGGTCAAGCGCCGAGGCGAAAGGACGGTGCCGTTGTCAGGATGTCTGATTTTGGTCGGAGCTGGCCCGGTTCTGAAAATAATCCGCCTGCTGGCCGGTCAGTCGCTGGCGGTACCGGTCCTTTGCCGCAACCAGATGCGCGCGCATGGCATCGCGGGCGGCATCCGCATCGCCCAGCGAAATCGCCTGCAGGATGGCAAGATGTTCGCGCTGCAGGCCGTTCAGATAATCCGCCGACAGAACCTCCACCGAATACCATGGCGAACTGCGATCACACGGAATGGTGCGATCGCCCAGCGCATCGAGAATCTCGACATAAAACTCGTTATTGGTGGCAGCCGCGATCTCGCGGTGAAAGGCAAAATCCGCCTTGCCGGTCGGCTCGCCCTGTTTCAGTAGCGCCTCGAACTCGAAAAACGCCTCCTGTATGCGCGCTTCCTGCGATGGGCTGCGGCGCTGGGCGGCAAGACCGGCGCTTTCGATCTCGATGCCCATGCGCACTTCCAGTACATTGACGGCGCGGCTGATACGGTTGCCCATGTCGGCGGTGATCGCGCTGATCTTTAGCGTCGGGTGATCCACCACGAACACGCCGGCGCCGTGCCGCACCTCCACCATGCCATCGCCGGCAAGCGAGGCGACTGCCTCGCGCACGACAGTGCGGCTGACGCCGAACAATTCGGTCATGCGGGTTTCCGTCGGCAGTCTCTCGCCGACACCGAAGTCGCCGGCGAGAATTTGTGTGCGCAATTGCTGCGCAACATTTTCGAAGAGTTTTGGTCTTCGCTCGACACGCATATCCGAAGGGGTGGCAGGCATGTCCATCCTCCTATCGGAAGACGCTCGGCAGCCACAGCGACAGAGCCGGGATGTAGGTGACCATCAGCAGCACTACGAGGCCGGCGCCATAGAATGGCCAGATCGAGCGCATGGCCTCCCACACGGATATCTTGCCGACCGCGCAGGCGACGAACTGCACGGCTCCCACCGGCGGGGTGTTGAGGCCGATGCCGTAGTTGAGGATCATGATCACGCCGAAATGCACCGGATCGACACCATAAGCGACGGCGATGGGCAGAAAGATCGGGGTGGTGATGATGATGGTTGGGCCCATGTCCATGAACGTGCCGAGGATCAGCATGATCACGTTGAGCAGAAGCAGGATCATGATCGGGTTGTCGGACAGAGCCTGCAACCAGACGACCAGCGTCGCCGGCACGCGCAGGAAAGCCATCAGCCACGAGAAGGATGCGGCACAGCCGATGATCAGCAGCACCATGGCGGTGGTGCGCACCGCGCCCATGGTTGCATGCACAAAATCCTTCCAGCTCAGCTGACGATAAACCAGCGTGGTGATCAGCAGCGCATAGATGACGGCGATGCAGGAGCTTTCGGTGGCTGTGAAGATGCCGGAACGCACGCCGCCGAAAATGATGGCGATCAGCAGCAGGCCGGGAATGGCGACGGCGAGAAGATGCAGCGCCACCATCAGGCCCGGAAACGGCTCGGTCGGATAACCGCGTTTGCTGGCGACGAAATAGGCGGTCACCATCAGCACGGCGGCAAACAGCAGGCCGGGAATGACACCGGCGGTAAACAGGTCGGCGATGGAAATCTTGCCGCCGGCCGAGATCGAGTAGATGATCATGTTGTGCGAGGGCGGCAGAAGCAGGGCAATCAGCGCTGCCATCGAGGTGACGTTGACTGCGTAATCGGCGCCGTAACCACGCGCCTTCATCTGCGGGATCATCAACCCGCCAACGGCTGCCGCTTCCGCCACGGCCGAGCCGGAAATGCCGCCGAACAGGGTTGAGGTCAGAATGTTGACCTGCCCCAACCCGCCGCGAAGATGCCCGACGATGGAAGCGGCAAAGGCGACGATACGGCCGGCAATGCCGCCGCGCACCATCAGGTCACCGGAATAGATGAAGAAGGGAATGGCGAGCATGGAAAACACGCTCATGCCGGAGTTCATGCGCTGGAACACCACCAGTGGCGGCAGGCCCATGTAGATGACGGTGGCAAGGCTCGAAACGCCGAGACAAAAGGCGATCGGCGTGCCGATCAGCATGAGCAGCGTAAAGCTGCCGAACAGGATCCAGAGTTCCATTCTTCTATTCCCCCCTGGCCGTGCCGGCTGCGTTCCTGCGCGCCGCATCGGCCGCGTCCTTGCGGACGTCTTCGATGTTTTCGAGTTCGACTGCGATTTCCGGTGGTGCCATTTCGTCCAGCACTTCGTCGATCGGTGCGCCGCTGAGGCGGGCAACGATGCGTTCCAGCGAAAACAGCGAGATCAGCACACCGCCGCCGATCAGCGGCACGTAATCCCATGCGCCGGATATGCCGAGCGCCGGCATGGTGGTGGCGATGGTCAGCTGCACCAGGCTGGTGCCGTACCAGATCATGCCGATGCCGAAGGCGAAGATGACGATGTCGGAAATCATCCGCAGCCATTTCTTGGCGGCTGTCGGCAGCACGTAAAGCAGGACGTCGAAACCCATATGGTTGTTTTCGCGCACGCCGACGGCAGCACCGAGAAAGATGAACCAGCTCATCAGGATCACCGCGCCGGGTTCGGTCCAGCTGGGTGAATCGTTGAGAACGTAGCGGCAGAAAACCTGCCAGGCGACGATCGCCGTCATGACGACGAGCCCGACACCGGCAAGGTAGAGCACCAGCGTGTTGAGTTTGGTGAGAATGGGCAGGCCAGTTCTTAAGTGCGCATTCATGGGTAAGCGTCTCCTGACCTTTCCGGCAGCCGGAAGGGTTGGACGAAGGTCCTTGGGTCTTGGATTTCTCGGAAACGGCGATCCCACCCCGGCCTGAAGGACGGGGTGGGGCTGAAACTTACTTGGCGGCCTGAACGTCGGCGACGAGCTTTTTCAACACGTCGTCCTTGACGTGCTTAGCGTAGACCGGCTTCATCGCGTCGATAAAGCCCTGCTTCTCGACCTCGTTGATCTGGGCCCCGGCCTTTTCGACCGTGGCACGAGATTCTGCGGTCTTTTTCGCCCACAGCTCACGCTGCTTGGCAACGCTGTCTTTTGCCGCCTGCTTGAACAGAGCCTGATCCTCGGGTGTCAGCTTGTCGAAGGCGGCCTTGTTCATGACGAACACTTCCGGCAGGATGGTGTGCTGATCGAGCGAGAGAAATTTGGCGACTTCGAAATGCTTGGCGGTGTCATAGCTCGGAAAGTTGTTTTCCGCGCCGTCGATGACGCCGGTTTCAACCGAGGAATAGACTTCGCCATAGGGCATCGGCGTGGCGTTTGCGCCAAGCGCCGCAGTCATGTCGACAAAGATGTCGGACTGGATGACGCGGAATTTCAGGCCTTTCATGTCGGCCACGGTCTTGATCGGCTTTTTCGAATTGTAGAAGGAGCGTGAACCGGCGTCATAAAAGGCCAGTGCCACCAGTCCTGCCGGTTCGAACGCCGCCTTGATCTGGTCGCCGATCGGGCCGTCCATCACCGCGTGCATGTGTTCTTCCGAGCGGAAAATGTAGGGCAAAGCCGGAACGATGGTTTCCTTCACGGTACCGTTGAATGGCGCCATGGACACGCGGTTGAGTTCGATCACGCCGGAGCGAACCTGCTCGATCGTGTCCTTTTCCTCGCCCAGCTGCGCCGAGTGGTAAACCTCGACGCCATAACGGCCGGCGGTACGTTCCTTGATCAGTTCGCCGAAATATTTGACGCCTTCGACGGTCGGATAACCATCGGGATGGGTGTCGGACGATTTCAGCACGGTCTGTGCCGCCGCCGTTCCGAGCATCAGCAGCGACGCGAGCGCCACGCCGGACAACAATTTGGAAATATGCAACATTTTCTCCTCCCAGATCGCGGACGAGCGTCCGCTGTTGCGCTTTTGGAAAATCACACGACCAGACGCCATCGCGACTTGTCTGTCGCGATGCCTTTACGCATCAGCAGTGGATTGTTTCAGCCGTTCCTCCTACGGTTGAATGCAATTGGTAAAATGCAAAATTGATCATGTCAACATATCAAAAAGTATCAGATGTATGATGACTTTTCGGTCGCATGGGCACTGCGGCGCCGATAGTGTAGGCACTGACTGAAGCGACAAAGGGGAGGTTGTCTGTGTCCGGTTCCACCAAATTGCGCACCGCCATCATCGGTCTCGGCATGGCTTCGCCGCAGCATGCGCTGAGCCTGCTCGACCTGAAGGACGAGGTTGAGGTCGCCGCCGCATTCAGCCCCAGCGAGGCCCGGCGGGCGGCCTTTGCCGAGCGGTTCGGCCTGCCGGTGGTGGACAATGCCGATGCGATCTTCGAGGATGCCTCGATCGATTACGTCATCATTCTCACGCCACCCAACACGCATCTGGAACTGGTGCAGCGCGCCGCCGCCGCCGGCAAACATGTGCTGCTGGAAAAGCCGCTGGATGTCACATTCGAGCGGTCGCAGCAGATCGTCGCGGTGGCCGACAGGGCCAATGTCAGGCTCGGCGTGGTGTTCCAGCGCCGCTTTCGCCCGACATTTATCGAAACGGCCCGGTTGCTGGCAGAGGGTGCCTTGGGCGATATCATCTCTGTCTCGATGCGCCTCAACAACTGGCGGCCGCAAAGTTATTACGACGAGCCGGGACGCGGCACGATTGCGCGCGATGGCGGCGGCGTGTTGTTGACGCAGGCGATCCACACGATCGACCAGATGATCACGCTGGCCGGCTCGCCGGTGCAGGTCAGCGGCTTTGCCGTGACAAGCCCGGTTCACCGCATGGAAACCGAGGACCTCGTGCATGCCGCCATGCGCTTTGAAAACGGTGCGATCGGCTCACTCAGCGCCACCACCGCGGCCTATCCGGGTTATCCCGACGAGATCGAAATTCTCGGCACGAAAGGTTCGGCGCGGCTGAGCAGCGATAGCGGGGTGATTGCGCTGATGGATGGCCGCAGGATCGCGCTTGATGATGGGGCTGAGGGGGGCGGAACGGGCGATGACCCGATGGCATTCTCGCACAAAAATCATCTGGCGCTGCACAGAGCGTTTATCGACGCACTTCGTCAAAAGCGCCAACCGATGGCCTCGGGAGAGGAGGCGCTGAAAGCCCACCGGCTGATCGACGCCATCCTGCGGGCAGCAGATGAGGGCGTGACAGTCACGCTCTGATCGCCGCCCACGTCCTGCACCATCTCAGTCGGCGAATTCCGGTTCGGTGCGCATCAGCTGGCGGCGGATGCTTTCCATGTGCAGGCGTGCGCTTTCCGGATCGCCCTCGCGCATTTCCAGATAGGTTTTCCGGGCAATCTCCGGTGGCACCGCCTTGAGCTGGCGGCCGGTGGACATGGCGAGCAACTGCACTTCGGCGGCACGTTCCAGATAATAGAGATCATCATAGGCTTCGGCGATGGTCGGCCCAAGCACCATCACGCCGTGGTTTTTCAGGAATACGATATCGGCATCGCCCATGGCGCGGGCAATGCGGAGGCCTTCGTTATCGTCGAGCGCCAGGCCATTGTAGTTCTCGTCGATCGCCGTGCGGCCGTAAAATTTCAGCGCCGTCTGCCCGGCCCAGACCAGCGGTTCTCCCTCCAGCATGGAAAGCGCCGTTGCATAGGGCATATGGGTATGGAAGGCGGCGGTGGCGCGCGGCAGGGTCTTGTGAAGCTGGGCGTGAATGTAGAAGGCTGTCGCCTCCGGCTTACCGCTGCCGGCCACGACATTGCCGTTGAAATCGCAAACCAGAAGCTGCGACGCGGTGATTTCGGCGAATGCCCAACCGTAAGGGTTCACCAGAAACAGGTCGTCATGGCCGGGCAGGAGCGCGGAAAAATGGTTGCAGATGCCTTCCTGCAATCCGAGTTTTGCCGCCATGCGGAAAGAGGCGGCGAGATCGATGCGCGCCTCGCGGATGGCGTTGCTCTCAAGCGAGGCATGACGCAGGACAGAAGGGGCCGCGGAGACGCTTTTCAATTCATGGGCCATGACATTCTCCTTTTGCTTAAAGGGGGGATTTCTTGTCACCGGTGAACGGCGAGTGCGTTGTCGTAGAGGGAACAGAATTCGGCAGAAACATCCGATGCGATCGATGCGATCAGTGGCGCAAGTCGCGACGACGGATTGTCGAGATAGACGGCAAAATAGTCGGTTGCCGGAAAGGGATGGCGAACGTTCAAGACTTTCAGCGTGCCGAGCCGCAACTCGTTCTGAATGACGATCGGCGGCAGAACGGCAATGCCGATGCCGGCCGCGACCATGCTGATCGTCGTTGCCAGCGAGTTGGAATAATGCACCACACCCTGACCCAGCGAATTGGTCGGCAGATATTCGACCATGCGCTTGTAGGCCTGTGTGCCCACCTCATAGGAAATGATCGGGTTCAGCATCAGGTCGGCGCGGGTCATCGCCTCCTCGTCGGAGGGAAAGGCGCTGTTGGCGATCCAGAACATGCCGAGCGTACAGAGATCGACGACCCGGAATTTTTCCACCTGTGGGCCATGAAAACCGAGAATGATGTCGAGTTCGCGCTTTTCCAGCTTGGAAAGGATGGTGAGCGACGCATCGGTGGTGACGGACACACGTACACGCGGAAACCGCTGCCTCAGTGTTTCCATGATGCCGGGAAGGATCGCCAGCGCCATGGAGGGTACGAGGCCGATGCGCACCGTGCCCTCCACCGTTTCAGGGGGCGCGACATCGGCGACAAGGCGATTGTAGCGGGCGATGATATCGCGGGCACCGGAAACGAAGGAGCGGCCCTCGCGCGTCAGGTGCACGTCGCGGGTGTCACGCTCGAAAAGGCGGATGCCGAGTTCCTGCTCGATGGCCGAGATGCGGTTGGAAATGGCGGCAGGAGTGATGTTCATGCGGTCGGCGGTGACACGAAAACTTCGAAGTTCCGCAAGCCAGACCACGGTTTCAAGGAAACGAATATTCATCGCGTGAACGCGCCTCACCGTTTTGTCGACCAATCCTGCGCATTATTCGCGTCCAGATTGTCGTAAGCTGCTGTTTTTCACAGACTATGTTCCCTGCTGCCACGTTACACCGTGAAGATGATATGGCAACGGCGGGTCGGTTGAGTTTGCGTTTCATCGCAAAAATAAGGTCCGGGCTGATGCCCGGACCCTGGGTCGTCAGTGTCAAGCGAGCTTGGCCAGGACCTTGGCGGTCGCGCCGGTCATGTCACCCAGCTTCTGCACCTTGTCACGTACGCTGGCTTCGCGCTTCTTGCCGGTTTCCTGGCGCTTCAGGGCTTCCTCGGAAACGGCCCGCACTTCATCACGCGGGATGACCAGCACGCCGCTTTCGTCGGCAAGGATGGCATCACCCGGCATCACCACGGCACCGCCGCAGCTGACCGGAATGTTGAAACCACCGCCGAGATCGTAAAGCCGTGTGGTGATTGGCGAGAGACCGCGCGACCACATCGGGAAATCCGAATCCTGGATTTCCGTGAGGTCGGTGCAGGGGCCATCGACGATGCCGGCAACCGCGCCGGCAGCTTTTGCCGCAACGGTAACACCGCCGCCCCAGCAGGCGTATTTGTCATCGCCGAGACGGTCGACAACGAGGATGTCGCCGGGGCGCAACTGGCCGGTGGCGTGGTGCAGGAGCGTCGAGTCCGGGCCGGCGATCGCCAGCGTCACGGCGGTGCCGACAACGCGGCGGCCGGGAAGCAGCGGCTGGATCTGCCTGTCCATGAAACCGAACAGGCGCCAATGGCCGACGGTTGCCGTTTCGACACCGGAGAGAAGATCTAGATCTTCCTGCGGGATCTGCTCGGGCATGTCCTTGATGACGTACATGATAAAGCTCCTTATGCGCAGGCGATGCGACGATGCTGCGTCATCGGGATGAGGTTGCGCACGCGCTTGATCTCCTTGGCGTCGATGCGGGCGGTGACATAACCGACCGGATCGGAAGCGCGGGCGATCGTGTGGCCCCACGGGTCGCAGACCAGCGAGTGGCCGTAGCAGGCGCGCTTTTCACCGTTGACGGTGACGCTGCCGGTCTGGCCGCATGCGACGAAATAGGTCTGGGTCTCGATGGCGCGGGCGCGGGCCAGCACTTCCCAATGGTCCTTGCCGGTCTGCAGCGTGAAGGCGGCAGGCAGGACGATGATGTCGCAACCGGCCTTTTCGAGCTGCAGGAACAGTTCGAAGAAACGAATGTCGTAGCAGATGGCGCAACCGACCTTCATGCCGTCGATCTCATAGGTGACGATGTCCTCACCCGGCTTGACGGTGGCGGATTCCTTGTAGGCCGTGCCATCCGGGGCAACGATGTCGAACATGTGGATCTTGCGATAGGCGGCAACTTCCTTGCCTTCGCGGTCGAACACGAAGGAGGTGTTGTAGATGCGGTTTTCGCCCTCGACCTTTTCCATGATCGTGCCGGCATGGACAAACACCTTGTTCTCGCGGGCAAAATCCTGCGCCATCGTGTAGGCGGCGCCGCCGGCGGGTTCGGCCAGCGCCAGCTTTTCTTCGGTCGTCGTGCCGTAGACTTCAAAGTATTCCGGCAGGACGATCAGGTCCGGCTGATCGGTCTTCAGGGCTTCCGCCATCAGATCACGGGTGATCTTCAGGTTGGCGTCGCGGTCTTTCTGCGGGTTGGTCTGGATCAGGCTGATTTTCATGGGTAATCCCTCCAAATTGCGATGTCGCTCAGGCGACGATCTTTTCCTGCTTGAGTGCGTTGATGGTGGACATGATGCCGGCGCGCAGCGCCATGTTCTGGGTGGCGACGACCAGCATTTCGGCGCCTTCCTCCAGTGCGAATGTGCGCTCGGCCGGTGTCCAGGCCGGCATGATCCACTTCTTGCCGGCGTCACGGGCGGCCTTGGCGATGCGGGAAAGGTCGCGACGGTCTTCATCGTTGAAGGCGTAGGCGCCGCGGCCGCAGGCGAGCGCCAGATCGGATGGGCCGGGGAACAGACCATCGACCGTGTCGAGTGCGATGATCTTTTCGACATCGGCCAGGCTCTCGGCCGTCTCGATCATCGCGTAGCACTTGGTGCGCTTGTTTTCCTTTTCAAAGGCATCGGAGGACGGGCGGGAATAACCGAACACGCGACCACCTGCATAGGAGCGGATGCCGAGCAGCGGATATTTGGCCGCTTTCGTCACTTCGCGGGCGTGATCGACACCGAGAATGTGTGGCAGGATGACGCCGTCAGCCCCGAAGTCGAGAGCCTGCTGGATGGCTTCGGTGGTCGGCGCGATCACCTTGGTCAGGGCCGGGATGCCGAGCGACTTGGAAAAGGCCAGGAACTGGTCGAGCGTGGCGAGATCGAACGTGCCGTGCTCAAGCTCGATGACGAGCTGGCTGACGCCGCAGGTCTTGGCGATTTCCAGAAAGCCGAAATGCGGCTGCGACATCCAGAGCGCGATATTGTCCATTTCAGTAGTCTCCATTGCAATTTCAGTCACTTGCCGATGGTCTTCGAGAGGCCAAGCGTGCGTTCGATGAGAAAGATGATGAGAAGGGTGGCGACGACGAGGACGACGGATACGGCAGCCGTCATCGGGTCGGTCTGGCTTTCGACGTAGTCGAAGATTTCCACCGGCAGGGTGCGCAGGCGAGGGCCCGTGATGAACAGCGAGATCACCACTTCGTCGAAGGACAGAAGGAAGGAGAGGGCAGCGCTGGCGATGAAGCCCGGCATCATCAGCGGCAGGGTGATGCGGCGGACCACCGTGAAGGGTGACGCGCCGAGCATGGTGGCTGCATCCTCCACCGATGGCGGTATCGTGGAAAATGCCGTCAGCATGATGCGGATCACGTAAGGAGTGGTGATGATCAGATGGGCGATGATCAGACCCGTATAAGTGCCGAGCAGCCGTGCCTGGACGAAGACCAGAAGAATGGCGAGGCCGAGCACGATCGACGGCAGAAGGAGAGGCGCCGTGAACAGGTTAAGCAGGAATTCGCGACCGATGAATTTGCGGCGGCGGATGGCGAAGGCGGCGGGCACACCGGCAGCAAGGCCCAGCACCGTCACCGTGATGGCGATGACGAAACTGATCCACAGCGCCTGGGCAAAACCGGCATGCGAGAACATCGCGGCATACCAGCGAAGGCCCCAGCTTTCCGGCGGGAAGGTGATGTAGCTGTCATTGCTGAAGGACAAGGGCAGCACGATCAGGATGGGGGCGAGCAGGAAGAGATAGATGCAGGCGACGAGGAGCCTGAACGGAATGGTCAATTGGCCGATCATGTCAGGGTTCCTCCTTAATCGAAGCGCTTGACGACGCGGGAATAGACCGCGAGCGCAAGGCCGAAGATGATGAGCACGATGACGGAGATTGCCGCGGCCGTCGGCCATTCCAGCTGGATGACGGCCTGGTCGTAGATCTCGGTCGCCAGCAGGAACACGCGTCCGCCGCCCAGAAGCTTGGGAGTGATGAACGAGCTGATGGAGAGCACGAAGCAGAGCAGGCAACCGAGTGCGATGCCGGGTGCCGTCAGCGGCAGGATCACGCGGCGAAACCGCGTCCAGCGGTTGGCGCCGAGCGATGCGGCGGCTTCCTCGTAAACGTTTTCGAGACGACCAAAACCGGCGATCAGCGAAAGCGCCATATAAGGGATCAGCACTTCCACCATGCCGATGAAGACACCGAGCGTGTTGTTGGTGAGGCGCAGCGGGCTGTCGATAATGCCGGACGACATCAGGATGCCGTTGACCACGCCCTGATCACCGAGGATGACCATCCAGCCATAGGTGCGCACGACGCTGCTGACGAGAAGCGGCGATACGGTGATGACGAACAGCATGTTGCGCCATTTCGGCGAGACCCGGTGCAGGAAAAGCGCGATCGGATAAGCGCAGCACAGCGTGATCAGCGTGACGCCAAAGCCCAGGGTCAGCGAGTTGGCGACCAGTTCGAAACTGAAACTGTCAGTGAAGAAGCTGACATAGTTTTCCAGCGTGTAATTGTTGGTCAGCACGCCGCCGCTGCGGCTTTCGATAAAGGAAATCATGCCCAGCCGGACGACCGGCAGGACGAAGGCGATGAAATTGATGATCGCCATCGGCAGAAGCAGCGCAATCAGCAGAAAGGGAAACTTTCGGCGAGTTTGAGGCGCATCGGCAAGAGGGACGGATGAGGTGATCGCTGCCATGGTTCAGCTCCCTGAACCTTGGGCGAAAACCTGCATGTCCTGCGGCTTCCACTCACAGAGAAGCTTTTCACCGCTCTGGAAACTGTGGCCGGCGCTGGCGGTGTGCACTTCGGTGGTGAGCGTATTGCCGCCGATATCGATGTCGTATTGCACGACGTCGCCGATATAGGTGACGCGTGTGACTTTCCCGTGAGCAGCATTGGTGGCCATGCTGACGAGGCTGCGGTCGCGGCTCGGCGTCAGGCTGATACGGTGCGGGCGGATGGCGGCTTTCGCCTTGCCTGATGTCAGGCCGCGGGTGTCGCAGGGGTAAACGGAAGCACCGATGCGTACACGGTCAAGTGCTTCGATCTCGCAACCGAGAACATTGGTGCGACCGACGAAGTCGGCGACGAACAGGTCGGCCGGGCGCTCATAGATGTCTTCCGGCGTGCCGAGCTGGGCAAGCTTGCCCTTGTGCATGACGCCGACGAGGTCGCACATGGTCAGCGCTTCCACCTGATCGTGGGTGACGAACACGGTGGTGATCTGCAGGCGCTGCTGGATTTCGCGGATTTCAATGCGCATGTCGTCGCGCAGTTTTGCGTCGAGGTTGGACAGCGGTTCGTCGAGAAGTAGAAGACGAGGACGGATGACGAGAGCGCGGGCAAGCGCCACGCGCTGCTGCTGGCCGCCGGACATTTCCTTGGGCTTGCGCTCGCCGTAACCGGGCAGCCGCACCATTTCGAGCGCTTCTTCCACGCGGTCGCGGGCTTCCACGCGGTTGACGCCGCGCATTTCCAGACCGAAGGCCACGTTCTGCGCCACCGTCATATGCGGGAACAGCGCGTAGTTCTGGAACACGAGGCCGATATCGCGCTTGTGCGGCGGCTTGTGGGAAATGTCGTCACCATCGATGGTGATCTTGCCCTTGGTGATATCCAGAAGGCCGGCGATCATGCGCAGCGTCGTGGTTTTGCCGCAGCCGGAGGGACCAAGCAAACCAAGCAGCTTTCCCTTCGGTACATCGATGTCGAGATCGTCAACAGCCATGTAATCGGCGCCGTAGCGCTTGGTTATGCCTTTCAGCTTGAGAAAGGCCTGATCGCCGGGATTGGTTTCGGCGGCCAGAGGTTCCTGGCGCAGTTCCTGAGTTTGCATGTCGTCACCATGTGCGGATTTGAGGTCGTCGAGGGCAACGGGAGCAAAGCCCCGTCACGATGGCGTGCGTGCTCGATCACGCGCGCTGGGCGCGTGCCGCTGGGTATTTTTCTGGAAAGGGACGGAGCCCGGGCCTTTTCAGGCCCGGAACGTCGTGCTTAGCGTCCGGCCGGGATAATCTTGCGGCGCCAGGGCTGCAGGATGTCTTCGCGCATGGCGCCGATCGTCATCCAGTCGACGGGGATCAGCTTTTCGCGCTGAACCGGGTCCATCATCGGAATGCGCTTGGCGGTGGCTTCATCCACGACCGCCTTGGTGTTGACCGGGGCATAGAACATCGCCTTGGCAAAGGCTGCCTGTGCTTCCGGGCTGATCGCATAATTGATGAAGGTCTGGGTTGCCTCCGCCTCGGACGCCTTTTCGATGGCGCTGATGACGTTGATCTGCGAAGCGGTCCCTTCCGTCGGGCCGACCGAGCTCATGCGGCCTTCCGTCTGGTCGAAATAGAACTGCGAACGGGCGTTCCAGCCGATCGAAACCGTGGCCGTGCCGTTGGCAACCAGTGTATAGGCGTCTGGCTTCGGTTCCCAAGTCTGCACGCGCGGTGCCACTTCCACCAGCTTTTCGACGCCCGGATCAATGGTCTTCTTATAATCGTTTTCGCCGGCCATGCGGTTGGCGATGATCGTCAGAAGAATGGCCTGGATGTCACCGCCGCCCTGCGCCGGCAAAACGACCTTGCCGTCCTGCTTCTTGTCCCACAGCGCTTCCCAGCTGGTCGGCGCCGTCGGGAATGCCTTGGCGTTATAGATCAGCGACAGCGTGTCGTAGGTCAGCGGGATGGCGGCGCCACCGAGATCCTTGCCGATCTCGGAAACATCGGCGTAGTTCGACAGCTTGGATGTGTCGAGATCGGCGACAAGGCCTTCTTCCTTGGCGATCTTGGCGACCGAAAGGTCATAGATGACCGCGTTGACCTGCGGTGCGTCACGCTGGGCGCGCATGTTGCCGAGCGAATTTGCAGCGTTCTGAACGCCGTAATAGGTCACCTTGATGTCGGGATGGGCCTTCATGAAGGGCTGGATGACAGCCTTCGTGTAGTTTTCCTCGAACGGACCGCGATACCCCATGACGGTGATATCGGCGGCGTTCGCGTAAGCTCCCGACAGCATTGTCGCTGCGAAAAGCGTTGCAGAAAGGACTCGTGTGGAAATGCGTTTCATATCGGTATTCCCCTTTCGCCTTTTTGGCCTTGCTTGTTGTTAGGTGAACGATATGCAGCGTGCCGGTAGGGGTCCAACGACTAAAATCTACCGAGTGTTTAGAAATTCTTTCTGATAAAAATAATGTCTGCAGCGGCAATAAATCGCCATGCAAATCGATTTTGGAATAAAATTTTTCCATAAACATGCTCTTCCGGCATCGTATCTGCATCATTTTTCCTAAAGTCAGGCTGTGGTCATCCTTTGCTGAATACTCCTATAGGTAATCATCTATGCACTTATAGTGTCCATGGGTTGTTGCCCTTCGCAGTCGCGGCAAGAAATACCTTGAGAAGGAAAGTACGCACGATAGCATGAGGCATCGCAGTTCGACTGCACGCATTTGCGGAGTGCTTCATGACCACCAAATACATGCTTCTCACCGGCGCCAGCCGTGGCATTGGCCATGCCACGGTCAAGCTTTTCCAGGAACATGGGTGGCGGATTTTGACGGTTTCGCGGCAGCCTTTTTCAGAGGAATGCCGCTGGCCCTCCGCACGTGAAAGCCATATTCAGGCTGATCTCGAAGATATCGACAGCATTGATGCACTGGCCGCAACGGTGCGCGAGCGTCTGCCGGATGGCAAGCTTGCAGCGCTGGTCAACAATGCCGGCATTTCTCCTAAAGGTCCTGGTGGTTCCCGTCTCGGTGTTGCCGATACCGATGCCGCCACATGGATGCGGGTGCTGAACGTCAACCTGATCTCGACTGCCCTTCTGGCGCGCGCCCTGTTGCCGGAGCTGAAGGCGGCCCAAGGTTCGATCGTCAACGTCACCTCCATTGTCGGCTCGCGTGTGCATCCGTTTGCAGGTGTGGCCTATGCGGCATCGAAGGCGGGGCTTGCCGCGCTGACCCGCGAACTCGCCCATGAATATGGTCCGATGGGCATCCGCGCCAACGCCATCGCACCCGGCGAGATCGATACCGCCATCCTGTCTCCTGGCACGGCGGATCTCGTCAGTGCGCAGGTGCCGATGAACCGGCTGGGTACGACGCGCGAAGTGGCAGAGACGATCTACTTCCTCTGCAACGAAACGTCGTCCTATATCAACGGCGCGGAAATCCATATCAATGGTGGCCAGCACGTCTGATGGACTGGGCATCGGGCCGGCGCTAAAAATTGGGAAATCAACCTCGAAATTCGGGGTTGCAATAACAAGGGAACGAAGGAGCAGCATATGACCATCCAGCCGAACTCGGCGGAAGCCCGCGACATGGCCTACCAGATGCACCCGATGGTGAATCTCCGGAAATATGAAAAGACCGGCGGTCTGGTGATCGAAAGCGGCGACGGCATCTACGTCACCGATAATACCGGCAAGCGTTATATCGAGGGACTGGCCGGCCTTTGGTCGGTGGCGCTCGGTTTTGGCGAGAAGCGTCTTTCGGATGTGGCCAAGGCGCAGATGGACAAGCTGCCCTATTATCACAGTTTCGCCTACAAGAGCAGCGGCCCGTCGATCGATCTCGCCGAGATGCTGGTCAAGATGGCACCTGTTCCGATGTCTAAGGTGCATTTCACCTCGTCCGGTTCCGAAGCCAACGATCTTGCCTGCAAAATGGTCTGGTACCGCTCCAATGCGCTGGGCAAAAAGGACAAGAAGAAGATCATCGGCCGCATCAAGGGCTATCATGGTGTGACCATCGCGTCCGGCTCGATCACCGGCCTGCCGCGCAACCACGAGAGTTTTGATCTTCCGCTGGACCGGATGGTGCATACGTCCTGCCCGTCCTACACGCATTTTGGTCTTGAAGGCGAAAGCGAAGCCGATTTCACGACGCGCATGCTGAAGGACCTCGAAGACCTGATCCTCAAGGAAGGACCGGAAACGGTTGCCGCCTTTTGGGGCGAGCCGGTGATGGGTGCCGGCGGCGTGCTGGTGCCGCCTGCCGGTTATTGGGCGGGTGTCCAGAAGATTCTCAGGAAATACGACATCCTGCTGGTTGCCGACGAAGTCATCTGCGGCTTCGGCCGCACCGGTAAAATGTTCGCTTGCGAGACCTATGGCATCGAGCCCGACGTGCTGGTTCTCTCCAAGCAGATTTCGTCGTCCTACATGCCGCTCTCGGCAATCCTGATGAACGACAATTTCTATCAGCCTATCGCCGATGAGAGCGACCGTATCGGCGTGTTCGGTCACGGCTTTACCGCCTCCGGTCATCCGGTGGCGACCGCCGTCGGGCTGGAAAACCTGAAGATCATTCAGGAGCGCGATCTGGTGGGCAATGCGGCCCGGCTGGAGGAAAAATTCCTCGGCGGTCTGGCGGAACTTGCAAAACATCCGCTTGCCCAATCATCGCGCGGTGTCGGCCTGCTCGGCGCGCTGGAAATCAAGCCATGGGCGGATGCCAATCCCGGTGATGCCGCTGCCGCGATCAATGCCGTCCTGCAGGACGAGGGCGTCATCGTCCGCAATATCGGCGAGGCGATCTGCTTCTGCCCGCCGCTGATCATCACCGCCGAACAGATCGACGATATGTTTGCGGCGCTGAAGCGGGCACTCGACATCGTGCAGCAGGCCCGAGCCTGACAGGAACCGATGCGGGAAGACGTCTGACGTTTTCCCGCTCAGGCCCGGCGCTTTCTCCTGTGGGTATCGCCACGGGAGATCGCATGGCCGTGCCGGCGTAACAGCGAAAA
Organism: Neorhizobium sp. BT27B; assembly: GCF_050455485.1. Lineage (NCBI taxonomy): Bacteria > Pseudomonadati > Pseudomonadota > Alphaproteobacteria > Hyphomicrobiales > Rhizobiaceae > Neorhizobium > Neorhizobium sp. BT27B. Next base: position 156,574 of record NZ_JBCIYT010000004.1, on the reverse strand, counting down.
CGGAATATTGCCGTCATGACAAAGACTGCTGCATCAAGAGTCCTCGGTGCCGAACTGGAAACCGGCGCGGTCGCCGTGCCGCCGGATCAGGCAGAGATGATCGCCCGCGAACATTATGGTCTCGTCGGCCGGGCCGAATGGCTGTGGGGCGAAAAGGACAGCAATTATCGGCTCACACTCGAGGATGGCACGGCCTATCTGCTGAAGATCCTCAACCCGGCCGAGGATCCACAAGTCACGGCCATGCACAGTCAGGCATTGCTGCATGTGGAAGCCAGAGACCCCGGCATTCCGGTCCAGCGCATTATCAAAACACGGGAAGGCGCGGCTGACTTTCGTTTCGTAGCCGATGACGGCGGCGAACGTGGTGTGCGCATGGTGACCTTTGTGCCCGGCATGGCGCAACGCACGTCACCGCATTCGACGTTGCAGCGCCAAAAAATAGGCGCGCTGCTCGGGCGCATGCAAAAGGCCTTGAAAAGCTTTGTCCACGAGGCAGCATCCCACCGCATCACCTGGGACATGAAACATGCAATGGGCATGCGCGACCTCATGCCGGCCTTCACCGACATCAGCCAGCGGACACGGCTGGAAAAGGTGATCGACGCTTTCGAGAGGGAGATCGTACCGGTGATGGCGTCGCTGCCATCGCAGGTGATCCATAACGACTTCAACATGGAAAACATTCTGGTCGATCCCGACAGGCCCGACGAGATTACCGGCATCATCGATTTCGGCGATATGGTGCATGCGCCTGTTCTTTTCGATGTCGGCGTGGCGGCCGCCTATCAGATCGGGTCCGAACCCGATCCGGTGGAAGCCATGTGTGATCTGATCAGGGGCTATCGTAGCGAATGCACCCTCTCCGATACGGAAATCGACCTCGTCTATACGGCCGCCGTCATGCGGCTGGTGATGCGGCTTGCCATCCCGCAATGGCGGGCAAAACTGTTTCCGGAGGATGCCGAACGTCTGACGATCCGAAGCGCCAGTGTCTGGGAACAGCTGGCGCGGCTTGACGCTATCCCGAAGCACAAGGCAATCGAACGCCTGCGCGCCGCCAATCGACAAGGATGAAGACCATGAACAAGCCCGTTTCCGGCAAGCCGACCGCAACCATGGTCAACGGTTTCGATGCCGCCCGGCTCGGCAGCCTGCCGGAGCGCGAGCGAAAGCTGATAGAGCGGCGGCAGGCGCTGCTCGGTCCGTCCTATCGGCTGTTTTACGAAACGCCGGTGCATGTCACGCGGGCTGAAGGCGTGTGGCTGTATGGACCGGATGGCGAGGCCTATCTCGATGCCTATAACAACGTGCCCTCGGTCGGCCATTGCCATCCGCATGTCACGCAGGCAATCGCCCGGCAGGCGGCCGAACTCAACACCCATACCCGCTATCTCGGCGAACAGATCCTCGATTACTCCGAACGCTTGCTGGCGACGTTTCCGGCCGAACTCGACCGCGTCATGTATACCTGCACCGGCAGCGAGGCGGTGGATCTCGCCTTGCGGCTGGCGCGCTATTACACCGGCGGCACTGGCCTCATCATCACCGAAAACGCTTATCACGGGGTAACCGCCTCGGCTGCGGAAATCTCGCCGTCGCTCGGGCCAAATATGCCGCTCGGCCAGCATGTGCTGACGGTTCCGGCACCCGATACCTATCGCGCCGAAGGCCGTGATGTCGGGCAGGCACTGGCGGAAGATGTGGCGAAGGCGATTGCCCATATGCGTCGGCGCGGCATCGTTCCCGCCGCCTTCATCGCCGATGGCATCTTTTCCACCGATGGCATTTTTGCCGATCCTGCCGGTTTGCTGAAACCCGTTGCCGATCTGCTGAAAGGCGAAGGCGTTCTCTACATTGCCGATGAAGTGCAGCCCGGTTTCGGACGTCTGGGATCGCATATGTGGGGTTTCATGCGCCATGGCGTCGTGCCCGATATCGTCGTCATGGGCAAGCCGATGGGCAACGGCATGCCGATCGCCGCCGCCGTGATGAAATCGGAGATACAGGAAAAATTCGGACAGGATATCCGCTACTTCAACACGTTCGGCGCCAACAACGTCTCGATTGCTGCAGCTTCCGCGGTGCTGGATGTGATCGAGGGTGAAGGTCTGATGCAGAACGCGCAGGTGACCGGTGATTACATGCTGGCCGGCATGCGCCGTCTGCAGGATCGGTTCGAACAGATCGGCGATATCAGGGGCGCCGGTCTGTTCCTCGGGCTGGAATTCGTGAAGGACCGGCAAAGCCGTGAGCCGGATGGCGCACTGTCTCTCAAGGTGGTCAACGCCTTGCGGGATCGGCGTGTGCTGATCAGCGCATCCGGCAGCGGGGGCAACGTGCTGAAAATCCGGCCACCGCTTCCCTTTATACAAGACAATGCCGATGTGTTTCTCGGCGCACTCGAGGAAGTGCTGTCCGAGATCGGCTCTAGCTGATGATGTTCTCGTCGCCCTGCGACAGCGGAAACCGTATGTCGCAGATCAGGCCTGTTGTGGCATAATCCAGCGTGGTTTCGCCGCGCAATTCGTAGCGGATGCTGCGCTGGATCAACGTCGTGCCAAAACCGTCTTCCTGTGGCGGCTCCACGGCCGGGCCGTCGATCTCGCGCCAATGCAGGGCAAGCCACGGCTCGCCATCGATCTCCTCGCGCGACCATTCAATGCCGACACGGCCGTCTGCATTGGAAAGCGCGCCGTATTTGATCGCGTTGGTCATCAACTCGTTGAAGGCAAGGCTCAGCGCCAGCGCGGCCTTGGGGTCGAGATGAATGACCGGGCCGGCAACGATCTCAAAACGGTTGCCCTGTTCATGCGGCGTGATCGTCCGTTCCAGCACCTGCAGCAGTTCGGCATCGGTCCAGTTGCTTTCAAACAGCAAGGCATGTGCATCCGCCATCGCGCGCAGGCGACCGCTGAGGTTCTCGACGTAACTTTCCACCGTGCCGCTGTTGCGGGCCGTTCGTCGCACGATCGACATCACCATCGCCATGGTGTTTTTCACCCGGTGGCTCAGCTCACGGACCAGCAGCTCTTTCTGGTGCTCGGCGCGGCGGCGCTCGGTGCGTTCGCGTGCCTCGGCCAGTGCCCGTTCGACCGCGGCCGGCAGGCGGATCAGCCGCTGCTTCAGCACATAATCGGTCGCGCCGCGGCGGAAAGATTCGATCGCCACTTCCTCGCCCAGCACGCCGGACACGAAGATGAACGGCACATCCGGCACCTGCGCGGCGGCCAGTTCCAGTGCCGACATGCCGTCGAAATCCGGCAGCGAAAAATCAGACAGGATCACGTCGAAGTCACGCTCGCCCAAGGCCTTCACATAGGCCGCACGCGAAGCCGCCCGGCGGATTTCCGGCACCGGCGAGATCTTCTCCAGATATTCGGCGATCAGTTCGGCGTCGAGCGGGCTATCCTCGAGCAGAAGAATACGTGGGCGCGCGGGGGCATGTTCAAGGGGCATTATCTGGATCCCGGTGGCGGTTCGTTGAGGATGGCCCAGAAGACGCCGAGGTCCTGGATCGCCTTGAAAAATTCGTTGAACTCGACCGGCTTCACCACGAAGGCGTTGACGCCGAGTTCGTAGGAGCGAACGAGATCCTGCTCCTCTCGCGAAGACGTCAGCATCACCACCGGAATGTGGCGCAGCTTCTGGTCCTTCTTGATCTTTTCAAGCACTTCCAGCCCGTCGATCTTGGGCAGTTTCAGGTCCAGCAGCACCACGGTCGGGTTGCCACCGTCCTTACCGGCATGGGGACCCTGGCCAAGCAGGTAATCCATCGCCTCGGCACCATCACGGGCAATGACGATCTCGTTGGCCAGCTGGCATTTTTCCAGCGCCGCAAGCGTCAGTTCAAGGTCGCGCGGGTTGTCTTCGACAAGCAATATCGGGCGCAGTTCAGGCAAGGATCTTTCCTTTCCCCTCTTTCGGTAAAACAAATAGGAAGGTGGCACCTTTATCGACTTCACCCTCACCACGAATGGTGCCGAAGTGTCGTTCGATGATTCGACGTACAAGGGCAAGGCCGATGCCCGTACCCTCGAAATCCTCCACCCGCTGCAGCCGCTGGAACACGCCGAACAGCTTGTCCACATAGGCCATGTCGAAACCGACGCCGTTGTCGGTCAGGGTGTAGGTCGTGCGGTCGTCTGCACTGCTGCCGGTGACGGAAATCTTTGCAGGCTGACGTGGGCGGGAATATTTGACGGCGTTTTCAACGAGGTTGAACCAGACCTGCCGCAGCAGCGTCGCATCGCCCCAGGCGGGCGGCAACACGCCGATCGACCATTCGATATCGCGGTCCTGATTGGTCAGCATGACGCTTCGCACCACTTCGGCGACCAGCTTGTTCATGTCCACCGTCTTGTGCGCAATCGCGGCACGGCCGAGCTGTGAAAAATTCAGGAGGTCATCGACCAGCCGGCCGGCCGCAAGCGCCGCATCGGAGATCGTTTCCAGATAGTGTTTCGACTTGGCATCCAGCGTGTTTTCCCGCTCGCGCAGCAACTGGGCAAAACCGACGATATGGCGAAACGGCGCACGCAGATCGTGCGAGACGGAATAGGAAAACGCCTCCAGCTCCTTGTTGGAACGCTGCAACTCGCTGCTCAGCTGTGCCAGTTCCTCGGCCTTGCGCAGCACGATGCCGACGATTGCGGCGCGCAGGTCGCGGGCGGCGGTGATTTCGGCATCGACCCATGCGACAGAATGCAGGCGCACCTGCTCGCTCCAGCGCTCGAAGGAAACGCGCGGATGAATGCGGCCCTGCTCGTGCACCACCTTGTGCGGATTGCCGCCCCATTCGACGGTGCTGAGCACTTCCGGACGGAACCAGATCAGCCAGCTTTCATGCAGTTCGGAAATGCGGATGGCGATGATGCCGCTGGCCACCGTGGCAAAATCCGTCGCCTCTGGCATTTCCGCCGGCAGCGTGTCGGTGGAATAGAGTTCGGTTTCGGCGCGATCCGCCAGCCAGTCGATGATCTGGCGGACCTCGTCCTCTGCAGGCGTCTCTCCGACGCTGTGGTAATCGCCGCCGCTGATGATGGCGGCCCCGGAGGCAGAAACCTGCGCCAGCAGGTCTTCCGGGTTGGAAATCAAACCATCCAGCCAATAGTGGCTTGCACTCATGGTACCCAGCAACCGGCCCTGAATGCGTGCAAGCGTCACGCTGTGGGCAGCGCTGCCGGCATGTTCCTGCGCGGCAATGCGCATGGCCAGCGTCTGGACAATGAAATCGCAGGCCTCGCGGGTGACGACAGACACGTTGTGCGGCTCATGACTGTGGCAGGCGATCAGGCCCCATAACTGGCCATCGACCATGATCGAGACCGACATCGAGGCCGATGTCCCCATGTTGCGCATGTATTCGAGATGGATCGGCGAAACGCTGCGCAGTTGCGCCGAACTCATGTCGAGCGGCGCACTTGTCTGCGGATTGACGGCTGGCTCCACCGCCACCGGGTTATAGTCCACATCCGGGATCATGCGGACGTGGTTGGAGGCGTATAACGCGCGCGCCTGCGCCGGAATGTCGCCGGCCGGAAAACGCAGGTCCATGTAGGACGGCAGACGCCCATTGCCGGCTTCCGCCACCACATGGCCGTTCCAGTCCCTGTCGAAACGATAGGCCAGCACCCGATCGAACCCGGTCAGTTTCTCGATCAGCCGGACGGTGGTTGAGAGCGCACCGGACAAGTCCTGCTGGCCGGCCAGTTGCTGGGCAAAACCGCGAAAGCGTAGGAAAACATGGTCGGCGAGACCGTCCGGCAGCTTTTCCACCTCGACAATGATCATGTCGCCGGAGCGATGAAAATCGAGGCTGAGATTGTCGGTCTGGATCTGCAGCCGCGGTTCTTCCGAGGCATGCCAGGCAAGAATGTCAGCGCGATGCGTGCTGATCACGCCACCGATTGTCTTGCCGGCTTCAATCGGATGGTCGAGAAAATCAGCAACATTGACGCTCGCCTGCAGCACGAGCATGTCGGACGCGCGCAGCACGATCATCGCACCGTGCGGCTGTATCGCTCCGGGGATGTGTATCGGTTCCTGCGCACAGGTCTCAAGATCAAGATCCGGCAGGTTCACACTGGTACTCCGAAGTTGGCGAAAGTTTCGCTTTGACCGGCCGCTTGATAATCATCAATTTTCCGGCGTCGTCAGGCCAACATAGGCAGGACGCGCTTGATGTAAACGCCCGAACCCGATTTCGGTTCAATGCTCCGCCACCACAACAGGCAAGGGCGCAGGTCTCCCTGCGCCCGTCATTCACATTTGATAATTGCCAGGTCAGAATTCTTCCCAATTGTCCTGAGCAAGTGCCGCATTGCCGTGGAAGGCGGGGGTAGCAGCGCGCTTCGGTGCCTGCTTCGGCATTGCCGGAGCGACGGCGCGCGGCTGTGCCGGTCTGGCTGCAGATCTTGCCGCCGGTGCTGCGGAGCGGCTGAACGATGCTTCCACGGCCTGTCTCTGTCCATGCACGGCATTGCCGACATTGAACTGGGCGATCAGCCTGAACAGGTCTTCCGCCTCGGCGGCGAGTGCCTGGGCTGCGGCGTTGGACTGTTCGACCATGGCCGCGTTCTGCTGCGTGCCCTGGTCGATCGTGTTGACCGCCTTGTTGATCTCGATGAGCCCAGTCGACTGTTCGCGGGCGGATTCGACGATTGCTGCGACATTGCCGCTGATCTGCTGTACCTGGATGACGATCTGGTCGAGAGCGGCGCCTGTGCGGTCCACAAGGGTCACCCCTTCCTTCACCTGGGCTGCCGAAGCGGTAATCAATCCCTTGATTTCCTTGGCGGCCTTCGCCGAACGCTGTGCCAGTTCGCGCACTTCCTGGGCAACCACGGCAAAACCTTTGCCCGCCTCGCCGGCACGTGCGGCCTCGACGCCGGCATTCAGCGCCAGAAGGTTGGTCTGGAATGCGATCTCGTCGATAACGCTGATGATGTTGGAAATCTCGCGCGACGAGTTTTCGATGGCACCCATGGCGGAGATCGCCTCACGCACGACCACGCCGGATTGTTCGGCATTAGTGCGGGTGGTTTCCACCAGTTTGCCGGCCTCATGGGCGCGGCGGCTGCTGTCGGCAACGGTGGTGGTGATCTCTTCAAGTGCGGCGGCCGTCTCTTCCACGGATGCGGCCTGATCGTCGGTGCGCCTGGAAAGATCGTCGGAAGCGCTGCGAACTTCGGCGGAAGCGGCGGCAATGCCACTTGCATTGCGGGCAACGGTCGTCATCGCTTCGCACAGGCGCTGTGCCGTCAGATTGAAATCCACCCGCAGGCGTTCCAGAGAGGGAATGAACGGCTGCTCAAGCCTGCTGGCCAGATCGCCGGCGGCCAGATGGTTAAGGCCGTCCGCAAGAATATCGACATTGTTGACGCGACCGGTAATGTCGGTCGCGAATTTCACGACCTTGAACACCTTGCCATTCATGTCGAAAATCGGGTTGTAAGACGCCTGAATATGGATGATGCGTCCGCCCTTGCCGACGCGCTTAAATTCGGAGGCGAGAAATTCGCCGCCCTGCAGCCGGGTCCAGAAACCTCGGTATTCATTTCCATGAATGTAATCGTTGTCGCAGAACATCGCGTGATGCTGGCCGATGATCTCGCTCAGCTGGTAACCCACTGTCTGCAGGAAGTTCTCGTTGGCACTGAGGATCTTGCCCTCGGGCGTGAACTCGATCACGGCCTGCGCGCGGGAAACAGCGGCAATCTTGCCGGCATCGTCGGCAGCCTTCAGCTTGGCCTCGGTAATGTCGGTCGCGAACTTGACGACCTTGTAGACCTTGTCGCCACGAAGGACCGGATTGTAGGAAGCCTCGATCCAGACTTCACGTCCGCCCTTGCCGATGCGCTTGTACTGGCGGCGATCGAAATCACCGCGACCGAGCTTTGCCCAGAACTGCCGATAGTCTTCGCTTGCCGCTTCTTCCGGCGGCACGAACAGCTTGTGATGCTGGCCGACGATTTCTGATGCGGCATAACCCATCGCGGCGCAAAAATTCTCGTTAGCCGCCAGCACACGTCCACTCGGATCAAACTCGATGATGGCCTGCGAACGGCTCATGGCCTTGAGGATGCGCGCGGCATCCGACGATATGGAAAGAGGCATGTGTGAGCTCCAGATAATTGTTCCAGCTCAAGTCACAGCCGTCCGGGTTCGTGCGAAATGATTGTTTTCGCAACCGGAAGCTTAGTGTGTTGATCTGGGACCCCCTAATTGCAATTCTGAATTTCGATATTCCGCAATATACGCGAAACTAATTTCGAAGCAGTGAAGCCGAATTGCTGAATTAAAATTGTCCGACTAGGAGGTTTTACTGTCTGAAATTGTGATTTTATATCACTGATGGAGAAATGCATTATCGCACCGCCTCGTGGTGACGCTGCATTATTGTTCTGGACGTTAAGGTGTTGCCGATAATTTCCTGTCGAACCAAATAGATCTATTTCGCTACGGCCTCGAACACATCGTTCAGCAGCAGATCAAGCTTCTGCGGGTTCCATGGTTTTGCCAGCAAGGGCAATCCGGTCAGCTTCTGTTTCAGTTCGGGAAGCTCGGCATAGCCGCTGCAAACGATCACCGGCACGCCACGTTGCCGCAACAGATCGATAACCGGCAACGATGTTTCGCCATGTAGGTTGAGATCAACGACCGCACCATCGAGATGCATGCTCTCCGCAGCCTCCAGCGCCTGGTCCACCCGTCCATAAGGGCCTGCGATACGATAACCCCGATCGTCGAGAAAATCTTCCATATCCATCGCCAGAAGCAGATCGTCTTCGAGAAGGAGGATGGTCGGTTTTGCTGCGGTCTTTCGGGCTATCTGCACTGCGTCGTCCTGCTTGTCATCCAATAATGTGTCGTGCGGGAGGTGTTAGGTGCGGCACAAAGAACAGAATTCAAGAGTTTTATGCCGTTCTAAAGTATTCGTGATTGCCGCTGCCAAACTCTGCGATGACGGCTTGAAAGCGTTTCGCATAGGTGCGCGGACGATGATCCGTCACGCGGGCAAAACCTTCAGGATACGAATTCTGTCGCCGGGGGCAAACGCCAGGATGCCATCCTGCTCCAGTGCCGACAGAACCGCGAGTATCTCGTCACGTGCATATCCCGCGGCATTCAGCGGCGTGCTGATGTCCACGAGATTGATGGTCTTTTCCGGTTTGGCCTTGAGGACGCGAAGCCGCTCGACAAGTGCGATCTCGATCTCGTTGAATCTGCTCATGCGCCAATTTTATCCGGGATGTGGTTGGTCTGGTATCGTCTGCTTCGAGCGAACGCGGCGGAAAGCGTAAAATTTCCAGGCGGTCCTATCACATTCCTTCATCCGGAATGTTGAGGATGTGGCCGCAGGCCTTGCAGTGGACGGCGTCTGCATCATGACGCTGCAAACCGCATTCCGGGCAAGGAAATGTGACCTTGTAGGGCCGCACCACCGCCTGCGCGAGGCGCACGAACAGCGATATGCCGATGATCATGGTCAATACCGAGGTCAGCTTGCCGATCGTGCCGGGCAGGGTGATGTCGCCGAACCCGGTGGTCGTCACGGTTGCAACAGTAAAGTATAGCGCATCGACAAACCCCTCGCCGCCCGGCCGATCGTAAAAGAAGCTCGTATAAACGAAGCCGGTCATGACGAAGAGAAAGACGAGGAAGTTGATGACGGCCCTGATGACGTCGTGAACATCGGCGCAGCCGGCTTTTCTCAGGATCGTCTTGAACAATGCACTGTTGCTGATCGCCCAGAGCCGCATGATGCGCAGGAAGGCAAAGTTGAACAGCGCGGTGGGAAACAACAGCGTCGCCAGAATGAACAGGTCGATCCAGGTCATCGGCCGTTTGGCGAATGTCCAGAACGATGGCGCGGCAATCGCGCGTGCCGTGAGTTCGCCGGCGATCCACACCGCGATCATGTAATCGATAATCAGGTAGCTCGGGCCGCTTCTCAAATACGGGCCGAGCAGGAAGAAGGCGAGAATGGCGAGGTCGATACAGGCCAGCAGCGCCTGCCAGCGTAGCGCCCAGTTATCGCGCCCACGTTCTATACGCTGCAGGTTCTCCCGCAGGTGGCGGGAGCGGGACGTGACATTCTGGCCGGATTTGCTGGTGCTCATGCCGCCCAGATAGAGACTTCTCGTATGCGGTCAAGCGGCCATGCAAAAGCTGTCAGGTTGCCACTTTTTCCAGCTCCGATGCGCGGTCCATCGAACCGAGAATACGGCTCTTGCCGACATCGATGACATGCTGCATGGCGGCGATCGCCTTGGCCGGATCGCGCGAGGCGATTGCATGGGCAATACGCAAGTGGTTGCTCGCCACTTCGTCGATCTTTTCCGGTGATGCGGCAGGCGACGAAAGCTGGAACGAGATCGCCAGCGCCGCCTCGATCAGCGCGCTGGCGGAGCGCATGAACGGGTTGCCGGACATGCGGGCGACGGCGAGATGGAATTCGAGATCGACCTTGGCGATGGTTTCCGGCGTGTGAGACAGATCGTCGAAGCGCGCTGCAATGGCATAAAGCGCAACGATGTCGTCGCTGGTTGCGCGCACAGCGGCGGCGGCGGCTGCCGCAGGTTCCAGCGCGTTGCGCATCTCGGCGATGTAATCGATGAATGCGTGATCAATGCCGGCATCGCAGCGCCAGCCCAGTACATCAGGATCGAAGAAATTCCAGCTGTCGCGCGGCAAAACGCGGGTGCCGACGCGTGCCTTCGGCTCGATCAGCCGTTTGGCGGTCAGCGTCTTCATCGCTTCGCGCAGCACGGTGCGTGATACGCCGAAGCGGGCGGACAGATCGTTGTCGCCCGGCAGGATGGAACCCTCCGGAATTTCGCCGGAAACGATGGCGCTGCCGAGGCCGGCAACCACATGCGCGTGGCTGCTGCGTCTTTTGCGTCCGCTAATCGTCGTTTCCAGCAGTCCCAATTCATACCCCCTTCAGGCGTGCGATATCGATGCGCCTGTTTGAATACCAGATGATGCCGCGCTGCAACACGATGAACACAAAGAGCAGGATTCCAATGACGATTTTCGTCCACCATGAGGACAAAGTGCCGTCGAAAACGATGTAGGTCTGGATCAGGCCCTGGATGAGAATGCCGATGAACGTGCCGGCGATCAGCCCGGTGCCGCCGGTCAGCAGCGTGCCGCCGATGACAACCGCGGCGATCGCGTCGAGTTCCACGCCCACCGTCGCCAGCGAATACCCGGAGGAGGTGTAGAGCGTGTAGGCAATGCCGGCGAGCCCGGACAGAAAACCGGATGTCGCATAGATGCCGATCGTGGTGCGCCCGACCGGCACGCCCATCAGTTCGGCAGATTGCGGATTGCCCCCGAGCGCATAGACATTGGCGCCAAAACGGGTGCGCGCCGCGATGATGCCGCCGATGATGAAAACCGCGATCATCAGCATCGACATCGCCGTCAGTCGTCCACCGCCGGGAAAGCGGAAATAAAAACCCTGGATCGTATCGAGGAACGGGTGCGAGATCGGCACGGACTGGGTCGAGATCAGATAGGCGGCGCCGCGTGCGAGAAACATGCCGGCCAGCGTCACCACGAAGGGCGGGATCTGCAAGTAACGGATCATCGCGCCCATGGCGCTGCCGAACGCGGTGGAGATGACCAGAACCAGTGCGAAGGCGGTGAGCGGATGCAGGCCGAGTGTGCCGACCGTGACGGCCACGAAGACGCTGGTGAAGGCGATGACGGAGCCGATCGACAGATCGATGCCGCCCGACAGGATGACAAAAGTCATGCCGACCGCCGCAATGCCGAGAAAGGCGTTGTCGACAAGCAGATTGCCGATCACGCGGGTCGACAGCATGGCCGGAAACTGTATGGCGCAAAGCGCGTAGGCGATGATGAAGATGGCAAGCGTGGTGACGAAGGGAAGGTTGCGGCTGTGGATCATCGTGCAGTTCCCTTCACGTCGGTATCATTGACCTCGCTTCGTTTGGTCGGAGGCATGATTTCTGGCCGCTTGCGCCAGAAGCGCAGGAAAGCGGTCAGCGTCAGCAGTGCCGGCGATTGCAGGGTCAGCACGATGACGATGATGACGGCCTTGATGATCAGGTTGAATTCCGGCGGAAAGCCCGAAACCAGAATGCCGGTATTGATCGACTGGATGATCAGCGCGCCCAGGAGCGAGGCGGTGATGGAAAATCGTCCGCCATTCAGCGAGGTGCCGCCGATCACGACAGCAAGGATGGCATCCAGTTCCAGCCACAGGCCTGCATTGTTGGCATCGGCACCGCGGATGTCGGCGGTGACGATCAGGCCGGCAACGGCGGCCATCAGGCCGGAAATGGCGTAGACGAAAAAGATCAGGAATTTGGCCCGCACGCCGGCAAGCGTCGCGGCGCGGCGGTTGATGCCGGTCGCCTCGATCAGAAAACCGAGTGCCGAGCGCCGCACCAGCAGACCGACCACCATCGCCATCGCCAGCCAGATCAGGATCGGCAACGGCACGCCTGCAAAGGAGCCGGAGCCGAGGGCGGCAAATGTGTCGTCGTTGAAGGTGAGGATGGCGCCCTCGGTGATCAGCTGGGCGATGCCGCGACCGGCCACCATCAGGATCAGCGTGGCGATGATCGGCTGGATGTCGAGAAGCGCCACCAGCATGCCGTTCCACAGGCCGCAGATCAGGCCGACGCCGAGCGACACGAGAATGACGACGGGCAGACTGTAGCCCTGTGTCACAAGGCTGGCCGCGACCGCGCCACAGATGGCGATGACTGCACCGATCGACAGGTCGATACCACGCGTGGCGATGACCAGCGTCATGCCGATCGTCAGCAATGCCACAGGGGCTGCGCGGACCAGCACGTCGATCAGGCTGCCATAGATGCGGCCATTGGCGATGGAGAGATTGAGAAAGCCGGGGGCGACGGCGGTGATCATTGCCAGAATGACGACAAGCGCGATCAGTTGCGGGGCAAGGCGTCGCAGGCGGCGGGTGACGCTGTTCATCATGCGGCCTCCGTCCGGTTCGGGGCGGCAATGGCGTGCATGATGTTGTCGGCCGTCACGTCTGCGCCGGAAAGCTCGGCAATGTGCTTGCGGTCGGAAAGAACGATGACGCGGTGGGCAATCGCCGTCAGTTCCTCCAGTTCGGATGAGATGACGACGAGCGACATGCCCTCGGTGCAGAGTTTTTCGATCATTTTCAGAATTTCCGCATGCGCACCGATATCGATGCCGCGCGTCGGTTCGTCGAGGATCAGCAGGCGTGGATTTGTGGCAAGCCAGCGGGCGAGGATCGCCTTCTGCTGGTTGCCGCCGGAGAGGAATTTGATCGGCCGGTCGGGATCGGCGGGGCGGATATCCAGCGAGCGGATGAATTCGGCGGCAAGCGCCTGCCGCTGGCGCGAGGGGATCGGTTTTGCCCAGCCCTGCCGCGCCTGAAGCGCCAGCGCGATGTTCTCGGCCACGGAAAAATCGCCGATAATGCCGTCGCTCTTGCGTTCTTCGGGACAGAAACCGAAACCGTTGGCGATCGCGGCTTCCGGCGAGGTGAGCGAGATCTCGCTGCCATCCACCGTCGCCGTGCCGCTGTCGGCGCGGTCGATGCCGAACAGAAGGAAGGCGGTTTCGCTGCGGCCTGAACCCAGAAGCCCGGCAATGCCGACCACTTCACCGGGCCGAATGGCGAGATCGAAGGGCGAGATGCTGCCGCGCTTGCCATAGTCGTTGAAATGGATCGCGGCCTCGCCGGTCGGCACATCGCCTTCGCTGGCCTGATGGTCGCGCGTCACATGCTGCAGCTCGCGGCCGAGCATCATCGAGATCAGCTCCATGCGCGGCAGACCGTCGATATCGCGGCTGCCGACCAATCGGCCGTTGCGCAGCACGGTCACGCGGTCGGCCACCGCATAGACCTGATTGAGAAAATGGGTAATCAGAATGATACCGAGCCCGTCTGCCTTCAACTTGCGCAGCACGGAAAACAGGACTTCCACCTCCTGCGCATCGAGGCTGGCGGTCGGCTCATCGAGCACCAGGACCTTGCCGGACAGGTCGACGGCGCGGGCAATGGCGATGATCTGGCGGATGGCGACGGAATAGGTGGAGAGCAGCGCATCGACATCGATATCCAGCCCGTAACGGGCCAGCAGGTCACGCGATCGGCGGCGCATTTCGCGGCGGTCGGTGAGGCCGAAACGGCGCGGCTGACGGCCGAGAAACAGGTTTTCCGCCACCGTCAGGTTTTCCAGAAGATTGACCTCCTGATAGACGGTGCCGATGCCAAGCACCTGCGCTTCGCCGACATTGGCGGGAGACACGTCCTCGCCATCCAGACGGATCGTGCCGCTGTCGCGGCTGTAGACGCCGGTAAGGATCTTGATCAGGGTCGATTTGCCAGCGCCGTTTTCGCCCAGCAGCGCATGGATCTCTCCACGTCGCAGCGAAAAATCGACATTGTCGAGCGCGACATTGCCGAGAAAGCTCTTGGCAATGGCTTTCGCTTCCAGAATGTTTTGGGGGTCTGACATGCTCACCTGTCCGCACGGTTTTCGGGCGAGCGGCACGTGGTCAAACGCGCCGCCCGTCTTGCGTCAGTGATGCGGGCAATTCAGCGAATGCCCGCTTTCGTTATGCCTTGAGGGCAGGGATCAGTAACCGAGGCCCTTCTTGGACTCGTACACCTTCATCGGGTCGTCCTTTTGGGTGTAGAGCTTGGATTCGGTCTGGATCCATTTTTTCGGCTCCTTCTTGTCCTTCAGATACGCATCGAGCGCATCGAAGGCGGGGCCGGCCATGTTCGGGGTCAGTTCAACGGTGGCGTTGGCCTCACCCTTTGCCATGGCCTGAAAAATGTCCGGCACGGCGTCGATCGAAACGATCTTGATGTCGGTACCCGGTTTCAGGCCGGCTTCCTTGATCGCCTGGATGGCGCCGACGGCCATGTCGTCATTGTGCGCGTAAACGGCACAGATATCCTTGCCGCCGCCTTCCGCCTTGATGAAGCTTTCCATGACTTCCTTGCCCTTGGTGCGGGTGAAGTCACCGGTCTGCGAGCGCACGATCTTGATGTTCGAAGCGGCCTTGATGCCTTCTTCAAAACCCTTCTTGCGGTTGATGGCCGGCGAAGAACCGGTCGTGCCCTGCAGTTCCACGACCTTGCAGTCCTTGGAACCGACATCCTTGGCAAGCCATTCGCCGGCAACCTTGCCTTCATGCACCTGATCGGAGGTGACGGCTGTCAGGTAAAGATCCTTTGGCGACTCGATTTCGCGGTCGAGCAGGATCACCGGGATCTTCTCTTCCTTGGCTTCCTTCAGGACTGCATCCCAGCCGGTGGCGACCACCGGTGCGATCAGGATCGCATCGACGCCCTGGGCAATGAAGCCGCGGATCGCCTTGATCTGGTTTTCCTGCTTCTGCTGCGCGTCGGCGAATTTCAGCGTCACGCCGCGTTTTTCGGCTTCCTGCTTGGTCACTGTCGTTTCGGCCGCACGCCAGCCCGATTCGGAGCCGATCTGCGAAAAGCCGACCGTCAGCGAGGCTGCGGAAACACTGGTTGCAAGGGAAAGTGTGAATGCGACGCCAAGCGCCGCGAATGCTGTTCTCATCTTAAATCCTCCCAGAGATGAAACTTAGCAAGTGCAAAGCTAACTGAGCATATAGTCATACTTTTGCAAGCGGAATTTTCTCAAAAAAGTAGCATTTTGCAGGGCGTCCCTACTCATGCGGGATATAAACGTTTGAAATCGCCTATAATATCAGCGATGGCTTGATCAATTTCGATGCTTATTGCCAATTTCCGCTGCTTGACAATCCGAGCCTCCATCCAATAGTCATATTTATCGGCGACGCGTCACTATGGCGCAGATGCCGGGGAGTGTTCGGCCCTGAGGAGGCGCCGGGCGGGAGTGAAACACCTACAGGTGATTTGTTTATGCTGCGAATTCTTCAGGTTGCGGATGAAACCGGCACGGTGCGTGTCGTTGCGTGGGATGGTGAAGGCGAGGCGCGTGTGGTGACGGGTGCCGCCTCCACATACGAACTGGCCCGACAGGCCATCGCGGCTGGAAAGTCCCTGGCTGAACAGATCAAGACGTCCGGTTTCGGCGACGCGGTCGATCTCGAAAAGGCAGCCGCCGAAAAGCGTATTCGTCTCCCAATCACGCATCCCGATCCAGCCCATTTCATCGTCGCCGGCACCGGCCTGACGCATCTCGGTTCGGCCGATGGTCGCGACAAGATGCACAAGGCGGCGCAATCGGCGGAAAAGCCGACCGATTCCATGCGCATGTTCCTGATGGGCGTCGAAGGCGGCAAGCCGAAAGCCGGTCAGGAAGGCGTGCAGCCGGAATGGTTCTACAAGGGTGACGGCTCGCAGTTGCGTGCCACCGGGGAGGATTTGCAATCGCCTGCCTTCGCGCTTGATGGCGGCGAAGAACCGGAACTGGCCGGCATCTATCTGATCGGCGATGACGGCGTCACCTACCGCGTCGGTTTCTGCCTCGCCAACGAGTTTTCAGATCACGTCACCGAAAAGGGCAATTACCTCTGGCTTGCCCATTCCAAGCTGCGTCAGGCAGGCCTTGGCCCGGAACTGCTGGTCGGCGATCTGCCGGAGCATGTGGAAGGTACGTCGCGCATTCTGCGGGATGGCAAGACCGTGTTCGAAAAGCCTTTCCTGTCGGGCGAGGCGAACATGTCGCACACGATTGCCAATCTCGAACACCACAATTTCAAGTACGATATTTTCCGCCGACCGGGCGATCTGCATGTGCATTTCTTCGGCACTGCAACGCTGTCCTTCTCCGAAGGCATCAAGACCGAACCGGGCGACGTTTTTGAAATCTCGGCAGCGCCGTTCAAGCTTCCCCTCGTCAATCGCTTGTCCGTCGCCGCGGCGACGTCGGTCGACGTGCGCAAGCTTTAAAGGAAGACTGGAATGGGTAATATTCGTCTCGGCATCGTCGGGCTCGGCAAGATCGCAAGGGATCAGCACCTCGGTGCCATCGCTGCGACCGACGGTATCGAACTGACGGCGGTGGCCAGTCGCAACGCCGCACTGGATGGTGTTCACTGTTTCCGCGACATCGAGGAAATGCTGGCATCGGGTGTCGAACTCGATGCGGTCTCTCTGTGCACGCCGCCGCAGGGCCGTTTCGCGCAGGCCAAGGCCGCCATCGAAGCCGGCAAGCACCTGATGCTGGAAAAACCGCCGGGCACGACCCTGTCGGAAGTCTATGCGCTGGAGCGCCTGGCGCGTGACAAGGGCGTGAGCCTCTACACGACATGGCATTCGCGTGCCGCCGCCGCCGTCGAGCCGGTCCGTGACATGCTGGCAACGCGCACCATTCGCTCCGTTGCCGTCGAATGGAAGGAAGACGTGCGTCACTGGCATCCGGGTCAGGCCTGGATCTGGGAACCGGGTGGCCTCGGCGTGTTCGACCCGGGCATCAATGCGCTGTCCATCGTCACCCGCATCATGCCGGACAGTTTTCACCTGACGTCATCCGATCTGTCCTTCCCGGCCAACCGGGCAGCGCCGATCGCCGCCAGTCTCGCATTCGAAACCGCCGGCGGCATTCCGCTGACGGCCGAATTCGACTGGCGCCAGACCGGACCGCAGACCTGGGATATCCGCATCGACACGGCGGAAGGCTCCATCGTCATGACGCATGGCGGCAGTCGCCTGATCGTTGATGGCAAGCCGCAGATCGTCGAGGAAGACCACGAATATCGCCGTCTTTATGAGCGTTTCGTCGAACTCGTGCCCAATGCCGGCATCGATGCCGATCTTTCACCGCTGGTGCATGTGGCCGACGCCTTCATGCTTGGCCGTCGCCTCACCGTCGAAGCGTTCGAGGATTGAGATGAACACTCGATCCGCCCCATCTTTCAATTCGAGAACCGCATCATGAGCAATTCCGAAAACCACGATCCGAAAGCCATCGTCGAAGCTGCAAAGGGCCGCAAGCTGCGCTCGCGCGCCTGGTTCGACAATCCCGACAATGTCGACATGACGGCGCTTTATCTCGAGCGTTACATGAACTTTGGCCTCAGCCAGGCAGAGCTGCAGTCGGATCGCCCGATCATCGGCATCGCCCAGACCGGTTCGGATCTTTCGCCCTGCAACCGTCACCATCTGGAACTGGCACATCGCCTGCGCGAAGGCATTCGTGAAGCCGGTGGCATCGCCATCGAATTCCCGGTCCACCCGATCCAGGAAACGGGAAAACGCCCGACGGCGGGCCTCGACCGTAACCTCGCCTATCTCGGCCTCGTCGAAGTGCTCTATGGCTACCCGCTCGATGGCGTCGTGCTGACCATCGGCTGCGACAAGACCACGCCGGCCTGTCTGATGGCGGCGGCCACCGTCAACATCCCGGCCATTGCGCTTTCCGTCGGCCCGATGCTGAACGGCTGGTTCCGTGGCGAGCGTACCGGTTCCGGCACCATCGTCTGGAAGGCGCGCGAACTGCTGGCCAAGGGCGAGATCGATTATGCCGGCTTCGTCAAGCTGGTCGCTTCCTCGGCGCCGTCCACCGGTTATTGCAACACGATGGGCACGGCAACGACCATGAACTCGCTTGCCGAAGCGCTCGGCATGCAGCTTCCCGGTTCGGCTGCCATCCCGGCGCCGTATCGCGACCGTCAGGAAGTTTCCTATCTCACCGGCCTGCGCATCGTCGACATGGTCCGGGAAGACCTGAAGCCTTCCGACATCATGACCAAGGAAGCTTTCATCAACGCAATCCGCGTCAACTCGGCGATCGGCGGCTCCACCAATGCGCCGATCCACCTCAACGGTCTCGCCCGCCATATCGGCGTGGAACTGACGGTCGATGACTGGCAGCATTACGGCGAGGAAGTGCCGCTGCTGGTCAACCTGCAGCCGGCCGGCGAATATCTCGGCGAAGACTATTACCATGCCGGCGGTGTTCCGGCCGTCGTCAACCAGCTGATGACGCAGGGTCTCATCCACGAGGATGCGATGACGGTCAACGGCAAGACGATCGGTGAAAACTGTCGCGGCGCGGTGATCGAGGACGACAAGGTCATCCGCACCTACGACAATCCGCTGAAGCCGCATGCCGGTTTCCGCGTCCTGCGCGGCAACCTGTTCAACTCGGCCATCATGAAAAAGAGCGTGATCTCGGAAGAATTCCGCAATCGCTACCTGTCCAATCCGAACGACCCGGAAGCCTTCGAGGGCCGTGCTGTGGTGTTCGATGGACCGGAAGATTACCATCACCGCATCGACGATCCGTCGCTCGCCATCGACGGCACGACGGTGCTGTTCATGCGCGGTGCCGGCCCGATCGGTTATCCGGGTGCTGCCGAAGTCGTCAACATGCGTGCCCCGGATTATCTGCTCAAGGAAGGCATCAGCTCGCTGCCTTGCGTTGGTGATGGTCGCCAGTCCGGTACATCCGGCAGCCCGTCCATCCTCAATGCCTCGCCGGAAGCGGCGGCAGGCGGCGGTCTCGCCATCCTGCGCACCGGCGACCGCGTGCGCATCGATGTCGGCCGCGGTACGGCGGATATCCTGATTTCGCCGGAGGAACTGGAAGCGCGTCACAAGGCACTCGCGGCCGATGGTGGCTACCAGTACCCCAAGCATCAGACGCCATGGCAGGAAATCCAGCGTGGCATCGTCGGGCAGATGGAATCCGGTGCGGTTCTCGAGCCGGCGATCAAATACCAGCGCATCGCCCAGACTGCAGGTCTGCCGCGCGACAACCACTAGCATTCCCACTGAAAATCAGGGGTGGTTTTCGGGCGATGCTGCACACAGACTGATTGAACGGCGGCGTCTCGCGCGCCGCCGAGGAGCACGAGGAATTGGTGACGGCCGCCGGCCGTCATCTGGAGGATCAAGCGGCTCGTTGGGAGCACGCTTTTTTTGGGAGAGAAGCCATGACTATATTCAAATATCTGTCGACGGTGGCGATCGCTGCTGCCGTCGCCTTTGCCGCACCGGCATTTGCGGCCGACAAGGGCCTCGTCGGCGTTGCCATGCCGACCAAGTCCTCGGCGCGCTGGATCGCCGACGGCGACAACATGATCAAGGTTCTGCAGGAGCGCGGTTACCAGACCGATCTCCAGTACGCCGAAGACGATATCCCGAACCAGCTTTCGCAGATCGAAAACATGATCACCAAGGGCGCCAAGGTGCTCGTGGTCGCCTCGATCGACGGCACGACGCTGTCGGACGTCCTTGCCCAGGCCCATACGGCCGGCATCAAGGTCATCGCTTATGACCGCCTGATCCGCGACACGCCGAATGTCGACTATTACGCGACCTTCGATAACTTCCAGGTTGGCGTTCTGCAGGCAACCACGCTGGTCAAGGCCCTCAAGGCCGACACCGAAAAGGGCCCGTTCAACATCGAACTGTTCGGCGGTTCGCCGGACGATAACAACGCCTACTTCTTCTATGACGGCGCCATGAGCGTTCTTCAGCCGCTGATCGACAAGGGCACGCTCGTTGTCGGCTCCGGCCAGACCGGCATGGACAAGGTCGCCACCCTGCGTTGGGACCCGGCAACCGCACAGGCTCGTATGGACGCCATCCTGTCCTCGACCTATTCCGACAAGAAGCTGAACGCTGTTCTGTCGCCTTACGACGGTATCTCGATCGGCATCCTGTCGTCGGTCAAGGGCGTTGGTTACGGCTCCGGCGACTCGCCGATGCCTTTCGTTTCCGGTCAGGACGCTGAAGTGCCTTCGGTCAAGTCGATCATCGCCGGCGAACAGTATTCGACCATCTTCAAGGACACCCGTGACCTTGCAAAGGTCACCGTCGACATGGTCGATGCCGTCATGAACGGCAAGGAACCGCAGGTTAACGACACCAAGACCTACAATAACGGCAACAAGGTCGTACCGTCCTACCTGCTGAAGCCGGTTGCCATCGACAAGACCAATGTCGATCTTCTGGTCAAGAGCGGTTACTACACCGAAGCACAGATCAAGTAATTCGATAATGCCGCGCGGCGTTTTAGCCGCGCGGTTCCTTTATATTGGGAGTTGTCATGCTTGATCCCGTAATATCTGCTGCGGAAAAGCCGCCTATTCTTGAAATGCGCGCCATTTCGAAAAGTTTTGGCGCCGTGAAGGCGCTCTCCGATGTCAGTTTTGATGTCAGGGAAGGCGAGATCCACGCGCTCGTCGGCGAAAATGGCGCCGGCAAGTCCACCTTGATGAAGGTCCTTTCGGGCGTTTACCCGCACGGTTCCTACGAGGGCTCTATCCTTTTCGGCGGCGAAGAACGGCATTTTCGCGATATCAACGACAGCGAAAAGCTCGGCATCATCATCATCCATCAGGAACTTGCGCTGATCCCGCTGATGTCGATTGCGGAGAATATCTTTCTCGCCAAGGCGCCGGCAAAATTCGGCGTCATCGATCGCGATACCCGCTATCGGCGCACCCGCGAATTGCTCGCCAAGGTGGGGCTGACCGAAGCGCCGGAAACGCTGATCACCAATCTCGGCGTCGGCAAGCAGCAGCTGGTGGAAATCGCCAAGGCGCTGTCGAAAGACGTACGCCTGCTGATCCTCGACGAGCCGACGGCCTCGCTTAACGAGACCGATAGCGCCGCCCTTCTGGAGCTTCTGAAGGAATTCCGTCGCGCCGGCATCACCTCGATCATGATCAGCCACAAGCTGAACGAGATCACCGAAGTCGCCGACCGCATTACGGTTCTGCGCGATGGTCGCACCGTTGGCACGCTCGATTGTCACGAGGGTGCGGTCGATGAGGACGAGATCGTCCGCCGCATGGTCGACCGCGATCTCGAAAGCCGCTATCCGGCCCGCACGCCGAAAATCGGCGAGGTGATCTTCGAGGTCGAGAACTGGTCCGTATACCATCCGCAGCATTCCAGCCGGCAGATGGTCAAGAATGTCTCGATGAAGGTTCGGGCCGGCGAAGTCGTCGGCATTTCGGGCCTGATGGGCGCCGGACGCACCGAATTCGCCATGAGCGTGTTCGGCCGCGCCTATGGCCGCGATATCACCGGCACCGTGAAAATCCACGGCAAGGAAGTGGATACGTCCGACGTTCACAAGGCCATCAAGGCGGGCCTTGCCTATGTCACCGAAGACCGCAAGCATCTGGGCCTGATCCTGGCGGAGGATATCCGCAAGAATGTCTCGCTTGCGCATCTCGGCGGTGTTTCGAGCTCGGGCGTGATCGACGACATCAAGGAAATGAAGGTGGCGCAGGAATTCCGCACCCGCATGCGGATACGCAGCCATAACGTCTATCAGGAAACCGGAAAACTTTCGGGCGGCAACCAGCAGAAGGTGGTGCTGTCGAAATGGCTGTTCACCAGCCCGGATATCCTCATCCTCGACGAGCCGACACGCGGTATCGATGTCGGCGCGAAATACGAAATCTATTCCATCATCAACGAACTTGCGGATGCCGGTAAGGCCGTCGTCGTGATCTCGTCGGAAATGCCCGAGCTTATCGGCACATGCGACCGGATCATGGTGATGCACGAGGGCGAATTTGTCGGCGAAGTGGCCGGCGAAGAGGCTACGCAGGAAAATATCATGCGCGCCATCATGCGCCGCAAGGGGAGATAAACCCATGAGCACTCCACAGGAAGCAACTATCGCTCCCAAAGCGGCGACCGGTTTCTGGAAGGAAAACCTTCGCGACTACGGCATGCTGATCTCGCTGGTCGTCATCGTCATCTTCTTCCAGTTCGCCACCGACGGCATTCTTTTGAAGCCGCTCAACGTCACCAACATCATCCTGCAGAACTCCTATATCGTCATCATGGCGCTGGGCATGCTGATGGTCATCGTCACCGGCCATATCGACCTTTCGGTCGGCTCTGTGGCTGGCTTTATCGGCGGCCTTGCCGGCCTGTTGATGGTCCGCTGGGGCGTCGATATCTGGCTCTCGATCATCGCCTGCCTTGTGGTTGGTGGTGTGATCGGCGGCGTCCAGGGGTATTTTGTCGCCTATTTCAAGATCCCGTCCTTCATCGTCACGCTCGCCGGCATGCTGGTCTTCCGTGGTCTGATGATCGCCATCCTCGGCAGCCAGGCCATCGGCCCGTTCCCGCCGATCTTCCAGAAACTGTCCTCCGGCTACGTCGTCGAACTGATCTCGTCGGATGGCGGCATCTATCTGACCTCGTTGCTTATCGGCCTCATTCTCGCAGCCCTGCTCGTCTGGCAGAATGTTCGCAGCCGCTCGCGCCGCGTCATGCATGAGGTCGAAAGCGAGCCTTTCGGTTTCTTCATCGGCAAGAACATTCTCGTTCTCGCCGCCGTCGGTTACGTCGCCTACCTGATCTCCTCGCATCGCGGCCTGCCCAACGTGCTGATCATCATGGCCGTGCTGATCGTCGCCTATGGCTTCTTCACCAACCGCACCATTCTCGGCCGGCAGATCTATGCCGTCGGCGGCAATGCCCGCGCAGCCGAACTGTCGGGTATCAAGACCACGCGTCTGGTGTTCTGGACCTTCGTCAACATGGGCGTTCTGGCAGCGCTTGCCGGCCTCGTTGTTGCCGCGCGTTTGAACAGCGCCACGCCAAAAGCCGGTACCGGCTTCGAGCTTGACGTCATCGCGGCCTGCTTCATCGGCGGCGCCTCGGCTTATGGTGGTGTCGGCAAGGTTACCGGCGCGGTCATCGGCGCCTTCCTGATGGGCGTCATGAACAACGGCATGTCCATTCTCGGCATCGGCATCGATTACCAGCAGGTCATCAAGGGGCTTGTTCTGCTCGGCGCTGTCTGCGTGGATGTCTACAACCAGCGTCGCTGATCGTTTCCGATCGTCACGACATCGATACCGGCGCCGTCATCTCGAAGACGGCGCCGTTTTCGTTTCGCAGTGTATGGGTACCGTGCAACTGCTTCACGAAACTGCCGATCAGCTTGCTGCCCATGCCGACGCGCCGCTCGGTTTCCACGACAAGTCCCGGTCCGTCATCACGGATGCTCAGGCTGAATTCGTCGCCCTGTTCCTGCAGTGAAACAGTCAATGTTCCGGCATTTCGTCCGGCAAAGGCATATTTGAATGCGTTGGATACGACCTCGTTGATGATCATGCCGAGTGGCAGCGCCTGCTCCCGGTCGACCGTTACAGCCTGCAGATCGAGATCCAGCTTAACCGGTGTGTCATATGCCGAAGCAACATCCTTGATCAGCTTCTCCGCATAGGCTGCGACGTCGACCCGTTCGAACTGGTCGTTCTGGTAGATCTGTTCATGCACGGCAATCATCGCGCCCACCCGGCGGCTCATGTCGCTGCGTGCTTCCGGCGGCAGCGGCTGCAGGCGCACCAGCGCCAGCACCGCCTGCAGATTGTTCTTCACGCGGTGGTGGATCTCGCGCAGCAGAAAGCGGTTGCGCTCGAGCGCCTGTTCCAGTTCCTCGTTGCGCGCGGCGTAACGATAGAGCAGCCGCGTGATCCAGAACGATGCCAGCACCAGCACGAACATCAGCGGCACGGCAAACAGCGCGTCGGACCAGACATTGTTCCAGAACTGGTCCAGCACTTCCTGTCGCTCGATGGCGGTCAGCGAGATCAGCGGCCAGCCATTGACCTTCCAGAAGCCGACAATGCGGGAATAACCGTCGATCGGCGAAACCGGGCTGTGATAGACGCCCGACTGCGCGGTGCGCGTCATCGGGTACCATTCGGTGGTGCTGAGATCGACCGCCTTTGCGGAGACCGGGCGGCGCGCCACCAGCCAGCCGTCGTCGCGCACGGCAGAAACGGTGGAATGCGGACCAAGCCCCATCGAAGCCCAGAAACGGTCCATTGTCTCGTTCGGAATGGCGATCGTGGCAACGCCGACGAATTGCGCATTGCGGGTGATCCGGCGTGCGATCATGAAGGCCGGCTTGGAGGTGCGCTCGTCCTCGAACAGCCGCGATACGGTCATCGGTTCGCCGTCGCGCAGGCGCTGGAAATAACCGCGATCGCCATGGTTCAGCGGCGCGGCATTCGGAATGCTTGAAAGGCGCTGCAGGCCGTTTGCATCGAAAACCGAATATTCGAAGCCGGAAGGCAGGTCTCCGACCGCTTCGGCAATGTTGGCCAGCGCGTTTTCAGGTGAAGCGATCGGATCGTCGCCCAGCGCGGAATCGATACGGCGTAGCGCCTGGTTGCTGGCTTCCATCATCCATTCGACATGGGCTGCCACAACATGTGCAGAGGATATCGCCCGTGCTTCGCCGGCGGCCAGCGAACTCTTGTAGTTCTCCAGCAGGATCAGGCCGGTGACGGTGGTAATGGCGAGGAGGAAAATGCCCGTCAGCCACAGGGGCAGCGTCGGCATGGCGCGAAGCGAACGCGGCGATGCGGGCATTGATTCGTCAGACACGACCGCGATTCCCCTTCTTGTCCCGCAGTCGTATCATGTTGGTGCGGAAGTCAAAACGCCATTCCATTCAATGCTTAACCAAATTTTAACCGCAGGAGTCAAAGGGCCATGCAATTTATGATTGCATGGCCCTTTGGTGTCATCCATAGCGAATATGGTCGGCAAATACGAGCGTTTTCCAACGAATGCTCATATTCCACGGTGCGTCAGTTCACCCCATGCGTTCCGACGCGTAGCTGCCGGGGCTTGGCGGAAACACGATCGTGCGGTTGCCGTTGATGAACACGCGGTGATGGATATGTGCATGGATGGCACGGGCCAGAACCTGCGCCTCGACGTCACGCCCCAGCGAGACGTAATCTTCCGGGCTCTGGGCATGGGTCACGCGCACCGTGTCCTGCTCGATGATCGGACCTTCGTCGAGATCGGCGGTGACGTAATGCGCCGTGGCACCGATCAGTTTGACGCCGCGCGTATAGGCCTGCTTGTAGGGGTTGGCGCCCTTGAAGCTCGGCAGGAAGGAATGGTGGATGTTGATGATCCGGCCCGACATCTTCTTGCAGAGCGCGTCCGACAGCACCTGCATGTAGCGCGCCAGAACCACCAGCTCGGTGCCGGAATTTTCCACCACTTCCAGAAGTTGCGCTTCGGCCTGCGGCTTGTTTTCCTTCGTCACCTTGATGTGGTGGAAGGGAATGTCGTGGTTGACCACCAGTTTCTGGTAATCGAAATGGTTGGAGACAACGCCGACGATATCGATCGGCAGCGCGCCGATCTTCGAACGGTAGAGAAGGTCATTCAGGCAATGGCCGAAACGCGACACCATCAGCAGCACTTTCATGCGCTCCGATGCGTCGAAGATTTCCGCTTCCATCGCGAATTTTTCCGCAACCGGCGCAAATCCATCGAGCAGGGCCTGACGGTCGACGCCTTCCTCAGAAATGAAGCTGATGCGCATGAAGAAGCGCTTTGCGTCCAGGTCGTCGAACTGCGAACTGTCGACGATATTGCAGCCTTTTTCCGCCAGATAGCCGGAAATCGCCGCAACAATGCCGCGGCTGGTGGGGCAGGACACGGTCAGGACATAGCTGCTCATGATCAATTCCTCGTTCGCTGGGCACGCATCATGCTGCGGCGCACCCGGTATGGTGACTGGCGGCGGACCATATCGATGGCCCCGCCGGAATGGAAACAGGTTTTTTGACCCTGCAGCGAATTTTGCCGGCAAGACATTGCTGCCCATGTCCCGACGCCTGACGAATGTAAGGTGGCGGCGTGGCGATGCCGTTCTCAAAGCGTCGTCTGTCCGCAGATCAGCGCCAAGCCGGTTGCGCAACCACCGGCGATCGGACAATAACGGCTTCATAAGGCTCGGCTGATATCAGCAATGCCGCAGCGCAAAAACGGGGAAGCGGTTTCATGGCAGATCTGCAGGCGATCCTGGATGATATTCACGCGGAGCTGAAGCCGCGGCTGGGCGAGGGCAAGGTCGCCGATTACATTCCCCAGCTTGCCCATGTCGATCCGAAAAAATTCGGCATGTCGCTGATTACCGTCGATGGCACCGTCCACAAGGTCGGTGATTGCGATGAGCCGTTTTCCATCCAGAGTATTTCCAAGGTTTTCACGCTGACCATGGCGCTTGGCAAGCATGGCGAAACCACCTGGAACCGGGTCGGCCGAGAACCGTCCGGCTCGGCCTTCAACTCCATCGTCCAGCTGGAAAACGAAGGCGGCAAGCCGCGCAATCCGTTCATCAACGCCGGTGCAATCGCGGTCAGCGACCTCGTGCTCGCCGGCCATACGCCGCGCGAGGCGATCGGCGAAATCGTCCGGTTCGTGCGTTATCTCGCCGATGACGAAACGATCGCCATCGATCCGGCCGTTGCAAAATCGGAGGAGGCGACCGGGTTCCGCAATGCGGCGCTGGCCAATTTCATGCGCGCCTTCGGCAAGCTCACCCATCCGGTCGAACACGTGCTCGGCGTTTATTTCCACCACTGCGCGCTCGCCATGACCTGCACGCAGTTGGCCCATGCCGGCCTGTTTCTGGCGGCCGGCGGCACCAATCCGCTCACCGGCCATTCGGTCGTTTCCAGCCAGCGGGCCCGCCGTATCAACGCGTTGATGCTCACCTGTGGCCATTATGACGGCTCGGGCGAATTCGCCTATCGTGTCGGCCTGCCGGGAAAAAGCGGTGTCGGCGGCGGCATTCTCGCCGTCGCACCCGGCAAGGCTGCCGTCACCGTGTGGTCGCCGGGCCTCAATGAAAACGGCAATTCGCAGCTGGGTTCGCTGGCGCTGGAAATGCTCGCCGCCCGCACCGGCTGGTCCGTGTTCGGCCCGGCGTGAAGCGGGCGTAGATCAGGCCTTGCGTCCGGCCTCCATTCCCGCAGCAATGCCGGCGCCGAGATAACGCGTGTCGCTGCCCAGGATGAAAAATGTCATGCCGGCCTCGGCCCATTTGCCGACATCCCCCGTGGTCGGGCGAAAAATACCTGCCACCTTGCCGGCGCGGCGTGTTGCCTTGGCAATGGTCATGATCGCCGCATCCAGTCGATCGGCATCGGCGGGCGTGGTGGCGCCCAGTGATGCCGCCAGATCGGACGGCCCGACAAAGATCACGTCGATACCGTCCACCGCGACGATCTCGTCGATATTGGCCAGCCCTTCGGCTGTTTCCACCTGAATGGCCAGCACCAGTCGCTCATTGGCGGAGGCCAGATAATCGGGGATTTGATAGCCATAGGATGTGGCCCGGCCCGGTCCCAGCCCTCGCTCGCCGATCGGCGGAAAACGTGTGGCCTTCACCGCCGCCCGTGCCTGTTCGGCATTGGAAATGCGCGGCACCAAAACGCCGGCCGCTCCCGCATCCAGCACGGCGGCCGTCCATTCCGAAGCGTGGCCCGGCACGCGCACCATGGCCGGCACCTGCCGCACATCGGCGGCGCGCACCAGATCCTCGATCCGTTCACGGCTGATCTGCGCATGCTCCCAGTCGATGCAGAGAAAATCGGGGCCTGCGGCCGCCGACACCTCGATCGCGACCGGATGCGGAATGGCGCAAAAAATGCCGACAACGCGATCCTGTGCAACGCAACGCTTACGAAAATCAGTCATGCTTTCCCTCATGCGATATCGGCATCTGCTGCACCAGGCATGCCGTCGCAGATCCTGAGCGCCGAGTATGCGCACAAAGGTCAGAACGACAAGCCGTGATTGCCGGCTATTGCGCTTTCTGCCGCGGACGATAGGTATGGAATGCGCAGCCGTGGTCGCGTGCATGTGGAATGGGATTTGGAGTTGGAATGACGCCGGAAGAGGATGCAGAGACCGCAAGACTGGCCTTTCGTGATGCCATGTCGCGCCTTGCCGCCGCCGTGCATGTGGTCACCACCGATGGTCCTGCCGGTCGTGCCGGCTTTACCGCATCCGCGGTCACCAGCGTTACCGACAGGCCGCCGACGCTGCTCGTCTGTCTCAACCGGGCAAGCTCGGTCGCCGGCCTGTTCGAAAAGAACGATGTGCTTTGCGTCAACACACTGACATCGGCACAGGAAGAGATTTCCCGCGCATTCGGTGGCTCCACCCCGCAGGCAGACCGTTTTGCCGCCGGCGAATGGACAACGGGTGATACCGGCGCACCGATATTGAAGGACGCGCTCGTTTCCTTTGATTGTCGTATCGAAAGCGCTGTCGCCAGCGGCACACATCATGTGCTGTTCTGTCAGGTGCTGGGCATGCAGACCGGTGCGGATGAGGATGAGGCGCTGGTCTATTTCCGCCGCCGTTATCACCGTATCGGCTGAATTTTTCCCAACGACAGTGCGTGCGGTCTTGCCAGTGCTGCGGCAAACGGCAAGATTGGCTGGATGGTGTTTTGGCACCGCTTCTCGCCCACGAAAACGCGCCGGGGAATTTCATGACCGACATCGCAATGATCAGAGCCGCCCGTGATCGGATCGGCAACCATGCCCGCCGCACGCCCTTTCTGTCCTCGCCCTTTCTCGACGAAATCGCCGGGCGCCGCCTGTTCGTGAAAGCGGAATGCCTGCAGCTGACCGGGTCGTTCAAGTTTCGTGGTGCATGGTCTGCCATCTCGGTTCTGGACGAGGAAACGCGGGCGCGCGGCGTCATCGCCTTTTCCTCCGGCAACCATGCGCAGGGCGTGGCACTTGCGGCGCGCATGCACGGCGTGCCGGCCGTCATCATCATGCCGGCGGATGCACCGCGCATGAAGATCGAAAATACCCGTGCCTATGGCGCCGAGGTCGTTCTCTATGATCGCCAGAAGGAAGATCGCGATGCCATCGGCGAACGTCTGTCGGCAGAGCGCAATCTCACCCTCATCCGCCCCTTCGATGAGCCTTATGTCGTGGCCGGTCAGGGCACGGTCGGTCTGGAAATCGCCGAGCAGGCGAAGGAGCACGGCATCACCCGCGCCGAGGTTCTGGTGCCCTGCGGCGGCGGCGGCCTGACATCCGGCATCGCGCTGGCGCTGGAAGCCGAAGCGCCCGATTTTCTGGTTCGCCCGGCCGAGCCACAGGGTTTTGACGATACCGCGCGATCACTCGTTTCGGGCCGGATCGAGCGCAATCCGGCCATGGGCGGATCGATCTGCGATGCCATCCTGACGCCCGCTCCCGGCAACGTCACCTTCCCCATCACCTCGCGCCTGTGCGGCCCCGGCCTCGTGGTCAGCGATGATGAAGCTCTGAAGGCGATGGTGCTGGCATTCACCCGCCTCAAGATCGTTGTCGAACCCGGCGCTGCCGTGGCGCTCGCCGCCGCGCTTTTCCGCAAGGACGAGGTGAAGGGCGATACGGTCATCGCCGTCACGTCGGGCGGCAATGTCGATGCCGATCTGTTCGCCGAAGCGCTGCGCCGGTTTGGTTGAAGCCAAGCTGCGATGAGCTGGGTCGAAGGACGGGCGAGTATTTGCTCGCCCTGAATATATTTGCCCGGGATATTTTGCGCTGCAAGTAAAAATGCTGCGACGCACAATATAAATTGGCTGAAATCTACCACTTGTCCCCGCAATCATTAGGGGAAATTTAGTCAATATTGAACATTCATTTTGCAATGCGAGATCGCCACGGTCGCGCGGAGGATATCGGGTCGACGCACGCAATGGGGATTGCGTCCCGTCGGTCCCTTTGGGGGCGTTGCAATGAAGTTTTCGGTTCGCAATATTCTGGTCACCGTTTTTGCGGTTCTCAGTCTGACGGTCATGGGCTTGATGGGGCAGCAATTGCTGCGCCAGATCGACGCCCAGCACACATCCAGCCAGCTGGCGGGTCTCGCATCACTGGACAAGGCTCTGTTCGATGCGCTGCTCGGCATGCGCGGCGAGCGTGGTGCCATCAACTCGGCGGTCAAGCTGGAACCGGTCGACATGGCCTCCACCCGCAAAAATATCGATGACGGTCGCCGTGATCTCGATGCCGCCTTCAAGGATGCCAAATCGGTTATCGACACGGTCGAACCCGCAAGTCTGAAGACCAGCGTTGGACCGGTTCTCGACAATTACGCCAAGTGGCTGGATCTGCGTCCGAAGATGGATGCGGCGCTCGCCCTGCCGGTCAAGGATCGCGATGCGAGCGTCGGCAAGAGCGCGCTGACCCTCGCCGACCAGATGCTGGTCGATCTCGAAAAGGCTTCCTATCAGGTCGAAGCGGTCATCAATGCCCGCGGCCCGGCGATGATCATGTTCACACAGCTGCGCTCGCTGGCATGGACCTCGCGCACGCAACTCGGCACCGCCAATTCGTCCATCGTCGGCGCCATCATTTCCAAGCAGCCGCTGCCGGCCGAAAAGCTTGCCGAAATCGCCGTGCAGGATGCGCGCGTGTTTCTGGCCTGGGATGTGATCTCGCAGATCGTTGCCAGCGATACCACGCCGGCTGCCATTCGCGATCTGCACAAGGTGGCGCAGAATACCTATTTCTCCGGCGCCTATGCCGAACAGAAGGCCACTGCCATCAAGCAGTTCCAGGCCGGCCAGCCGTTTGCCATGAATGTCGATGACTGGCGCAAGCCCGCAGGTCCCGCACAGGCCTCGCTTGCCGATATCGCCTCGGCGTCCCTGAAGGAAATGACGGCGATCACCGCCGCCAACAATGCCGCCTCGCTTCGGTCGATCATCGTTTACGGCGTCGCCACGCTTCTCGCTCTCGCGCTGTCGATCGTCGGCTTCACCACCATCATCTTCCGCATCGCCAACCCGATCACCGCGCTGACCGGTGCCATGCGAAAACTCGCCGCCGGTGACCTGTCGGTCACGATTGCCGGATCGAACCGCAAGGACGAGATCGGCGACATGGCGCGTGCGGTCGAAGTGTTCCGCGAGGCATCGGTCCACAATCGCCAGCTGGAAGAAGACGCCGTCCGCTCGCGCCAGAGTGCGGAAGCCGAACGGATCGCGTTCCAGAAACGCGCCGAAAGCGAAGCGGAAGAACGCCTGACGCAGGCGACTTCGGGCCTCGCCACCGGTCTGCGTCGCCTCGCTTCGGGTGATCTGCTCTGCGAAGTCGAAGAGGTGTTTTCCGAACAGTTCGAGGCATTGCGCCACGATTTCAACAGTTCCGTCCGCCACCTGCGTGATGCGCTGGAAGGTGTCGCCAAGTCGGCGCTGACGGTGCGCAGCGGCAGTGGTGAGATTTCCACGGCTTCCGACCAGTTGGCCAAACGCACGGAACAGCAGGCCGCTTCGCTGGAGGAAACGGCTGCGGCTCTGGAAGAGGTCACCACCAACGTCAAGCAGACCTCTGAACGTGCCGCCGAAGCCCGCGAAATGGTGCGCCATGCCAGCACCCGCGCCGGCACGTCCAGCTCGGTAGTTTCGAACGCTATCGATGCCATGGGCCGGATCGAACAGGCCTCGGCCCAGATCGGCCAGATCATCGGCGTCATCAACGACATCGCTTTCCAGACCAACCTTCTCGCGCTGAATGCCGGTGTCGAAGCCGCGCGTGCAGGAGAGGCGGGCAAGGGCTTTGCCGTGGTTGCGCAGGAAGTGCGTGAACTCGCCCAGCGATCTGCCAATGCCGCCAAGGAGATCAAGGTCCTAATCGGCAATTCCGAGGCAGCGGTGACGCAGGGCGTGACGCTGGTCAACGATACCGGCAATGGCCTGAAGGAAATCGCCGATCTCGTTGCCGCCATCAACCAGCATATGGATGCCATTGCGGTCGGCGCGAAGGAACAGGCGTCGGGTCTCACCGAGATCAACACCTCGGTCAACCATATGGATCAGGTGACACAGCAGAACGCCGCCATGGTGGAGGAGATGAATGCAGCCGGCGCCGGTCTCGCGGATGAAAGCGCGCGCCTGTCGGAACTGCTCTCGCGCTTCGAGATGCGGCAGGCCACGCCTGCCGGCCATTATGGACGGCGCGCCGCCTGATCGAGACACAAGACTGCGCAGTCAATTGAAGGCCCCGGACAACAGTGTCCGGGGCCTTCATGCGCTGCGGTGGATCAGTTTGTTTCTGCGCTCGCCACATCCGTGCCGCTCTGGGCAACGTCGATGCTGGCGATGACCGACATGCCGGGCACCAGCTTTTCCGAAAGCGGCTGCTGTGCATCGACGGCCACCCGCACCGGCACGCGCTGCGCCACCTTGGTGAAGTTGCCGGTGGCATTGTCGGCCTTGATGATGGTGAATTCGGAGCCGGTTGCCGGCGCAAACCGCTCTATACGGCCGGTAAATTCCTTGTGGCCGAGTGAATCGACGGTGAAGGTCACCTTTTGGCCGACGCTCATGCCGGCCAGCTGGGTTTCCTTGAAATTGGCGACGACCCATGTGTGGTTCGGCACGATCGAGGTCAGCTGCGTGCCGGCCGAGACATACTGGCCAAGACGGCCGGAGACTTCGCCAAGTGTGCCGTCCTGCGGCGCGGTGATGCGGGTGTTCTGCAGGTCGATATCGGCCAGCTCGACGGCGGCCTTGGCGCCCTCGACGGTTGCCTCCAGCGAACGGCGGCTGACGATGACGGTATTGAGATCCTGCTCGGCCACCTGTTCGGCGGCTTGCGCCTGATGTACGGCGGCGACCGCCTGATTGTAGGTGGCGCGGTTCTTTTCCGCTTCGCTCTGGCTGGCGATGTTCTTTTCCAGAAGCGCTGTCGTGCGATCATTGGCCATGCGGGCGGCATCGAGCGCAGCCTGTGCGCTTTCGACGGCGGCCTTGGCGGAAACGATCTTGGCTTCCGCGGTCTTCTGGCTCTGCTGCGAATTGTCGAGTGCGGCTTCCGCCTGCGCCTCGGTCGCCTTGGCCTGTTCCAGCTTCTGGGTGAAGATGCGGTCGTCGATGCGTGCGATCAGGTCGCCCGCCTTGACCTTCTGGTAGTCCTGAACCGGTACTTCGACAAGATAACCGGCGAGCTGCGGGC
This sequence comes from Neorhizobium sp. BT27B, assembly GCF_050455485.1. Lineage (NCBI taxonomy): Bacteria > Pseudomonadati > Pseudomonadota > Alphaproteobacteria > Hyphomicrobiales > Rhizobiaceae > Neorhizobium > Neorhizobium sp. BT27B. Next base: position 122,851 of record NZ_JBCIYT010000004.1, on the reverse strand, counting down.
TGAGCAGCGTCACCTGCCCGCGCACATAGGCGTCGTTGGTGGTTTCCACCGAATTGTGAAAGGGCGGCAGCTGCCAGGTATAGAGGATCACCAGAATACCGGCGGCGCCGATGAGCAGTGCCACATAGGTGGCGAGGGAACGGAAGGCGTTCATTGTGTTGTTCTTCTTAGCGGTTCGTTGTCTTTGAAATCAGGAGTTCACGGCCACGGGCGTTTCCGTTTCGCGCGGCTTGAAAAGTGCGTGTCGGTGTCGCCAGGCCATGTGCAGACACAGGCAGGCGAGCGCGGCGAGAGACATGGCCGAGGTCAGCAGGAAGGCGTCGTTGTAAGCCAACACATAGGCTTGGCTCTGGATCAGTTTCGAAAGCTGATTGGCGCCCTGTATGCTGCGCAGATTGCCGTCCTGCGTCGCATGACTGAAGGCTGCGGCATATTGCTGAAGTCGCGCCGTCAGCATCGGATCGGTCGGGTTCAGCCGCGAGATGATGCGGAACGAATGAAACTGTTCGCGCCATGTCACGAAGGTACCGAACAGCGCGCTGCCGAGATAACCGCCGACCTTCTGGGTGGCGAGAAACACCGCCAGAAAGCTGAGAATGTAGACGAGGCCGCGTTGCAGCGCTGCGCCAAAACCCACGGCCATGGCCGGCGGCAGGAACATGCCCATGGCAAAGCTCACCAGAAACTGGCTGAAATACATCTGTTCGGGCCGGGTCAGCACGGTCGACTGGCTGTCCATATAGCTGCCGATGGCGAGCAGAAGCAGCGAGACGGCATGGATGATTTCCTCGCGGCCCGGTCGCGACAGCCAGGCGCAGAAGGCACCGGCACCGAGCGAGCCGACGAGGATGACGATATAAAGCCCCTGCAGCTGGTCATTCAGCAGGCCAAGCTGGCGGAACATGTTGATGGCGCCACTCGATTGTTCCGACAGAAGGACGCGGAACAGCAGCAGGATGCCGGCGAAATGAATGATTTCACGCGAGGTCAGCCAGCGGATATCGATCAGGTTGTTGCGGCGGTTGAGTTCGATGACGGCGCAAATCATGCCGGAGGCGACACCGACGGCCATCATCCATCCCAGCCACGGCGCTTCCGTCCACCAGTAAAGCCGGCCAAGCGTCAGCGCGGCGGCAAAACAACCCATGCAGACGGCAAGGAAGGTGAAGCTGACATAGTCCATCCACTGCATCACTTTCATGCGCGGTGGAGAGGTCAGCGGCAGAAGGAATATCATTGCCAACGAAACCAGCGACAGGCCGAGTTCCAGCATGTTGAGCGTTGCCCAGTCGCCGAGATCAAACAGGCCGGGTGACAGAAGGCCGGCGACAGGAGTCGGCAGGGCAATGGCGGTCAGGGCGATGGCGGTGCCCACGCTGAGCTTCTGTTTGGGCGGAAAGACCTCGATCGTGTAGAGAAAGGCAAGCGACGACAAGGGTGCTGCGGCCGCGCCGGCAAAAAAGCGCAGGATCATCGCCGAGGTAAAGTCGTTCGCCCACAGATGCGCGATCGACACCAGAACATAAACGCCGATGGCAACCTCGGCAAAATTGCGGATGCCGTATTGCATGCGGATCTTGAACAGGAACAGGCCGAGGCTGGCGTTCGGGAACACATAGGCAGCCATCAGCCATGCGGCTTCATTGGTAGTCACGCCCAGAGGGCCTGCCACCTGCTGCAGGTTCACCGTCAGGAAGGAAAGACCAAGCCCCTGCGTCAGTGCCACAATGGTGGCGGCCATGATGTAGCCGAAAGCGATCAGCGGCGGTTTCGGAATGAACGCCGGAGGGGCTGCCGGTGCAGCAGCAGGGGCCGGCTTTTCCTCGGTCTGTTCCTGCTCGGATGGCTCGGTGCCATCTTTCGCCTCGGGCGCATCATCCGCCGCGCGGGCAACGGTTTCACGCGGGGACATGCTGCACCTCAAGATCGGCCACGCGGCCGGTTATGGTTTGCAAAAGCAGCGTCAGTCCGCGCAGGTCCTCCATGTCAATGTCGGCAAACACTTCCTGACGCATCTGGTCGGCAATCGAGCGCACCAGCGTTGCCTGTTCTTCACCATGCGGGGTGAGGGCAATCCGCTTCACGCGGCGGTCGTCGGCAGACTGACGGCGCTCGATCAGGCCATTTTCCTCCATCCGATCCAGCAGGCGCACCATGGTCGCCTGTTCCAGCTCCAGCTCGAAGGCAAGTTCGGTCTGCGCCATGTCCGGCCGCTCCGCAAGGCGCCACAGGGCGCGGGCGCGCGGGTAGGTCAGCCCATGCGCTGTCACCCGCTGATTGAAGGCGGTGCGGATCTTGCGGCTGGTCTTGGTCAGCGCCTCAAGAAAATCGGATTGGGCTTCGGTGCGTTTCATCTGACAGACTGATAGTTAGTGTGCTAATGGTGTGTGATAAATAGTTAGCACAGCAACTATTGCATTGCAATGAATTGATGGTTGTCATTGCGTGTCGCCAGATATGCAAAATGGGCAGGGCTGGGAGAGATGGATGACGCAGATCATCCGTTGACGACGGCGTTTTTCATCCCGATAGGGTCAGGCCGAAAAGTGTGGTAATCGCCACGCAGACAATAACCGGAGTGAAATCGTGAGCGAACCGTCAGTCACAGAAGCAACAACCCGCATTTATGAATCGCTTCAGGCGGACAATGCCGACATCGATCTGCATATCGCGAGCCTCAAGGCAGCGCTTGCGCGCGAGGGCGTGAAGGAGGCGGTCTTCGATCCGGCCAGGCTCGTACAGAACAACCGCTCCGGCCGAAAACTGATGCAGGCCTATTTTCGCCAGCGCGGCGTGACGGTGAAATTTGCCGCTGAGTGAATCTGCTGAGTTGTGACCCGAAGCGGCTCGACTATTGCAGCTAGCGCTTCTGCGCTGCGTTCGCTTCGGTTTTCACCGGCCCACTACTCGCGCAAAGTATCGGCAACAAGCGCATTGGCATGGCCATGACCCATGCCGTGCTCCTGCTTCAGCCAGTTGGCAAGCTCCATGTGTTTCTTCCCGCCTTGCCCGCGGATGAGTTCCTTCCACTCAGCGATCGGACGGCCATATTTGGCTTCGATGGAAGGGAAATAGGACGCAGGACCTTTGACCGTCTCGTTTGCCATGGCGCACCTCCGGCTGCAGCAGTTTCAGCCCGCGATATTAACAGGAAGCAATCCGCTGTCATCGTCTGCGGTCGCCCTGCAGGATAATCGGTGCATTCAGCATGCCGCATCGAGGCTCGTCCCGGTGCCGCCTTCTTTCGGCCAAAACGTTGCATCTATAAGCGCATATGGACACGTTCGACGCTTACATCCCTGAAGATATCTATTCCCTGCTGGTCATGATCGTGGTCGCGCTCGTTGCGATCTGGCTGGTGATGTTCGTCGTCCGCAAGCTGATCGGCATCGCCATTGTCGCGGGTCTGGTGATCGGCGGCTTCATGGTCTGGCAGGATCCGAGCCTGCTGCGCACGGCCCAGGACAGCGCGCTGAGTTATTATGACCAGTGGCAAAACGGCGCTCCGGCCGGTAATGAACGCGGTCAGTGGTAGCTGGCCGGCCCGCCATATTTCCTTACAACACCGTCAAACCTCTTGCCGCAAAGATCGCCCGTGCCTGTGCAACGGAATCCGGCGTCGGCGTCGGCGAATCCTTCAGCGGATATTCGATGCCCAGCTGCTCCCATTTCTGGGTGCCCATCTGGTGGAAGGGTAGAACCTCCACCCGTTTGACGATGTCGCCGAGGTCGGCGACGAAATCGGCAAGGCGGGCAATATCTTCCGCGCCATCCGTCCAGCCGGGCACCAGCACGTAGCGCAGCCACATCGGTTTTTGCAGGCGTTTCAGGCGGTGGGCGAAATCCAGCGTCGGCTGCAGCGGTTGCGCCGTCAGGCGCTTGTAGGTGTCCGGGTCGGAATGTTTGATGTCGAGCAGAACGAGGTCGACATTGTCGAAAAATGTATCCTCGACATTGCCGTGCAGAAAACCTTGCGTGTCCAGCGCGGTGTGCAGGCCAAAATCCTGCTTGATGCGGCGAAACATCTCGCCGACAAAACCTGCCTGCATCAGCGGCTCGCCGCCGGAAATCGTCACGCCACCGGCAAATTTCAGGAAACCGGCATAGGGTTTGATCTCGGCAATGGCGTCATCCAGCGTGATGCGGCGGCCGTTATGCAGTTTCCAGGTGTCCGGGTTGTGGCAATAGAGACAGCGGAACTGGCAGCCCGCCATGAAGAAGACAAAGCGCATGCCGGGACCGTCTACTGCGGCGCCGCTTTCGACCGAATGCAGAAAGCCGTGATCGAGTGGGGTGTGGTGGCCGGCGGCCGCTTTTGGCAAACCGTCCTTGATCGTGAGGATATCCATGGTGAGGCTCATGGTTTGTGGCGAATGATGTGGCTGGAGGTCCCGCGCGCAGAAACCTGCGCGCGGGATGTCATCCAGATCCGGCTTACATCTTGGCGTGGAACGTACGCGAGATGACGTCGAGCTGCTGTTCGCGGGTCAGCTTGACGAAGTTGACGGCATAGCCCGAAACACGGACCGTCAGCTGCGGGTAGAGTTCCGGGTGATCCATGGCGTCAACCAGCGTCTCGCGATTGAAGACGTTGACGTTGACATGGAAACCACCGGCCGCCGCATACCCGTCCAGGCAATTGGCGAGGTTCTGCGCGCGTTCCTCGTCGGTCTTGCCGAGCGAATCCGGGGTGGCCGAAGCCGTCCAGGAAATGCCGTCGAGAGCCGAGTCGTAGGGGATCTTGGCAACCGATGCGCCGGCAGCCACAAAACCCTTGGTGTCGCGGCCGTTCATCGGGTTTGCACCCGGCGCAAAAGGCTCGCCGGCGCGGCGTCCGTCCGGCGTATTGCCGGTCTTCTTGCCGTAGACCACGTTGGAGGTGATCGTCAGAACCGACTGCGTCGGCATCGAGTCGCGGTAGAAATACGGCTGGGCGGCGATCTTCTTCATGAAGGTCTCGGTCAGCCAAACCGCGATGTCGTCAACGCTGTCATCGTTATTGCCGTAAGCGGGGTAGGAACCCTCGATCTTGTAATCGACGGCAAGGCCTGCCTCGTTGCGGATCACATGCACCTTGGCGTGCTTGATGGCCGACAGACTGTCCGCTGCCACCGACAGGCCGGCAATGCCGCAGGCCATGGTGCGCAGAATGTCGCGGTCGTGCAGCGCCATTTCGATACGCTCGTAAGCGTATTTGTCGTGCATGTAATGGACGGTGTTGAGTGCCTTGACATAGGTCGCGGCCAGCCAGTCCATCATCTTGTCGAACTTGGCCATGACTTCGTCATAGTCCAGCACGTCGCCCTTGATCGGCTCAAAGCCCTTGGCGACGGCAACACCGCTCTTTTCATCGACGCCGCCATTGATCGCATAAAGCAAAGCTTTGGCGAGGTTGGAGCGGGCACCGAAGAACTGCATCTGCTTGCCGATGCGCATGGCCGAGACGCAGCATGCAATGCCGTAGTCGTCGCCCCATTTGGGCCGCATCAGATCGTCGTTCTCGTACTGGATGGCGCTGGTATCGGCAGACACCTTTGCGCAGAAGTTCTTGAAGCCGGTCGGCAGTTTTGTGCTCCACAGCACGGTCAGGTTCGGTTCGGGAGCCGGGCCGAGATTGTAGAGCGTGTGCAGGAAGCGGAAGCTCGACTTGGTGACGAGAGGACGACCGTCTTCGCCCATGCCGCCGATCGATTCGGTCACCCAGGTCGGGTCACCCGAAAACAGCTGGTCATACTCTGGCGTGCGCAGGAAGCGAACGATCCGGAGCTTGATGATCATGTCGTCGATCAGTTCCTGGGCCTGTTCTTCTGTGAGAAGCCCGGCATCGATATCCCGCTGGATGTAGATGTCGAGGAAGGTCGAGACACGGCCGAGCGACATGGCCGCACCGTTCTGTTCCTTCACGGCAGCCAGATAGGCGAAATAGGTCCACTGGATGGCTTCGCGCGCATTGGTCGCAGGCTTGGAAATGTCGTAGCCGTATTTCGCGGCCATTTCACGCAGCTCGTCGAGCGCACGGAACTGTTCCGAAAGCTCTTCACGCAGGCGCATCACGCTGTCGGTAAAGACCTCGTTCTCGATGGCGCGGAAATCCTTCTGGCGGAAGGCGCGCAATGCGTCCGTGCCATAAAGGGCGACACGGCGATAGTCACCGATGATACGGCCGCGACCATAGGCATCCGGCAGGCCGGTGATGACGCCGGACTTGCGGGCAGCGAGGATTTCCGGGCTGTAGACGTCGAAAATGCCCTGGTTATGGCTCTTGCGATATTTGGTCCAGACTTCCTTGACCGAAGGATCAAGCTCGAAACCAAAGGCTTCCAGGCCGTTTTCGACCATGCGCAAGCCGCCGTTCGGCATGATGGCGCGCTTCAGCGGTGCATCGGTCTGCAGGCCGACGATCAGCTCGGCTGCCTGGTCGATGTAACCGGCGTCATGGGCGGTGATGGTGGAGGCGCGGTCGGCGGAAACGTCGAGGACGCCCTTTTCACGCTCGGCCTTCAAAAGAACGCTCAGGTCTTCCCAGAGCTTCAGTGTGCGTTTTGTCGCACCGGCCAGAAATGTGCTGTCAGCGGTATAGGGCGTGTAGTTCGCCTGGATGAAATCGCGAACATCGACGCTTTCGCGCCAGGCTTCACCCTTGAAACCCGACCACGCATCGGCCGGGGTGATTTTCTCGGAAAGGATGCCCATTAATGTCTTCCTTCTGCTTTGCCTTGCGGCACTTGGTTTAGGATCCTCCCAGATCGTGATGCCTGCTCATTCGTGTGCAGGCATCCTGACTTCCATCCGCAGACTATCAACATGCGGACGGAAACCATTGATCCCGATCAACGCCGACCCTGCGACATCCCGATAAGTTCATCTCGAAAGCGCATGACGGGGGTCAGAGAGACGTCCTGCGCTTTGTGCCGCGAATGCGCGGTGTGAAGGGATGGACAATGACACAACAGAAAATTCGGGTCGCATCGATCGGCGAATGCATGATCGAGATGCAGTGCAAGCCTGATGGGTCGATCACCCAGGCTTTCGGCGGCGACACCTTTAATACGGCTGCCTATATGGCGCGCCTCGGTGCCGGGCTGGGCTCTTTCGTCTCCTACGTAACCGCCATCGGCGACGATCCGTTCAGCGATCAGATGGCCGCTTTCTGGAACGAGCAGGGCGTCGACGATCATCTCGTCCTGCGTCTGAAGGGGCGTCGCGCCGGCCTTTATTTCATCCGCACGGATGCGGCCGGCGAACGCCGCTTCTTTTACTGGCGCGGCGAGGCGGCCGCCCGGGAAACCTTTGAATCGGACGGTTCAAAGGATCTGCTGGAGGCTCTTGGAAGCTATACCAGCGTCTACCTGTCGGGCATCAGCCTGGCAGTCCTGAAGCCCGAAAGCCGCGAGCGCCTGCTGGTGCGGCTGGAGGAACTGGCCCGTGCCGGCGTCGCCGTCGATTTCGACGGTAACTACCGCCCGTTGCTCTGGGGCGGCATCGAGGCCGCGCGTGCCGCTTATGAGCGCGTCATCGGATTTTCCACCCGCGTTCTCGTCACCATTGAGGAGCTGGAAGTGCTGGGGCTGGCTCCCACCGTCCAGGCCGGCATCGATTATTTCGCCAAAATGCCGCAGCTCGAAGTGGTGATCAAGGACGGGCCGGGCGATGCCACGCTCATCCATAGCGGCAAGGTCGAAATCGTGCCTGCCACCAAGGTCGGAAAAGTCGTCGATACGACCGCGGCCGGTGACAGCTTTTCGGCCACCTACATCCTCGGACGTCTTCTCGAGCTTCTACCCGCAGAGGCTGCCGGCCGAGCGCATATCGTCGCAGGTGCCGTCGTACAGCACCACGGCGCCATCATTCCGGAGGGAGCAACGCCGGACGTTTTTTCAAACGAAATCGCTGCCCGCGGCCAACAGAAAAGTGCCGACGAATAGCGAATACGAATTTTCAGGAGGAATGCACAATGAATATCAAGAAAGCAATCGACAAAGTCCCCGGCGGGCTCATGCTGGTGCCGCTCATTCTCGGCGCACTTTGCAAGACCTTTTTCCCATGGGCCGGAAGTTACTTCGGTTCGTTCACCAACGGCCTGATCGCCGGTACGGTGCCGATCCTGGCCGTCTGGTTCTTCTGCATGGGCACGTCGATCGACCTTCGCGCAACCGGCACGGTGCTGCGCAAATCGGGTAACCTCGTCGTCGTCAAAACCCTCGTTGCCTGGGGCGCAACCTATATCGCTGCCCAGTTCCTGCCGCTCGAAGGCGTCCAGTCGGGCCTGTTCATGGGCTTTTCGGCACTCGCTATCTGCGCTGCAATGGACATGACCAATGGCGGTCTCTACGCCGCGATCATGCAGCAATACGGCACCAAGGAAGAATCGGGTGCCTTCGTGCTGATGTCGATCGAATCGGGTCCGCTGGTCTCGATGCTGATCCTCGGCGCTGCCGGCGTTGCCACTTTCGAACCGCACCTGTTCGTCGGCGCCGTCCTGCCCTTCCTGATCGGCTTCATTCTCGGCAACCTCGACAAGGACCTGCGCGCCTTCTTCAAGGGCGGCGTCACCACGCTCATCCCGTTCTTCGGTTTTGCGCTCGGTAACGGCATCGACCTCAACGTCATCCTGACCACCGGTCTGGGCGGCATTCTGCTCGGTATCATCGTCATCGTCGTCACCGGCATCCCGCTGATCTTCGCCGACAGGCTTATCGGCGGTGGTAATGGCACTGCAGGTCTCGCCGCCTCGTCGGCTGCCGGTGCGGCCGTCGCCAACCCGATGATCATCGCCGAAATGGCACCGCAGTTCAAACCCGCTGCCGCTGCCGCAACCTCGCTGGTCGCCGCTGCATGCCTGACCACGGCCATTCTGGTCCCGATCCTGACCGGCATGTACGCCAAGCACATGAAGAAGCGGGCCGGCGTGACCGAGGCTACTCCGGCTGATGCGCCTCAGGCGGGTGACGCCCTGCGCCCTGCCGAGTAAGGTTCGCCGGGGCCGGCGCTCCGTCGCCGGCCCCGCCAAAGAAAATCAAGGAATAATGTCATGTATCTTAGCCATCTCGCCACGCTCGACCGCGACGCCGCCATCCTGCCTGAGAACGTCCGCAAAGGTCTCGACTTTCTTGCCAAGACCGATATCGCATCTCTGCCAGCCGGCCGGGTCGATATCGACGGCGACACCATCTTTGCGCTCATCCAGGATTACGACACGGCACCGAAGGCTGAAAAGCGCCCGGAATCGCATGCCCGCTATATGGACATCCAGTATGTCTTTGCCGGCCGCGAAGTCATCGGCTACGCCCCGCTTGCCGGTGCCCACACGGTCGAGGAAGACCTGTTCGAAGGCCGCGATGTCCGCTTCTATTCTGATGTCACCGACGAGACCGACCTGCTGCTTGGCCCGGGCGCCTATGCGCTGTTCTACCCGACCGACATCCACCGTCCGGGTTGCGTTGCCGAGACTGCCGGCAAGGTCCGCAAGGTCGTCGTCAAGATCCTTCTCTGAGGCCTTTCCGCAGGCCCCCATTTCATAACGATACCAGTTTCTACAGGAGTTACACTCATGGACATCCGCTATTCGGCCAGTCAGAGAGATTTCAAGCGTTACACCACCGAAGAAACGCGCGCCGAATTCCTCATCGAAAAACTCTTCGTCGCTGACGAAATTCTTGCCACCTACAGCCATGTCGACCGTATGGTCGTGTTCGGCTGCATGCCCGTTGCCGAGGCCGTTCCGCTCGACAAGGGCATCGACTGCATGAAGAATTTTGGCACGAACTACGTGCTGGAGCGCCGCGAACTCGGCATCTTCAACCTCGGTGGCGAAGGTTCGATCGAAGTCGACGGCGAGGTCTATGAGACCGGCTTCAAGGATTGCCTCTATGTCACCAAGGGCACCAAACAGGTGATCTTCCGCAGCAAGGACAAGGCCAAGCCGGCCAAGTTCTACATGATCTCGGCACCGGCCCACAAAGTCTGCAAGACCACGTTCCTGTCGATCAATGACGCCAAGAAAAAGCCGGTCGGCGACAATGCCACCGCCAACAAGCGCGTCATCAACCAGTTCATCCATCCGGACGTTCTGGAAACCTGCCAGCTGTCGATGGGCCTGACCGAACTCGATCCGGGCAATGTCTGGAACACAATGCCGGCCCACACCCACGAGCGTCGTTCGGAAATCTACTATTACTTCAACATCGCCGAAGATCAGGCTGTCTTCCACATGATGGGCGAAGGCCAACAGACGCGTCACATTCTGGTTGGCAACGAGCAGGCGGTTATCTCGCCGTCGTGGTCGATCCATGCCGGCTGCGGCACCGCCAACTACACGTTCATCTGGGCAATGTGCGGTGAAAACCTCACTTTCGACGACATGGACCATATCCCGATCAACGAGCTTCGCTGATCGTCGGACGAGGGCGCGAAAGCGTGCAAGGTTTTCGCGCCCGCACCATGATTTTCAAGAACTGATCCCGCAACCGGCATCGATCGATCAGATCGCCGGCAGGGCGCGGGGTCCGGCAGCCGCGACACGGCGCTGCCGTTTTATCCTCCCTCCGTATTCAAGGATTTTTTGATTATGAGCTATCCCGACGCATTCTCGCTCAAGGGCAAGGTCGCCCTCGTCACCGGCGCCTCCTACGGCATCGGATTTGCACTGGCGAGCGCGCTGGCCGAAGCCGGCGCCACCATCGCCTTCAACGACGTCAACGAGGAATTTCTGGCCAAGGGTATCGAAGCCTACAAGGCAGCGGGCATCGACGCCAAGGGCTATATCTGCGACGTCACCGACGAGCCGGGCGTGCAGAAACTGGTCGCCGATATCGAAAAGGATCTCGGCCCGGTCGATATCCTCGTCAACAATGCCGGCATCATCCGCCGCACGCCGATGCATGAAATGGACGTCAAGGATTTCCGCCAGGTCATCGATATCGATCTGACCGCGCCCTTCATCGTCGCCAAGGCCGTCATTCCCGGCATGATCAAGAAGGGCGGCGGCAAGATCATCAACATCTGCTCGATGATGAGCGAACTCGGCCGCGAAACGGTCTCGGCCTATGCTGCTGCCAAGGGCGGCCTGAAGATGTTGACCCGCAACATCGCCTCCGAATACGGCTCGCTGAACATTCAGTGCAACGGCTTGGGCCCGGGTTATATCGAGACCCCGCAGACCGCACCGCTGCGCGAGCCGGGTCATCCGTTCAACTCCTTTATCCTGGCCAAGACGCCGGCCAATCGCTGGGGCACCACGCAGGACCTGAAAGGCCCGGCCGTCTTCCTCGCTTCGCCGGCATCGGATTTCGTCAACGGCCATGTTCTTTACGTCGATGGAGGCATTCTGGCCTATATCGGCAAGCAGCCCTGATCCTGTTCCGCCCGCGATGATGCAAGCCGGGGTTCGCGCCCCGGCTTTTTCGTGTGCGCTCGAAAATGGCGGGGATGGGCTTGCAATCTGTTCCGACGATGGAGATCGTCATTTGTACACCGGGCTCCGCAGCAAAGTGAGCGCGCAGATTTTCAGAAACGTCAAAGCCGGTATGGCCAACGTGATGCGTGGATCGCCTGGGGCGGTCTCTATGCTGTTCCCGGAGTGATTACATTTGATCGTAAAAGGCTCTAAATGCAGCGAACATCATGTCGACAAGGGATTCTGTCATGGCCATACCCGATCCGGATCAGGCGATCGAGCGCAAGCGCGGTTCAGGCGTAAAGCTTGTCTATGATCTCCTGCGTGACGAAATCCTCGATCTCAAGCTGGCGCCGGGCAGTGCCATAGACGAGGTGGCGCTGGCGGCCCGTTTCGGCATGTCGCGCACGCCGATCCGTGAGGCGCTGGTACGGCTGGTCGGCGAAGGCTTGATCGAGACGCTGCCCAATCGCTCGACCATGGTGTCGAATATCGATTTCCTCGGCATGCACGCCTATTTCGACGCCTTAGTGCTGATGTACCGGGTGACGACGCGCCTGGCGGCGCAGCATCACCTGGCGGAAGACCTGATCGACATTCGCGCCCATCAGGCCGAGTTCAGCGCTGCCGTGCGCACGCAGGACGCTCTGGCCATGATTGCCACCAACGCCGCTTTCCATTCGGCCATCGCAGCGGCCGGTAGCAATGCTTATTACGCCGGCTTTTTCGATCGCCTTCTCGGTGAAGGCCGGCGCATGCTGCGGCTTTATTACCAGTCCTATGACGATCGTCTCCCGTCCCGCTTCGTCGATGAGCACGAGGAAATCATCGCCGCCATCGAAGCCCGCGATGTCGCTGCTGCGGATCGTCTCGGCAAGGCGCATGGCGAGCAGATCGTCGAGCAGATCGGACGCCTTCTGACACGTCATGAAAGGCTCGATATCGACTTGTGAAAATCTTGTATTTTTTTTGTCGACAAAGAAAGTGGATGGAGTATTCTCCCATCTCAGAGGTGTGGGTGTGCTTGCCCACCAACGGATTTTGAGGAGTTTCGGGAATGGCAAATATCTTTTCGGGCGTTGTCCCGGCCCTGATGACCCCCGGCAAGGCTGACCGTACGCCGGATTTCGACGCGCTGGTCTCGAAGGCGAAGCAGCTGATCGAAGCCGGCATGTCGGCCGTTGTCTATTGCGGTTCGATGGGTGACTGGCCGCTTCTCACCGATGTGCAGCGCATGGAAGGCGTCGAGCGTCTGGTCAATGCGGGCATTCCGGTCATCGTCGGCACCGGCGCCATCAATTCGGCGTCTGCTGTTGCGCTTGCCGCGCATGCCCAGAAGGTCGGCGCCAACGGCCTGATGGTCATCCCGCGCGTTCTGTCGCGCGGCTCGGTGATTTCGGCCCAGAAGGCGCATTTCAAGGCCATCCTGTCGGCAGCACCTGATCTGCCGGCCGTCATCTACAACAGCCCTTATTACGGTTTCGCCACCCGCGCCGACCTGTTTTTTGCGCTGCGCGCCGAACATCCGAACCTTGTTGGATTCAAGGAATTCGGCGGCCCGCAGGACATGCGTTACGCGGCGGAAAACATCACCAGCCGCGATGACAATGTCACGCTGATGATCGGCGTCGATACCGCCGTCTACCATGGTTATGTCAATTGCGGCGCGACCGGCGCCATCACCGGCATCGGCAATGTCCTGCCGAAGGAAGTGCTGCATCTTTGCAATCTCGCCATCGCTGCGGCGAAGGGCGATGCCGATGCCCGTGTCCGCGCCAAGGAACTGGAAGAAGCCCTCGGCGTACTCTCCTCCTTCGATGAAGGCCCGGATCTGGTCCTCTACTTCAAGCATATGATGGTGCTGAAGGGCGACAAGGAATACGCGCTGAACTTCATCGAAACCGACGTGCTCTCCGACAGCCAGCGCGGTTATGTCGAGACCCAGCTTGCGCTGTTCGACAGCTGGTACGCCGACTGGAGCAAGTTGCCGGGCGCAGTCCAGAGTGCCAAGGCTTAAAATACTTCTATGAAAAACCCTCCGCTGGAGGGTTTTTCTCTATCAGGACGGGGAATGAGCGTGCCGCCACGGCATGCCGGAAAGCTGGGGAACATGAGCAGGTCGGATGTCATCGTCATCGGGGCAGGGGTGGTTGGTCTCTCCATTGCCATCGCCGCGCAGATGCGGGGTCTCAATGTCACCGTCATCGATCGCGAAGGCCCGGCAGCCGGTGCTTCCGCCGGCAATGCCGGTGCTTTTGCCTTTACCGATATCCTGCCGCTTGCCTCTCCCGGTATTCTGAAAAAAGCGCCAAAGTGGCTGCTGGATCCGCTCGGCCCGCTCTCGATTCCGCCGGCATATGCGCTGCAGATCGCGCCATGGATGTTCCGGTTTTGGCGGGCCTGCCAGCCATCGCGCGTCGCCCAGTCCACCAGCGCCCAGACGGCCTTGATGGATCTGTCCAAGGCGGAACTGGAGCCGTTCCTCGCTGCCACCGACGCGCTTTCCATGCTGCGCAAGGAAGGCAATCTGCAGGTTTATGAAAGCGGTGCCGAGTACGAGGCGTCGTTGCCGGGCTGGCAGGCGCGCGAAAAACACGGCATCGAATTCCGGCACATGCACGCCGCCGAAATGGCGGACATCCAGCCCGGCATCGCGCCACGTTTCATTCGCGGCACGTTCACACCGGGCTGGTATTCGATCGCCGATCCCAAACTCTATACGCTGGCATTGGCCGCCCAGTTTTCAGCGCGCGGTGGCGTGATTGAGATCGCTGAGGTCAAGGCGCTGAGCCCGATTGCGGATGGCGCCGAAGTGGTGGCCGTGGACGGTCGCAGACATGTTGCGGGCAAGGTGGTTCTCTCCGCCGGCGCGTTTTCGCACCGCATTGCCCGCACACTCGGCGAAAACATTCCGCTGGAAACCGAACGCGGTTACAACACAACATTGCCGGAAGGCTCCTTCGATCTGCGCACGCAGGTCACGTTCGGCGGACACGGTTTTGTCGTCACGCGCCTGACCAGCGGCATCCGCGTCGGTGGTGCCGTCGAACTCGGCGGGCTTGAGCTGCCGCCGAACTTCAAGCGCTCGGAAGCCATGCTGAAAAAGGCACAAGCCTTCCTGCCGGGTCTCAAGGCCGAGGGCGGCTCGCAATGGATGGGTTTTCGCCCATCAATGCCTGACAGCCTGCCGGCCATCGGCCGCGCGAAAACCACGGCCAATGTCGTTTACGCATTCGGCCACGGCCATCTTGGGCTCACTCAGTCGGCCGGAACTGCACGGCTGGTCGCCGATATGCTGTCGGGCAAGACGACGGCGATCGATATCGCCGCATTCTCTCCGCAGCGGTTCGGATAAGTCCGATCAGCCGAACGGTTTTTCGATGGAATGCGCCGGTTCGGTGAAGAACACCGGGCCGGTTTCCGACATGTAGATGATGTCTTCCAGCCGCACGCCGCATTCGCCGTAAACGCACAACATCGGCTCGTCGGAAAACACCATGCCGGGTTCCAGACGTGTCGTGTTGCCGCGAACGATGAACGGGTCCTCATGCAGGTCCATGCCAAGTCCGTGGCCGGTGCGGTGCGGCAGGCCCGGCACCTGATAATCTGGACCATAACCGGCATCGGTCAGCACTTTGCGCGCCGCCGCATCCACCTCTTCGCAAGGCGTGCCGATCCGTGCTGCCTCGAAGCCGGCGCGATGCGCGCTCTTTTCCAGCTCCCAAAGCTCCCGCTGACGCTCGCTCGGTGTGCCAAAGATGTAGGTGCGGGTGATGTCCGAGCAGTAACGATGGATATGGCCGCCGAGATCGATCAGCACCATGTCGTTTTTCTTCAGCGTTTGCGCATAGGGCACGCCGTGTGGATAAGCGGTCGCTTCGCCGAACTGGGCGGCAGCAAAAACATGGCGCATGCCAAGCTTCACATGCGCCGCCTGAATGAAATCGATGATCTCGGTGGTCGAGATGCCCTCGTAAAGGCCTTCCCAGACTGCCTTGTGCACACGCAGGCTGGCCGACATGGCAGTCTGGATGATGGCGATCTCGGTTGCCGACTTGATCTGCCGGCAAGCGGCGATCAGCTCCTTTGCACCGATGACCTTAAGCCGCGATTCGATATGGGCGGCGATTGGCGTGAAAAAGGCAAAGGGTGTCGCCGGGTCGAATGCCAAAGCGCTGCCCTTTGCGTCCAAGCCGCAGATCAGCTCGGCAACCAGAAGGGCCGGGTCCTCATGTTCTTCCCATGTGGCGATATCGCCTTCGATCCTGATGAGCGTGACCGTCTTCGGTTCTTCGAAGGCGGGGCTGATATAGATCGGTGCGCCGGAGGACGGGATGACGGCGCCGTGCAGGCGTTCGCTGGCGCCGAGCGTCATGCCGGTGAAATAGGTGAGGCTTGTCGATGTATCGAGATACACCGCCTTCACATCGGCCTCAGCCATCCGCGATTGCAGCTTGGCGATGCGGGCAGCGAGTTCATCGTTTGAAATCGGCGCGACAGCGTCGGCGATGTTTTCGAATTCGGACAGGGATTGTTCGAAGGATTTGTAGACTGGGGCGCTCATGCGGGACACTGCCATGATCATATGATTTCATCATCGCGCAACGGCTGAACGCCTTCGCGATTGGTTTTCACCTAACACGATCTGGCCCCTGCGCCGCAAGCCTTGCTGCGGCATGACATGCGTTTCTGACCTGCGCAAACACAAACGCCCGCGACAGCGCGGGCGTCTGGCAAGGTCCGTGTGGTGGCCGCTATTTCGCCAGCCGTTTTGGCCGCCGGTAGATCAGCCAGTAGATGCCGCCAACCAGCAGCGATCCGCCGACCCAGTTGCCGAGCGTGACGACGAGGAGGTTCATGGCAACACCGCTCAGCGGGATCGGTGCCGTATGACCTGCGACGATCGCCTGAAAACTCTCGGAGCCGCCGTAATGGATCAGCAGGCCGATCGAGAAATAATACATGTTGGCAACGCAGTGCTCGAAACCGGCGGCAACAAAGGCCGTGACGGGAAAGACGATCGCCAGAATGCGGTCGGTGGCGCTGCGGCCGGCGAGTGTCAGCCAGACGGCGAGGCAGACGAGAATGTTGCACAGGATGCCGAGCGAAAATGCTTCCAGTGGCGGAAGCACGGATTTCGCCTCGGCATAATGCAGCGCCGCGATGCCGATGGCGCCGCCGCCGAACTTGTAATGCCCGGAGAGGAAAACAAGCACGGCAACCCCGGCTGCGCCGATGAAATTGCCGAACCAGACCAGGATCCAGACTTTGACCATCTTGACGGTGCTGATGCGCTTGCTCGCCCAGGCCATCACCATCAACATGTCGCCGGTGAAAAGCTGGGCGCCACCGATCAGCACCAGAACGAGGCCGAGCGAGAAACTGAAACCGGCCAGAAGACGCGTCACGCCATAGGGCAGGATGCCATCGGCACCCGATGCGACCGTGGTCGCGAACATGGCGCCGAGGCCGATGAAGGCACCGGCGAGGATCGCCAAGGCCAGAAGCGTGATGGTGTCGCTCTTGCTTTTCTTGACACCCATTTCCTCGGCCTCGACCGCAATTTCATGCGGTGCGAGGATAAGGCCTGCATCAAGCCCGCGTATGGCGGACTTGGTGTCGTGCAGGGCTTCATCGTGATGCGGAAGCGCGCTCATGCGGTGGCAACGCTCTTCACGGCTTCTTGTTCAACGATCTTGGGCGCATCGGCCTGAATGGCCGTCAGTGCGATCGTGAAGACGATGTCATCGACAAGTGCGCCGCGCGACAGGTCGTTGACCGGCTTGCGCAGACCCTGGAGCATCGGGCCGACCGAAACCACGTCGGCAGAACGCTGCACGGCCTTGTAGGTCGTATTGCCGGTGTTGAGATCGGGGAAGACGAACACGTTGGCGCGACCGGCGACCGGGCTTTCTGGTGCCTTCGAGCGGCCGACGCTTTCGACACTTGCCGCATCGTACTGGATCGGCCCGTCGATCAGCAGGTCGGGGTTCTTGGCGCGGGCGATCTGGGTGGCCTCACGCACCTTGTCCACATCGCCACCGGTGCCGGAGACGCCGGTCGAATAGGAGATCATCGCCACCCTTGGATCGATGCCGAAGGCACGCGCGGTGTCGGACGACTGAAGCGCGATTTCGGCCAGCTGTTCGGCCGTCGGGTTCGGGTTGATGGCGCAATCGCCGTAAACGAGAACCTGATCCGGCATCAGCATGAAGAACACGGAGGAGACGATGCTCTGGCCCGGTTCGGTCTTGATCAGCTGCAGGGCAGGGCGCACCGTGCTGGCGGTCGTGTGGATAGCGCCGGAGACGAGACCATCGACTTCTCCCACGGCCAGCATCATCGTGCCGAGAACCACGGTGTCTTCCAGCTGCGCCATCGCCTGCGGAGGTGTCATGCCCTTGGATTTGCGAAGCTCCACCATGGCGTCAACATAGTTGGCGCGGATCGCCTGCGGATCGAGGATTTCCAGATCGTCCGGCAGGTCCAGCTTCTGGGCCTTGGCCATCGCATGAATGGTTTCGGGATTGCCGAGCAGCACGCAGCGAGCAATGCGCTTGCGGTGGCAAATGACGGCCGCCTGCAGGGTGCGGGGTTCCTCGCCTTCCGGCAGCACGATGCGCTTGTTGGCGCGGCGGGAGAACTCGATCAGCTGATTGCGGAAGCGCGGCGGCGACAGGCGCAATTCGGATGGTGAGCCGATCTTCTGACGCAGCGAACGGGTGTCGATATGTTCGGCAATGAACTCGATCACCTGTTCCATATGGCCGCCATCGTCGCGGCTGACATGGTAGCTCAGGTGCGACAGGCGTGATGCCGTGGCATAGGTGTCGTCCGGGGTCGACAGGATCGGCAACGTGGCCGGCCCGGAGGATGTGATCAGTTCGGCGACCGGCGGGGCGAGAAGCGCGCCGCAGGTCAAGAGCATGCCGGCGATCGGGATGCCGCGCATATGCGCCAGTGCCGTTGCCAGCGCGATATCGCTGCGGTCACCCGGCATCACCACCAGCGTCATAGGGCCAAGGCGATCGATGATATTTTCCACCGAGCGGGCGGCAACGACGATCTCGCCGACGCGGATGGCATCCAGATCGTCGCCCTGCTCGACCTTGAGGTCGAGCGAGGACACGATGTCCGACAGGCGTGGTGCGTTGAGGCTGGGGCGATAGGGGATCGCGCCGATCACCTCGCAATCGCCCATGTCGGCCGCGGCCAGCGCACCGGTGAGCGCCTGACGATTGGCGGTTTCAGGCAGCTTGTTGACGAGCAGACCTGCAAAATGGTGGTTCGCCTCACGCATGTACTGGCGGCGGGCAAGTGTGACGGCATCGGTGAGGCGCTTGCCGTCATTGTCGCTGCCGTTGACGACAGGCACGACTTCCGCGCCGAGGCTGCGGGCAATCTCGACATTGAGGCGCGGTGCAATCTGCAGGTCGGCGAAAGGGATCAGGCCCTCGACCACCACAACATCATGATCGGCGCGCAGCGCTTCCGTCATCGTGGCGACCTCTTCCAGCAGGAGGTCGAGTTCGCCCTTGCGCAGAAGGTCTTCCGCATAGGCGAAGGCAATCGGCTCCGGCGCTTCCGTCAGGCAAAGCGTGCGGGCGAAGTGGCTGGAGGTTTCCGTTGTTCGGAGCGTGGAGCCCGGATGTTCGCTTGCCGTCGGCTGCGCAATCGGCTTGACGAAGCCGACCTTCAGGCCGTCGCGCTGCAGGGCGCGTACGAAACCGAGTGCGACCGAGGTCAGGCCGACGTCTTGCGCCAGTGGCGCCAGGAAGATGACACGTGCCGTCATGAACTTTAGCCTTTCGATAAAATCTGTCTGTTCCGGCGAAGCCGGGGAAAATGCATTTTTTGCAGGCGCCCGATCCCGATATGAGCCGGGCGCCGTGATCGTATGGACGTGGGTCGCTCAGCCGGCCTTGCGGATTTCCTGGCCGATGTAGGGGCGCGCCTCGTTGGCGATTGCCCATTCCTCGTTGGTGGCGATGACGGCTGCGACGGCTGCGGAACCTGCAGCACTGATGACGCCGCAACGCCCGCCGAACATGCCGCCATTGGTGGTTTCGTCGAGCTTGATGCCAAGCGTTGCCAGACGCGCGATGGTCTTGGCACGCACGAAGGACGAATTCTCGCCGATGCCGCCGGTGAAGATCACGGCATCAAGGCGCGGCAGCGAGGTGGCGAGGCCACCGATATAACGGGCAAGGCGATGAACCATGACGTTCATGGCGAGGATCGCACCCTCATGACCTTCGCCCGCCGCACTTTCCAGCGTGCGGCAATCATTGGACAGGCTGGAAAGGCCGAGAAGACCGCTCTTGCGGTTCAGCAGTGCGTCGAGATCGTCGATCGACAGCTTGTCCTGACGGGCGATATGGAAAATTGCGCCGGGGTCGATGTCGCCGGAACGGGTGCCCATGACCAGACCTTCAAGCGGCGTCAGGCCCATGGAGGTGTCGACGCTTTCGCCGTTGAGAACCGCAGTCGCGGACGAGCCGTTGCCGAGATGGGCGATGACAAGGCCGTGGTTCTCGGGGTCGAGGCCCAGCAGTTCGACGGCTTCCTTGGCGACGAAACCGTGGCTGGTGCCGTGGAAACCGTAGCGACGAACGCCGGCCTCACGATATTCATGCGGGATCGCGTAAGTATGGGCGGCCTGGGGAATGGTCATGTGGAAGGATGTGTCGAACACCGCCACATGCGGTACCCAACCCAGCACTTCCATTGCAACCTTCACGCCAAGCACATTGGCCGGATTGTGCAGCGGGGCGAGGTAGGAGAGTGCTTCGATCTCGCCAAGAACCTCGGCATCGAGGCGGGTGGCTTGCACAAAACGCTCGCCACCATGGACGATGCGGTGGCCGACCGCGCCGATGGCATCCAGAAGACCGCGCTCCTTTAGTTCTGCCATCAGGCGGCGCAGCGCCGCATCGTGGCTGCCGCCATCGAGCGCAATGGTTATCTTGGCGTCATTTTCCTTGAGGATCAGCCGGCTTTCCGCCTGGCCGAGATTTTCCGCCAGACCCGACAGAATGGCGGAACGGTCGGTTCCGGCAAACAGACTGAACTTCAGCGACGAACTGCCGCAATTGATAACCAGTACATGCGTACGATCTTCGGCCATGCATAAATTTCCTTGTAAAATAGTCTCTTGGTCTGTGGAAACAACGAGGCGGCCTCGAAGGCTTTGAAATGTCGGCCGCCCGGCTTTTTTCAAGCGCTGGTCAGGCTGCGGACGGAATTCGCTCGCTATCGAAGGCGGCTGCGATCTGCCCGTCGATCAGGAAGCCATCGAATTCGACGAAATTCGAACTGTCATCGGCATCTGGTGACGTCGTCGCATGAAGCGCATCGAAAGCGGGCTGGTCGGCGGAACTGAAAGACTGGGCTGCAACCGCCTGCGTTGCGGGAATCGCCCATCGGCGCGCCAGAAAAACTTGCCCCGCGAGAGCTTTCGCAGCGTTTGTGTCAGGCGTTTCGCAACGGCCTGCATCGCTGTCGGGGATGTAACTCTGCAGCCGGGGCTGTGTCAGAGGAAACCGGTCGGAAAGGATGCCCATCTGTCTGTCTTTCTGTAAGGCACGTGGTCAAGGCTCCTCCTCCCCACGGCCCGACATCGAAACATCCGGCCGTGTGCTTCATTCGCGATCCTAAAGACGTCATCGGTGCAGGCATTGATCACGATCAACGGCCCGTCGCGGCGTCATGCCGCAATGATACCACCCGTTTGGTAATCGGCAAATTAATATGAGTTATATGATCAAGTATTGATGCGCTGGCAGGTTTTGCCTCTCCGCCGCAGCGCGGATGTTGCAAAGCCGGCATGAAACTATTCCGTTTTTGTTGTGCCCGCGGGCGCTGCACTCAAGTAGGCTTGCCGCAATTCGAGACTGGAACCTTACGCGATGACCTTGGAAAACCGCATGCGTCTGCGTGCGCTGGGCATGTCTATCGGCCATTACGAAACCGGCGCGTTGAACGCGATCACGGACGTTGCGGGCGTGGCTGTCGGTCATGTGACCTGCATTGAAGGAGACCGCACGCGAACCGGCGCGACGGCCATTTTGCCGCATGACGGCAATCTGTTTCAGGACAAGGTTCCGGCGGCGCTCGCCGTCTTCAACGGCTTTGGCAAATTCGCCGGTTCGACCCAGATTGCCGAACTGGGTGAGATCGAGACGCCGATCCTTCTGACCAACACGCTTGGGGTCGGGCGTGCCATCGAAGCCATCAATCGCCATACGCTGGCGCAGGTCGGCAATGAACGTGTCGTTTCACTGAATGCCGTCGTCGGCGAAACCAACGATTCCCGCCTGAACGATATTCGTGCTGCTCGTCCAACTGTCGATGAAATGTCGCAGGCACTTGCTGCTGCAAAGGTCGGCCCTGTGGAGGAGGGCGCCATCGGCGCCGGGACCGGCACGGTCGCCTTCGGTCTCAAGGGCGGCATCGGCAGCAGTTCGCGGGTCGTCTCCACCGCTGGCGAAACCTATACGATCGGCGTTCTCGTTCAGTCGAACTATGGCGGCAAGCTGATGGTGGCCGGTCAGCCTTATGAGGCAGACGGCGCACATGACAAGGACGGCTCGATCGTGATGATTGTCGCGACCGACGCGCCGTTGTGCTCGCGCAATCTCAAGCGTCTCGCGGAGCGCTGTTTTGGCGGCTTGGCGCGCACCGGGGCGGCGCTCAGCAACGGATCGGGTGATTACGCGCTGGCGTTTTCCACGGCCGAACAGGTTCGCCGCACGCCGGAGCGTCGCAAGGCGGTCGCCAGCTATCCGGTTCTTTCCAATGATGTCGTTTCGCCGCTGTTCGAAGCCGTCATCGAAGCCAGCGAGGAAGCCATCCTCAACTCGATGACCATGGCGACGACGACCCACGGCTACAATGCCGGCACGAACAAGCCTTCGACAATCCAAGCCATTTCGCTCGACGCTCTCAAGCGCCGTTGATCATATCTGAAAATTCGCACGGAGTTCCCATGCCTGCCGCAACGCCTCGCACCGTTTATCTCAACGGCGCCTTCCTGCCCGAAAACGAAGCGCATATCTCGATCTTTGATCGCGGTTTCCTGTTCGGCGACGGCATTTATGAAGTCACGGCGGTGCTGGACGGCAAGCTGATTGACAGCCCGCTGCATATGGCGCGCCTGGAGCGCAGTGTGCGGGAAATCGGTGGCCATCTGCCGATCACAACGGACGAGATCGTTGCCATCGAAAAGCGTCTGGTCGAAGACAACAAGCTGACCGAAGGCGTGATCTACCTGCAATACACGCGTGGCGCCGAAGACCGCAATTTCCTCTATTCGGAAAATCTCGAGCCGACGCTTCTGCTCTTCACGCAGGAAAAGACGCTGGAACATGTCGCGGCCGTTGAGAAGGGCCTGAAGGTCAAGGTCGTGCCGGACCAGCGCTGGGAACGTCGCGACATCAAGACCGTCTGCCTGCTGCCGCAGGTTCTGGCCAAGCGTATCGCCAAGGCCGAAGGCTGCGATGAAGCCTGGATGGTGGAAGACGGTTTTGTCACCGAAGGCGCGTCGTCGACGGCCTATATCATCACCCATGACGACAAGATCGTCACCCGTGGCAATGGCACGGCCATCCTGCCGGGCTGCACGCGTCTCGCCGTTCTCGATCTTGCCCGCGAACAGGGCCTGACCATCGAGGAGCGTCCGTTCACGGTGGAAGAAGCGATGGCGGCGCGCGAAGCCTGCCTCACCAGCGCATCCAACTTCATCGTGCCGATCACCTTTATCGACGGCAAGCCGGTCGGTGATGGCAAGGCCGGCCCGATGTTCCAGCGCCTGCGCACGCTTTACATGGACAATGCCCGCCGCACGGCGGTCTGATTTTCAGGAATTCGTATCGCTTCAGGAAACAATCCCCGTTTTGAAGCGGTACGAAATTAGCCGGCGGCCACAACATCCCAGATTTTTCTGACGATGGGTCGCCGGTTTTCTTTTGACCGGTAAAGCCGGATCTCCACCTCGATATCCCATTCGGTTTCTGCCGCGCGCACCAGCCGGCCATCCGCCAGTTCTGCGTTGATGAGGCTTTCCGGTATCCAGGCCAGTCCCCAACCCGATAGCGCCATGGCTTTCAGGCCGACCGAATGGCTGCCGACATGCACGCGGTTGTCCGTCGGCAGGCGTGAGGCAAATGCGCCGGCCACCAGCTGGCCGAAAAACGACGTCTTCTGATAACTGACATGGGAAAATCCCGGCTCCAGCTCGTGCTGTGGCCGGCCATCCGCATCCGGCACACTGACGGGAATGATGGTTTCGGCACCAAGCGTGTGATGTTCGAACTGCGGATCGAGCAGCATCGGCACATGCAGGTTCTGATAGGTCAGCAGAAAATCGGAATCGCCGTCGATCAGCGAATTGAGATTTTCGTCCATGCTGCCCGAGTCGGGGCGCATATGCGACACGAGCGGTCCCAGCTTGCCGCGCAGATCGCTCAGCCAATCGGGAAAGAAGGTGAAGGACAGCGTGTGCAGCGCCGTCAGTGTGACAGTTCGGGCATCATTGCCCTCTTCGTGCTGCAGGTTGCGGCGCGCCTGATAGAGACCTTGCAGCGTCTGTTCGGCGATCGGCACGAAACGTTTGCCGGCTTCGGTGAGGCGTGAGGGATAGGTGGCACGGTCGATCAGGCTGGTGCCGACCCAGGCTTCCAGCTGCCGGATGCGGCGGCTGAAGGCGGATTGGGTGACGTTGCGCTCGTCCGCTGCCTTGGAAAAGTTCAGCGTCTGGGCGAGCGCCAGAAAATCTTCAAGCCATTTGACTTCCACCGAACACTCCAAAACAAAACCGGCTGCGGTTTTTCATTGGTCCGATTGGTGGCAAAATGCAATCACGCGTCTCGGCTATATTCGATCATTCGTGCGCGAGACAGAACCAGTTCGACCTGGTTTTCGGCAAGAACGTGCAGGCAGACGCGCTTGGTCCAGGGGCCGTCCTTCAGCGTGAACAGGAAGCGTCCACCGCCCAAAACCGTGAGCGGCATGCGGTGACGAACCGGCCCGACGCCCATGACGACGGCATCGCCATCGATCTCGAAATAGGCGCCTTCATCGGAGAACCAGCGGCCGGCAAGCGTGGCTGGTACACCTGTGTCGACGGCGGGCAGGAACTTGCGTGGCGGATGGCCGATCTGGCCGACGATCGCATCGCCCTCCATCTTCAGGCGCATCGGCGACGAGGCGGAGAAGGACGAAACGTAACCGTCAACATCTTCATAAGCGGTATCGTCGGCGTCGAGCCAGGTGACGGTCGATCCCTTGACCTCGATCCAGAAGGGACCGGTTTCGGTGACGTAGAGACCATCGCTCAGGGCAGGGGCCGCGACGGGTAGGGCGAGATCGAACAGGGCAGCCATGGCTTCCTGTGCGATCTTGTTGCCATTGGTGTCTTCGCGGTTGGAGACGATGACGAAACCGCTTTTGCTTGTCTGGTCGATGAGGAAATAGGTCTTGTAACCCGGATGCGAACCGCCATGGCCGGTGAATTCGCGACCACCGAGGACGGTGCGGCGCAGGCCGAGGCCGTAACCGCTTTCGGAGCCGTCGGCCAAGGCACGTGGTGCCGCGAGATTGTCGAGAATACCGGCGAGCGATCCCTCGCCGAGAGTCAGGGCACGCACCCAATTGGCAAGGCTGGTGGCGCTGCCGGTCATGCTGCCGGAGGCGGAGATATGCAGACCGGCGGCCGAGAGTTGCCATTTTTCGCCGTCGTGCCAGTAACCGGGTACAAGGCCGGCAACGGCATCGTTCCAGACATCCGGGGCGTCGAGCGTGGCATCGGCTTTTGCGCCGGCATCGCGGATGAAATCGCGGAAGAACAGGCCCTTGCGCTCAAGTGCTGTTTCAACGAGGCGGTAGCCGGTGTTGGAATAGGAAACTTCGGTGCCGGCCTCGTAGTTCAGGCGCGTCTGGCGGGCCAGAAATTCCATCAACGGGCCGGCCTTGGTTTCGGTGTAGACCGAAAGACCGAGCAGGGAGAGGCATTCGCGCGTGTCCGGCAGACCGCCGCTCATGTCCAGCGCACGTCCGACGGTGACGCTTGCCATCGGCTCCTGCAATTCGGGCAGATGCTGGCCGAGCGTGTCTTCGAGGGAGATTGCTTCAGGATGCGACAAGACCATGGCGCAAAAAGCGTGTTTGGTGACGGAGGCGTAGCGCACCACCGTATCGGCGGAGAAGGGCGCCATGGTCGAGAGGTTCTCGACGCCACCGACTTCTGCGAAGCGGATGCCATTGGCATCGAAACCGATCACGGCGCCGCCGGGCTGGTCGCTGCCCCATGCGCCGGTAAACTTCCTGGCGGTTTCCTGTGCTTTTTCCCAGTTGGCCATCGATGTCTCACTTCTCCAATGACGAGAATTGAACCTCTCCCACGTCATCCTCGGGCTTGTCCCGAGGATCTAAGCCCTCGCCAGGCATTCGACGTGGTTGGATGCTCGGGACAGGCCCGAGCATGACGGCGGAAAGCGCAAAGGCCTTGTTGTCAGGCCGGTTCTTCGAGTTCC
The DNA here is from genome assembly GCF_050455485.1 of Neorhizobium sp. BT27B. Taxonomy (NCBI): domain Bacteria; kingdom Pseudomonadati; phylum Pseudomonadota; class Alphaproteobacteria; order Hyphomicrobiales; family Rhizobiaceae; genus Neorhizobium; species Neorhizobium sp. BT27B. The sequence goes on along the minus strand of NZ_JBCIYT010000004.1, from coordinate 96,925 downwards.
ACGCTCAGGCTGCGCAGTTCGCGCGTGTGAGCGTGGCTGACATTGCCGAGCCTCAGATCCTCGGCGGTGACCTGTTCCACCATATGGCCATCGATCATCACACCCACTTCGGTGCACAGATGGGCGATGACGCTGAGATTGTGGCTGACCATCACATAGGTGAGGTTCCGCTCGGCTCGCAGGTCCGCAAGAAGGTTCAGGATTTCCGCCTGAACCGAGACGTCGAGCGCAGAGGTCGGCTCATCGAGCAGCAGCACTTCCGGTTCGGCGATCAGCGCGCGGGCAATCGCCACACGCTGGCGCTGGCCGCCGGACAGCTGGTGCGGATAGCGGAAGCGTGCCGTCTGCGGCAGGGCAACGGCAGCCAGCACCTTGGCGATGCGGTCGTCGATATTGTCCATGCCGTGCACGAGCGGCAGTTCCGACAGGATGCGGTCGATCGTCTGGCGTGGATGCAGGGAGCCGTATGGGTCCTGAAACACCATCTGCACCTTGCGGAAGAAGGCCGGCGGGCGAAACAGCGGGGCATCCTCGCCGGAAAAGGCGATGCGGCCCGACCATTCGTTGTTGAGGCCGGCCATGGCGCGCAGAACGGTGGATTTGCCCGAGCCGCTTTCGCCGACGATGCCGAAGCTGGCGCCCTTGGCGACGTTGAAGGACACGCCCTTGACGACTTCCTTGTCACCGAAGGCGATGCGCAGATTGTCGATCTCGATGGTCATTTCAGCCACTCCGGATCACGGGTAAGGACAGGCAGGCGCTCCTTGGGATGGATCAGCGAGGGCATGCAGTTGAGCAGCCCGCGCGTATAAGGATGCTGCGCGGACAAAAGTTCGGATGCCTTCAGTTCTTCCATCACACGGCCGGAATACATGACGGCGACGCGGTCGCAGAAATGCGAGACCAGCGGCAGATCGTGGCTGATGAGCAGCAGGCCCATGCCGCGTTCCGACACCAGTTCCTCGATCAGGCGCAGGATTTCCGCCTGCACCGTGGCGTCAAGCGCCGAGGTCGGTTCGTCGGCGATCAGCAGTTCCGGATCGGGTGCCAGCATCATGGCGATCATGACGCGCTGGCCCATGCCGCCCGAAACTTCGTGCGGATAGGCGCTTGCCACCTTGCGTGGATCGCGGATTTTCACCATTTCCAGCAGGTTGATGGCGGCTTCAAGGGCTGCACGCTTGCTGCCGCCCTTATGGGCGCGCCAGGATTCGGCCACCTGGCTGCCGATCGTTTTCACCGGGTTCAGCGAATATTTCGGGTCCTGAAGAATGAAGCCGGCCCGCTTGCCGCGGATCGTGCGCATCTGCTTTTCCGACGCCGACAGGATGTCGATGCCGTCGAATTCCAGCTTGTCGGCTTCGATCCGCGTCTGTTTGGGCAGAAGCTTCATAAGGGCGCGGGCGGTGAGGCTCTTGCCCGAGCCGCTTTCGCCGACGATGCCGAGCTTTTCGGTGCCGAGCGTCAGCGACACGCCCTTGACGGCGGGCGCAAAGCCGGTGCGGCTTTCAAAGCCGATATGCAGGTTCTTGATTTCAACGAGCATATCAGGCCGCCTTCGGATCAAGGACGTCGCGCAGCGCGTCGCCGAGGAAGTTGAAGGCCAGCGAAACCATGAAGATCGCGATGCCGGGAATGGCGGCAACCCACCACTGTTCGAAGATGAAGCGCTTGGCAGTCGCAATCATCGCACCCCATTCCGGCGACGGCGGCTGCGCGCCCATGCCGAGGAAGCCGAGCGAGGCGGCGGTGATGATGATCGAGGACATGTCGAGCGTGACGCGCACGATCAGCGTCGGCACGCAGAGCGGCATGATGTGGCGGAAGATGATGCGCCACGAAGAGCCACCGGTCAGGCGGTAAGCCGCGATGAAGTCGCTGCCGCGAACGGTCAGCGTTTCGGCGCGTGCCATGCGGGCATAAGGCGGCCATGCGGTCAGCGCGATGGCGAGCACGGCGCTTTCGACACCGGGCTGCAGGGCGGCCACGAAAGCGAGCGCCAGAACCAGACGCGGGAAGGCCAGAAAGATGTCGGTGATGCGCATCAGGATGGTATCGACGACGCCGCCGAAATAACCGGCGATGCAGCCGATGGCGAGCCCGATCGGAGCCACGAGAACCACGACGGCGATAACCATGCCCAGCGTGACGCGGCCGCCGTAGAACAGGCGCGAATAGATGTCGCGGCCGAGTTCGTCGGTGCCGAACCAGTGAGCGGCACTCGGCGCGGCCAGACGATTGGCAAGATCCTGCGCTGCCGGATCATGCGTTGCCAGCAGCGGCGCGAACAGGGCGATGCCGATGAAGATCAGGATGATGGTCAGGCCGATCATGCCGAGCGGATTGCCGCGCAGGTTCAGCCAGATGCGGTACCAGTTGCCCCAGGCGGCCTGGCGGCGCGAGGACGGATTTTCGTCCAGCGCCCAGTTTCGGAAGGTGGCGATCATTATTGTACCCGTGGATCGAGGACGCGGTAGAGAATGTCCGCAATCAGGTTGAGGCCGACATAGATGAGGCCGATCAGAAGCGTGGTGCCGATGACCGGGTTCATGTCCGCATTCATCAGCGAAACGGTCAGATATTGGCCGATGCCCGGCCACGAGAACACGGTCTCTGTGACAACGGCGCCTTCGAGAAGGCCGGCATAGGTCAGCGCGATGACGGTGACGAGCTGCACGGCAACCGTCGGGAAGGCGTGACCCCAGATAACCGTGGTCAGCGACAGACCCTTGGCGCGGGCGGTGATGACATACTCACCCTTCAGCGCGTCGATCATGAAGGCGCGCGTCATGCGGGCGATATAGGCCATCGAAAAATAGGCAAGGATGATGACCGGCTGCGCCATATGCGCCAGCGCGTCCCGGAAGGCATCGAAATCGCCGGCAATCAGCGTGTCGATGGTCAGGATGCCGGTGACCGTATCGATCATGCCGTCAAAGATGATGTCCTGCCGGCCGGGGCCGGGGGCGATATCGAGCCACGAATAGAAGATCAAAAGCGAGATCAGCGACAGCATGAACACCGGCACGGAATGGCCGGCAAGGCAGACGACGCGGATGGCCTGATCGGTCAACGAGCCCTGACGGACGGCCGCCCAGACGCCGAGCGGAATGCCGATCAGTGCCGCCAGCAGCAGGGCTGCGGTGGCAAGCTCGAACGTCGCCGGGAAAAAGCGGACGATATCGGTCGCGACCGGGTTCTTGGTCAGAACCGACATGCCGAAATCGCCATGGATCAGCTGGTTGAGATAATGCAGGAACTGCACCGGAATGGGCTGATCAAGGCCCATCTCAGTGCGTACGCGAAGAATGACATCCTCCGGTGCATTGTCGCCAACGGCGGCAATGACCGGATCGACCGGCATGACCCGGCCGATGAGGAAAGTCAGCACAGTCAAACCGAACAGCGTCAGGAGGACGCTGCTCAGTGTTGCTGCAAGGCTTTTGAAACGCTTGTTCACGCCTTGGAAGTCTCCAGATAAGAATTGCCTTCAGACAGAACGCCGAGCTGGAAGCCGGTGGTGTTCTTGCGGCAGGCAGCTGTCTTGGTGGTCTGGAACATGACGGCGAACGGGCTGTTTTCCATGAACTCGCGCTGCAGGGCTTCGTAAAGTTCCAGACGCTTTGCCGGGTCCTTCTCGTCGCGGGCAGCTTCTGCCTTGGCGGCCAGGTCATCGTTCTTGAAGCTGGAGCGCCATGCGAACGGCTTCTTCTTGGCGTCGTCCGAATTGTCCTTGTTGATGCAGAACACTTCGGCGTTCGAGTTCGGATCGAAATAGTCCGTGCCCCATGCCGACAGTGCCATTTCATGGCCGCGGGCGCGCATCTTGGTGAGAACCTGACGGTTTTCAGCCGACTGCAGCTTTACGCGGATGCCGATGGCGCCGAGGTTGGCCTGGATCGCCTGTGCGAGATCCGGGTAGGGCTGGGCCGCATAGTGGTCGAGGGTGATGTCGAAACCGTCTGCGAGACCGGCCTCGGCCATCAGTGCCTTGGCCTTTTCGACGTTCTGCTTGAACGGCGTGTCGGTGACGGTGCCCGGGAAACCGGCAGGCTCCATGCTCTGGTGAACGACGTGCGTCAGCGGCACGATGTTCTTCTGCATGCCTTCGTAATCGAGCGCCCACTTCACAGCCTGCCATACCTGCGGCTTGGCAAGGTTGGCATTGTTCTGGTTGAGCGAGATCAGCACCAGCGAAGCGATCTGCTTGCGCACCAGCGTGACGTTTTCGTCAGACTGCAGCGCCTTTAGCTGTTCCGAGGTCAGGTCGCGGGCAATATCGACGTCGCCCTTCTGGAGCATCAGCATCTGCGAGGACGGATCGACAACGTGGCGGATGATGACACGCTTCAGGTTGCCCTTGTAAGGACCGTGTTCGTTCAGCGTCAGCGCGATGCTTTCCGAAGCCTTCCAGGCCTGCAGCTTGAACGGGCCGGAACCGGCGCTGTTCTTCTGCAACCAGGCATTGCCGAGGTCGCCGTTCACTTCGTTTTCGAGAACGGTCTTCTTTTCGACGATGGCGCCGATGTTCGCCGACAGGCAGAACAGCAGGAAGGAGATCGCGGTGGGTGTTTCGGTCGTCAGCGTGACGGTCTTTGCGTCCTTGGCGACGATGCGGGCTTCAACATTGTCAGCCGTGAAGCCGAACTGGTTGATGATGAAGGCCGGGCTCTTGTTCATCTTGATGGCGCGCTGCAGCGAGAACGCAACGTCGTCGGCCGTGACGGCAGCGCCGGAGGCGAACTTGGCATCGGCCAGCTTGAAGGTGAAAACCTTGTTGTCGGCATCGGCTTCCCAGGAAGCGGCAATGACCGGGGTCACGGTGTCGGGGTTGTCGCTGTTGGCGCGTACCAGCTTCTGGTACATGTTGCTGATCATCTCGCCGCCGACGGCCTCAAAACCCTCATGCGGGTCAAGGCTGGTCATGTTGTCGAGCTGCTGTGCAACGACCAGAATATCCTTCGGCGTGGCCGCAAAAGCGGTTTCGGCCAGTTCGAGATAGGACAGGAACGGGACGGCTGCGCCGCCGATCAGAAAGTTGCGTCTTGATACCATTGCTATATTCCCCTTGATAAGCCGGCCCCTGGGATTTGAGGGGCAGGCAAGATTTTGCCGCAATTTTCGGCGGTCTTAACAGTGCGTTTAAAAACCGACCAATTCCATTTTTCGCATAGGTTATGCGCGGTTTGCATTTGCGACCGCGCCACCACCTACTTACGGATAACCGAAACCTCAATGCTCCGGCGGGACACTTCAGAAAATGTTGAACAATTTTCTTCCGATCTTCGATGGCCATAATGACGTGCTGCTTCGCCTGCGACGCGACGGCGGCGCTGATCCGGTAAAGCGTTTTCTCGAGGGAGAAGATGTCGGGCATATCGACTTGCCGCGCGCCAAGGCCGGCGGTCTGGCCGGTGGCCTCTGCGCTATCTACGTTCCTTCGCCAAGCATGACGAAGGACGCGAACGGTGATTACCCGACGCCGACGCAGCCGGATGCCATCAATGAAACGCTGGCGATGGCGCGGTTGTTGTTCGATATCGAGGCACGGTCGCAAGGTGGTGTGACGGTGTGCCGCACGGCCGATGATATCCGCCGCTCGATCGAAACCGGCAGCTTTGCCGCGGTCTTCCACATCGAGGGCGCGGAAGCGGTGGCCGCCGATCTTGATGCGCTTTACGTGCTGCATCAGGCAGGCCTGCGCACACTCGGCCCGGTCTGGAGCCGCCCGAACGTCTTTGCCTATGGTGTGCCGTTCCGTTACCCGTCGACGCCGGATATCGGCCCGGGCCTCACTGAGGCTGGCCGCGATCTCATCCGCGCCTGCAACGAGCTGAAAATCATGGTTGACCTGTCGCACATGAACGAGGCCGGCTTCTGGGAAATTGCCAAGCTTTCGAATGCGCCGCTGGTCGCCTCGCATTCCAACGTGCATGCGCTGTGCAACCACAGCCGCAACCTGACCGACCGCCAGCTCGACGCCATCCGCGATACGGACGGTCTCGTCGGCATCAATTTTGGCGTTCTGTTCTTGCGTGACGACGGCATTAAGGATGCCAATACCAGTCTCGACCTGCTGGTGCGCCATGTCGCCTATATTGCCGAGCGGATCGGCATCGACCGCGTGGCGCTCGGTTCCGACTTCGACGGCACTACGATCCCGAACGAAATCAAGGATGCAGCCGGACTGCCGCGTCTGGTCGAGGCGCTGCGCAAACATGGCTTCAACGACGCGGAATTGAAGAAGATCGGCCACGAGAACTGGATTTCCGTTCTCGAACGCACTTGGGCCTGAGAAGGTTCAGTCCACGTCCGGCTTGAACGAAAGCTCGAACCGGTCCGCGAGAAAGCGCGTGCGCACGCTCTGGACCGGTTTGTCCTCCATATCGACATCGACGGCATTGCTGATCAACACGATGGCGTCGGCTGCGCATTGCAGCAGTTCGGCGTCATGGGGTGACACGCGCTCGGCGGTGATGCGGGTTTCGCGGCGGCGGTAATCGCTGACGCCCGATTTTTGCAATGCCTGCGTGATCGAGCCGGTTTCCGCGTAAGCCGAAATGATGTCTGGAAAACGCTCCACCGAAAACAGCGAGGTGGAGCGCGACATCGGCATGCCATCCACCACGGCCAGCCGCTCCAGCCGGTGCAAAGGCGCGCCGACCGAGATATTCAGCAATGCCGCCTGCCGCGCATCGGCGGCCACACGCTCTGCGCCGATCAGCCGGCCTGACGGCTCGATCGACTGTTTCATCATGTTTTCGCGAAAACGCACGCGCTCGCCGATCGGATAGATGACGCGTGGCGGCTGGGCGTTGACAAATGTGCCGCGACCGCGCTCGGCGCGCAGCAATCCCTCGGTCGAGAGAGCCGCAATGGCGCGGCGCACCGTATGGCGGTTGACGCCATGACGTTCGGCAAGCTCGACCTCGGGCGGAAGCTGCTGTGCGATCACGCCGGAAGCGATGTCGGCGCGGATGGCGTCGGCGACGCGGCGCCAGCGGGAAATGCCGTCATCGAGGGCGTGCATGAGGGTAGTCCTTAAAAAATGCGAAATGTCATCAAGCTGTCACTGGTCAGGCTCTATAACCTCGATTAGATTAGTTGTCTACACAAATAGACAAATAGGTGCGACATGACAGCAGAAACAGCGAATGCGCGGAGAAAGCGGGCCCTGGATGCGATGGCGTCCATGCCGGCCAGTTTGCTCCATGAACTTTACAATCAGAATACAGCCGGCGCGCCCGGCGCCATTGCGGTTCGTGGTCCGGAAATCGGCGCCATCATGCTGCGCGGCCGGATCGGCGGCGGTGGTGCGCCGTTCAATCTCGGCGAGGCCAGCGTGACACGCGCCACGGTGCGGCTGGAGAGCGGTGAACTCGGCCATTCGATCGTGCTCGGTCGTGATGCCGACAAGGCGCGTATGGTCGCCCATCTCGATGCGCTGCGCCAGCTGCCGGACTGGGTGGCCCGCGTGGAAAAATCGATTGTCGAGCCGGCGCTGCAGCATGCCCGCGATCAGGCCGCAATTCAGGCTGAAGAGACGGAAGCGACGCGTGTCGACTTCTTCACCATGGTGCGGGGAGAAGACTGATGAGTGTTTCGATCAATGCGCGTTCGGAAGGCCATGTCTTTGAAGGTGGCTTTGCCAATCCGGTGATGGATAGTCAGGCCGTATTTCGTCGTGTGATGAATGCGCTGGCGCAGCCGGGCACCATTGCCGATCTCGCCGGCTTCGTTACCCCGCCGGCACCAATGTCGCAGGCAGCAGCCGCCATCCTGCTGACGCTTGCCGATTACGATACGCCCGTCTGGTTCGAAAAGCCGGAAAACAATGACGACGCCATCGGCTGGATGTCGTTTCACACCGGTGCGCCGCGCACGGCCGATGTTCTTCGCGCCGGTTTTGCCGTGCTGGAAAAGGCAAGTCCCGTTTCAGCATGGGCATCCTTCCCGATCGGCACCAGCGATTACCCGGATCGTTCCGCCACGCTGCTTCTGCCGGTCGAAAGCCTTGTCGGCGGTCAGCCTCTGACACTCACCGGCCCCGGCATCGAAACGCAAACGGTGATCGCACCTAGCGGCCTGCCGGAGGGATTTGTCGCCGTCATGGCGGAAAACCGCGCCGCTTATCCGCTCGGGCTGGATGTCGTGCTGGTTTGCGGCGGTGAGGCGATCGCGCTCCCCCGCACGACGCGGATCGAGGAGTTCTGACATGTATGTAGCCGTAAAAGGCGGGGAAGCCGCCATTGCCAATGCCCACCGTCTGCTGGCCGATCGTCGTCGTGGTGATCGTGATGTACCGGCGCTGACGCTGGAGCAGATTACCGGCCAACTGGCGCTCGCCGTCGATCGTGTCATGGCCGAAGGTTCGCTCTACGATCCAGATCTCGCCGCCATGGCCGTGCGCCAGTCGCGTGGCGACATGATCGAGGCGATCTTTCTGCTGCGTGCCTACCGCACCACGCTGGCGCGTTTCGGAAATTCGCGGCCGATCGATACCGCGAAGATGCGCATCGAACGCCGTGTCTCCGCCACCTATAAGGATATTCCGGGTGGCCAGCTTCTGGGGCCGACCTTCGATTACACCCACCGCCTGATCGATCCGGCCATGGCTGGAGACGCGCCGGTCGATGAACCGCTGCGCCGTGCCCGCGAGGATGAGCGCCGCGCACCTCGGGTGACCGACATTCTCAACGATGAAGGCCTGATCGAGCGCGATGTTCTGTCCGACGAAGAGCCGGGTGACCTTACCCGCGATCCGACCGCTTTTCCGGCCGATCGCGATGTGCGCCTTCAGGCTCTGGCGCGTGGCGACGAGGGTTTTCTCCTCTCGCTCGGGTATTCGACGCAGCGCGGTTACGGCCGCACCCATCCGTTTGTCGGTGAAATCCGCATCGGTCTGGTCGATGTCGAGATCGATGTGCCGGAACTCGGTTTTGCCGTCTCGCTCGGCAGCGTTCGGGTGACCGAATGCCAGATGGTGTCGCAGTTCACCGGCGGCAGCGAAGAGGGCGCAAAGTTCACCCGTGGTTACGGTCTGGTTTTCGGCCAGTCCGAACGCAAGGCGATGGCCATGAGCCTCGTTGACCGCGCCCTGCGCGCCGACGAATTCGATGAACAGCGGCTGGCGCCGGCGCAGGATGAGGAATTCGTGCTCGCCCATTGCGACAACGTGCAGGCGACAGGTTTCGTCGAACACCTGAAACTGCCGCATTACGTCGACTTCCAGGCCGAACTCGACCTGTTGCGCACGTTGAACACGGCCAAGGCCACTAACGACGAGATGAGGGAGGCCGCGGAATGACCCTTCCAGAGTACAATTTCGCCTATCTGGACGAACAGACAAAGCGGATGATCCGCCGCGCGATCCTGAAAGGCATCGCCATCCCCGGTTATCAGGTGCCGTTCGCCTCGCGCGAAATGCCGATGCCATATGGCTGGGGCACCGGCGGTGTGCAGGTGACGGCGGCGATCCTCGGGCCCGACGATGTACTGAAGGTTATCGATCAGGGCGCCGACGACACCACCAATGCAGTTTCCATCCGCGCCTTTTTCGCCAAGACTGCCAATGTGGCGACGACGACGAAAACAGCCGACGCAACGGTCATCCAGACGCGACACCGTATCCCGGAAGCGCCGCTCTCCGCCGGTCAGGTCATCGTCTATCAGGTGCCGATCCCGGAACCCCTACGTTTCCTCGAGCCGCGCGAGACCGAAACCCGTGTCATGCACGGGCTGGAGGAATACGGCCTCATCCATGTAAAACTCTACGAGGATATTGCCCAGCACGGTCATATCGCCACCACCTATGCCTATCCGGTCAAGGTCGAGGATCGGTATGTCATGGACCCATCGCCGATCCCGAAATTCGACAATCCAAAGATGAACGGTTCGCCGGCCTTGCAGTTGTTCGGTGCCGGTCGCGAAAAGCGCATTTACGCGCTGCCGCCCTTCACCCATGTCGTCAGCCTCGATTTCGAGGATCACCCGTTTCAGGTGCAGAAATTCAAGCAGCCCTGCGCGCTCTGTAACGCCACCGGCGTCTATCTCGACGAAGTGGTGACCGATGATCGCGGCGGCCGCATGTATGTCTGCTCCGATACCGACCATTGCGAAACGCGCCGTCAAGACGGCCATCACGGGACGGGCCTGCCGATTGCGGGCCAAGAGACCGTCAAGGAGGACGCGGCATGACCTCTCCCATCCTTTCCGTCCGAGACCTTGAGCGCCGTTACGGCGATTTCATCGGCTGCACGGATATCTCCTTCGATGTCTGGCCGGGCGAAGTGGTCGCTATCGTCGGTGAATCCGGCTCCGGCAAGACGACGCTGCTCAACTGCATTTCCGGTCGGCTGGAGCGTTCCAGCGGCAGCATCCAATACCATATGCGCGACGGTCGGTTTCCTGATTTGGCCGACCTGTCGGAAGCCGAGCGGCGCTTTCTGATGCGTACCGACTGGGGTTTTGTGCACCAGAACCCCGCCGATGGTCTTCGCATGCGGGTTTCCGCCGGTGCCAATGTCGGCGAACGCCTGATGGCGATCGGTGATCGCCATTATGGCGAGATCCGCGATACCGCCACCGAATGGCTCGGCCGCGTGGAAATCGCCGGTGACCGTATCGATGACAAGCCTGTCGCCTTTTCCGGCGGCATGCGTCAGCGCCTGCAGATCGCCCGCAATCTCGTCACCCGCCCGCGCCTGATCTTCATGGACGAGCCGACCGGTGGTCTGGACGTCTCGGTGCAGGCGCGTGTGCTCGATCTTTTGCGTGGTCTCGTCAGCGATCTCGGGCTTGCGGTGGTGATCGTCACCCACGATCTGGCAGTCGCCCGCCTTCTGTCGCAGCGGATGATCGTCATGAAGAATGGGCGCATCGTCGAAACCGGTCTCACCGACCGCGTGCTCGATGATCCGCATCATCCCTATACCCAGCTTCTCGTCGCCTCGATCCTGGAGTCGTGATCATGACCGTTGTAATCCAAGAGACAGGCAACGCGCTTCTTTCAGTGCGGCAGGTGGCAAAGTCCTTCACCATGCATCTGCGTGACGGCGTCATCCTGCCGGTCGTCAATGATGTGAATTTCGAACTGTTTGCCGGCGAATGTGTCGTGCTCGGCGGACCGTCGGGCGTCGGCAAGTCGTCGATCCTGCGTATGGTCTACGGCAATTACGCCATCGACAGCGGCGAAATCCTGATCCGCGACAGGACATCGGGCGAGGCTCGTGATCTCGGTGCCGGTGATCCGCGTCTTGTGCTCGATCTGCGGCGAGATTGCATCGGCTACGTCAGCCAGTTTTTGCGCGCAGTCCCCCGTGTCTCGGCGCTCGATATCGTCGCCGAACCGCTGGTGTCGCGTGGTGTCGACCGGGCTGTTGCTGCCGAAAAGGCAGCTGGCCTGCTCAACCGCCTGCATCTGCCGGAAGCGCTGTTCGACCTGCCACCCGCCACCTTCTCCGGTGGCGAAAAACAGCGCGTCAACATCGCTCGTGGTTTCATCACCGATCACCCGATCCTGCTGCTCGACGAGCCGACGGCGTCGCTCGATGCCGCCAATCGTGACGTGGTCATTTCGATGATCCAGGAAAAACTGGATGCCGGCACTGCCATCCTCGGCATCTTTCACGATCAACCGGTGCGTGATGCGGTGGCGACTCGCACCATCGATGTCTCCGCCTTCTCCGCACGAAAGGCCGCGTGATGCAAAAGCAGCTTTCCGCCACCGTTCCCTTTGTTGATCCGACCGCCGTCGTGACTGACAGCAAGCTCGGTCGTTACACTGAAGTGGCGGCCGGCTCGATCGTCACCGAAACCACAATGGGCGATTATTCCTATGTCAGGGAAAATTGCATGGTGTGGTGCGCGGAGATCGGCAAGTTCGTCAACATTGCCGCTGCCGTCCGCCTCAATGCCACCAATCACCCGACTGAACGCGCAACACTGCACCACTTCACCTACCGTGCCGGCGATTATTTCGACGGCGCCGAAAACGAGGCGGACTTCTTTGCAGCCCGCCGCGCGAAGCGCGTGATCATCGGCCATGATGTCTGGATCGGCCACGGCGTGACCGTGCTGCCCGGCGTGAAGGTCGGCAATGGTGCGGTGATCGGGGCAGGGGCCGTCGTCAGCCGGGATGTGGCGCCCTACACCATCGTCGGTGGCGTGCCGGCCAAGCTGATCCGCGAGCGTTTTTCCGCCGGTATCGGCGCGCGCATGGATGCACTTGCATGGTGGGATTGGCCTCACGAACAGTTGTTCGAAGCATTGCAGGATTTTCGTGACCTGTCTGCAGAAGACTTCCTGGGGAAATACGGCGTCTGACACAGAAGTTTCACGCAAATGTCGCCGAAACATCACCAAAACATCGTCAGAGTTTCTTGAAACCCGAACCGTTCAGGGGAAGAAAATGACAGCCATTACCGTCTCTAATCTGTCGAAGACTTTTGGACGCAACCGCGCCCTCGACAAGGTGAGCCTCACCGTCGAGCCCGGCGAGATGGTGGCCCTGATCGGCGCGTCGGGCTCCGGCAAGAGCACGTTGATCCGCCACATTGCCGGCCTCGAAACCGCCGATATCAAGGGTGGCCGTATCGATGTGCTGGGCGATCTGTGTCAGGACGGCGGGCGCATCAACCCGCGGCTGAAGCGCGGCCGCGTCTCGGTCATCTTCCAGCAGTTCAATCTGGTCGGCCGTCTGTCGGTGATGACCAATGTGCTGATCGGCCATCTGGGCCGCACGCCGCGCTGGCGCGGTACACTCGGTCTCTTCAATCGCGACGAAAAGCAGGTGGCGCACCGTGCTCTGGAGCGTGTCGGTATTCCGCAGGTGTTTGCCCAGCGGTCCTCGACGCTCTCGGGCGGCCAGCAGCAGCGCGCAGCGATTGCCCGCACGCTGGTGCAGGAAGCGGAAATTCTGATCGCCGACGAACCGATCTCGGCGCTGGACCCATCCTCTGCCCGCCGCGTCATGGACGTCCTGTCCAGCATCAATTCCGAAGACGGCATCACCGTCGTCGTGTCGCTGCATCAGGTGGAATATGCGCGCCGTTATTGCCCGCGCACCATCGCCATGCGTGACGGCGCGATCGTCTATGACGGACCGTCGACTGCGCTTTCCAACGAATTCCTGGCCGAACTTTACGGTGCGGCCTCGGAAGAACTGGTCCTGCCGGATGCCCCGGCCGGTCAAGCTGCTCCCAGCGTTGCCGCGGAGCGAGAACGTCCACGGGCCGAGCTGGAGCTCGCCTGATCACTCTTTGAAAACTCGGAGAAATACGATGAACGCTCTACTGAAAAGCATGGCGACGATGTCCGTCGTCTTCACCATGAGCTCCGCAGCCTTTGCGGCAGACACGATCAATTTTGGCATCATCTCGACCGAATCCCAGCAGAACCTGAAGACCAGCTGGCAGCCGCTGCTCGACGACATGAAGGAAAAGACCGGCCTCGACGTCAAGCCGTTCTTCGCCTCCGATTACGCCGGCATCATCGAAGGCATGCGCTTCAACAAGGTGCAGATGGCCTGGTACGGCAACAAGTCGGCGATGGAAGCCGTCGATCGCGCCGATGGCGAAGTATTCGTGCAGAGCGTCGCCGCCACCGGCGAGCCGGGCTACTGGTCCGTTGTCATCGTTCCGAAGGACAGCCCGATCCAGAACATCGATCAGGTCCTGAAATGCGACCAGTCGATCAACTTTGGCCTCGGTGACCCGAACTCCACCTCCGGCTTCCTCGTTCCGATGACCTTCGTGTTCTCCAAGAACAATATCGAGCCGAAGAAGTGCTTCAAGAACGTCACCAATGCCAACCACGAAACCAATGCCATGGCCGTTGCCAACAAGCAGGTTGATGCTGCTGCCAACAACACTGAGAGCATGGCGCTGATCAAGCAGAACAATCCGAAGGCTTACGACAACATCCGCGAAATCTGGCGCTCGCCGCTGATCCCGGCTGACCCGATCGTCTGGCGCAAGGATCTGTCGGAAGAAAACAAGGGCAAGATCCGCGAATTCTTCCTGACCTACGGCACCGACAAGTCGAAGGGCAATGTCGAGGAAGAAAAGAAGATCCTTGCTGGCCTGAAGTGGGCACCGTTCCGCGCCTCGAGCGACAACCAGCTTCTGCCGATCCGCGTCATGGAACTGACCAAGTCGATCAGCCAGACGCAGGGCGACGCCAAGCTGGACGCTGCCGCCAAGGAAGCCAAGATCAAGGATCTGACGGCCCAGAAGACCAAGTTCGAAGCCGAACTCGCCAAGGTCAGCACCAACTGATTTCAGTTGGTCTGAACGATCGCGGGGCAGGCTTTTGGGCCTGCCCCGGCTAACGCCGAAGGGCGCAAGTCTCTCCGCCGTCATCCTCGGGCCTGTCCCGAGGATCTGCAGCTGCCTGATATCAGGCACGTGGTTAGATCCTCGACACAAGGCCGAGGATGACGGAATTCAACTGGTCGGCTTGCCTCTTGGAGGGCTGGCCCTTCTTCCGGCACAACCCCCACACAATGAGCGACGCGACGATGACCTCCACCACCGCCACGACCAAGCCGCTGCCGAAACAACCCGGCAGTGCGCGCAATGGCCTGCTCCTGCTGACGGTGATTGCCGCGCTCGCCTATAGCTGGGGGCCGGCCGAAATGGGCCGCTGGACCTACCTCTTCACCGATGCCGGCAATATGGCCGAATATGCCAGCGGCTTCCTGAAACCCGATTTCAGCGAGTGGCGCTTTTATCTCGAGGAAATGGTCGTCACCGTGCAGATCGCACTCTGGGGCACATTTCTGGCCGTCGCTCTCTCCGTGCCGCTTGGCATTCTTTCGGCCAACAACATGGCGCCCTGGTGGATCAACCAGCCAGTCCGCCGCCTGATGGACATGTTCCGCGCCATCCATGAAGTGGTGTTTGCCGTTCTGTTCGTCGTCGCCGTCGGCCTTGGTCCGTTCGCGGGCGTCATGGCGCTGTTCATCCATACGACCGGCACGCTGTCAAAACTCTTTTCCGAAGCCGTCGAAGCCATCGATCCGCGCCCGGTCGAAGCGATCCGCACCACCGGTGCCTCGCGCGTTCAGCAGGTCCTGTTCGGCGTCATTCCGCAGGTTCTGCCGCTCTGGATCTCGCTGTCGCTTTATCGTCTGGAATCCAACATCCGCTCCGCCACCGTGCTCGGCGTCATCGGCGCCGGCGGCATTGGCCAGGTTCTGTTCGAAAGCATCCGTGGTTTTTATTACCCGCAGGCCTCGGCCATGCTCATCATCGTCATCATCACCGTCAGCCTGATGGACCTTCTGTCCCAGCAGTTGCGCAAACTGGTGATCTGACACTTTCCGCATTCTTTTCCTTGAGCGTATCGAAAACGCTCCGTAAGCTGTGAATCACACCATGACCCCAGACATGAAACAAGAAACCATCTTCACCAATTGCGCCATCGTGCTGGCCGACGAAATCGTCACCGGCAGCGTGCAGGTGCGCGACGGCAAGATCGCCGACATCTCCACCAGCCCTTCGGCCAATGGCATCGACCTGAATGGTGATTATCTGCTTCCCGGCTGCGTCGAACTGCATACCGACCATTTGGAAACCCATTTCCAGCCGCGCCCGAAGGTGCGCTGGAACATGGATGCGGCGCTTCAGGCGCATGACGGTCAGGTGGCAAGCTCCGGCATCACCACCGTCTTCGATGCGCTGCGTGTCGGCATCGACGACGATACCGATCTCGGCCCTGCCGACATGGCGGCGATGGCGTCGAAAATATCGCAGGCCAATGCCGCCGGTCGTTTGCGCGCCGAACATTTTATCCATCTGCGCTGCGAAGTCTCGATGGCGGATGTCGCCGAACAGTTTGCGATGATGGAAGGCAATGACCGTGTGCGGCTGGCCTCGCTGATGGATCACGCGCCGGGCCAGCGCCAGTTCGTCAGTCTGGAAGCCTATCGCATCTATTATCAGGGCAAGAAAAAGCTTTCGAATGCGGAGTTCGACGCGTTCAGCGCCCGCCGCATCGCCGAATCCGAAGCCAATTCCGACCGCAATCGCAAACGTATCGCCGAACTTTGCCATGAAGCCGGTATTTCGATTGCCTCGCATGACGATGCGACCGCCGCCCATGTGGCAGAAGGTGTCGAACTCGGCATCGCGCTTGCCGAATTCCCGACCACGATCGAAGCCGCCGTCCTGTCGCGTGAAGCCGGTTTGCAGGTGCTGATGGGTGCGCCGAATGTGGTGCGCGGCGGTTCGCATTCCGGCAATGTCTCGGCGCTCGACCTTCTCGAAAAAGGCGCGCTCGACATCCTGTCATCCGACTATATTCCGTTTTCGATGATGCAGGCGGCGTTCGTTCTGACCGATCGCGGCCTTGCCGACCTGCCGCAGGCCGTGCGTCTGATCTCCGACAATCCGGCCCGTGCCGCCGGTCTCAACGATCGTGGCCGTATCGAAGTCGGCCGCCGCGCCGATCTGGTGCGTGTGCGCGCCGAGCGCGACCTGCCGCCGGTCGTTTCCGGCGTCTGGCGGGAGGGCAATCGTGTCTGCTGAGAAAAAGGGCCTGTTTGTTGCCGTCGTCGGCCCGAGCGGTGCCGGCAAGGACACGTTGATGCGGGCCGTGGCAGCGCGTTTGAGCGATCGCCCGGATATCCGTTTCGCCCAGCGTGTCATTACCCGCGATGCTGATCCCGACAACGAGGATCACGAAGTTCTGTCGCGCTCGGAATTTGCCGATGCCCGCAAGGACGGTGCGTTCTGCCTCGATTGGGAAGCGCATGGCCTGTGTTATTCGCTGCGCCGCGAAGCCGCAGACCATGTCGCATCGGGTGGCACGATGGTCGCCAATCTGTCGCGTGCCGTTCTCTCCGAAGCGGCATCGCGTTTCACTCGCATGGATGTGTTGGAAATCACCGCACGCCCGGAAATCCGTGTCGAGCGTTTGCTCGCCCGCGGCCGCGAAACGGCTGACGACATCCGCAGCCGCGTTGCCCGCGAAATGCCGATTTCGGTGCCGAACCTGCCAGGTCGCATCGTCACCATCGACAATTCCGGACAGCTGGACGATGCCGTGGATGCCCTCGAAGCCTATCTTGCAGGGGCGAAATCAGCGTCCTGATCGGCGGTTTGCAGCAAATCTCCTGATCGTGATGCCGGCACTCTTCACCGGCGTGACGCTCTGTGGCAGGTTCCCGCCCGCAAGAGGAGATTGCCGCGCATGCAGGAAAATATCGCCGTCCGGCTGGAAAATGTCAGCCGTGTTTTCGGAACGACGGCGGCCGTCAACGGCATATCGCTGGATATAGCCAAGGGCGAAATCGTTTCGCTGGTCGGCCATTCCGGCTGCGGCAAGTCGACATTGCTGCGCATCATTTCAGGCGTCGAAACGGTCGATTCCGGCCGTGTTGTTCTCGATGGTCGCGAAGTCGACGGCAACACGTTTGTCGAGCCGGAAGTGCGTGGCGTCGGTTTCGTGTTTCAGGATTACGCGCTTTTCCCGCACTTGAGCGTGCGCGACAATATCCTATTCGGCCTCAAAAGCCGCGCCCGGACAGAAGCGGTCGCCATGGCCGAGGATGTCATCCGCCGTGTCGGCATCGACCATCTGGCCGAACGGTTTCCGCATACCCTGTCTGGCGGCGAGCAGCAGCGTGTGGCGTTGGCGCGGGCCTTGGCGCCGCAACCCGCCGTCATCCTGATGGACGAACCATTTTCCAATCTCGATCAGGGACTGCGCGACAAGGTGCGCACCGATACGCTGTCGCTGCTGCGCTCACTGGATGCCACTGTGATCATGGTCACGCATGACCCGCAGGAAGCACTATCGGTCGGTGACCGCGTCGTGTTGATGAGATCGGGCGAAATCGTGCAGGCCGGCACCGCTTATGATCTGCACGACCGGCCGGTGAACAGCTATGCCGCCGAGTTTTTCGGCAGCTTCAACAAGGTGCCCGGTTCCTGGCGCGATGGTCGTCTTGAAACGGCGCTTGGCAGTTTCTCAGGTGCGCAAGGCTCTGGCCCAGAGAGTGGCACGATTTTGTATCTGCGCCCGCAGGGGATTGTCGTGTCTGTCGATCGCGGCGATTTTTCCGCACGTATCGAACAGCGCATCTTTCAGGGCGACAGCGAGCAGGTCTTGTTGCGCGTCGATGGTCTAGATTTGCCCTTGAAGGTGATCACCCGCGAGCGCCTGCCATCCGGCACGGAGGCGGTGAAAATCAGCATTCTGCCTGAACGGACGATGGTGTTTTAATGGTGTACCATTGATTGCCGACGCATATAACGCATCGATAAAGTTTGCGTGAGGCCCTGCCATCTCAGGGAATTTAAACTTGACCAAACCGGTCAAGAACTGCTGCAAACCTCTCGTGTTTCTTTAACGGGGGAGTTATCATGAAACCTCATGCCATTCTGGCCTCCACGCTTCTCGCCGCTTCAATGCTGTCCGCACCGTCGCTTGCCGCGGCGGCTGAAATTAACGTCTACACGACGCGCGAACCGGCCCTGATCGCACCGCTTCTCGAAGCCTATACGAAATCCACCGGCACCAAGGTGAACACCGTCTTCATGAAAGATGGTTTGGCCGAGCGTGTTTCTTCGGAAGGCGCAAGCTCGCCGGCCGATATTCTGATGGCCGTCGATGCCGGCAATCTCGTCGATCTGGCGGAAAAGGGCGTGACCCAGTCGGTTGAGTCCTCCGTGCTGAATTCGGCCATCCCGGCCGAGCTGCGCGACGGCAAGGGCCATTGGTTCGGCCTGTCCTACCGCGCCCGCGTGCTTTACGCCGCCAAGGATCTCGATCTCGCCGCGTTCAACTACGAGGATCTTGCCGATCCGAAATGGAAGGGCAAGGTCTGCATCCGTTCTGGCCAGCATCCCTATAACACAGCGCTGTTTGCCGATTACATCGCCCATCACGGTGCGGAAGAAACCGAAAAGTGGCTGACCGGCGTCAAGGCCAACCTGGCGCGCAAGGCGGCCGGTGGTGACCGCGATGCGGCCAAGGATATCCTCGGCGGCATTTGCGATATCGGCATCGCCAACTCCTATTATGTCGGCCTGATGAAGTCCGGCAAGGGTGGCGAAGAGCAGGTCAAGTGGGCTGAAGCGATCAAGGTCATCCTGCCGACCTTCAAGGATGGCGGCACCCAGGTGAATATCAGCGGCGCGGCCGTTGCCAAAAATTCGCCGAACAAGGCCGAAGCCGTGAAATTCCTGGAATATCTCGTCTCCGACGAAGCCCAGAAGATCTATGCCGAAGCCAATTACGAATACCCGGTAAAGGCCGGTGCTGCTGTCGATCCGATCATCGCCTCTTTCGGCACGCTGAAGGTCGACAACAAGCCGCTGTCTGAAATCGTCAGCCATCGCAAGCAGGCGAGCGAACTGGTCGACAAGGTCGGTTTCGACAACTAACGGCTAGGGAAGGCGTCCCGTCGGGGCGCCTTCATCGTTTTCGTGAAAGGCCATCCGCCTTCCCTTTTTGTCATCCTCGGGCTTGTCCCGAGGATCTGCCAAGGTCTACTTGTCTCGGACTCAGCAGATCCTCGGGACAAGCCCGAGGATGACGTCGTTGAACTCGTCGTCGTGTGATGGGCGGTCTCCAGTGAGCATTGTGATGCACTCCAACCAACCGTTTGCCACGTCGTTAAATGCGAAGCGCGGTGCTCGTTCCGGCAGAAACTGGTTGCTGTTTTCCGTCATTGCAGCGCTGATCGTCACGCTGCCTATCCTCGGGCTGGCGCTGGAGGCGCTGAAAGGTTCGTCCGGGCTTTGGGCGCATCTTTTTTCCACCATCCTGCCCGTGGCGATGGTCGATACGGTGATCCTGCTTGCCGGGGTCGGGATCGTGACGGCTGTGATCGGCACAACGACGGCCTGGCTGGTGACGGCCTATGAATTTCCCGGCCGGCGGCTGCTGGAATGGGCACTTTTGCTGCCGCTTGCGGTGCCGACTTATATCATCGCCTATGCCTATCTCGATATCCTGCATCCGATCGGTTCGGTGCAGGGGGCGATCCGCTGGGTACTGGGTTATGAAAGCCCCAGACAATTCCGCCTGCCCGATATCCGCTCGATGACCGGCTGCATCCTGCTGCTCGGTTTCGTGCTTTATCCTTACGTCTACATCCCGACGCGGGCGATGTTTCTCACCCAGTCCGGCAACCTCATCGATGCCGCCCGCACGCTCGGTGTGTCCCGTCGCGCCGTGTTCTGGCGGGTGGCGCTGCCGCTGGCGCGTCCGGCTGTCGCCATCGGCGTGGCGCTGGCGCTGATGGAAACGCTCAACGATGTCGGTGCCGCCGAATTTCTCGGCGTGCGCACCATGACGGTATCGATCTACACGACATGGATCACGCGCACCGATCTGCCGGGCGCCTCGCAGATCGCACTGGCCCTGCTTTTGATCGTGGTGGCGCTTGTCGGCATCGAACGTTGGGCGCGACGAAAACAGCGATATGCCACCGATGCCCGCCGCAGCCGCGGGTTTTCGCCTCAGAAGATCGCGCCCTTGCCGGGTCTGCTGTTTCTGGGCATCGGCCTTGTTCCCGTTCTTCTGGGGTTTGTCGCGCCCGCCATCTATCTCACCACGGAAGCCTGGAAACGCTATCGTTTTGCCGGCCTGTCACCGCGCATTCTCGATGAGGCGGTCAACACAATCGTCATTGCCACGGTGGCGACGGTTGTCACCATTCTTCTCGGTCTTGTCGTTGCCTATGCGGCGCGCATTCGACCCGGCAAGAAATCCGCCGCGCTGCTGCGACTGTCGAGCATGGGTTATGCCGCGCCCGGCACTGTTGTCGCCATCGGCGTGCTGATCGTGCTGGCCGGTCTCGATCGGTTCATCGATCGCACCGCGCTCGACTGGTTCGGTGTTTCCACCGGCCTGCTGTTCATGGGCTCGGGTGCTGCCGTCGTTTATGCGCTGACGGTGCGGTTTCTGGCGATATCCGCCGGCGGCATCGAAGCGGGTCTGTCGCGCATCCCGATGTCGCTCGATCATGCGTCGCGCACGCTCGGGCAATCGGTCTCCGGCACGTTCCGGCATGTGCATCTGCCATTATCGAAAACGGCGATTTCGGCGGCGGCTCTTCTGGTCTTCGTCGATTGCGTCAAGGAACTGCCGGCAACACTGCTTTTGCGGCCCCTCAATGTCGAAACATTTGCCACGCATCTATATGGCGAGGCGGCACGCGGCACTTATGAGGAAGCTGCCATCGCTGCCCTTGCCATCGTCGCCATCGCCATCCTTCCGGTTTTGCTGTTGTCGCGGGTGGGCAGCACCCGGCCTGACGCAGGCTGAGCCGTCAGTTCTCCACCCATCGGCGGCCGGAGGCCGTCAGGTGTGCATGCATGGCCGCCTGCGCCGCCAGCGGATTTTTCGCCTCGAGTGCTGCCAGAATGGCCTCGTGTTCGCTTAAGGCAAATTGCCAGGTTTCCGGCGTCTCGAAGCGGCCACGCATGTGATCCGACATCGGGCTATGCCTCTCGTCGAACAGGCTGGCGACGATTTCCGAAAGAACCGAATTGCCGGCGCTTTCCGCAATGATCAGGTGAAACTGGCGATCCTGCTCCAGCGGCTTGCGACCCTCGTCGATCTCCGAGCGCATGGCGACAAGAATATCCCGAAGCGTGGCCAGCGTTTCGGTTGGCATGGCGGCGGTTGCCTGAACAATTACCGCGCTTTCGATGACGGCGCGTGCCTGCATCAATTCCGTCGGACTTTCTCCAAGCGAACGGCCGGTAACCGCTGGCCTCGCCGCGTTCAGCACATAAATTCCCGACCCCATGCGAATCTCGATCGTGCCGTCGATTTCCAGCGCGATCAGTGCTTCGCGCAGGGATGGGCGCGAAACACCCAGTTGTTGGGCCAGATCACGCTCCGCCGGCAGACGGGAACCGGGCGGGTATTGGCCATTGACGATCAGTTGTCGCACCTGATCGGCGATCTGCTGGTAAAGGCGACGTGCATCCGTCATCGTGGTCAGGCCAATCGATCCATATTGCATTCTGAAATTGAATAGATGGCCAAAATTGAGAAAATGCAAGTCAGCGGAGAATAATTGGCTTGACCAATATTAATTTCGCGGCCTAGTTTGCCCATCGAAAGCTCGGGAGGCTTTTGCGCGAGGAGGAGATCGCGATGGGAGGAATGCCGGCAACGGCAGGCAATGTCGATGCGCGGCCGGTCGTGCTGAAGCTCGATAATGTCTCGAAGGAATTTCCGGGCGTGAAGGCGCTGTCCGGCGTAAGCTTCGATCTGCGCGCCGGTGAGGTGCATGCGGTCTGCGGCGAAAACGGCGCCGGCAAATCGACGCTGATGAAGATCATCAGCGGTGTCTACCAGCCGAATGGCGGATCGGTCACCTACAAGGGCGAGCGGGTGCAGTTTGCCACGACCTTGCAGTCGGAAGCCGCCGGCATTGCCATCATTCATCAGGAACTCAATCTCGTCCCGCATCTGACGGTGGCGGAAAACATCTATCTCGCCCGCGAACCGCGTCGTGGCTGGCTGGTCGATCGCCGAAAACTGTTTGCCGATGCAAAACGCTGCCTCGATCGCCTCGGTGTCGATATCGATCCGAATGTGCAAGTGCGCACGCTCTCGGTCGCGCAATGCCAGATGGTCGAGATCGCCAAGGCACTGTCGCTGGATGCGACCGTGCTGATCATGGACGAACCGACGTCTTCGCTGACCGAGCAGGAAGCGCAGCTGCTGTTCAAGGTCATTCGCGACCTGAAAGCCCAGGGCACCGGCATCATCTATATTTCGCACCGTCTCGACGAGATGGCGGAGATCGTCGATCGCGTCACGGTTCTGCGCGACGGCCGCTATATCTCCACCGATGATTTCGCCGATCTCAGCATCGACGACATCGTGGCCCGCATGGTCGGTCGTTCGCTGGAGGACAAGTTTCCCGAGCCAACGCGTGTGCCGGGCACGGATGTCATTTTCTCCGTTTCGGCTCTGACGCGCGCCGGTGTTTTTTCCGACGTGAATTTCGAGATCCGCCGCGGCGAAATTTTAGGGTTTGCCGGGCTGATGGGGGCAGGTCGTACGGAGGTGGCGCGGGCCATTTTTGGCGCCGATCCTCTGGATGCGGGAACGATCACACTCGATGGCGATACGCTCAAAATCACCGATCCGCGCAGCGCCATTGAAGCCGGCATCGCCTACCTTTCGGAAGACCGCAAGGCGCAGGGGCTGGCGGTGAAAATGCCGGTCGATGCCAATCTGGTGATGGCGCGCATGCAGGCGGTCAGCAATTCGGCGGGCGTCATCGATCGCAGAAAACATCGCGAGGCAAGCCAGCGTTATGTCGATCTCCTGAATATCCGCACACCGAGCCTCAGCCAGCCGGTGCGGCTGCTTTCCGGCGGCAACCAGCAGAAGATCATCATCGGCAAGTGGCTATTTCGCGAGCCGCGCATCATGTTTTTCGACGAGCCGACGCGCGGCATCGATGTCGGCGCGAAATTCGCGATCTACCAGATCATGGACGAGCTTGCGGCAAACGGCATCGGCATCGTGCTGATCAGCTCGGAATTGCCGGAAGTGCTGGGCATGTCGGATCGCGTCGCGGTGTTCCACGGTGGGCGCATCACCGCCACGCTGAATACGCGCGACACCAATCAGGAAGAAATCATGCATTACGCGTCCGGCAGCGGCCGGCATGCGGAATAGGGGGCGTCATGGCCGATATTACCAATGAAAAGCCGGCGCCGCAGCCCGCCCAGCCGCCGCAGGGCCGACGTCTCAGTGACCGGCAAAAGGATATCATTCAGAAGTTTGCGGCACTCGGCAGTCTGGTCGTCCTGGCGGTGATCTTTTCGGCCACCAGCAGCGCCTTCATGTCTGTCGGCAACGGCATGACGATTGCCCTGCAGGTGACGTCCATCGCGCTTCTCGGCATTGGCGCAACCTACGTCATCATCACCGGCGGTATCGATCTGTCGGTCGGTTCGGTTCTGGCCTTGGCCGGGGTCGTCGCGGCGTTGGTGGTGAAGGAACTGCAAATGCCGATCTGGATCGGCATGCTGTGCGGCATCCTCACCGGCTCGGCCTGCGGGCTGATCAACGGCCTCATCGTCACGCAGCTGAAACTGCCGCCCTTCATCGCGACCTTGGGCATGATGCTGATCGCGCGCGGCGTCGCCTTGCAGATTACCGGCGCACGCGCCGTGTCCGGTCTCGGCGAAAGTTTTGGCGAACTCGGCAATGGCTCGCTGTTTCGCATCGAGAGCATTGATGAACTCGGTTTCCCCGTCGTCACTTTCCCCGGCATTCCCTATCCGGTCGTGCTGATGATCGTCATCGGTGTCATCGCGGCTTTTGTGCTGAACCGCACCGTGCTCGGTCGTTACATATATGCGATCGGCTCGAATGCCGATGCCGCGCGGCTGTCCGGCGTCAACGTTTCGCGCGTCACGGCCTTCACCTATGTGGTTTCCGGCACGCTGGCTGGTCTCACCGGTTGCGTGCTGATGTCGCGCCTTGTCACAGCCCAGCCGAATGAGGGCGTGGCTTACGAACTCGATGCCATTGCCAGCGCCGTCATCGGCGGCACCTCGCTGATTGGCGGGGTCGGTACGATTTCCGGCACGATCATCGGTGCCTTCGTCATCGGCATCCTGCGCAACGGCCTCAATATGAACGGCGTTTCCGCCTTCACCCAGCAGATCATCATCGGCCTCGTCATTCTGGTCACCGTGTGGATCGACCAGTTGCGCAACCGCCGCTGAAGAGACGGGAGCGGCTTGGCCGCTTTCCTGGACGTGCATGCCAAGGGAAGGAGAGGAGCCTTCCCCCGCCACGGCCCCGGCAGGGCCGGCTTATCGAGGAGGATAAGACATGCGTAAACTGACGATCGCCCTGATGGCCTCGGCCATCGCCCTGGCCGGCGCAACCGGCGCTTCGGCGGCGGAAATCGCCGTCATCGTGAAAACCGTCAATTCCACCTTCTGGCAGAACGTCCAGAAGGGCGCGGATGCGGCGATTGCCACCGCCAAGGGCAAACACACCATGACCTTCCAGGGCCCGGCGGCGGAATCCGCCATCGCCGATGAGGTCAACATGGTGGAAAACGCCGTCAACCGTAAGGTCGGCGCCATTCTGCTTGCCCCGTCCGATCCGGATGCGCTGGTGCCGGCCGTTAAGAAGGCCTGGGAAGCCCGCATTCCGGTCGTCATCATCGACAGCCAGCTCGCTGACGGTGCCGACAAATATTACCAGTCGTTCCTGGCCACGGACAACCGCAAGGCCGGCGAACTGGCCGCGCAGGCGATGATCGACAAGGTTGGCACGACCGGCAAGATCGCCGTCATGTCCTATGTCGCCGGTGCGGGCTCCGAAATCGGCCGCGTCGGTGGCTTTACCGATTACATCAAGAAAAACTCCAAGCTCGAAATCGTCGGCCCGTATTATTCGCAGTCGCAGATGGCGACGGCGCTGAACCAGACCACCGACGTGCTGGCTGCCAACAGCGACCTCAAGGGCATTTTTGGCGCCAACGAGCCGACCGCGATCGGCATGGGCCGCGCCATCAAGCAGGCCGGCAAGGCGGGCAAGATCGTCGCCATCGGCTTCGACGGCAATCAGGACCTTCAGGAATTCGTCAAGGACGGCACGCTGCATGCCACCGTCGTGCAGGGTTCCTACCAGATGGGCGACAAGGGCGTCGCAGCCCTGCTGCAGCTTCTCGACAAGCAGAAGGTCGAAAAGACCATCGATACCGGCGTCGTTGTCGTGACCAAGGACAATATCGACAAGCCGGAAGCCAAGAACGTTCTTTACTGAGCCAGACTTTTGACGCGCGGGCCTTTGTCCGCGCGTCTTATTCAAAGCGATCAGGATTTGAGAGTATGAAAGTTTCCGACAGGCGCAGGCTGCGCAACCGCGATGTCTCGTTCACCGTGATGGGTCTCGGCTGCGCCCAGATGGGCAATCTCTACCGGCTGACCAGCTATGCGGAATCGCTCTCCGCCTTCGATGCGGCCTGGGAGGCGGGCATCCGTTATTTCGATACGGCACCGTTTTATGGCTACACCCGTTCGGAACGCCGGCTCGGCACCATGTTGACTGATCATGAACGCCAGAAATATCTGCTCAGCACCAAGGTCGGCCGCATCATGGTGCCGGATGAGACTGTGGGTGCGGAAGAGGATGCCTATGTGGCGCCGCTGCCTTTTCGCCCGACCTATGATTACAGCTATGATGCGATCATGCGGTCTTTCGAGGCGAGCCGTCAGCGCCTAGGTATCTTCGCGCCCGATATTCTCTACGTCCACGATATCGGCCGCGCCACGCATGGTGATCGTCACCAGCATTATTGGGACCAGCTGACCAAGGGGGGCGGTTTCAAGGCGCTGGGCGAGTTGCGTTCGAGTGGTCTGATCAAGGCCGTAGGTCTCGGCGTCAATGAGTGGCAGGCGGTTTCCGACGCCATGGATGAATTCGACATCGACGTTTCGATGCTGGCCGGCCGCTACACGCTGCTGGAACAGGATAGTCTGACCCTGCTCGACCGTTGCCACCGCGAAGGGGTGGGCATCGTTGTCGCGGGCGCCTTCAATTCCGGTCTGCTCGCTGGCAACAAGAAATTCAATTACGCCGAGGCGCCTGCCGACATTCTCGCTCGCGTGAACGAGATCGAAGCGGCCTGCGAAGCAGAAGGTGTTTCCATGCAGGCGGCGGCGCTGGCCTTTCCGACGCTGCATCCGGCCGTCGTCACGGTCGTTTCAGGTGCGCGCAATGGCGAGCAGATGAAAGCCAATGTCGGCTGGTTCGAACAGGATATTCCGGCATCCTTCTGGACGCGCCTCAAGGAAAAGGGCGTGATCTCGGGTGATGCTCCGATCGGGGACAAGTGACGCCATGGTCATCGATGCCCACCAGCATTTTTGGCTTTTGAAGGATCGCGGTGGCGGCTGGCCTCCACCGGATCTCGAAGCGATCTATCGTGATTTCCTGCCCGCCGACCTGGCACCGGAGATCAAGGCTGCCGGCGTGACCGGCACGGTTCTGGTGCAATCGCTGCCAAGCGTGGCCGATACCCGCTTCATGCTTGGTCTGGCTGATGTCAGCGACATCATTCTCGGTGTTGTCGGCTGGGCCGATCTGAAGGCGGCCGATGCGCCTGATATGATTGCAGACCTCGCCAAGGCAAAGAAGCTCAAGGGCCTGCGGCCAATGCTGCAGGATATCTGCGACGAGAACTGGATCGATGACGCGGCACTGGAACCGGCGGTCGATGCGATGATCGCGCATCAGCTTGTGTTCGATGCACTGGTGCTGGAACCGCATCTGCCGGCTTTGCATGCTTTTGCCCGCCGCCATCCCAGCCTGCCGATCATTATCGATCACGGCGCCAAGCCGCGTATCGCCAGCGGACATTTTACCGATTGGCGCCATGCCATGTTGCGGCTTGCCGAACTCGATAACGTCGCCTGCAAGCTTTCCGGTCTTTTGACCGAGGCCGGCGATCAGGATCCGCGCGCGCTGCGGCCCTATATCGAGACCATTCTGGACCTGTTCGGGCCCGAGCGGGTGATCTGGGGCAGCGACTGGCCGGTGATCAATCTCGCCGGCAGCTATGGCGCATGGATCGCACAATGCCGCGATATCGTGCCGACCGCCGACCACGAAGCCGTTTTCGGCGGCAATGCCCGCCGTCTCTATCGCCTGTGAGGATTTTGCGAATGCAGAGAATGGGAATGGTCATCGGCGTGCAGCCGGGCAAGGTCGAGACCTACAAGGAATTGCACGCCACTGTGTGGCCGGAAATCCTGGCGCTGATTTCGAGCTGCAACATCAAGAACTACACGATTTTTCTGAAAGAGCCGGAAAATCTTCTGTTCGGCTACTGGGAGTATCACGGCACCGATTTTGAAGCCGACATGGCGAAAATGGCAGCGAGCGAAAAGAACCGGGAATGGTGGTCGTTCTGTATTCCCTGCCAGAAACCGTTCGAAACCCGGAAAGAGGGCGAATGGTGGGCCATGATGGAAAACGTTTTCCACCTCGATTGATAAGGATGATGAAATGACCGGGAACATTCAGGGCAAGACGATTGTCGTTACCGCTGCCGGGCAGGGTATCGGCCGCGCCAGCGCGCTTGCCTTCGCCGCGGCTGGTGCAAAAGTCTGGGCGACCGACATTAATGACGCCGCGCTCTCCACGCTTGATGGTGAAGCCAATATCCAGGCCGCGCGTCTCGACGTGCTCGACAATGCCGCTGTGACGGCTTTCTTCGATCGCATAGGCGCCGTCGACGTGCTCTTTAATTGCGCCGGTTTCGTGCATGCCGGTTCGGTTCTGGACATGCCGGATAGCGATCTCGATTTCGCCTTCAATCTCAATGTCCGCGCCATGGTGCGCACCATCAAGGCGGTGCTGCCCGGCATGCTGGAACGTGGTGACGGCACGATCATCAACATGGCCTCGATCGCTTCCAGCTCCAAAGGCGTGCCGAACCGCGCGGCCTACGGCATCACCAAGGCTGCCGTCATCGGGCTCACCAAATCCGTTGCCGCCGATTACGTGGCGCAGGGCATCCGCTGCAATGCCATTTGCCCGGGTACGGTGGAAAGCCCGTCGCTGGAAGGGCGCATGCGCGCTCAAGGGAATTACGACGAAGCCCGCGCCGCCTTCATCGCCCGCCAGCCGATGGGCCGCCTTGGCACGCCGGAAGAGATTGCCGACCTTGCCGTCTATCTGGCCGGTGCGACCTACACGACCGGTCAGGCCGTCGGTATCGACGGCGGCTGGGGGATCTGATTTTCTGGCACCTGCCGATTTTGAAATATGCAATGAAAGGATACTGACATGAAGTTTCTCCGTTACGGCGCACCCGGTGCCGAAAAGCCGGCCATTCTCGATGCCGACGGCAAGATCCGTGATCTTTCCGCCCATGTTTCAGATCTTTCCGGTGCAGCCCTTGCGCCTGATGCGCTGGCAAAGCTTGGCGCGATCGATGTGAAAAGCCTGCCGCTGGTGGACGGTGATCCGCGCCTTGGCCCCTGCGTTGCCGGCACCGGCAAATTCATCTGCATCGGCCTGAACTATTCCGACCACGCCGCCGAGACCGGTGCGACCGTGCCGCCGGAACCGATCATCTTCATGAAGGCGTCTTCCGCCATCGTCGGCCCCAATGACAATGTTCTGATCCCGCGCGGTTCGGAAAAGACCGACTGGGAAGTCGAACTCGCCGTCGTCATCGGCAAGACTGCGAAATATGTGACAGAGGCCGAAGCACTGGATTATGTCGCCGGTTATTGCGTCACCAACGACGTCTCCGAGCGCGCCTTCCAGACGGAGCGTTCCGGCCAGTGGACCAAGGGAAAATCCTGCGACACGTTTGGCCCGATGGGCCCGTGGCTGGTCACCAAGGATGAGATCCCTGACCCGCAAAACCTTGCCATGTGGCTGAAGGTGAATGGCCAGCAGCAGCAGGACGGTTCGTCGAAGACCATGGTTTATGGCGTGGCTTTCCTCGTCTCCTATCTGTCGCAGTTCATGTCGCTGCATCCGGGCGATGTGATCTCCACCGGCACACCTCCCGGCGTCGGCATGGGCCTGAAGCCGCCGCGTTACCTGAAGGACGGTGATGTCGTCGAACTCGGCATCGAAGGCCTCGGCACACAGAAGCAGACTTTTGTCGCCGACCGCTAAACCAACATAACCTTCCATTCTGACAGACGAGGCCGCCTCATGACCCGTATCACCAATCTTCGTGTTTTCGACCTGCGTTTCCCGACCTCGCAAAGTCTGGACGGGTCCGACGCCATGAACCCGGATCCGGATTATTCGGCGGCCTATGTCATTCTCGAAACCGATCGCGAAGGCATTTCCGGCCACGGCCTGACGTTTACGATCGGTCGAGGCAACGACATCTGCTGCATGGCGATCGAAGCCATGCGGCATCTCGTTGTCGGCAAGGATCTGGCCGAAATGCGCGCCGCGCCGGGCAAATTCTGGCGGCACCTGACGGGTGACAGCCAGCTGCGCTGGATCGGCCCGGACAAGGGTGCGATGCACCTTGCCACAGGCGCCGTCGTCAACGCGCTCTGGGATGCGCTCGCCAAGGAAGCGGGCATGCCGGTGTGGAAACTCGTGTCCACCATGTCACCGGAGGAAATCGCCGATATCGTCGATTACCGGTATCTCACCGATGCGCTGACCCGCGATGAGGCGATCGACATCCTGCGCAAGGCCGAGGCCGGCAAGGCAGAGCGGATCTCGATCCTAGAGAAGGAAGGTTACGCCTGCTACACGACCTCGGCCGGCTGGCTGGGGTATCCGGACGACAAGCTGCGGCGACTGGCGCAGGAAGCGGTCGATGCCGGTTTCAACCATGTGAAGATGAAGGTGGGACGCGACCTCGAAGACGATATCCGCCGCCTGACCATCTGCCGCGAAGTGATCGGTCCCGACCGTTACATGATGATCGACGCCAATCAGGTCTGGGATGTCGATCAGGCGATCGACTGGGTGAAGGCGCTGGCCTTCGCCAAACCCTTCTTCATCGAGGAGCCGACCAGCCCGGATGATGTTGCCGGCCACAAGAAAATTCGCGAGGCGATAACACCGGTCAAGGTGGCGACCGGCGAAATGTGCCAGAACCGCATCATGTTCAAGCAGTTTATCGCCGAAGGTGCGATCGATATCGTGCAGATCGATGCCTGCCGCATGGGTGGCCTGAACGAGGTTCTGGCCGTACTACTGATCGCCGCGAAATTCGACAAAGCGGTATGGCCACATGCCGGTGGCGTGGGGCTTTGCGAATATGTGCAGCACCTGTCGATGATCGATTACATTGCGGTATCCGGCACAAAGGAGGGCAGAGTGATCGAATATGTCGACCATCTGCACGAACATTTTGTCGATCCCTGCGTCATCAAGGATGCGGCTTACATGCCGCCGTCGAAGCCCGGTTTTTCGATCGAAATGAAACCGCAATCGATTGCCGATTATACATTTGGCCGTCCGAAGGCTGCGTGAGGAATTGATGATGACGAACGATATTCTGGCTCTGACACTTTCCGCTGAAACCATTCTGCCGGGCGACGCCGACAAGGCGATCCTGATCGGCCGAGTCTGGTCGAATGCAGCTGGCGGCCCGTTGCCTGTGCTGTATCGCGGTGGCCAGTTGCACGACATTTCCGCAATCGCCTCGACCTCCAGCGCGCTTCTTGAAATCGACGGTATTGCCGCGCGTCTGGTCAACGAAGCCGGTCCAGCCATCGGCCCGCTCGAGAAA
This sequence comes from Neorhizobium sp. BT27B, assembly GCF_050455485.1. Lineage (NCBI taxonomy): Bacteria > Pseudomonadati > Pseudomonadota > Alphaproteobacteria > Hyphomicrobiales > Rhizobiaceae > Neorhizobium > Neorhizobium sp. BT27B. The sequence continues at coordinate 65,691 of NZ_JBCIYT010000004.1, read as the reverse complement.
TTTCTCGATGGCAGCCTCGGTGCGCTTCTGGCGCCGGTCGATCTGCAGGCGGTCAAGGCTGCCGGCGTCACCTTTGCCGGTTCGATGCTGGAACGGGTGATCGAAGAGTTTACGCGCGGCAATCCGGCCGAAGCGGCGAATGTTCGTGCGCGGCTTGCGCCGGTGCTCGGCGAAAAGCTCACCGGCTTGGTTCCGGGTTCTAAGGAAGCTGGGGAAGTGAAGGCGCTGCTGACCGAGATGAAACTGTGGTCGCAATATCTCGAAGTCGGTATTGGCCCGGATGCGGAGATCTTTACCAAGGCACAGCCGATGTCTTCGGTCGGGTCTGGCGCGCTCGCTGGCCTGCACCCCAAGTCGGAATGGAACAACCCGGAACCGGAAGTGGTGCTGGCCATCCGTTCCGATGGGCAGATCGTCGGCGCGACACTCGGCAATGACGTCAACCTTCGCGATATCGAAGGCCGTTCGGCTCTGCTGCTCGGCAAGGCCAAGGATAACAATGCCTCCTGCTCGATCGGCCCGTTCATCCGCCTATTCGATGACACGTTTACGCTGGATACGGTGCGCAATCTGGAAGTGTCGCTGAAAGTGACCGGCGAGGACGGTTTTGTGATGGACGGCGTCAGCCGCATGAACGCCATCAGCCGAGATCCCGCCGATCTGGCCGGGCAATTGCTCAATCCCAATCACCAATATCCCGATGGCGCGGTGCTGTTCCTCGGCACGATGTTCGCGCCGGTCAAGGATCGTCGCGGCCCCGGTCAGGGCTTTACCCATGAAGTGGGGGATCGGGTAGAAATCAGCGCGCCGGAACTGGGCCGTCTGGTCAACCGCATGGCACGCTGCGCCGACTGCCCGCCCTGGACGTTTGGGGTTGGCGCGCTGATGCGCGATCTGGCGGGAAGGGGGCTTTTGTAGGCGGCAATTGCCAATGGAGGCGACAGGATCTACATTGATCTTGTGGTTCGTCTACATGGAGGCAGCTTTGCCTATAAACGTCAACAATCGCGAAGCAGACGCATTGACACGCGAGTTCGCGAAGATGGCGGATGTGAGCATCACCGACGCCATCGTGATCGCCATGAAGGAGGCGATCGAACGGCGTCGCAAGATCGAGACGCCAATTGAAACCGCGGCACGTCTGCGTGAAAAATTCGGTATCACACTTTCTGAGCAGGCCAAGAAGCCTCTGCCGAAATCCGTATTCGATAGCATGTGGGATGAAGGCTGATGTATGTCGATGCCTGCGCCATCATTGCTATTGCATCGAATGAGCAGGAAGCCGAACGTATTTCGAATGCGTTGAGCGTCGCGAAAGCGCCGATTACATCGGTCGTTGCTGTCCTGGAAGCTGCATTGGCATTGGCGCGGCCTGATAAATTCAACCAACCCGTTTCGCAAGTGGAGCCGTTTTTGATGGCTTTTCTCAAGGAGCGGGGAATTGACCTGTGTGATCTGCCACCAGCGAGAACGGCATCGAGCCTGGTGCTGATGGCAGCAGACAAATTCGGACGCGGCCCGAACCGGCTTAACCTTGGTGATTGCCTGCATTATGCCTGCGCCGCCCACTATCAGGTGCCGATACTCGCCACCCATAATGAATTTCGGCAGACAGATCTAGAAACCGTACCGTGACTTGTGAGCCGTAGGGCCGCCCAAACACGACGGCCCATCCGCAATTACATCACCGCGCCGATCTGCCACGGCACGAATTCGTGCCGTCCATAACCCAGCAGTTCCGATTTCGACTTCTTGCCCGACGCAACGTCGAGGATGACCTCAAAAATCTCGCGGCCCTTGTCTTCGAGGCTCACACCATCGATGACGTCGCCGCAATTGATGTCCATGTCCTCGGTCATGCGGGCGTAAAGCTCGTTATTGGTGGCGAGCTTGATTGACGGCACCGGCTTGCCGCCATAAGCGGAGCCACGGCCTGTGGTGAAACAGAGAATGTTGGCGCCGCCTGCCACCTGCCCTGTCGCCGCCACCGGGTCGTAGCCGGGTGTGTCCATATAGACAAATCCCTTGCGGTCGATGCGCTCGGCGTAGCGATAGACGCCTCTGAGCGTGGAATTGCCGCCCTTGGCGACGGCGCCGAGTGATTTCTCCAGAATGGTGGTGAGTCCACCCGCCTTGTTGCCGGGGGAGGGGTTGTTGTTCATCTCGCCGCCATTGCGGGTCGTGTATTCGTCCCACCAGGCGATCAGGTCAACGATCTTCTGGCCGACCTCGACGCTTTCGGCGCGGCGGGTCAGCAGGTGTTCGGCGCCATAGATTTCCGGTGTTTCGGAAAGGATCGCCGTGCCGCCCTGCCGCACCAGCATGTCGGCAGCGACACCGAGCGCGGGATTGGCGGTCAGGCCGGAATAACCGTCGGAGCCGCCGCATTGCAGCGCCAACGACAGTTCGGAGGCCGAGATCGGCTCGCGCTTCGAGCGGGCGACGAAAGGCAGCATTTCCTTGATCCGCGCAACCCCTGCCTCGACCGCCTTGCGGGTGCCGCCGGTTTCCTGAATGGTCAGAGACTGAAAGTGCTCGCCCTCGGCAATCCCGTAGGTTTCCTTCATGCGCGGGATCTGAAACACTTCGCAGCCGAGGCCGACCAAGAGCGCTGCCGCAAAATTCGGATGGCTGGCGTAACCCCATTGCGTGCGCGACAGCACGTCGAACGCCTCGCCCTTGCCGGCCATGCCGCAGCCCTGGCTATGCGGCAGTGCCACGATGCCGTCGATATCCGGGTAATCGTTCAGAATGCCGGAGCGGTTGATCTCTTCGGCGATGTAATCCACCGCCGTGGCCGAACAGTTCACGGAAGACAGAATGCCGATAAAATTGCGCGTGCCGGCGCGGCCGTCGGCGCGGCGGAAACCGTTGAAGAATGCCGGTGCTTCGCCGGGCAGCAACGTCTCCTTTGGTTTGGCTTCGGCGGCGAAAGCATAATCGCGCTCGAAATCCTCGCCCATGGTGACGTTCTTTTCGTGCACCCATGCGCCGGGCATGATGTCCGTCGAGGCAAAGCCGATGATCTGACCGAATTTGCGGATCGGCTCACCCTTGGCGATCGGGCGCGTTGCCACCTTGTGGCTGCGCGGCACACGAGCGATAGCCACGACATCGCCTTCGATCGGCGTCCCGGTGGGCAGGTCGGCGGTCGCTACCACCACATTGTCCTGCGGGTTGAGGCGCAGCGTCTTTTTCGTGGTCATGTTCACAGTCATGTCAAACCTCCAGAATCGCCTTGATCACGCCGGCTTCCGGCTTCGACCATTCGGCGAGAAGCGTGGCGCCATCCTCAAGGCGTCCGCGATGGGTATTGAGTGCGCGGGTCGGCACCTTGCCGGCCTCGATCTGCCGCACCACTTCGGCGAAATCGTCCGGCTGGGCGTTGCGGCTGGCAATCAGGGTTGCCTCGCGCTTGTGGAATTCCGGATCGGAAAAGGTGATGTCCTGACGCACGACGGACAGAAGAACGTAACGAGCGCCATGGGCGAGAAAACCGAAGCCGCGCTGCATCGGCACGGCATTGCCGGTGGCGTCGATCACCACGTCATACCATTCGCCGCCGGTCTGGCGTTCGGCCTCTGCTTCGGCGTTTTCGTCGGCGAAGATTGTTTCATCCGCCCCGAGCTGGTCAACGGCGAATTTCAGCCTGTCCTCGCGCGTATCCATCACCGTCACATGCGCGCCGCGTGCCTTGGCAAAGATGATGGCCGACATACCGATTGGGCCGGAACCGGTCACCAGCACGCGATCTTCCGAGGTGATCATGCCGCGTTTGACGCCATGGGCGCCGATCGCCAGAAACTCGATCATCGCCGCGTCTTCGAGCGGAATATTGCCTGTAGGGATGACATTCTGCTCGGGCACGCAGAGATATTCCGCCATGCCGCCATCCTTGTGCACGCCCAGAACCTGAATGTTGCAGCAGGCATTGGACAGGCCCTTGCGGCAGGCCTTGCAGGTACCGCAGGAAAGATAGGGCACGATATAGACCGGATCGCCGGCCTTCAGTCTGCTATTCGCCGGCGCCTCCTCAACCGTTCCCGACAGTTCATGGCCCATGACCCGAGGATATTCGAGAAAAGGATGTTTGCCGGCAAAGATGTGAAAGTCGGTGCCGCAAATGCCGACATGGCGAATGCGGACCTTGATCTCGTTGTCGCCACGCACCGGTTGCGGGCGCGAGACGATCGAGAGGCGGCCGGGTTCATCGCAGACGAGTGCCTTCATGCGGTTTTCCTGTCGGTGGTATGGACGATGGCTTCGAGTGTCGGGGCAGGCGTGCCGGCCCAGTCGAGAAAGGCTTTTATCCGTCGCTCGATCTTCAGTTCATGATTGCCGGCAATGTCGGCGATGCGGTGTTCGAGATAGGGGTTGAGGAAGCGCCCCATCGTCGTTTCGACATAGGCCTTGGCTTCCTCGCCCATGCCGCGCGCCGCAAAGCCGGGAACGACCTCGTCGCGATAGACCGCATCCAGCCGCGCACGCACGGCAGGGTCGGCGAGGATTGCCTTCACCGTCTCGCCCTTCGGACGACCTTCCTTCAACCAGATGTCGGCGAGCGTGGTGTGGCCAAGGTTGAGAATGTGCAGTTTCAGGCGTTCGAAGGGCTCGAGCTTGTCGGTCAGCACGATCGACGGATGCGTGCAGGGCAGGTTGAGGCCGGGGCTGCGTTCGATCGCCCACAATGCGTATGGTTCTGCGACGGCGCCGACCGGTTCGATCGGCTCGGAGACGATGCGGTCCACCAGCGTATTCGCGAAAACCACCTTCTCTTCCAGCCATGCGAGGAACGCGGCATCCGCGCCGCTCTTTTGCACGAGATCGCGGATGATGCCCTTCAGCACGGGGCCATTGCCGTTGATCAGTTCGCAAGGGAGAATGATGATCGGCTTTGCTGTTCTGCCGAAGCGCGCGTGCAGAAGCTGGGCGAGTTTGCCGGGGAATGATGGGCGCGGTGACAGGACGTCCAGTTCGGTGCCTGTTGCCTCCGCCGATATGTCGTAACCGGAATCGCCGGTATTGGAGAGGATGAATTCCGCCTGTTCGCAGAACAGATTGACGACCTCAGCCCAATTGCCGGCAACGGACAGGCCGCGTTCGACGCTTTTGACCGCAACGGTGCGTTCGACAGCGTGTCCGTCTTCCAGCCCGCGAATGATGACCGGAAAACCGGCAGGGTCCGTGAAAGCGGCCAGCCGCCCGGCGCGCTCGGCAGAGCCCGATGTCTGCACGATAACCACCGGCAGAACATGCTGTCCTGCCTGTTTTGCCTCATGCAGGAAAAAATCCGCATGCGCCTGGAGAAAACGGCTGGTGCCGAATTGTAAAATGATGCCCGTCATGGACGCTCCGCCCTGATTTGGTAATTCTTTGAAATGATGACCAGTCGAGGCGTGACGAGCGCGCAGCATCGCAATTCGCGTGGCATGTCTTCCTCTCCCGTAACATGCAGTAAACTGTTCTTTTGGGATAAAAGACAATCGCCTTGCAGGCAATTTGTTTTTTATATAAAAAGAGCAGTTATAAAAAACAGCTTCTGCCAAGTGTCATTTCAAGGCGCCCTTTTCCGGTCATGAAAACCAACGCCCTCTTCAAACGCAGCTATAATCAGGCCCTCGACATGCTGGCCGCCACACAGGTGGAGGCCGCGCTGCCATCGGAGCCGGCCATGGCTGCGACACTTGGCATCAGTCGGACGACTGTGCGTGCGGTGCTGGCGGCGCTCGCCATGCGCGGCATCATCACCATAGACGGGCGTGCCAAGCAGCTGTTGCGCCTGCCGAAGCGTAACGACTACATTGCCGATGCCGATCTGGAGCCGCTGGCCGACATGGTGGAGCGCAAGTTCATGGCATGGCTGGTCGGGCCCGATTGCAGCCCCGGCCATACGATCAATGGTCTTGATCTTGCCCGGCAGTTCGGCGTGTCGACATCGGCCATTCGCGATTGCCTCGGAAAATTCAGCCATTTCGGCCTGTTGGAACGACAGAGCAACGGCCGCTGGCGCACGCTTGGCCTGACCGTCGATTTCGTCGCGGAACTGTTCGATATGCGCGAATTGATCGAGTTCCGGGCTGTCGATCGATTTGTGGCGCTGCCGAAGGATGATCCGCTCTGGGGCGATTTGTCTCTGCTCGCGGATGAACATCACGCCCTGCTCGACGATTTCGAGCGCCGCAATCGCGAGTTTTCCGATCTCGATCACCGGTTTCACAAGCTGGTCGACAGCGTCGTTCCCAACCGGTTTCTCGGCAATATCCAGGGCGTGATGTCGGTGATTTTTCACTATCACTACCAGTGGAACAAAAAGGACGAGAGCGCCCGCAATCATCGGGCTCTGGGGGAGCATCTGGCCTATATCGAGGGATTGCGGAGTGGGGACCTTTCCCAGGCGCGCGAAAGCTGCCGCCTGCATCTGCACACGGCCCGTTCAACTATGCTGGCTTCCATCAATCCCGGCTGATGGTATGGAAATCCTCAGTATACAACTTGACTGTAATGATATTACATAACATACACTATTGGCATTGACGGCGGGCGCATCTGCCAGCTAAGTCAGCGTCGACGGTTTCCAACGCCAAAAGCAATGGGATTAATAGGGAACACGGTGCGGACCTTGACCGGACCAATGCCGTGGCTGCCCCCGCAACTGTAAGCGGATCACCGTCCATCCTCGAGATGCCCGAAGGGTATCTGGCCACTGTGTCGTGATCGGCATGGGAAGGCAGGTGGACGTCATGTTCGTGAGCCAGGAGACCTGCCGTCAGGACAGAGCTATCGTTACGGGCGGGGATGCCCGGAAGAGGACCACGTTATGATGCTTCCGAGCGCTTATGCGCACTCCATGGTCTTTATCCCTCATCCGTCGATGTCGGCTGTCTGCCGGCAGGTGCTGTGACACGCCTTGCCGCTTCCCATCGATCACACCCTTCAAGGAGAGACCATGTTTCATTTTACGCGCCGGGCGTTGAGCGCTGGCCTTTTGGCTGCCGCTTCATTGTCATTGGCCACCACCGTGTCTGCTGCCGAAACGCAATATCCATTGACGATCAAGAATTGCGGCCTTGAGCTGACATTCAAGCAGGCGCCCTCGAAAACCGTTTCGGTTGGCCAGAGTGTCACGGAAGTTCTTTATCTGCTCGGTCTCTCCGACAAGGTGGTCGGTACTGCGCTCTGGGTCAGCCCGGTGCTGAAGGGTTTTGAAGAGGTCAATGCCAAGGTCGAGCGCCTTGCCGATAATGATCCGAGCTTTGAAGCAGTGATCGGCAAGAAACCTGATCTAGTTACCACCCAGTTCCAGTGGCAGATCGGCCCGGAAGGTGTGGTTGGTACCCCGGCACAGTTCGCCGAACTCGGCGTGCCGGTTTACACATCGCCGGCCGATTGTGTTGGCAAGGACAATTCCGGTGGTGGCGATGGCGTGCGCACCGGCGTCTTTTCGATGGAGCTGATCTATCAGGAAATCCGCGATCTGGCGGTCATCTACAATGTTCAGGATCGTGGTGAGGAAGTTGTAGCCGACCTGAAAAAACGTGAGGACGCCGCGCGCAAAAAGATCGCGTCGGCGGATGGCAAGCTTTCGGCTGTCTTCTGGTTCTCCAGCGCCGAACTCGATATCGATCCTTACGTTGCCGGCCGTCATGGCGCGCCGGGCTACATCATGTCGGCGCTCGGCATCAAGAATGTCATCGAAAGCGATGAGGAATGGCCAACCGTCGGCTGGGAAACCATCGCCAAGGCCAACCCGACCATCATCGTTGCCGGCAAGATGGATCGCCGTCGTTTCCCGGCCGATGATGTTGCCGTCAAGCACGCGTTCCTGAGGGAAGACCCGGTTGCCAGCCTGATGCCGGCCTTCAAGCAAGGCCATGTGGTTGAAATGGATGCGCAGGCCATGAACCCGACCATTCGCACGATCGAAGGTCTGGAAGTGCTGGCTGATGCGGTCGCCTCTGCCGGTCTGGCCAAATAAAGCCGATCGCAGTGAAACGCATTCCAGCAAAACTTGGAGGGACAGGCGCCGCAGTTGCGGCGCTCGTTCTTCTTCTGGTGGCGCTGATTGCCGGTGCGGCGATCGGCGAAACCTCCATTCCCTTCGATGTGGTGGTGAAAACGGTTGCCAATCGGATGCTCGGTGCGGGTTATCCGCTTGAGCCTCTCGATGAAGGCATCGTCTGGAGCTATCGCCTCAGCCGCGCCGTCGTTGCCGCCTGTTGCGGCGCGTCGCTGGCGCTGGCCGGTGCGGTGCTGCAGTCGCTTTTGCGCAATCCGTTGGCAGACCCCTACATCCTCGGTATTTCGGCCGGTGCCTCCACCGGTGCTGTCGCCGTTGCCCTTCTCGGTTTCGGGGCCGGCATGCTGACCATGCCGATGGGCGCGCTTGCGGGCGCTCTCGCCGCCTTCCTGCTCGTCAGCCTTCTGGCCGTGCGCGCCGGCAGCGGCAGCAATGCCATCATTCTCGCCGGTGTCGCCGGCTCGCAGATGTTCAACGCAATCACCTCCTTCGTCGTCACCAAGTCGGCGACGGCGGAACAGGCGCGCGGCATCATGTTCTGGCTGCTCGGCAACCTGTCCGGCGTGCGCTGGCCGGATGTCGGTCTGGCGCTGCCGGTCACCATCATTGGCCTGCTGATCTGCCTCTGGCATGTCCGCGCGCTCGATGCCTTCGCCTTCGGCAATCAGGCCGCCGCCTCGCTCGGCATCCGGGTGCGCCGGGTGCAGGTCGTGCTGATCTGTACGGCGGCGGCGATGACGGCAGCGATGGTGTCGCTGGTCGGCTCGATCGGCTTTATCGGTCTGGTCATCCCGCATGCGGCTCGGCTGATCGTCGGCGTCCGGCATGGTCGGCTGTTGCCGGTCACGGCTCTGGTCGGCGCTATTTTCATGATTGTCGCCGACATACTGTCGCGCACCATCATTTCCGGTCAGGTTCTGCCGATCGGTGTCATCACCGCATTGTTCGGCGCGCCGGCCTTCGCCTTCATCCTCGGGCAGAAGAGGGCGCGGCCATGAAGCTGTCCGCGCAAAATCTCTGCTGGTCCGCCGGCCGTCTGGAGATCGTCCGCGATGTCTCCTTCGAGGTCGCGTCAGGGGAATTTCTCGGGATCATCGGCCCCAATGGTTCTGGAAAAAGCACGTTGCTGTCGATGTTGGCCGGCATTCGCAAACCACTGTCCGGTCAGGTCATGCTGGGTGATATGCCCATGCGCTCCATCGGCAGCCGGGAGGTCGCCCAAAAGCTAGCCTTTGTCGAACAGCAGGCGGAAACGGCGGAGCGCATCACCGCCCGTCAGGCGGTTGAGCTGGGGCGCACGCCCTATCTCGGGCCGCTGTCCGGTTGGTCGGTCGAGGATGACACGATCGTCGATGCCGCGCTCGACAATGTCGATATGGCCGACAAGGCCGATCGCCAGTGGCATCACCTTTCCGGCGGAGAACGGCAGCGGCTTCATATCGGCCGCGCACTCGCACAGGAACCGCGTGTGCTGCTGCTTGACGAGCCAACCAACCATCTCGATATCGGCCACCAGATCGATCTGCTCGACCTCGTGCGCCGACAGGATCTGACGGTCGTGGCGGCCCTGCATGACCTCAACCACGCTGCCATGTTCTGCGATCGGATCGCGATCATGGACAATGGTCGGCTGACGGCGATCGGCAAGCCGCATGATGTCCTGACAGCCGCCACCATCAGTTCTGTCTTCGGCGTGGATGCCTCGGTTTCCCCCGATGAAGACGGTATCTGCCATGTGCGGTTTCGCGCCGGCGGCAGAAGACGAATTTCTCCCACGAAGGACGATTTTACATGATGAAAGTTCTCAGACCCATCCTCGCCTCGCTGGCACTGGCGGTTTTCTCCGGCAATGCGATGGCCGAGACTTTCGAAGTCAAGATGCTGAACCGGGGCGAAAAAGGCCCGATGGTATTCGAGCCGGATTATCTGGAAATCAAGCCCGGTGATCGGGTCGTGTTCGTTCCCACCCACAAGAGCCACAATGCCGCGACGATCGATGGCATGATCCCGGAAGGTGCGGAAGGTTTCAAAAGCCGTATCAACGACCAGTTCGAGACCGGTTTCGACAAGCCCGGCTTTTACGGGATCAAATGCTCACCGCATCTGGGCATGGGCATGGTCATGCTGATCAAGGTGGGGGAGGCAAAGCTTCCGGAAAGCTACAAGTTGATCTCGCTACCGGCCCGCGCCAAGCCGCGCATGGATGGATTGTTTTCGCAGGCGGAAAAAACGCCTGCTCAGTGAAATGCAAAAGGGCGGCACCTCGCAAAGGGCCGCCCTTTCTCTGTCTGCAATGACCGGCCGCCTGTATGCGGCCGATCTTGTCTTCATCTCGGATCAGGCTACCTGGTAGGCAGCGATGACGGCTTCGACCTGCTTGTTGTCCATTGCCGCAAGCTGCTTTTCCGTAAGCTCACCAAGGCGTGTCTTGCCGAGGCTTGCGATGTCCTCCACGGACAGACCGCCAATAGCCTTCGTGTTGATCGCGGCGATTTCGTCTGCCGTGAACTGCTTGATGGCATCGGTTGCCAGTCCGGCAATCTGGGCGGTGGACAATACGCCGATCTGACCGGTCGTCAGCTCTGCCACCTGGGTCAGCGTCATGTTGGCAATCTGGTCGGCGGTCAGGCCAACCACGGCCTTGTTGCTGAGCTTGGCGATATCGCCGGTGTCGAGCTCCTTGATCTGGTCGTTGCTCAATGCGCCAACCTGGTTGGCCGTGAGGGCGCCAAGCTGAGTGTCGTCCAAGGCCTTGATGGAGGCAGTGCTGAGGCTCTTGACCTGGTTGGTGCTGAGTGCGGCAACCTGACCAGCCGAAAGCTTTGCAATCTGAGTGGTGCCCAAACCGCCGACGACCGTATCGGAAAGGCCGGAAATTGCCTTGGTGCTGATCGCGCCGATCTGGTCGTCAGTCAGCTCCGCAGCGGTCTGGAAGCCACCGAGCTGTTTTGCCGTCAGCGTGGCGATCTGCGCGGTGGTGATGGCCTTTGTCTGCGTTTCGGACAGCGCGGAGATCTGTGCCGTCGTCAAGCCAGCCGTGGCCTTGGTGCTCAGCTTCTGGACGGAAAGCTTGGCAACCTGCTCGTCGGAAAGTACCGCCACCTGCGTGGAGGTCAGTGCCGCAAGCTGTGTGTCGCTCAGTTTTTCGATCTGCGCGTCTGTCAGGCTCTTGATCTGGTTTGTGCTCAGCGCCGAGACCTGAGCGGCCGTGAAGGCATCATCAATGTCGTCGGCAGCGATCTTGGAGATGATGTCGGTGGACAGGCCGGTGATTTCCTTGGCGCTGATCTTGGAGATCTGGGCTTCAGTCAGGTCACCGTCTGCAAAGGCGCCGATCTGCTTGCTGGTCAAGGAACCCATCAGCGTATCGGTGAGCGTGGCGAGCTGGGTTGCACCCATATTGCCGAACTGCTCCGCCGTCAGGCCGGGAATGGCCTTGGTCGAGAGCTTGGTCAGATCGACCTTGGCGAGCTGAGCATCGCTCAGGCCGGCCACCTGGGTGGAGGACAGGGCGCCCAGCTGTGTTTCGGTAAGCTTGCCGATCTGTGTGTCCGACAGGCCATCGATCTGTGCGTTGCTCAATGCGGTGATCTGGGCCGGCTTGAGGGCGCCCAGCTGGGTGTCGGTCAGCGCGGTGATCGCAGCAGGGAGGATGCTGGAAATCGCCTTGGCATCGATTGCGGCAATCTGGGTGTCGCCAAGCTTGCTGAACTGGTCAGCAGTGAGGCTACCGATCTGCTTGGCACTCATTGCGGTGATCTGAGCCGGCTGGAGTGCTGCAATCTGACCATCGTCGAGAGCGGCGACCGCTTCGAGCGACAGGCCGGAAATCGCCTTGGCGCTGATCGCGGTGATCTCGTCATCGGCAAACTTTCCGATGTCGGCACCTGTGAAGCCGGACAGCTGGTCTGCGGACAAGGAGGCGATCTGGCCTGCGGTCAGGTCTTCGACCTGATCGTCGGACAGTGCGCCGACCTGCGCCTTGCTGAGGCCTGCGACAGCCTTTGCGGAAAGTGCGGTAACGTCGATCTTGGCGAGCGCGGCTTCGCTGAATGCGCCGAGCTGTGTGGCAGAGAGCGCGCCGATCTGACCTGTGGTGAGCTTTTCTGCCTGCGCGTCTGTCAGGGCCTTGATCTGGTTTGCACCCAGAGCTGCGACCTGACCGTCCGTCAGGGCGGTCGGGATGCTGGCAGCGGCGATACCGGCAATAAATTCTGCGGTCAGGCCGGAGACAGCCTTGGTGCTGATCTTGGCAATGTTTGCAGCGTCCAGATCACCCGTTACGAAGCCGGCAACCTGCTTGGCTGTCAGGGCACCAAGCTGCGCGTCAACGAGGCTCTTGGTCTGCGTGTCGCTCATCGCGCCGATCTGCGTCGAGGTCAGGCCGGAGACGGCCTTTGCCGACAGCTTGGCAACGTCAAGCTTTTCGATCTGCGCGGTGGTCATGGCGGCAACCTGGGTCGAACCCAGAACGCCAACCTGGTCAGCGGAGAGTTCGTCAATCTGGTCGGCTGTCAGGGCCTTGACCTGGTTTGCACCAAGCGCGGCGACCTGGGCGGTCGACAGAACGGTTGCAACCTTGGTCTTGTCGATGGCCGCCAGAACGTCGGTGCCGAGGCCGGAAATCGCCTTTGCGCTGACGGCAGAAATCTGTGCTTCGGTCAGGTCGCCGCTGGCGAACCCGCCCAGCTGCTTTGCGTTAAGCAGGCCGATCTGTGTTGGTTCGAACTTCTTTGTCTCTGTGTCGGTCATTCCCGTCAGCTGACCGGCGGTCAGGCCGGTAATGGCCTTGGCACTGATCTTGGTGACATCAATCTTGGCGAGCTGTTCGTTGCTCAGAGCGCCGACCTGTGTGGCGGAGAGCGCGCCGATCTGTTCTGCAGACAGCTTTTCAGCCTGTGCCGCAGTCAGAGCCTTGATCTGGTTGGTACCCAGAGCTGCAACCTGGCCGGTCGACAGGGCCGTGGGGATATCGGCAGCAGTGATGCCGGCAATGAATTCTGCGGACAAGCCGGAGACTGCTTTGGTGCTGATCTTGGAAATGTTTGCAGAGTCGATGTCGCCTGCGGCAAAGCCGGCAACCTGCTTGGCTGTCAGGGCACCAAGCTGCGTGTCGACGAGGCTCTTGGTCTGCGTGTCGCTCATCGCGCCGATCTGCGCCGAGGTCAGCCCAGGGACGGCCTTTGCCGACAGCTTGGCAACATCGAGCTTTTCGATCTGCGCGGTGGTCATGGCGGCAACCTGGGTCGAACCCAGAACGCCAACCTGGTCAGCGGAGAGTTCGTCGATCTGGTCGGCCGTCAGGGCCTTGACCTGGTTTGCACCAAGCGCTGCGACCTGGGCGGTCGACAGAACGGTTGCAACCTTGGTCTTGTCGATGGCAGCCAGAACGTCGGTGCCGAGGCCGGAAATCGCCTTTGCGCTGACGGCAGAAATCTGTGCTTCGGTCAGGTCGCCGCTGGCGAACCCGCCTAGCTGCTTTGCGTTAAGCAGACCGATCTGCGTTGGTTCGAACTTCTTTGTCTCTGTGTCGGTCATTCCCGTCAGCTGACCGGCGGTCAGGCCGGTGATGGCCTTGGCACTGATCTTGGTGACATCAATCTTGGCGAGCTGTTCGTTGCTCAGTACCGAAACCTGCGATGACGTCAGTGCTGCCACCTGGCCGTCGCCAGTGAGCTTTTCAAACTGGGCGGCCGTCAGCGCCTTGACCTGGTTGAGGCTGAAGCTGGCAATCTGTGCCGGCTTGAGAGCAGCCAGATCATCGTCGCCGAGCGCGGCGACTGCGTCTGTTGCGAGGCCCGATATGGCCTTGGCGCTGATGGCGCCGATTTCGTCAGCCGTGAATTTTCCAATGTCGCCCGCGCTGAGGCCGCTGATCTGGGCTGCGCTAAGCGATGCGATCTGTGTGGCGTCGAGCGCGGTGACCTGATCTTCGCTCAATGCGCTCATCTGCGTAGACGATAGCGCAGCGATCTGTGCCGTCGAGAAGAGGGCAATCTTGCTGTCGTCGATGGCAGCAATCTGTTCTGCCTTGAGGCCGACAATCGACTTGGCCGAAATCGCCTTCAACTGTTCGTCGCTCAATACATCGACGTGGTCAGCACTGATGGCGCCGATCTGAGCCGAGCTCAAAACCTTCACCTGCGCTTCGGTCAGCGCTTTCACATCATCTTCTTTGAGGGTGGCGATGGTCGCAGTCGACAGCTTCTGGATCTGAGCCGTCGAAAAGGAAGAGATAATCGATGTCATTTTGCGGGCCTATACTTGTTTCTTCGACGTTGAACTTTACCGAAACAGAAACATCGATAGTGACGGCAGTAAAATGCGAAAGACACAGGCAGCCGTGCCCGCGTATCTGCATTCTGCTTGGTGTCGATGCATTGCGTTGCGAAGTTTCTGGCGGACGGAAGTAGATTGAAACATGGCTCGCCCGAGCCGAGGCGCTGGAAGGACATCATGTTCAGGCGTGTTGGACACCTGTTCCAGTCGCGTTCATGCAAAAGAATCCCACCAAACAATAGGGTTTGAATTCTTTTCCGGCATATTGTTTGTTCACACAGTTCAGCCGGTGATTCTGAAGATATTGGCCCTCAATTAATTTTGGATTAAAAGAAAAAGTGATTATTCGTCATGGGCGACGATGATGTTGTGTTTCATGACTGATCATGACAGCTAAAAACATGAATTTGTTATGCTATCGGTGCCAAGGATGGCCGAATGTGTTCTCCATCCGCCCGATATTAACCAAGTTAGACGTGTCTGAAGCGATTTTTAACGGATTTTATCAATATACCAATGGGCTATCCCGCTATCCATGCCGGGTATCTTAGTAAGCATTAATATATTATTTGATCTAAACTTCATTTTTATGCATTAACCAATGGGGCGCAAAAACGACAGGGTTAACATCGCTGTGCTCGTGGCTTAGAGGTGATTACTGCGGGACGTCGATATTCAAATGAGATGAAGGAGATGGCGCATGGCGGATGACCACCACCATCATCACGACGATGATCACTGGAAACACAATGGCGTGCGCGTCATCAAGGGTGATCAACTCGACGACAATACAGCGCAGACACCCGGCATGTACCGGCAGGCGGCGATCAACCATGCGCGTGTCGGCGCACAGAAGATCTGGGCTGGGACGGTGGCGATCGAACCGAATGCCAAGACCGGCGTGCACCATCACGGCGCGCTGGAAAGCGTCATCTTTGTCGTACGCGGCAAGGCGCGTATGCGCTGGGGCGACAAGCTGGAATATGTCGCCGAGGCCGGCCCCGGTGACTTCATTTTCGTGCCACCCTATGTGCCGCATCAGGAAATCAATGCCGACCCGGACAACGTGCTGGAATGCGTGTTGGTGCGCTCCGACAACGAGGCGGTGGTCGTTAATATCACCGATGTGGATCCGGTCGAGAAACCGGAAGCGGTCTATTGGGTGGACCCGATCCACAAGCATCCGGGGGCGCCGGAGTAAAAGCATCCGCCGACAGGCCGCCCCGGACGGGCGGCCTTCGAGCGTGAAACTCAGAAGGTGAGGTGCACTTTCATCGATTTCGTGCGGTCGCTGGCAAGATCGAATGCCTCGACCGCGCGGTCCATCGGGATCTGGGCCGACAGGAGCGGCCGCACGTCGATGCGCCGGTCGGAAATCAGCTTTGCCGCAAGAGCGAATTCGGCATCGAAGCGAAACGTGCCGCGCACCACCAGTTCCTTGGTAACGATGGCACTGATGGGCAGAGTGACGTCATTGCCCATGCCGACGGCGACGATCGTTCCGCGCGGGCGAACCACCTTCAGCAGGCCTGCCAGAACCGGGCCGCTGCCCGAGCATTCGAAAGCAACGTGGATCTGGCCCTTGCCTTCAGCATAGGGTGTCAGCCCGTCCGGCTGTTCGGCGACATTGATGACCGTGTCGGCACCGATGGATTTTGCGATTGCTAGCGCGGAGTTGGAAATGTCGGTGGCGATGATCTCGCTGGCGCCGGCGAAACGGGCGGCCAGAATGGTCAGGCAGCCGATCGTGCCGGTGCCGGTGATCAGGACACGTTTGCCGACCAGCGATCCCGCCTGTTCGATGGCATGCAGGCACACTGCCAGCGGTTCGCAGCAGGCGGCCTCCTCGAATGGTGTGTCGGGGCCGACCGGCACGGCCTGATCGGCCTCGACGACGATTTCCTCGCGAAACAGGCCCTGCACATGCGGAAAACGCATGGCCGAACCGTTGAACCGCATTTCCATGGCGTGCTGCCGTTGGCCCTCGCGCATGAATTCGCAATCACCCTGCGGACGGCTGGGATTGATGGCAACGCGCTGCCCGACCGTCACATGGGTTACGCCTTCACCGACCGCCGCGATCTCGCCGGAAGCCTCGTGACCCAGGATCATCGGTTCGCGAACCCGCACCGTGCCAAATCCGGCATGATGATAATAATGCAGATCGGAGCCACAGATGCCGCCGGCCTTGAGGCGAATGCGGACTTCGCCGGGACCGGGTTCGCCGACATCGCGCTCCTCGATCCTGAGATCATGTTCCTTGTGAATGACGACGGCTTTCATGGACGATCCTTGAGAGGGTGGCGATGGGTGAGGGTGTCAGCGCGACGGGCCAAGGCCACGGGTCGGGAACAGTTTCCGGCGTCACGACAAAAGCGGCGTAACACATCCGCCGCATCAACATCCTTCATCGAACCCTCCCAAAGGTCTCGGCCAGACGGCCATTCCGTAAAATGCATATGTCGGCCAGCCTCCTCGCTGTCCGACAATGCCATGTTATGCCGTTATCTCACCATTCGGCAACACTGCCATCCTCATGGCGCCAGATCGGATTGCGCCAGCGATGGCCTTCCTTGGCGCGTTCGATCACATATTGCTCGTCCACCTCGATACCAAGCCCCGGCCCCTGCGGAATGCTGACAAAACCGTCGGCATAATGAAACACTTCCTTGTTGGAGATGTAATCGAGGATGTCGTTGCCCTTGTTGTAATGGATGCCGAGGCTCTGCTCCTGAATGAAGGCATTGTGGCTGACGGCATCGACCTGCAGGCAGGCGGCAAGCGCGATCGGCCCCAGCGGGCAATGCGGCGCAAGTGCCACGTCATAGGCCTCCGCCATCGCCGCGATCTTGCGGCATTCGGTGATGCCGCCGGCATGCGAAAGGTCAGGCTGGATGATATCGACATAACCGTCCGACAGAACCTGCTTGAAATCCCAGCGGGAGAAGAGGCGTTCGCCGAGCGCGATCGGTGTCGAGCAATGGTTGGCGATTTCCTTCAGCGTCTCGCGGTTTTCGGAAAGCACCGGCTCCTCGATGAACATCAGCTTGTATGGCTCGAGTTCCTTGGCGAGAACCTTGGCCATCGGCTTGTGCACCCGGCCGTGGAAATCGACGCCGATGCCGATATGCGGGCCGACAGCTTCGCGGATGATGGCGATGGTTTCGATGGCCTTGTCGACCTTTTCGTTGGTATCGACGATCTGCATTTCCTCGCAGCCGTTGAGCTTGATCGCCTTGAAGCCGCGCGCGACGACGTCCCTGGCATTGTTGGCGACGTCGGACGGCCGGTCGCCGCCGATCCACGAATAAACCTTGATGCGGTCGCGCACCTGACCGCCGAGCAGGGAATGGATCGGCTGGCCAAGCGCCTTGCCCTTGATATCCCACAGCGCCTGGTCGATGCCGGCGATAGCCGACATATGAACGGCGCCACCACGGTAAAAGCCGCCGCGATACATGACCTGCCAGTGGTCCTCGATCAGAAACGGATCCTTACCGATCAGGTAATCTTCGAGCTCGTGAACGGCGGCCTGAACGGTGAGGGCACGGCCTTCGACAACCGGTTCGCCCCAGCCGAAAATGCCCTCATCCGTCTCGATTTTCAGGAACAGCCAGCGCGGCGGCACGATGTAGGTGGTGAGCTTGGTGATTTTCATGCGTCTATACCCATTTGCCCGGCCGGCGCCGGATTTCTGCATGCGTCTGCGGCCGTGTTGCGGCGTGCCGGATCGTTGGAGATCGTCACGGAGCCTGCAACGCTGCAGGATTTCAATTGCCTCTCCCGCTGCCGACATCTTCGATGTAAGCGGAGGCGAAGCTAAATAAATCATACTTATTGTCAAACTAAATATGATTTTTTGCCGCAGCTTTATCGAGGGTCTCTCCTGCAAGCCGCAAACCTATTCAGCACAAAAAAACCGCGCCCCGAGACAGGGCGCGGCTGCAGGTCTGGACTGTTTACGCGATCACAGCTTGTAAGCTGTCTTCGCCAGGTTATAGGCCAGTTCCCAGGCCAGTTCGTGGGCGTCGTCGATCTCCAGACGATGCTCGGCCACCAGTCGCGCAAGGAAACCGCAATCGATACGGCGCGCCACGTCATGGCGGGCAGGGATGGACAGGAAGGCGCGGGTGTCGTCGTTGAAGCCGACCGTGTTGTAGAAACCGGCCGTTTCCGTCGTCTGCTCGCGGTAGCGGCGGATGCCTTCGGGGCTGTCATGGAACCACCAGGCCGGGCCGAGGCGCAGCGCCGGATAATGGCCCGCCAGCGGTGCCAGTTCGCGGGCATAGGCGGTTTCGTCCAGCGTGAACAGGATGACGGTGAGGCGCGGGTCGTTGCCGAAACGGTCGAGCAATGGCTTCAAATTGCCGACATAGTCGGTTGCCTTCGGAATGTCGGCGCCCTTGTCCTTGCCGTATCGGGCAAAGATCTGGTGGTTGTGATCGCGGAATGCACCGGGATGGATCTGCATGACCAGACCGTCGACAACGCTCATCTTGGCCATTTCCGTCAGCATCTGGCCACGGAAGGTTTCGGCATCGGCGGTAGAAACCGCGCCGCTGATGACCCGCTGGTAAAGTGACGCGGCATCTTCATCGGAAAGGTTTTCGGTACGGGCCGTTGCATGGCCGTGGTCTGTCGACGTGGCGCCGGCCACCTCCTTGAAATACTGGCGGCGGTTCTGCAGGGCGCCCAGGTAACCGGCGAAACTGGAAACGTTGCCGCCGGTAATGCGGCCGAGTTCCGCGACATTTTTCGCAAAATTCGGGAATTCCGGATCAACAACCGGGTCGGGACGGAATGCCGAGACGACGCGGCCCTTCCACCCACTCTCACCCAGTTTGCGATGGTGGCGCAAATCGTCGAGCGGGCTTTCCGTGGTGGCGATCACCTCGATGTTGAAACGCTCGTAAAGTGCGCGCGGCAGGAATTCGGGGCGCTGAAGTGCTTCGGAAATGTGGTCATAGAAGCGGTCGGCGCTTTCCGCAGTCAGCCGTTCCTTGATGCCGAACACCTCGGTGAAGGCATGGGCCAGCCAGATCCAGGACGGCGTGCCGCGGAACAGGTGAAAATTCTCGGCAAAGATGCGCCAGATCTTGCGCTTGTCAGTCTCCACTTCCGTGCCGTCTATGGTCGGAATGCCGAGGCTTTCGAGCCGGATTCCCTGGCTGTAGAGCATGCGGTGGACATAGTGGTCGGGAACGATGAAGAGGCTGGAAGGATCGCCGAACGGCGCATTGTCTGCAAACCAGGAAGGTTCCGTATGGCCATGCGGGCTGACGATCGGCAGGTCGGCAACCTTGGCGTAAAGGCTGCGGGCAATATCCCGCGTGGCGGGCGCATCGGGAAAAAGCCGATCCGGATGAAGTGAAAACGTGTTGGTCATTCGATACCCTTTCTAGACATGCCCCGCCTCCCATGGCTGTGCATTCCGTGATGCTGTCTCCGGCGCGTGGCTTTGTGTCGTGTGGTGACGATCAAAATCCATTCGCCGGCAAGGCTCAGTGGATGTCGTGCCGCGCGCGAGCCTCCAAGGCGCGAAACACGAATCTCAGTGGTGGTCCCGCTTGGCGGGATGCCGCGTCAGTTAGATGCCAAGTGCCGTACAGGTGCAACCTGATCTTTGAGCGACAAAATGACTTGCGCATACGCCATCATGAAAGGGCCCACGCCCTTGGCATCGTCGGACACGACCTCTTCAACGAGGTAATATTCCGGTGAACCATCACGGTAGCGTCCATTGAACGGCCCGAGACCGGCGACCTGGCAAATGCCGGTGAGGCGGGTTTCGCCGTCCTCATCGATGAGCCGCGTATCGGCCAGTGCATCGACTGCTTTTGCGCCTGCTGCGGTAACACGCTGCATGTCCGGTGCATCAAGATGGAGGTCGGTGGCGTAGGAAAGTGCATAGGCAAACATCGCTGAGGCCGAGGTTTCCTCGTAGTTGCCGTCAAGGTCCGGCGCGTCGAGAACCTGGGGCCAGAGGCCTGACGCCTGCTGTCGGTTCGCGATTGCGGTGAGGATGGTGCCTGTCTGCCTTCGCAGCGCTGCCGTTGCGTGATCGTCCGGCAGAACCGCCAGAATATCCACCAGCGCCATTGCCTGCCAGCCCATGGCGCGTGCCCAGACTGCCGGCGATTTGCCGGTGGCGGAATCCGCCCATTTTTCCTTGCGGCTGTCGTCGTAACCGTGAACATGCATGCCGCCGCCGATCGCCGTCAGGGCAAGCGCCGTCGCCATCTGCTGCAATGCGTCGCTGATCCGCGGTGTTTCACCGGCCGCCATCGCGTATTCCACCTGAAACGGCAGGCCCATGTAGAGGCCATCCAGCCAGACCTGGGAATGATACCGCTTCTTGTGCCAGTAATTGCCGGCGGGGATGCGCGGATGGGTGTCAAGCTGGGCGATCAGGCGTTTCGCTGCAGCCATGTAACGCGGATCGCCGGTTTCGCGATCAAGGAACAGCAGGTTGCGACCGGGCAGGATGTTGTCGATATTGAATTCATCCGGCGTGTAACCCGCCAGACTTCCATCCTTGCCGACCTGCGGCGAGATCAGCCGGATAAGGTGGTCGAACCAGCGTTGCTCGCCGGTTGCCTTGTAGAGCAGTTCCAGCCCACGATAGATGCAGCCGTCCTCATAACACCAGGCGCCGTTCTTATAGGCTTCGTAGCGGCTGCAGAATTGGTCGAAATATTCGGTGGGTTTCATGAGGCCGCCAACAGGTTGGAGAGAGAGATCGGATCGGTTGAAAGAAGTTTGAGGTTGTCGCAATCGATCTCGGCATGTTCGCCGAGAATGCCTTCGTGACGCATCGGGCGAACCCCGTCGGCCATGATCGGCGGCATCGGTGTCGCGGTCGGATCATGGGAGTGGACGCGCAGTTGCCGGATGCGAATGTTGCGTATGGGCATTTCCGGCAGGCCCAGAAAAACACCGGTCGCCAATGCGAGGCCATGCACATCGACATCCTCGACGAGGATGCCATCGATCTCCGGCGTGCCTTCGACAACGGCTGCCGGTTCGCGCGATTGTACCCATTCATCATGGCCGTCCGCATCGCAGAAATAATGAGCGTTGGCCGACAGCGGCACCAGTACACCGTCCATCCTGACCCGGCGCATCGCAATATTGCTGATCGCTCCACCGCGTCCGCGCCGTGTCTTGATGCGCAAGCCGCGATCGGTGCCGATCATCTCGCAATCCTCGACCGTCACGTCATGAACGCCGCCGGACATTTCCGAGCCGATGACGACGCCGCCATGGCCGCGTTCCATCATGCAGTGGCGGATGTCGATGCCGCGTGTTTCGCGCAGATGCCCGGCTTCTCCTGAGCGACCGCGTTTCCCGGCCTTGATTGCAATGCAATCGTCCCCGACGGAGAAACGTACACCTTCGACGCGCACATCGGTGCAGCCTTCTGGATCGAACCCATCGGTGTTGGGGCTGTCATGCGGAGCCTGAATATGAAGTCCGACTGCTTTCAGGCCGTCACAGCCTTGCGGATGCACTGTCCATGACGGCGCGTTGCGAATGGTAAAGCCGAGTAGGGTGACATCCCTGCAGTCGATCAGATGCAGACCGCGCGGGCGTCGCGCGCCGTTGCGGGTTTCCTTGGGCCATGTCCACCAGTCGCCGGCATTGCCCGAGCCGTCGAGAACGCCTCTGCCTTCGATGATCAGCCGCTCGGTGCCGATCGCATGCACCGGTGCCGCGAAACACGCGTCCGGCAACCCTTCCCAACTGCCGAGCATATGATCGGCGGCATCATGCGCCGGCAGAATGGGCCAGCCGTCGCGCAGGCTTGGTGCGCGAAGAACGGCGCCCTTTGCCAGATTGAGCGTCATGTCGCTCTTGAGCGCCAGTGGCAGTGTTGTCCAGACGCCCGGGCCGATATGAAGCGTGCCGCCGACAGGAACATAGGCCAGCGCCTCGTTCAGCTTGCTTGCATTATGCTGGGCAGACTCGAGATCGGTCAGCGGCGCATCCGCGACGAGCCCGAAATTTGCGGCATTGACCAGGCCCGCGCAGCCCCGTGTCTGGAAATGGAAATCCGCAAAGCCCTCGACAGAAAGCCGATAGCGCGTGTCGGGTTCGAGTCCGTCAACAAGCGTCACAACCCGGTCGGTCGTACCCTGCTGCGAAAATTCATTGCTTCCGGCCTGAGACAAGCGCCAGGAAAGCGGTTGTGTCAGCTCATAACGTGCGCCGGGCACAGGCAATCTTATGGCCGCGATCCGGCCGGAGATCGCAACTGCAATGGCTTTGTTCATCATCTCTCTCTTGGATTGGTTCGCCACCCGGCATGACGCGCAGCCGGGTGGCGGTTGCCACTGGCGATTAGTCGAACTTGGCGAGAACGTCGTTCACGCCTTCGATGATCTGTTCGGCGGCTTCCTTTTCGTCGATCTGCTCGTAGGCATATTCTTCAAGCGTATCGATGATCAGGCTGCGGATGACCGGGTGTTCGTTGAACGGCGAAATCGTCGGGCCGCTGGCGGCCATGGCGATTTCGTTCGCGGCACGAACTTCCGGCTCTCCTTCCTTGCCGAGGCGGGCGATCGCTGCCTTAGAGGCCGGAATGCCGCGCGACGTGCCGAGAATGTCGATGCCTTCCGGTTCGTTCAGCAGGCAATTGACGATCTGGGCGGCGGCCTCCGGGTTTTTGGAGTTTTTGGAAACGGAGAACACCATCGAAGGTTTGCGATAGACGCCGTCGGTGACGGCATTCGTCAGCTTCAACATCGGAACGGGTTTCAGAACCTGTCCATCCTTGAGCGGGTCTGCATATTTCGAATAGGTCGAATCCCATTCATAGGAGCCGGCAATCTTGCCTTCCGACCATGCCGGCTTTTCGAAAAGGTTGACGTTGCCATCAGCCGCTTCCTGCTTCTGCGAGCGGATGGCACCGGTTTCGACCAGCTTGCCAAGGAAGCTGATGCCGGCTTCCAGTTCTTCCGGCGTCCATGCTACACGGTTGGTCTTCGGATCGACCATGTCCTTGCCGGTTGCCTGGGTGACAGCCAGAATGGTCAAAAGATGCGCCGTCTCCTTGACCGCGTTGAACGTGTAATAATCCGGGCCGAGCTTTGCCTTGACCGTCTTGGTCATCTCGAAGAACTCTTCCCAGGTCTTCGGCACGGCAACGCCCGCTTTCTCAAGCGTCGTCGTATTGAAGAAGAACACGCGGCCGGTCGTCGATACCGATACGCCCTGCAGCACGTTGTTCATCGAACCGGATGCCAGATCTGCGTCCGACCAGTTGGAGAGGTCGATTCCCTTCAATGTGCGCAGGTCGGCAAATCCGTTGCCGTCCTTGGAAAACAGCGGCAGCCATGGCCAATTCACCTGAATGATGTCCGCTTCGGTCTTGCCGGCCATCTGGGTCGTCAGTTTTTCCAGATACCCGTCGAAGCCGGTGAATTCCCCCTTCACTGTGTGCCCGTGTTTGGTGCCGCAGGCGGCAATGGCTTTCTGTGTGGCAACGTGGCGGCTTTCACCACCCCACCATGACATGCGCAGTTCCGCCGCTCCTGCCGACGGTGCCATCGCGATGAGACCCAGTGCCGTACCGGCCATGATGACTGACGATTTGAGTATGCTCTTCATAATCCTGCCTCCTCTTTGAAATTAAGCCGCGATGCTGCTGCCTCCATGCAGCGAAACATTGCGGCCGTCCGATTTATCGAAAATGTGAAGTGTCTTCGGGTCGGGGCGCAGGCGGATCACATCCGACTGTCCGCGTGCCTCGAATTCCGCAGCGCCGACGACGCTGATCAGGCGGCGCCCCTCGCAATCGGCGTGCATGTAGACCTCGTGGCCCATGAACTCGGCATTGACCAGTCTGGCATGCAGTGCCGGCCCTTCCGATACCAGCGAAAACTGCTGTGGCCGAATGCCCAGAACCGCCTGATCGGGCTGCCCCGAAAGCCGGCCGTGCAACTCGCCGCCCAGCGTCAGACGCTGGCTGCCCATGACGAAATCGCCGCCCTCCATCGCCCCTTCCACGAGGTTCATTTCCGGCGTGCCGATGAACCCGGCGACGAACAGATTGGCGGGCGCGTTATAAAGCTCCTTCGGCGTCGCGACCTGCATGATGCGGCCGGCCTGCATGACGCAGATACGGTCACCCATGGTCATGGCTTCCGTCTGGTCATGGGTGACGTAGACGACAGTGGGTGAGCTTCCCTGTGCCTTCAGCTGGCGGTGCAGATCGGTGATGCGCACCCGCATCGAGGCGCGCAGCTTGGCATCGAGGTTCGACAGCGGTTCGTCGAACAAGAAGACGCCGGGATCTTTAATCAGCGCCCGTCCGAGCGCGACACGTTGTGCTTGTCCGCCCGACAACTGTTTGGGCAGACGATCGAGCAGCGGCTCGATTTCCAGAATGGCGGCGACATGAGCGACGGCCGCTTCGATTTCAGCTTTCGGGCGGCCGGCAATGCGCAGGCCGAAGGAAAGATTGCCGCGCACCTTCATATGCGGATAAAGCGCATAATTCTGGAACACCATGGCGATCGAGCGTTTGCTCGGCGGCAGATCGTTGACGCGCTGCCCGCCGATGATGACGTCGCCACCGCTGATGTCTTCAAGCCCGGCGATCATGCGCAGTGTGGTCGATTTGGCGCAGCCGGATGGGCCGACCAGTACCATGAACTCCCCGTCATGGATATCGAGGTTGAGACCGTGAACGACCTTGTTGGTCTTGTTGTAGATCTTTTCGAGGTTTTTCAGTTGAACGTGTGCCATGTCAGCCTTTCCTGCCTCCCGCAGAAATCCCTTCGATGAAGTAACGCTGCGCCACAAAGAACACGACCAGCGCAGGTGTGATGGTGAGCACCGACATCGCCAGGATGCGGTTCCATTCGAAGGCTTCGGTTGTATCGATTGAGAGTTTGAGCGCGAGGCTCACCGGGTATTTGTCGACGGACGAGATATAGATCAGCGGCCCGAGGAAATCGTTCATCGTCCACATGAACTGGAACAGGCAGACCGAGACCAGTGCCGGCCCGAGCATGGGGACGACGATATAGACCAGCGTCTGCAGGCTGTTGGCGCCATCGACGCGGGCAGCCTCTTCCATATCCGTCGGCAGCGAGCGCAAGAACTGCACCAGCATGAAGACGAAGAAGGCATCACCGGCGAG
Source organism: Neorhizobium sp. BT27B (assembly GCF_050455485.1). Taxonomy (NCBI): domain Bacteria; kingdom Pseudomonadati; phylum Pseudomonadota; class Alphaproteobacteria; order Hyphomicrobiales; family Rhizobiaceae; genus Neorhizobium; species Neorhizobium sp. BT27B. The sequence goes on along the minus strand of NZ_JBCIYT010000004.1, from coordinate 40,249 downwards.
TGCCGACGGCACCCACAGCGGCAGAAAGCTGTCGAGCCAGCCGAGATCCCGGAAGAGAATATATTGCGGGATGCGGGTGACGACGTTGGGCAGCAGCAGAACGGCAATGACCGATCCGAACAGTACTTTCTTGAACGGAAACTCGAAGCGCGCGAAGGCATAGGCCACCATCGTGCAGGAAATCGCCGTGCCTATAACCTTCGGCAGGATGATCAGGAACGAGTTCCAGAAAAACCGGCCGAACGTGTAGGGCGTGGACGTCTGCCAGCCGCGAGTATATCCTTCCAGCGTCGGGCTTGAGGGCAGGAAACCGGCACCGGAGAAGATCTCCGAATTGGTCTTGAAGCTGGCGCCGACCAGCCAGATCAGCGGGTAGAGCATCAGGAAACCGACGCCGAACAGCAGCGCGTAACGGATGACCGATGAGATCAGGTCCATGCGCGCCCGCCGGGCGGCCGCGGCTTCGTCGGTTGTGTGGATCGATGTGTTGGACAAATGGATGTCTGTCATGGCTCAGCTCCTCTTGTCGCCGGCGTAATAGACCCATTTCTTCGAGGACCAGAAGGCCACGAGGGTCAGGACCATGATGATGGCGAAGAGCACCCAGGCGATCGCCGAGGCGTAGCCCATGTTGAACTTCTTGAAGGCCTCTTCGTAGATGTAGAGGGGCAGCAGATAGGTGGATTTCAGCGGGCCGCCCTGGGTGATGATGTAGGGGCCGTTGAACTCCTGGAATGCCTGGACCATCTGCATGACGAGGTTGAAGAAGATGACCGGGGTCAAAAGCGGCAGGGTGACGAAGATGAAGGTCGTGACCTTGCCGGCACCATCGATGGAGGCTGCCTCATAGAGCGACTTGTCGATCGATTGCAGGGCGGCGAGGAAGATCACCATGGCCGAGCCGAACTGCCAGCAACGCAGAAGCGTGATGGTGAAAAGCGCATTTGCCGGATCGCCGAACCAGTCGACAGGACCGAAACCGAGCGTGGCGATCGCCATGTTGACGAGGCCTTCGGTCGAAAACAGGTAACGCCACAGAACGGCGATGGCGATCGATCCGCCAAGGATCGACGGCACGTAAAATGCCGTGCGGAAGATGTTAATGAACTTCAGCTTGTAGTTCAGGATGGCCGCGATGAAGAGCGCGAAGGCCAGCTTCAACGGCACGGTGCTGAACACGTAGAGAAGCGTGACGCTCAGCGATTTTTCAAAAGTACGGTCACGGGTGAAAAGTCGTTGGTAATTGGAAAGCCCGGTCCATTGCGGGCTGCTCATCAGGTCGTAGCTGGTGAAGCTCAGATAAAGCGACGTCAGAAACGGTATCGCCGTGAAAATAACGAGGCCGACCAGATAGGGTGCCAGATAGGCATAACCCAAGAAACGCTGCGACCTCATGTGATACCTCCGGAGGGTGCATGACACCCCGAAAAGGCAAATTCATTTTTGTACAAATTCAATTCCTCCTCCAGCCAGAAAGTGCAAGGCTGTTATGCGTCAAGCACTTAGCTCTCAATCCAAACAAAGATCAATTTGTCCAATTGAGCTGTAATACCCGTGACATAATGGGATTTTTGTCCCAGAATGAATAAACAAACATGGGAAAAAAAATGGACGAAATCGAAGGTGGAATTCTCTCCAGTATTGCACCATCGGCGCTGGCGCTCAGCCTGACGCGTGCAACCATCCGGATGCAGCATTCGAGGGTCTGGAGGATCGATAAAACCAACCCGGTGGAGGATCTGGTGATCTGCCTTGAGGGGCGCGGGCACTATGTGATCGAAGGCGAGCGTTACGTGATGGAGCCGGGCGACGCGATGTTGATCCGGCGGGGGCAGCGTTTCCGCGGCTGGAACCACGGACCGGAAGCCTATACCGGCATCGCCCAGCATTTCATGCTCGACATCTACGGCAAGCACGATCTGATCGCGCAGATGGAATTGCGGCCGCTGGTGCGGCTGAAAAAATGGTCGCTGCTGGAGCCGCTCGTGCGACAGTACCGGCAGACCGCGCCGCCGTCATCGATCACGCTCAGCCAGCATCACCTCTTCATGTATCTGCTGATCGCCTATATCGAGGATGCATTCGTTCGCTGGCACGACAGCGCCACCTATCAGGCAGAGGGGGCGGACGCTCTGGATCTGGCGGTCATGAAGGCAGTGGCGATGATATCCGCCAACGCGCTCGATGCGGATATTTCGGAAAAGGCGGTCGATGCCTCGCCGTTCAATGCCGATTATTTTCTGCGTGAGTTCAAGAAAAGGGTGGGGCAGACGCCGCGCAAATATCAGGAACTCAAGCGGATGGAACGTGCCATGCACCTGCTCGAAACCGGAATGCCGGTTGCCACCGCGGCCGCGGAAGTGGGCTATGGTGATCCCTATTATTTCTCACGCATGTTCCGCCGCACGACCGGCATGAGCCCGCGCGACCATGTGAACCGCGTGAAGCGAAATCGCAATGGCGGGCTGATGGGGCTGGACGAGCCGGAACAGCAGCGCCTGATGAATGCCGAGCCGTAATCGCGAGGCTGCGCTTCGATATGTGCGGCGCCACATGGCGCCAACGGCGTGGTCTCAGAGCTCATCCTTGTCGGGATCGACATGGCGCGGTTTCGCACCCAGCCGGGCCAGCACCTTGCCCGGAATGCCGTATTCCCTGATGACGTCCTCGCCATTGTGAAGCCCGCAGGTCTCGCGATGGACGAAGAAACCCCAGACGGCTTCGGCAGCGGCATCAAGCAGCCGTTCGTGTTTTTCCGTGTCCAAAGCCTTGCTCTCGCCGGCAACGAGCGCGGCAATCGCCTTTTCGACGGCTTGTCCATGACGGCCAAGCGCGCTGGCACGCTCTGCCATCAGTTCATATTCAAGGACGGCAAGGCCGCTTTTCATCGGATCGGATTTTCCAAAATTCCCCGGTGGGCGAACTGTCATGTCGATCTCCGTGGATGATACCGTGCCCGATATGGGCGCGATGACAAGCACCATCATGGCCCGACATGGCCGGTATCGCGACCGGCAATATGACGCATGCGCTTTGAATGCGTTTTAGGACGCGCGTCAGAGAAACGTTTTGCTCTGAAGAATATGCTCCACACCGCTGCGGATATGCCTGCGTAAAATGTCCTTGGCCGCAGCGACATCTTTTTTGAGGGCGATCTCGAACAGCATCCGGTGATCATCGACGACCGGCTGGCCGCGAAAACTTTCGGCCAGCATGTGGTAGCGCAAAAAGCGGTCAAAGACGGATGAGAGGTTCTGCATCAGCGCCGCCGAATTGCAGGCAGCGACGATCGCCTGATGAAATTCCCAGTCGTAACGCACCCAGTCGATCGTGCGGGAAAAGTCACCGCTCAGGAGCCGGCGCTCCACCGCAGCTAGTCGGTGGTGGGCGGCGACGATATGTCCCTCCCATTCCAGATCACCGGCGGCAAAAGACAGTTCGATCGCGTGACATTCGAGCAGGATGCGCAGGTCGGCGAGTTCCATCAGCTCCTGTCGCGATACGGGACTGACCTCGAAGCCGCGCTGGCCCTCGGCAATCACCAGATTTTCCGCCGTCAGCCGATAGAGGATTTCGCGCAGCGACGACACGCTGACCGAATATCGCTGCCGGGCCTGTTCCAGCTTGATCTTGCTGCCCGGTGGCAGGATGCCGAGGATGATATCCTCGCGCATCTGCCGGAAAACGGCGTCGCTGACCGTCTGTCCCAGCTCGTTTTCAGGCGAAGACAGAAGCGCTTCAAGCGTGGTCGATTTCTTAGCCATCCGTCAGCGGCCTTCTTGCAAGCGCATGTTCGACACCGCCCTGGATATGCCGGGCCAGCAGTTTTCGTCCGGTTTCCTGATCACGTCGCATGGCCGCGTCGAGAAGCTGCTGGTGCTCCTCGGCTGCGACATCGCCGCGATAGGAGAGCGCCACCATCTGATATCGCAGGTATTTGTCGAACACGGCGGCATGCGTATTCATCAGCAGCTTCGAGCCGCAGGCGGAAATCAGCGCCTGATGAAATTCCCAGTCGTAGCGCTTCCAGTCTTCGGCCTGGCTGGTGTCGCCGGACGCCATCACCTGTTCCATGCGGGCGAGCTTGTAATGCGCGGACACCAGCCGTGCTTCCCATTCGACATCGCCGTTTTCAAAGGATTGGGTGAGCGCATGCGTTTCCAGAAGGAGGCGGAGTTCGGCGGTTTCGCGCAGATCCGCTTCGGAAATGCCGGCGACCTCGAAGCCGCGCTGCCCTTCGGCGGCAACAAGCCCTTCGGAATGCAGTCGGTTCAGTATCTCCCTCAGCGTGCTGACGCTTGTGGCGTAATCGTCCTTGAGTTTGTCGAGTTTCAGCTTTCGGCCGGGCAGCAGGCGACCGAAAATGATATCCGCCCGAATGCGCTTGTAGGTACTTTCGGCGACAGTCTCGTTGCTTGGGTCGATAGACATATGTGAATCTCGGGCATTTCCTTGATCCTCGTATAGTCTGCCAAACGCCATCTGCTCAAACGATATCGTCATTGCTTGCCAGACTTTCGAATGCAGGTGGTTTCACGCGCCTAGAGTTTCGGGACGCCTTCCGGCCGAAGCGCCTTCTTCAAGGCCGCGATACGGAAGATTGCGTTGGCCGCACCATAACCGCGATAACCGCTGCGCTGGACGATCTCGAAGAAGAAACCTTCGCCGAAGGTGGTGCTGTAAAGCTGAAAATATTCGCCGTGGTCGTCGCGGTCATAAAGGATGTTGTCGGCCTTCAACCGCTCGGTCAGATCGGGATCAAGGCCGAACCGGGCTTCGACATCGCCATAATAATTGGGCGAGATCGGCAGGGGCCGGAAGCCATTGGCTTTCAGCGCTGCCGCCGTCGCAAAGATATCGTCGGTGTGGAACGCGAGATGCTGAATTCCCGAGCCGAATTTTTCGGCGATGAAATGTCCGGCCAGCGTGCGTCGGTTTTCTGCGCCGTTGAGGGTGATGCGCAGGCTGCCGGAGCCGTTTTCCACCACCTGGCTGCGCACCACGCCTGCCGGGTCGATGATATCCACCATCGGCGTCTTGTCGGCGTCGAAGATGGATGTGTAGAACAGCAGCCAGGTCAGCATTTCGTCATAAGCGACGGTCTGGGCGAAATGGTCCACATGTCGAAGATGGGTCGGTGCGACCTGCGGACTGTCAGCGACCGGCAGGAAATCGATTTCTGCGAAACGGCCAAGATCGCTTCGGTCGTCGATCAGATAGATCAACCCACCACCGACGCCACGAATGGCGGGGATTTCGACCTCGCCTTCGGCAACGGCCTGAGCAAAGGGTTCCGCACCGAGCGCGATGGCGCGGGCATAGGCCTTGGCGGCGTCATCGACGATGAGCGCCACCGCATAGGCCGAGGTGCCGTGAACCGCAAAGGATGCGTTGGCAAAGCCCTGCTCGTCGGTATTCAGCATCAGGCGGATATCGCCCTGTTCGAACAGCGAGACTTTTTTGCTGCGGTGCTCTGCCGTTCTGCGAAAACCCAGCGTCTGCAGAATGGTCGTCAGATTTTCCGCGTCCTTTTCGTCGGCCGAAAACTCCACGAAACCGACGCTTTTGACCGTCGCTCGATCCGGCATGTCGGCGACAGTCAATGCTGACGCTTCGGGAATGCGACGCACCTTGTCGCCCAGATAGATCAGCGATCGATGTCCATCGGCGGCAATCGCCTTGGGCGAGCCGCCGCGGAACTGGTCGTTGAAGATTTCCAGCGAGAGATAACCGTCATATCCGGTTGCGGCGACGGCGGCGGTAAACTCCGTCACCGGCAGATCACCTTCACCCGGCATGTTGCGGAAATGGCGCGACCAGTAGAGCAGATCCATGTCGATCAGCGGCGCATCGGCCATCTGCACGATAAAGATCTTGTCCTTGGGGATGGAGCGGATCGAATTGATGTCGATCTTGCGCGACAGGGTGTGAAAACTGTCGAGAATGATGCCGATATTGGCATGGTCGGCGCGTCGAACGATTTCCCACGCGTCGCGGTGGTCGTTGATGTGGCGACCCCAGGCAAGTGCTTCATAACCCACCCGCAAGCCACGTTTCGCCGCCCGTTCGCCAAGCTCGTGAAAATCCGCTGCTGCCCGGTCGATGCCGCCAAGCGATGCCGGCGAGACATTCGAGCAGACAAGAACGAGATCGGTTCCGAGTTGCTGCATGATGTCGAACTTGCGCTCCGCCCGATCAAAGGTGCGGCTGCGCAACGGTTCCGGCATGCCCTCGAAATCGCGAAACGGCTGGAACAGGGTGATCTCCAGTCCATGGTCGCGCACCATGCGGCCGACATCGGCCGGACTGCCGTCGAAAGCCAGAAAATCATTCTCGAATATCTCGACCCCGTCGAAACCGGCGGCGGCAATGGCCGCCAGTTTTTCGGGAAACTCTCCGCTGATTGAAACGGTGGCGATCGACGTTTTCATCGCTCTCTCCTCGCAAAGCTCCTCCCGAGCCATTGCCGTTCATATAATAGACGCAGGTTTTAAGGTGCAAATGAAAAATATCATATGTTTTTGATAAACTCGGTTGAAATGAGAATTATCTCGTGGCAGTTTGACAATTGTCAGCGGGAGGAGCTGGCAAGGCCGACCAAGGCCTGCAAAGGGAGGAGCACCATGTTCAAATTCGCATTGAAGCGCCGTCAGGCGCTGCTGGGCGCACTTGCGCTCGCCGCCGCGACGTCGCTGTCGCAGCCCGCCGCTGCCATCACGCCGGACGAAATCAAGGCCAGAGGCAAGCTCATCGTCGGCATCCAGGGTGACAATCCGCCCTGGGGTTTTGTCACCAGTGCCGGCAAGCAGGACGGTTTTGACGCCGAAATGGGCGCCTTGTTCGCCAAGGAGCTCGGCGTCGAGGTCGAATTCGTCCCGCTGGAAGTCAACAACCGCATTCCCGCGCTGACATCCGGTCGCGTCGACATCCTGTTTGCGACGATGGCCATGCTGCCGGATCGCGCCAAGGCCGTGCAGTTCAGCCAGCCCTATAATGCCAATGCCATCGTTCTGATCGGCCCCAAGGACAAGTCGATCAAGACCAACGAAGACATGGCCGGCCTGACGATCAGCGTCGCCAAGGGTGCTGCCCAGGACACGCAGGTGACCAAGAATGCACCGCCCACCGCCACCATCCGCCGTTATGACGGTGATGCTGCCAGCGTTCAGGCGCTTGCTTCCGGCCAGACGGATGCGCTCGGCGGCAACATCTTCTATCTCGATCGCGTCGAAAAGGCCGTGCCCGGCAAGTTCGAAAACAAGCTCGAGTTCCAGAAGCTTTATAACGGCGCCTGCACCCGTCTGGGTGAGAAGGAGCTCAACGTCGCGGTGAACGCGTTCATCGACAAGATCAAGACCAATGGCGAGCACAAGAAGATCTACGACAAGTGGATGAAGGTGCCGGTGCCGGAATTCCCCAAGAGCCTCGAAGGCATTTCGTTCACGGCGAACTGAGCAAGAAAAGTCCCCCTCTGGCCTGCCGGCCATCTCCCCCACAAGGGGGGAGAAAACCTGCCGCATTCGCCTGCCTCGATTGGGCTTCAGCGGATCGGCTGGGTTAAGCCCTCCCCCTTGTGGGGAGGGTGGGGAGGGGTCTTCTTCAAGTGTTGGACCTGCCTGATCCGTCAGTACGTCCGTGCCAACACCGGCCGCCGTTCCCGGCGGCGGTTATCAAGGCATTCACTGCCCGGAGCATTGCAATGAGCAAGACCATATTCGTGCTCAACGGTCCCAACCTCAACCTTCTGGGCGAGCGGGAACCGGAGATCTATGGCACGACGACACTCGCCGACATCCGCGACGCCTGCCATGCCAAGGCGGAAAGCCTCGGCTTCTCGGTCGATTTTCGGCAGACGAATTTCGAGGGTGAACTGGTGGAGTCCGTCCATCAGGCGCGCCGCGAGGCCTGCGGCATCATCATCAATCCGGCGGGCTACACGTTCACGTCCATCGCACTTCTGGATTCGCTGAAGATGTTCGATGGCCCCAAGATCGAGCTGCATATCTCCAACGTGCATGCCCGCGAAAGCATCTACCACAACTCGCTGATCTCCCGCACCGCGACCGGCATCATGATCGGTTTCGGCGCGCGCGGTTATGAGCTCGCCATCGAGGCGATGGCCGGAATGGTCAAGCCATCCTGAGGCCTATCTGCAGGAAACGCCATGAACTACACATTGGATTTTACACCGGTCATCGATGGCCTTCCGGATCTGCTGACGGCTTGTCTGGGCACATTCACGCTGGCGATCTGCGGCATGCTTCTGGCCACCGTCATCGGCATCGGCGGGGTCGTGCTTCGCCAGTCGCCGATCAAGGCGCTGCGCTGGCTGGTCATCGGTTTCGTCGAGATCATCCGCAACACGCCGTTTCTGGTGCAGATCTTCTTCATCTATTTCGCGCTTCCGCTCGCCGGCATCCGGCTGGACCCGACGCCGACGGCCATCATCGCGCTCGGCATCAATGGCGGTGCCTATGCGATCGAGATCATTCGCGGCGGCGTGCAGTCCATCTCGAAAGGCCAGATGGAAGCCGGGCTGGCGCTCGGTCTGCACAAGGCGCAGGTGTTTCGCCTGATCATTCTGAAGCCGGCACTGCGGGCGATCTATCCCTCGCTCACCAGCCAGTTCGTGCTGCTGACGCTGTCCACCAGCATCGCCTCGGCCATCTCGGCCTATGAGCTGACCTCGGTATCGCAGCGGATCGAATCCGACAGCTTTCGCAGTTTCGAAGTCTATTTCACCGTGACGGCTTTCTACCTCGTCATATCCTGGGTGATGATGCGCATCTTCGCGTTCTTCTCGGCCCGTTATTTCGCCTATCCGGTCAAGTGAGGAGAACGGCACCATGGGTCGCGATGAATTTCTCTTCCTTCTGATCGGTCTGAAATGGACCGTTGCCCTGTCGATCGTCGCCTTCATCTGCGGCTCTATCGCAGGCCTTGCCGTGGCGCTGGCGCGCACATGCGGCATCGCCATCATCGAGCGTGTGACCGCCGGTTACATTGCGGTGTTTCAGGGTACGCCGCTGCTGATGCAGCTCTTTGTGGTCTATTACGGACTGGCGCTGATCGGCATCAAGATGGATGCCTGGGCCGCCGTCTCCGTCGGCCTGACTTTGCATGCCAGTGCCTATCTGGGTGAAATCTGGCGCGGCTCGATCGAGGCTGTGCCGCGAGGGCAGACGGAAGCCGCCAAGGCACTTGCGCTGCGTTATGTCTCGCGCATGAAAGAGGTCGTGTTGCCGCAGGCGATCCGCATCTCGCTGCCCGCGACGATCGGTTTCCTCGTGCAGTTGATCAAGGGCACCTCGCTTGCCTCGATCGTCGGGTTCACCGAACTCACCCGTGCCGGCAACATCATCTCAAACCAGATCTTTCAGCCGATCACCGTCTTCGGCGTCGTCGGCATCCTCTACTTCCTGATGTGCTGCCCGCTGACGATCTATGGCGCCCATCTCGAACGCAAGTTCGCGACCGAGGTCCGCTGACCGTGACCCCGACCGTTTTCTCTGCTGCCCATGCCGGCAAAATTTTGGAGTTTTACCCATGACCCAGGCCGCGATCCGCACGGATGTTCCCGAGCAGATGATCACCATGACCGGAGTCGGAAAATGGTATGGAGCCTTTCAGGCGCTGCACAATGTCGACATCACCGTCAACAGAGGTGAAAAGATCGTCCTCTGTGGCCCCTCGGGCAGCGGAAAATCGACGCTCATTCGCTGCATCAACCATCTCGAAGCTTATCAGGAAGGCCAGATCCATGTTGGCGGGATGTTGCTCGGACATCAGGCGAAGACGATCGACGCGGTGCGCCGCGAGGTGGGCATGGTCTTCCAGCAGTTCAACCTGTTTCCGCATCTGACCGTCTTACAGAACTGCATGCTGGCGCCGGTCAAGGCGCTGGGCCTCAGCAAGGCCGAAGCGGAAGAGCGGGCGCGGCAATTGCTGGAACGCGTGAAGATTTCCGAGCAGGCGGAAAAATATCCGGCCCAGCTTTCCGGCGGCCAGCAGCAGCGTGTCGCCATCGCGAGGGCGCTGTGCATGCGCCCGCAGGTGATGCTGTTCGACGAGCCGACCTCGGCGCTCGACCCGGAAATGGTCAAGGAAGTGCTCGATACGATGATCGCGCTGGCCGAAGAGGGCATGACGATGATCTGCGTCACCCATGAAATGGGCTTTGCCCGTCAGGTCGCCGACCGCGTCATCTTCATGGCCAGCGGCGCCATCGTCGAAGAGGCGCCGCCGGCCGAATTCTTCTCCAATCCGCAGCACGAACGCACCCGCAAGTTCTTGGGCGAAATTCTCGGACGGCATTGATGCCGTCCGCATTCCATTCACGTGTCAGGAGCGATCTCATGTCGCGGCCGGAAGGTAAAAGCCGATGATCAACGGCAATACGAAACTCATCGCGCATCTCGGCTTTCCGACGCACACGTTCAAGGCGCCGCTGATCTACAATCCGTATTTCGAAAAGAACGGCATCAATGCTGTCGTCGTGCCGATGGGCTGCCGGCCGGAGGATTTTCCGTCTTTTCTGAAACACGTGTTTCGACTTTCCAATATCCATGGCGCTCTCATCACCATGCCGCACAAGATCACGACCATGGCGCTGCTCGACGTGATCTCCAAAAATGCCCAGGTGGCCGGCGCCTGCAATGCGGTGCGTCTCAATGCCGACGGCGCCTTGGCCGGCGACATGTTCGATGGCGAAGGTTTTGTTCGCGGGCTTGTGCGTCGGGGGCGAAAAATCGAGGGCGCCCGCGCAGTCATGGCCGGTGCCGGCGGCGTGGGTTCGGCGATTGCCGCCTCGCTTGCCAATGCCGGTCTGTCGGAACTGGCGCTCAGCGATGCCTCCGCGGTGATGATGGACGGTCTGGCCGATCGGCTGCGCCTCCATTATCCGGCGCTGCAGGTGCAAACCGGAATTTCCGACCCGGTTGGTTATGACATCGTCATCAATGCAACGCCGCTCGGCATGAACGACAATGATCCGCTGCCCTTCGATGTGTCGCGCATAGCCCCCTCGGCCTTTGTCGGCGAGGTGGTGCTGAGCCGGGAAATCACGCCCTTCCTCGCCGCCGCCAGCGCGCGCGGTTGTCAGTATCAGGTCGGCACCGACATGCTGTTCGAGCAGATTCCCGCCTATCTGGAGTTCTTTGGCCTGCCGACGACAAGCGCCGAGGAACTGCGCGCCGTCGCGAGACTGTGAGGACAAGACGATGATCTATTCCCCGCAAAGGATCGGCCTGATGGGGGCCGGCCTTATCGGCCGCGAACATGCCGTTCTGCTTTCCAAAAATCCCGGGACGGAACTGGTCGCCATTGCCGATCCGGCGGATGCGGCAGCGGTTATGGCCGCCGAATTCGGCGCGCAGCATTATGTCGATTTCCGCCGGATGCTGGATGAAGAGCGTCTCGATGGTGTGATCATTGCCCTGCCGAACGCGCTTCATGCCGATGCGGCGATTGCATGTCTGGAGCGCGGTATTGCCTGTCTGGTGGAAAAGCCGATCGCCGACACGCTGGAGGCAGCATTGCGGGTGGTCGAGGCTGCCGAGCGCACGGGTGTCCCGGTGCTGGTCGGCCATCAGCGCCGCCACAGCCCGGATATCGCCAAGGCACGCCGGATGGTGGCGGGCGGCGAACTGGGCAGGCTGGTCGCCGTCAACGCCATGTGGATGGCGGATAAGCCGGACGCCTATTTCGATGCGGCATGGCGACGCCAGTCGGGCGGCGGGCCATTGCTCATCAATCTCATCCACGACATCGATTGCCTGCGGTTCATCTGCGGCAATATCGAAGAGGTCATGGCCTTCACCTCGAATGCGGTGCGTGGCTTCGAGGTGGAGGATACGGCGAGTATCAGTGTCCGCTTCACCTCCGGTGCGCTGGCAACGATGGTGATGAGCGATGCGGCGGTCTCGCCATACAACTGGGACACGGCGGCCGGGCAGGCGCTGTATTTTCCGCACCAGCCGGAAAATGCCTATTTCTTTTCCGGCACCAAGGCCGCGCTGGCCGTTCCCGGTATGGACCTTTGGCGACATGAAACCGAGGACGGGCACTGGCAGCATCCGCTGGTTCGCCGCCACATCACGCTCGATGGCAGTCGTGCCTATGACAATCAGCTTGCGCATTTTATTGAGGTTATCGCACGACGTGAGAAACCGCTCGTTTCCGCGCGCGACGGCATGACCACATTGGCAAGCGTGCTGGCAATCAGCAGGTCCGCGGCAGAAAGGCGGCCTGTCAGGCCCTCGGAAATGCTTGGCTGACTGTCACGATCGGCCGCCTTCGAGGCTGGCTGCAGCGGACGATGGCTTTGATCCCTCGAATAACGGATCGTTTCTGATTGGCGTATTTCGCGCCGGATTCCGGCGACGGAGTGGCCGCGTCGTCAGGCGCTGTCGCGCACCATCAATTTTCCTGCAAATAGCCGATCGAAATCACGGTCTTCCTCGCTGCCGAGAACCTTTACGAGATATTCGGCCATATCCGTCAGTGGCTGCCGGTAGGTGGTCAGCCGGTAATTGGCGCCTTCCGCCTGCGGCACGTCGTCGAAGCCGGTAATGGCAATGTCCTCGGGGATGCGCAGACCAAGCTTGTGGCGGATAACATCGGTTGCGCCGATCGCCAGCGCATCGTTTTCGCAGACAAGAATATCCGGCAGCCTCGCCCGCGGCCGATCACCAAGTGCGTCTTCGACAATGCCTGCGGCAAGCGAAGGATCATAGGCGGAAACGGAGACGGTTTCCGGCTCGTTGCCAAAATGCTGGCGCCAGTAATCGACAAACGTTTCCTTTCGCAGCAGGTGCGCCGACGAGGTGCGCGGACCCGCCAGAAACATGGGACGCCTGTAACCGCGTTCATGCACGTAGTTGGCAATCTCCTTCATCGCATGAACGTCATCGACCGCGATCGAGATCGTGTTCGGATTTTGCGATGTGCGGGCAAAGATGATCAGCTTGCGGAAGCGGCGGGCGTGCAGCGCGGTGTCGAGAACATCGTCATCGAACTGGATGCCGATCAGGATCACCGCATCGACCCGGCGCTGACTGGCGTTCAGAAGCGCATGGCCGGCATCGGCGCGGTCCAGCGTGTTGACCAGCAGGATATCCCAGCCTTCACGCCGGAGAATCCGCGTCAACCGTTCCATCATCACCAGCTTGTGGGGATTGGCAAAGTCGTCGATCAGCAGGGCCACCAGATTGGAGCGATCGGAGGCGAGGCTGGCTGCGCGCAGGTCCGGCACATAACCCAGTCGTTCTGCCGCAACCCGCACCTTTTCAAGACTTTTCGAAGAAATCGAAGCATCCTTGCGGAAGGCACGGTTGACCGTCCAGCGGGACACGCCGGCCTCGGCTGCGACGTCGTCTGCAGTGATGTTGCCCGCAAAGGCAGGTTTTTTTTCGTCCGGCATTTCCGCTCCCGAATCCTCTGGTGGACCGGCTGGCACCATTCATAGCGGGTTTTTCCGTTCGCCTGAAATTATTTTTGCTCCCGCGAGCAAAATGCTCTTGCTCGCGGGAGCAAAAATTGCAATGTTCAAATCAAGGGCGGTCGGGAGCTGCCTTTCGGGAGGATAACAGTGCTGAAAATCGGATTGCTCGGCGCCGGCCGTATCGGTCGTGTGCATGCCATCAATATTGCCGGTCACGCTCGCAGCCAGCTGGTTGCCGTGTCGGATGTTAACGAAGACTCGGCGCGGTCACTGGCCGACGCTTATGGCGCAAAGGCCGCCAGTTCGGATGCGATCCTGTCGGATGCCTCGATCGATGCTGTGTTGATCGCCACCTCGACCGACACCCATTCGGACCTGATGGAAAGAGCCGCTGCCGCCGGCAAGGCGATCCTCTGCGAAAAGCCGGTCGATCTGTCTCTGGAGCGGGCGCAGGCGTGCCTGGAAACCGTCAGCAAGACCGGCGTGCCGGTGATGATCGGCTTCAATCGTCGTTTCGACCGCAATTTCGCATCCATCAAGGCGTCCATCGCGGCCGGCGAAATCGGCAAGCCCGAGCTTCTGTCGATCACATCCTTCGATCCGGCCCCGCCGCCGGTGTCCTATGTCAAAGTGTCCGGCGGCCTGTTCCGCGACATGATGATCCATGATTTCGACATGGCAAATTTTCTGATGGGCGATGTGCCGAAGACGGTGCACGCCGCCGGCACCTCGATCGTCGATCCCGAGATCGGCAAGGCCGGCGATGTCGATACCGCCGTCGTGACGCTCACCTATGCCGATGGCCGTATCGCCGTCATCAAGAACAGTCGGCGTGCTGTTTACGGGTATGACCAGCGGGTCGAGATCCTCGGCTCCGAAGGTCTGTTGTCCGCCGGCAATGTGCTGGAGAATACGGTTTCGAAAGCGACCACGCAGGGCGTGATGAGCGCCAAGCCGGAGTTCTTTTTCCTCGAGCGTTACATGCGCGCCTATGCGACCGAATGGGATGCGTTTGTCGCTGCCATTCTCGATGGCGCTGCCATTCCGGTATCGCTCAAGGATGGTGTTGCCGCGCTCGCGCTCGCCGAAGCCGCGACCCAGTCGGTGAAATCGGGTCAACCCGTTTCTTTGGTTCGATAAGTCGGAAGGCGGCGGCGAATGCCGTCGCCACAAGAGATTGCTGCGGAGCAGGGGAGTGTGCCGCAGACTTTCGGTGCCGGTCCCGTGTGACCGGATGGACGGGGTGTCGGGGAGTGACACGCCGGAATTCACTTGGGAGGAAGTCATGAAGAAATTGCTTGCCGCAGCCGCAACGATTGCGCTCATTGCCGCTGCCAGCCCGGTGCTCGCCACCGATATCATCGTCGTCGCACATGGTCAGGCCAACGACCCGTTCTGGTCGGTGGTCAAGAACGGCGCCGAAAAGGCTGCCAAGGATACCGGCGTCAATGTCGAGTTCCGCTCGCCGGAAACCTTTGACATGGTGGCCATGGGCCAGCTGATCGACGCCGCCGTCAATCAGGATCCCGATGGTCTCGTGGTCTCGATCCCGGATGGCGATGCGCTTGGTCCGGCGATCAAACGCGCCGTGGATGCCGGTATTCCGGTCATCTCGATGAATTCCGGCTCGGATGTCGCCCACAAGCTCGGCGCCAAGCTGCATGTCGGCCAGTCCGAGTTCGATGCCGGCAAGGTGGCCGGTGCCAAGCTCGCCGAAATGGGCGGCAAGAAAGCCATCTGCGTCAATCAGGAGGTCGGCAACGTCTCGCTCGACCAGCGTTGCGCCGGCTTCGCCGAAGGTTTCGGCAAGAACGTGAAGGTGCTTCCGACCAGCAATGATCCGACCGAGGTCGAATCCAAGGTGCGCGCGGCATTGGAATCCGACAAGGATCTTGATGTCATCCTGTCGCTCAATGCCTCTCTGGTAGGCGAGCCGGCCGTGAAGGCGGCCCAGGCACTTGGCCGCGACAAGGTGCTGATCTCGACCTTCGACATGTCCGCCGGTTTCCTCAAGGATATCGCCGACGGCAAGGCCGCCTTCTCGATCGACCAGCAGCAGTATCTGCAGGGTTATCTGCCCGTCTCCTTCCTGGCGCTGCATGCGCAATACGGGCTGATGCCGGGTGGTGACGTTGCTTCCGGTCCGAACCTCGTGACCAAGGAAACCGCAGCGCAGGTCATCGAACTGTCCTCCAAGGGCATCCGCTAAGCACATCCTCTTCCGGGTCGCCGCAGTTTTTGCCGCGGCCCGGTCATCGATCCCAGGGGACAGACCCAGGAGACATATCCATGTCGACAGACACGCTGGCGCTTAGCGACGAGCGCATCAAATCCGAGCCTTTTCTCACCAAACTCATGAAACGGCCGGAACTCGGCGCAATCGGGGGCGTGGTCCTCGTCACAATCTTCTTCATGATCACCGCCGATCGCACGATGTTCACGCTGTCGGGCGTGATGAACTTCATGACGCCGGCAGCCCAGCTCGGCATTCTCGGCATTGCCGCGGCCATGCTGATGATCGGCGGCGAATTTGATCTGTCGATCGGTTCCATGGTTGCCTTTGCCGGCATGGTGTTTGGCGTCTTTGTCGTCAATATCGGCATGCCGCTTGTCATCGCCATTCCGCTGACGCTCGCTCTGGCCGCCGTACTCGGTGCCACCAACGGCATGATCGTGCTGCGCACTGGCCTGCCGTCCTTCATCGTCACGCTGGCGGGCCTGTTCGTGCTGCGCGGTGCAGCCCTTGTCGGCCTGAAACTTTTCACCGGTGGCTCGACGCAGCTGCGCGGCATTCGTGAAGCGGTGGAAGGCGATTTTCTGGCGCCGATCTTTTCAGGCGATGCCTTTGGCTTCATCATGCGCTGGCTGGCGGAAGCCGGCATCGTCGATAGTTTTAAATCGGGCGTGCCAAAGGTGCCGGGCATTCCGGTGGAAATCATCTGGTTCGTCGCCTTTGCCGCGATCGCCACCTATATCCTCCTGCGCACCCCCATCGGCAACTGGATCTTTGCGACCGGTGGCGATGCGCTTGCGGCGAAAAATTCCGGCGTGCCTGTGCGCCGTGTCAAAATCTCGCTGTTCATGCTGACGGCCATGGCCGCTGCGCTCGTCGCCATCATCACCGTCATCGATGCCGGTTCCACCGATGCCCGCCGCGGCTTCATGAAGGAATTCGAGGCGATCATCGCAGCCGTTATCGGCGGCTGCCTGCTGACGGGTGGTTACGGCTCGGCGATCGGTGCCTTCTTCGGCGCAATCATCTTCGGCATGGTCACGATCGGCCTGACCTACACCAAATTCGACCAGGACTGGTTCCAGATCTTTCTCGGCACGATGCTTCTGCTGGCCGTCATCTTCAACAACGTCATTCGCCGACGTGTGACCGGGGAGCGCTGAACGATGACCGCACCCATCATCCACATGGAAAACATCAAGAAGCACTATGGCAATGTCATTGCGCTCAACGGTGTGACCTTCGATCTACGTCCCGGCGAATGCCACTGCCTGCTCGGCGATAACGGCGCCGGCAAGTCCACCTTCATCAAGACCATGTCGGGCGTGCACAAGCCGACCGAGGGTTCGATCACCTTCGAAGGCAAGCCGCTGTCCTTCGGCAGCCCGCGCGACGCGATGGAGGCGGGCATCGCCACCGTGTTTCAGGATCTCGCGATGATCCCGCTGATGTCGGTGACGCGCAATTTCTTCATGGGGCGCGAACCGACCAAGGGCAGGGGCATCTTCAAGCGGTTCGATATCGACACCGCCAACGAGATCACCATGGCGGAGATGCGCAAGATGGGCATCAACCTGCGTGGTCCCGATCAGGCTGTCGGCACGCTTTCGGGTGGTGAGCGGCAGACCGTGGCGATTGCCCGCGCCGTCTATTTCGGCGCCAAGGTTCTCATCCTCGATGAACCCACCTCGGCGCTCGGCGTGCGTCAGACCGCCAACGTGCTTTCCACCATCAACCGCGTGCGCGAACAGGGCATCGGCGTGGTGTTCATTTCTCACAATGTCCGCCATGCGATGGCGGTCGGTGACCGGTTCACGGTTCTGAACCGTGGCCAGACGCTCGGCACCGCGACACGCGGAGACATCAATGCGGCCCAGTTGCAGGACCTGATGGCGGGCGGACAGGAAATGGCCGCGCTCGAAGGTTCGCTCGGCGGAACGATCTGAGGCATTTTTCATGGTACAGACTTCAACTCTCCCGGATCGTCCGCTTGGTATCGCGCTGATCGGCACCGGTTTCATGGGCAAGTGCCACGCCATGGCCTGGCGCAATGTGGCCGCCGTCTTCGGAGGTGCACATCACCGGCTGGAAATCCTGTCCGACGCCACGCCGGAGAGTGCGCAACGTTTTGCCGATCAGTTCGGCTTTGCGCGTTCCACGGCCGCTTGGCAGGAAGCCGTCGGCGATCCGAATGTCGATGTCGTCTCGATCACGGCGCCAAACGGCATGCACCGGCCGATGGCCGAGGCGGCGCTCAAAGCCGGAAAACATGTCTGGCTGGAAAAGCCGATGGCGCTGACGCTGGCCGATGCTCAGGCAATGGCCGCAACCGCCGCCGCCTATCCGCGCCAGGCAACGATGCTCGGTTACAACTATCTCAGAAGCCCCGCCTTTCAGGCTGCACGCAATCTGATCCGCGATGGCGGGATCGGAAAACCGCTCGCTTTCCGCGGGGTTTATGACGAGGATTATTCCGCCGATCCACTCCTCCCGTGGTCGTGGCGGATGACTCACGAAGGTGGCGGTCTGGGCGCGCTTGGCGATCTCGGCTGCCATCTCGTGAGCCATATGCTGGCGCTGATGGGGCCGGTGGCCGAAGTGGTCGCCCAGACCCAGGTTGCCATTCCCGCGCGTCCGTCGCCGGAGGGTCCCAAGCCGGTTGAAAACGAGGACAGCGCGCTGGCCATGCTGCGGTTTGCCTCCGGCGCGCAAGGCTCGTTTGCCACGTCGCGCGTGGCGCGTGGCCGCAAATGCAGGCTGCAATGGGAAGTGCATGGCAGCGAAGGCACGATCGTTTTCGATCAGGAAAACATGAATGAACTCTGGGTTCATCGTGCTGGCGAGGCGGGTTTCACCCGGCACCTGACCGGCCCGGATCAGCCGGATTTTGCCGCCTTCTGCCCGGCACCCGGTCACAACTTTGGTTTCAACGAACAGAAGGTGGTGGAAGCCCGCGATCTGCTTGTCGCGATTGCCGGCGGGCCGAATTCCGGTCCTGATTTCGGCCACGGGTTGGAGATCGAAAAGGTCATTCACGCCATGGCCGCCTCCAACGGCAGCACCATCCGCATCGAAAGGGTGACGACATGACGAAGACACTCGACGTCATCACGATCGGCCGCGCCGGTGTCGATCTGTATGGCGCCCAGATCGGTGGACGGCTGGAAGACATGGGCTCGTTCGAAAAATATATCGGCGGCTCGCCCACCAACATCGCCTGCGGCAGCGCGCGGCTTGGCCTGAAGACGGCACTGATCAGCCGGGTCGGCAATGAGCACATGGGCCGCTTCATCCTCGAGCAATTGAAGCGCGAGGGAGTTTCGACCGAGGGTGTAAAGACCGATCCGGAACGGCTGACGGCGCTGGTCATTCTCGGCATTCGCGACGACACCCAGTTTCCGCTGATCTTCTACCGCGAAAACTGCGCCGACATGGCGCTGTGCGAAGACGATATCGATGAGGACTTCATCGCCTCCGCCCGCGCCGTTGTCGTCACCGGCACGCATCTGAGCAATAACCGTACCGAAGCCGCCGTGCTCAAGGCGCTGACGCTCGCCCGCAAGCACGGTCTGCGCACCGCGCTCGATATCGACTATCGCCCCAACCTCTGGGGTGTCGCCGGTCATGGCGATGGCGAAAGCCGGTTTGTCGAAAGCGCCAGGGTCACGGCCCGTTTGCAGACAAGCCTGCACCTGTTCGACCTGATCGTCGGTACCGAAGAGGAATTCCATATTGCCGGTGGCTCGACGGACACGCTGGCGGCCCTCAACGCCGTTCGCAAGGTCAGCGCCGCGACGCTGGTGTGCAAACGTGGTCCGCTTGGCGCCACCGCCTTCGAACATGCCATTCCGACCAGCCTGGATGATGGTCAGAGCGGTCAGGGTTTTCCGATCGAGGTGTTTAATGTGCTCGGCGCCGGCGACGGCTTCTTTTCCGGGCTTCTGCGTGGCTGGATGACCGGCGAGGACTGGCCGACATCGCTGAAATTCGCCAATGCCTGCGGCGCCTTCGCCGTCAGCCGACATGGCTGCACGCCGGCCTATCCGAGCTTCGAGGAACTGGAATTTTTCCTGAAGCGCGGCGTCGTGCGTCCCGATCTGCGCAATGATGCGGAACTGGAGCAGCTGCACTGGTCGACCACGCGTCAGAGGCGGGTCGATGGCGACTGGTCGACCATGCGGGTGTTTGCCTTCGATCACCGTGTCCAGCTGGAGCAGATGCCCGGATACACGTTGCAAAAGGGCGCGGCCTTCAAGGAATTGTGCCTTCAGGCAGCGCTTCGCGTGCAGGCGGGCAAATCCGGTTACGGCATTCTCTGCGACAACCGCATCGGCCGGTCGGCACTGCACAAGGCTTCGGGGTCCGGGCTTTGGATCGGCCGTCCGGCCGAGTGGCCGGGGTCGCGGCCGCTGACGCTGGAACCGGAGCTGGGTACGGATTGCGGCACGCTGTCCGAATGGGCGCGCGAGGATGTGGTCAAGGTTCTGTGCTTCTGCCATCCGGATGACGATGCGCAAACGCGGGCGCAGCAGGAAGCGACGGTCAAGAGATTGTTCGAAGCGGCACGGCGCAACCGGCTGGAATTTCTTCTCGAAGTCATCCCGTCCAAGGTCGGACTAACGGATGACCACACGGTTGCGACGCTGATCCATCAATTTTATGCGGCCGGCATCTATCCCGACTGGTGGAAGCTGGAGCCGATGAAAACCACGGCCGGCTGGCGAAATGCCATCGCAGCCATCGAGGCGCATGACCGCCATACACGCGGCATCGTCGTGCTCGGCCTGGATGCGCCGGAAGCGGAACTGTCGACCAGTTTCGAAGTCGCGGCAGGTTTCGATCTGGTGAAGGGCTTTGCGGTCGGACGCACGATTTTCGGCGAGGCCGCCAAACGCTGGCTGGCGGGTGACATCACGGACGAGACGGCCGTTGACGACATGGCCAAACGGTACCAGCGGCTGTGCACCATTTGGGACACGGCACGCGAAAAAGCACAGGAGCAGGCGGCATGACCACGTTACGACTGACGGCGGCGCAGGCCATGGTGAAATGGCTCTCGGCACAGATGACCGAGGATGGCGAGCGTTTCGTCGATGGCGTCTGGGCGATCTTTGGCCACGGAAATGTCGCGGGTCTTGGCGAGGCGCTGCAGAAGGCCGGCAACAGCCTGCCGACATGGCGCGGCCAGAACGAACAGACCATGGCGCATGCCGCGATCGCCTATGCCAAGGCGAAAAAGCGTCGGCGCATTCAGGCGGTCACGTCCTCGATTGGGCCGGGCGCCACCAATATGGTGACGGCGGCGGCACTCGCCCATGTCAACCGACTGCCGGTTCTTCTCATTCCCGGCGATGTGTTTGCCAATCGCCGACCCGACCCGGTGTTACAGCAGATCGAGGATTTCGATGACGGCACCGTCTCGGCCAATGACTGCTTTCGCCCGGTCAGCCGTTATTTCGATCGCATCATGCGGCCGGAACAGCTTCTGACGGCACTGCCACGCGCTTTGCGCGTAATGACCGATCCGGCAAATTGCGGGCCGGTAACGCTGTCCTTCTGCCAGGATGTGCAGGCCGAAGCATATGATTGGCCGGATGCCTTTTTCGAGCCGAAGGTTTGGCGCATTCGCCGGCCTGAGCCTGACGCCCGAGATCTCGATGAGGTGGCGGCGCTTGTTCGTGCAGCGAAAAATCCCGTCATCGTCGCGGGTGGGGGCGTGATCTACAGCGATGCGGAACAGGATCTTGCCGAGTTTGCCACACACCACGCCATCCCGGTGATCGAGACGCAGGCCGGCAAATCGGCACTCGCCCAAAGCCATCCGATGAATTTTGGTGCGGCTGGCGTCGATGGTTCGGCCGCCGCCAATGCGCTTGCCCGCAAGGCTGATCTGGTCATCGGCATCGGCACGCGGTTTCAGGATTTCACCACCGGATCGTGGTCGCTCTTCGAGGCGAAGGACCGAAAACTCGTTTCGATCAACGTGCAGGCCTATGATGCCGACAAGCACGGTGCCATCGGCCTTGTCGCGGATGCCAAGGTTGCGTTGGCGGCACTGGGCGAAAAGCTGGGCGGCTATCGCGCGCCGGAATCCGATGCCGTGTCCCGTAGCGAATGGCTTGCCGCCGTCGATCAGCATTGCGCCGCACCGTCGCAGGAAGGTCTGTCGACGGATGCGCAGGTGATCGGCGCTGTACAGCGGGCAACGGGCGAAAACGCCATCGCCATGTGTGCGGCCGGCACCATGCCGGGCGCGTTGAAACTTCTCTGGCAACCGAGCCAGGGCGGCTACCACATGGAATACGGTTTCTCCTGCATGGGTTATGAAATCGCCGGCGCCATGGGTCTGAAACTGGCGAGGCCGGACCGCGAGGTGATCTGCTTCGTCGGTGACGGTTCCTACATGATGGCCAATTCGGAGCTGGCGACGGCGGTCATGCGCCGCGTGCCGTTCACCGTCGTGCTGACTGACAATCGTGGTTACGGCTGCATCAACCGGCTACAACGCGGCACCGGCGGCGAGCCGTTCAACAATCTCTACGCAGACTGCAATGTCGAGCAGCAGCCGGAGATCGATTTCGTCGCACATGCCGCGTCGATGGGCGCGGCATCCGTGAAGGCCAAGGACATTGCCGATCTCGAAGCGCAGATCGCACAGGCCCGTGGCCGCGATATCCCCACCGTCATCGTCATCGACACAGATCCAACCGATGGCCCTGGTTTCGGCGATGCCGGCCACTGGTGGGATGTCGCTGTGCCGGAAGTGAGCACCACCGACAAGCTGAAACAGACCTATGCGCGCTATCTGACAAGTGTCGCCAAGCAGAACACCGTGAATTGAGGACAGGACCATGATCCGCTTCGGCACCAATCCCATCGCCTGGGCCAATGACGACGACCAGACCCTTGGCGCCAACATTCCGACCGAGCAAATCCTGCGTGAAGCCGGCGAGATCGGTTTTGACGGTATCGAAAACGGCCATCGCTGGCCGAACGATCCGCAGGCGCTGAAAGAACTGCTCGGCGGCCACGGTCTGGCTTTCGTTTCCGGCTGGTATTCGCTGAACCTGCTGACGCAGTCGGTGGAGGAGGAAAAGAAGGCCATCCAGCCGCATCTCGACAAGCTGAAGCACAATGGCTGCACGGTTTGCATCGCCTGCGAAACGTCGAACAGCGTGCAGGGGCTGCAGGTGCCGCTTTCGCAAAGCCCGGTTCTTTCCGAGGCGCAGATGAAGGCTTTTGGCGCCAAGGTCGAAGAGCTTGCCGCCTTCACCGCCAGCCAGGGCATAGCGCTCGTCTACCATCACCATATGGGGACAGTGGTCGAGACCCCGGAAGAAATCGATGCCTTCATGGCTGTGACGGGACCTGCCACACGTTTGCTGTTCGATGCCGGTCACTGCTTCTTCGGCGGCAATGGTCGCGATCCCGAAACCGTGCTTGCTCGCCATGTCGATCGCGTCAGCCATTTTCATGCCAAGAACGTGCGCCCCGCCGTCATGCGCCAAGTGCGCGATGAGGGCCTGTCGTTCATGGACGGCGTGCGTGCCGGCGTGTTCACCGTGCCGGGTGACGAGGAAGGTGGCGTCGAATTCGAGCCGCTTCTGAAGATCCTCAAGAGTGCCGGGTATCACGGCTGGATCGTCATCGAGGCCGAACAGGACCCGGATGTCCGCAATCCGTTTGATTATCAGTCGCTTGGCCTGAAGACGTTGAAAGCCGCTGCCGCCAAAGTCGGACTTGTCTGAACAATCGGGTCTGAGAAAACAGCAGGAGTTTCGAGATGCCCAATCTTCTCCACCGCCCATTCGGCAAACACGGCAAGGTGCACGAGATCACGCCTGCATCGGCAGGTTGGCGGTATGTCGGTTTTTCGCTTTACCGGCTGCGGGCCGGTGAAGCCGTGACCGAAGAGACCGGTGACCGTGAGGTCATTCTGGTTATGGTCGAAGGAAAGGCGGCGCTGGAAGGTGCGGGCAAGGATTGGGGCGTGCTTGGCGAGCGCATGAGCGTGTTCGAAAAATCGCCGCCGCATTGCCTCTATCTGCCGAACGGCAGCACATGGAAGGCCGTTGCTGAGACCGATTGTGTCATCGCCGTCTGCTCCGCCCCCGGCATAGGCGGTCACGAGGCGCGGCGGATCGGCCCGGCCGGTATAACGCTCACCCAGCGCGGCGAGGGCACGAACACCCGCTACATCAACAATATCGCCATGGAAAACGAGGATTATTGCGACAGTCTTCTGGTAACGGAGGTGTTCACGCCGGCCGGCCATTGGTCGAGCTATCCGAGCCACCGCCACGACGAAGACGATTTTCCGCGCATCACCTATCTCGAAGAGACCTATTACCATCGCCTCAACCCGGCTGACGGTTTTGGTATCCAGCGCGTCTACACCGACGACCTGCAACTGGACGAGACCATGGCCGTGCATGACGGCGATGTCGTCTGCGTGCCGCGCGGGCATCACCCCTGCGGCGCACCGCACGGTTTCGAGATGTATTATTTGAACGTCATGGCCGGTCCCCTGCGCAAATGGCGTTTTGTCGCCGCGCCGCCGGTCGAGCACCTGACGCGCTGACCCTCACACAAGCGGATAAAACAATGGATCAACCTTTTACGCTGGCCGCCTGCGCGGAAATGCTCTGGCGCGACAAGCCGATCGAATGGCGCTGCTCGGCACTCAAGGAAATGGGTTTCGAGGTCGGCTTATGGAACTGGCCGGAGCATGATCTCGCTGCGCTCGAAAAGTCCGGCGCGACCTTTTCCATCATGAATGGCTATCTGACAGGTCGTCTGGCCGATGATGAAGGGGCCGACGAATTGCTGCGTTCGGCCCGGGAGACGGCGCAGGTCGGTAAACGGCTCGGTGTCGCCCGGCTTAATCTGCATGGTACAGGCCTTGGTGAGGGCGGTTTGCCTGTTCGTCCCAGTGAAGTGACGACCGGACGCATGTGGCTGAAAGCGCGTGACACGCTGGCGCGTATCGCCGATATGGCGGAAGAGGAAGGCGTCGTCTTCACGCTTGAAAACCTCAATCTGCCGGTCGATCATCCCGGCACGCCGTTCGGCCGTGCGGAAGATACGCTTGCCTTGGTCGAAAGCGTCAATCATCCGCGCCTGCTGCTCAATCTCGACCTTTATCATGTGCAGATCGGCGAGGGGAATTTGATCGAAACCTGCAGGGCTTGCCTGCCTTTCATCGGCGAGGTGCAGGTAGCGGATGTTCCGGGACGGTGCGAGCCGGGCACCGGCGAGATAAACTACCCGTCGATTGCCAGATCGCTGGTCGATATGGGGTATCGCGGGCCGGTGGGGCTCGAGGCTTTTGCGAAGGCCGATCCCGTCGTCGCATTGGAAGCGTTTCGCGCCGCCTTTACGATGAGAAACTGACCAATTGCGTCTCGCTGAGGATTGGCGCGCGGAGCGGGTCGCGTCAGTCTTTCAGCGTGTCGAATGTGGCCCGCGCGGCATCGACCGCTTCATGATTTTCGACCGCCCAGATCCACACGTTGCAGAATGCTGCACCAAGCGTCAGCCCGAGAGGCGAAAGGCTATATTCGACCTTCGGCGGTACGCAGGCGTAGATCTTGCGCACGACAAGGCCGTCCCGCTCCATCCGCCGCAGGGTTTGCGTCAGCATCTTCTGGCTGATGCCGGTGACATGGCGGGCGATATCCGAAAAGCGCAACGTGCCTTCATCCCAAAGCGTGTCGAGAATGACGACGGTCCACTTGTCGGCAAAGCCGGAGATCATTTCCCGCACCAGCCCTTCGATCTTCGGATCGACATTCTGCGGATAATCGCGTGCCTTATACGATTGCGCGCGTTGCAGATCGTTGGCGGTGTAGGTCGAAGGCTGCGGTTTGGTCATCGGTTCTGGCCCATAAGTTTATATCGGAAACTTACTCTACAAAAGAGAGTTAGGCAACGCTCTGCGGCTATTCAGACCTTGACCGTCCGTTCTCGTGGGCCGTTTCAACGTGTTCATATCCAGCCGAGCGCCTTGGCGGCCCGGATCGCTTCGGCCCGCCTCGAGCAGCCGAGTTTCCGAAACAGATTGCCGACGTGGAATTTCACCGTCACCTCTGAAATGCTGAGCGTGTGGGCGATCTTCTTGTTGGGCATGCCGGCGGCAACCAGTTGCAGCATCTGTGCCTCGCGCTGCGACAGGCCGCCGTGAAGGGCGCGGGCATGCGGCGAGTTGACCGATGAGGCAAAGATCGACAGCGCCATGCGCACATCGGAGGATGTCTCGATGAAGGCGCGGATGCGCTGGTCGTTCAGGAGCGGCGACAGAAATAGCCGTTCTTCGGAGAGCACGCCGTTGCAGCCCAGCCGCGTCGCGGTCTCCAGCGCGGAAAGAAGCTGCGCGCGAGCTGCGGCATTGTCGCGCCGCTGGTGCGAGACGTAGCTCTGCCAAAGCTGAAGGGCCACCTTCTCACGGTTGGTCACTTTTGGATTGGCGATCAGCGCATCGATCTGGCGGGGCAGGTAGGCGCGGGGCGTGGCGATGTGCACGGCGTCGCGCAGCCATGCCATCGCATAGGCAATCTCGTCGCGCCGGGAGAGGCGGGTCAGTTCGTCGGTGGCGCTGTCCACCCAGTTGCGGCCGATCGGCATGCGCACGGCGGTCAGGGTGGCTGCCGCATCGGTCCAGCGATTGGCGTTCTGATAAGCGATGGCGGTGCGGATCTCCATCATCGCATGAAACTGCAGGCCCTCGGACAGATGGATCCACAGACCATCGAGGAAACCGGGACGGATGGTCATGGCGAAATGATCGCCCAGAACCTGCGAAGCATAATGCAGGGCAAACTGCATCAGGCTCGGCCAGATTTCGGCGGCGGCAAAGGCCTCGAAATCACTCTGCACGAATTCCAGAAGCTCGCGCGGCCGACCGGATTCGTAGGAAAGGCAGGCTTCCGCCAGCCGCAGCATACGAAACTCCTGCACGGCTTCGTGTGGCACGGCCTCCAGCCGGTCACGTGCGTCTTTCGCCGCGCGGCGGGCCAAAAGGGCATCGCCACTCATCAGCCGCAGCACGATCTGGTGCAGGTGGATGAAAAATTCCAAGAGCGGCTGGCCGCCAGGTTTGCGCAGGTAAACGAGCGCGCGGGCAGCGGCGGCTTCCGCTTCTCGAAAATTGCGCCGCCGCACCTCGAATTCCAGGATGGCGTTATAATAACCCGACCATTTTCCGTAATCGCCAAGCGGATAGTCCGCCATGAATTCGCCCAGCCGGGTGATCATCGCATCTGATGGCGTCAGATCCTCGCAGATCATCAGGTTGAGGCGAAAGGTGCGTGCCGCAAACGAAAAACGCGAATTCCGGTTCAGGACTTTCAGCGGATCGAGGTAATCGTGGCCCAGATGCCGCGAGACCAGATGCCGGACGCGGGAAAGCTCGCCTTGCTTGAGAAGGCTGCGTGCCACTGCGAACAGAACCGTTTCGTTGGTGGCCATGATGGGCTGGGAGAAGCGCATGATGATGGTCTGAAACGCTTCCACGCTGCTGCGATAGATCAGCTCGCGGCCATGGGCGCGTTCGAGGATTTGTGCCGCATGCTCTTCATGACCGTGATCGAGAAGCAGGTCCATCGCGGCCAGCGGTCGTTCGGCCCGTTCCAGTGCCGAGGCGATGTCGATGACGGCGCCGCCCGTTACCAGTGTATGAAAACGCTCCTGAACGGCGATGCGCAGAAGGCGCAGCAGCTCGGTGTTTCGTTCCGGGGTTTCCGTCAAGGCCGGCGGAAGGGCTGCTTTCCAGTCTCCGACGGCATCCGCGGATGGGGCTTCCAGCCAGATCGAAAGGTCGGCCGTCTGCGTCGGTGAAAGCGAGGTCAGAAACGTTTCCCGCAGATATTCGGTACAGGCGTCGTCGTCAGGGTTTTGGCAGAGAGGAAGGAAGGCTGGCCAGCCCGCATATCCTTCAGCCAGGAGCTGGCGTGGTGATGCGGGCAGGGGAGCGAGTTCCCGCGCCGTAAACGTCAGGTCCTCCGCCGAAAACGTCACGGCCCCGTCATGCATGATGCGGCGCGCCAGTCCGCTGATCCGCTGTTCGGGGCGGCAGGCGATGATGATGCGACGCGCATGATCCAACACCTGCGCCGGCAGCCGGGCTGAGCGAGCCGCAACCGGCACATCCCAGATCAGGATGCCCTCTTGTACGTCGTCCACGCGCGGCTGGTGAGCGCAGGATACCTGCAGGCCAAGTTGTTCAGCCACCATGCGCAAAGCCACGGATTTCCCGGCGCCGGCCGGTGCACGCAGGAAGGTGATCGCTGCGGTTTTGCGGGCGATATCACGGACAATCTGCGGGCGTGGCAATAAATCAGGCATCTGCATGCGATACCGCGAAACGGGTTCATAACCTATACCACGACGTCAAAAAACTATACTTTTGAGCTGTTGCTGATACGGCCGTGCTGCGAAATGCTAAACCTCGATCCGGACATGCTGCGTCCGAAAGCCATGACGGCTTTCAAATGCTGGATGTCAGACTTGAAGAGTTGCAGCGTCCCTTGTGCGTCAAGTCTGGCGCACGGCGCTGCAATGATGCACGAGGACCAATCCGCCGATGCAGCAACATCCATTGATCGCCATTCTCACCAGACTGGGCACGTTCGTGCTGGTGATGATTGCTCTTTCGATCATGATCTTTGTGCTGGCGCGCGTCGTGCCCGGCGATCCCGCCCGCATGGCGCTTGGCCCGGCCGCGACGGTCGAACAGGTCGAGGCGCTGCGGCTGCAGATGGGCCTCGATCAGCCGCTGGTGTTCCAGTATGTCGATTATATCGGCAAGGCGCTGCGCGGCGATCTTGGCATGTCGCTCGTGTCGCAACGGCCTGTCACGACCGATCTTGGCCAGACTGTTCCGGCAACGCTTGAACTGGTTCTGGTGTCGGTGATCTTCATGTTCATCGTGGCGATCCCGCTCGGCGTCATCATGGCGCATTACCGTGATCGTGCCGTCGATCACATCGGTCGCCTGTTGTCGCTGACCGGCGTCACCATCCCGAGCTTTCTGTTCGCCATCACGCTCCAGCTCATTGCGGCCCGCTTCCTCTCCGGCTGGCCGATCATCGGCAGGCTCGATCATAACCTCGGCTGGACCGGCGGCCCGACCGGGTTGCTGATCCTCGATGGTCTGTTGACGGGGCGCCCGGACGTGTCGCTGAATGCGCTTCAGCATCTGGCCTTGCCTGCCTTTGCGCTGTCCATGGCCGGCATCGGCCAGATTACCCGCATCACCCGTTCCGCCATGATCGAAAACCAGCGCAAGGATCATGTGCTGACGCTGAAAAGCTTTGGGGTGCCCGAGCGCGTGATCATCTTCAAATATCTTCTAAAGCTGTCGTCGATCGCACCGCTCACCATCATGGGGCTGGAATTCGCCTCGCTGATCGGCAACGCCTTCGTCATCGAGATGGTGTTCGCCTGGGGTGGTTTTGCCTCCTACGGCCTCCAGTCGATCCTGCAGAAGGATCTCAACGCCGTCACCGCCGTGGTTCTGGTTGCCGGCCTGTTCTTCATCGTCGCGAACCTGATCGTTGATGTTCTCATCACGATGATCGACCCGCGCCTTCGCCGTAAGGAGGCCCGCTGATGGCCGATATCAAGATGCTCGATGCCAGCGATCGCGGTTTGAGCGCCGGTTACATGATGTGGTACCGGTTCAGTCGCAATCCGGCCGCCGTGATCGGCGCGCTGATCATCTTTTCGGTGATCTTTCTCGCCATCTTCGCGCCGCTTTTGACGCCTTATCCGAAACATGTCGGTGCGGTCGTGGATTTCCGCGCTCGCCATCTGCCGCCGGATGCCGCCCATTGGTTCGGCACCGACAAGGCCGGCCGCGACATCTTTTCGCGTACGATCTTCGGTCTGCGCATCTCGCTTCTTCTGGTGGTCGGCGTGCTTGGCATCTCGGTGCCGGTGGGTGCGGTTCTGGGCCTGATGGCCGGTTATTTCGGCGGCTGGACGGAAAAGGTCATCAGTGGCCTGACCAACGTCATGCTCGCCATGCCGCCGCTCGTCATGGCGCTTGCCGTCTCCAACCTGCTGGAGCCGACGCTGACGAATGCGATGATTGCCATCACCCTTCTGTGGTGGACCTGGCATGCACGCCTCATCTATGCAGTCTCCAAGCAGATCGCCTCGGAAGATTATATCGAGGCGGCCCGTCTTGCCGGTGCCGGCCCGATGCACATCCTCTTCCGCGAAATCCTGCCCAATTGCGTGCCGGTGATTTCGGTGAAGACCACGCTCGATGCGGCTTTCGTCATCCTGTTCGGCGCAACGCTCAGCTTCCTCGGTTTCGGCGTCAAGCCGCCGACGCCGGACCTCGGCTCGATGGTTGCCGATGGCCGCCAGTTCATGCCGGATTTCTGGTGGGAAGTGCTGTGCCCCGGTGCCGCCGTCTTCTACGTGACCCTCGGTTTCAACCTGCTGGGCGATGGCCTGCGCGACATGTTCGATGTGGAGAACTGAGCGATGAGCCAACCGCTTCTGAATGTCGAGAACCTCACGGTCTCGTTCACCACCTACGGCCGCACGCGCCAGGTTCTCAACAATGTCTCGTTCAGCGTGTCTGCTGGCGAACGCGTGGCTCTGATCGGCGAAACCGGCTCCGGCAAATCGGTGACGGCCAAGGCGATCATCGGCACGCTGCCGAAAAATGCCTCCGTCCAGTCCGGTGCCATCTCCTTCGGTGGCCGCAACGTCTTCGAAATGCCGCGCGGCGAGCGCGAGAGCATGAAGGGCAGCGCCTTTTCGCTGATCATGCAGGACCCGCTGTCCTCGTTCAATCCGGTCTTCAAGATCGGCACCCATCTCGATGACGTCATGCGGTTCGCCGACAAGCGCGCCGGCAAGTCGTCGTCTCGCTCGGAGCGCCGCACCCGCATCGCCGCCGTGCTGCGCCGGGTGCAGCTGGCCGATACCGACCGCGTCATGAACGCCTATCCGTCGGAACTGTCGGGCGGCATGCGCCAGCGCGTGCTGATCGGGCTGGCGCTTCTGCACCAGCCAAAACTTCTGATCGCCGATGAGCCTGGCACCGCGCTGGACGTCACGACACAGGACGAGATCCTCAACCTCATCAACCAACTGGTTGTCGAGGAGAACATGGCGCTGCTGATGATCACCCACAATCTCGGTGTCGTGCGCAAGGTCGCCGACCGGGTCGTGGTCATGCATCATGGCGATATCGTCGAGACCGGCCCCTGTGCGGAAATCCTGTCGGCGCCGAAACAGCCCTATACGATCTCGCTGCTCGATGCGGTGCCGCCGCTTTATGGTTCGCGTGTCATCGACCAGAAGGGCAGTGAACGCCCGCCAATCGTCACCGTCGATGGCCTCAACAAGATTTATGGTCGCCGTCCCGGCTACCACGCGGTGCGCGACGTCAATCTGACGCTGCGCGAAGGCGAGGTTTTGGGGCTTGCCGGTGAAAGTGGTTCGGGCAAGACCACGGTCGCCCGTATCATCATGGATCTCATCGACCCGACCACGGGAAGCGTGTCTATCGATGCGCCGGCGTCGGCCAAGGGCAAACGCCTGACGCAGATCGTCTACCAGAACCCCGGCACCTCGTTGAACCCGAAACGCACGGTCAAACAGACGCTCAGCCTGCCGCTGAAATCGATTGGTCTCGACGGCGCCGCCCGCGAGGCGCGCATGAACGAGCTGATGGGCCTCGTGCGGCTGCCGCAATCCTATCTCGGCAAATATCCGCACGAGCTTTCCGGCGGCCAGAAGCAGCGTGTGGCGATTGCCCGTGCGCTTGCGGCGGAACCAAAGATCCTGATCCTCGATGAACCGACCGCGGCACTCGATGTATCGGTGCAGAAGACGGTGATCGAGCTGCTTCTGCAACTGCGCGAGGAGCTTGGTCTCACCTATCTGATGATCTCCCACGATCTGTCGCTGATGCGCAATTTCTGCTCGCGCATCGCCATCATGCTGCGCGGCGAAATCATCGAGGAGGGGGCCACCCCGGACGTTTTTGCCGAACCGAAACATCCCTATACCCGCGCGCTGATCGCGGCGATCCCGGTCGTCAGCGATGAGGAGGAGCGCCTGAAACCTGTCGTGACGGAGGAAGAGCGCACGCGCTTCCTCGTCAAGACAACCGATTGAGAGGAGCCTGACGTGTATCGCGTTGGAATTGACGTTGGCGGCACCAATACGGATGCTGTCGTTCTGCAAGGCAAGACGGTTCTGGCCGGCGTAAAGGCTTCGACCACCGAGGATGTGACCTCGGGCGTGATCGAGGCGCTGGAAAAGGTCATCGAAGCCTCCGGCATCGACCGGCAGCGCATCGGCGCCGTGATGATCGGCACCACGCATTTCACCAATGCGGTGATCGAGCGCCGGCATATGGAAGAGGTCGCGGCGATCCGTCTTGGCCTGCCGTCCGGTGCCGGTCTGCCGCCGATGGTCGATTGGCCGGATGACGTGCGCGAGATCGTCGGCAACCACGGTTATCAGGTGCGCGGCGGTTACGAATTCGACGGGCGTGAAATCTCGCCGCTCGATGAAGACGAGATCGTGCGTATCGCCGGCGATATCCGCGCCAAGGGTCTGAAGGCTGCGGCCGTCACCTGCGTGTTCAGCGGCATCAACGATGCGATGGAACAACGCACCAAGGAAATCCTGCAACAGCATTGCCCCGGCCTGCCGGTGGTGATGTCGAAGGATATCGGTCGTCATGGTCTGCTTGCGCGCGAAAGTGCTGCAATCATGAATGCCAGCCTGCTGTCGCTGGCCGACCGCACGGTCGCCGCTTTCGGCAAGGCGCTGGAAACGGCCGGCATCACTGCGCCGTTCTACATCACCCAGAACGACGGAACGCTGATGGCAGCCGATGTCGTGCGTGGTTTCCCGGTTCTCACCTTCGCTTCCGGCCCGACCAATTCCATGCGGGGTGCTGCCTTCCTCACCGGCATCAAGGATGCCGTCGTGGTCGATGTCGGCGGCACCACGTCCGACGTTGGTTCGCTGTCGCACGGTTTTCCGCGCCAGGCATCCACGACTGTCGATATCGGCGGCGTGCGCACCAATTTCCGCATGCCGGACGTGTTTTCGATCGGCCTCGGCGGCGGTTCGCTGGTGGTCGAAACCGATAAGGGCGTGACCATCGGCCCGAAATCAGTGGGCTACCGTGTCCGTCAGGATGCGATCTGCTTCGGCGGCAAGACCCTGACGGCAACGGATATCGCCGTTGCTTCCGGCAAGGCGGATATGGGCGATGCCGGTTTGCTGGCCGGTCTCGATCCGTCGCTGGTGGAAGCGGCCGCGAAAAAGATCGATGCCATGCTGGAAGCCTGTGTCGAGCGCAGCCGCATTTCCTCGACGCCGGTTCCGGTCATCGCCGTTGGCGGCGGATCCATCCTGATGCCGGACAAGATCGGTGATCTCGATGTCATCCGCCCGGACAATTTTGCTGTCGCCAATGCGGTCGGTGCTGCAATCGCCCAGATCAGCGGTGAAACCGATCGCGTCTTTTCGCTGATCGATGGCCGCACCCGCGAAAGCGCGCTGGCTGAAGCCGAAGCCGAAGCGCGCGAAAAGGCGATTGCCGCGGGAGCGCTCGCCGAAACACTCGAAGTCATCGAACGCGAGGACACGCCGCTGGCCTATCTGCCCGGCAATGCCACCCGCATTCACGTCAAGGTCGTTGGAGAAATGGGAGGCCATGGTGGCTGAACCGCGCAAGCTGAAATACGACGAAGCCGATCTGCGTACGCTCACCGTCGAGGATTTGGATGCGCTGGAAATCGGGGCCGGCATTCTGGGCACCGGCGGCGGCGGCAATCCCTATCAGGGCAAGCTTCTGGCACTGGAAGCCATGAAGGCCGGTTACGAACTAAAGATTCTCGCCACCGACCGGATCGAGCCGGATGCGCTGTGCATGTCGATCGGCGGCATCGGTGCCCCCGTCGTCGGCACCGAGCGTCTGCGTGAGGGCCGCGAGGGCCTGCGTTGCCTGCGCGCCATGGAAGACCTGATCCGTCAGCCGATCGATGCCATCGTCTGCGAGGAAATCGGTGGTGCAAACGCCATTAACCCGCTGGTGACGGCGGCGCTCGGCGGTCTGCCGATCCTTGATTGCGACGGCATGGGCCGCGCCTTCCCGGAAATGCAGATGACCACCTTCTCCATCTACGGTCACAGCTCGACGCCATCGGTGATGTGCGACCTGCACGGCAATGCCGTCATCTTCAGCCACGCGGTTTCCGAAGTCTGGCATGAACGCATGGCGCGCGCCTGCGTGGTGGCGCAGGGCGGCGGCGCGATGCTGGCAACGGCACCGATGCAGGCGCATTTCGTGCACCGTTACGGCATTCCGAAAAGCTACACCAAGGCGATTGCGCTCGGTCAGGCCGTCATCGACGCTCGCAAGGCGCAGGAAGATCCGATTGCCGCAGTCTGCAATCTTGAAGGCGGACGTCGCATCTTCAACGGCAAGATCACCGATCTGAAACGCCATCTGCGCGGCGGCTTTGCGGTCGGCGAAATGGAACTGGCGGGCTTTGACGATTGCACCGGCCAGACCGCCGGCGTCGCCATCCAGAACGAGTTCCTGATTTTCCGCCGTAACGGCAAGGTCGAGGTCACTGTACCGGACCTGATCGTGCTGCTGGATGTCGATACCGGTTACCCGATCACCACCGAAATGCTGCGTTACGGCCAGCGTGTCGCGGTGCTGGCCATCCCCTGCCACGATCTGCTGCGCAGCGCCCAGGCACTCGACGTCGTCGGCCCGAAGGCCTTTGGCTACCCCGAGCTTACCTTTTCTCCGCTGCCATCGATCGCAAGTCAGGCAGCCTAATCATAAGCGGGTGTTCCGCATCTAAGAGAGGAACTAGCATGAAAACCACGTCGAAAATGTCTCGCCTTGCCGCGCTTGCGCTTGGCACCGCGCTTACGCTTACGATGCATTCCGCATCGGCCTCGGCTGCCGACGAAAAAGTGTCGATGGCCGTCAACACGATGCAGATCTTCTCGTCGCTCGATCCGGCCAAGGTGACCGATTACACCGGCTACATGGCGATCGTGAACATGTATGATGGCCTCACCACCGTCAGCCCGTCGGGCGAGATCGTGCCGCATCTGGCAAAATCCTGGGAGATTTCGCCGGACGGCCTGACCTACACGTTCCATCTGCGCGATGATGCAAAGTTCCAGGACGGCACCGCCCTCAAGGCTTCCGATATCGCATGGTCGGTGAAGCGCCTGATCGGCATCAACAAGGGCCCGTCCAACCTCGTCGTCGGCCTGATCAAGCCGGAAAACATCACCACGCCGGACGATGCGACTGTGGTCTTCAAGCTCGAGCGTCAGTTCGCACCGTTCATGTCGGTCACGCCGATCTTCATGGCGCTGAACCAGAAGCTGATCGAAGCCAACACCAAGGCCGAAGACAAGTGGGGCGAGGCCTATGTCGGCGAACATTCCGCCGGTTCCGGTCCCTACAAGCTGATCAGCTACAACCGCTCTGCCGATATGGTCATCGCCCGCAATGCCGATTATTTCCTCGGCTGGACCAAGGGCAAGCCGATCGACGAAGTCCGTTTCGTGCAGACCAGCGACGATGCCACCGTCAAGGCTCTCGCAGAGAAGGGCGAACTTGGCCTGACCTCGCATGGTCTCGGCAACGACACCTATGAGGCAATCGGCAAGATGGATGGCTACAAGCTGATCCAGACCCGCACCGCCGGCGGCTTTGTCATCAAGCTCAACACCAAGGTTTACCCGACCGACGACGTGCATGTGCGCCGCGCCATCGCTTACGCCACCGACTACAAAACCATTCAGGAAGTCATCTATCCCGGCTTCGACATGAAGGGCCCGCTGTCGGACGCTTTCAAGGACGCGCACAACGATGGCATCGAGCCGGGCGTCTTCGATCTTGAAAAGGCCAAGGAAGAACTGGCCAAGTCGAAATATGCCGGCCAGAAGATCACGCTGGTCAATAGCTACGTCGCTTCGCTTGCCTTCGAGGCGGAAGTGGCACTGCTGCTGCAGGCCAATCTCGAACAGATCGGCATCACGCTCGACATCAAGCCGGAGCCGTGGAACCGCATCGTCGAGCTGTCCGCCAAGCCGGAAACCACGCCAGCCTCGACGCAGGTCAACGTTTCGCCGAGCTACCCTTCGCCGGACGCGATGTTCTACAACCAGTATCACTCCAAGGCATCCGGCACCTGGTGGGCAATGGAATGGCTGCAGAACCCGGAAATCGACGCGCTGATCGACAAGGCGCGCGGCGAAACCGATGTGGCTGCCCAGAACGCCACCTACAAGGAACTGCAGACCAAGATCGCCGATCTGCAGCCGGATGTCTGGGCCGTGGCACCGAACCGTCGTTACGGCGCCAACAAGTGCCTGCAGGGTTATGCCTTCATTCCGATGCAGAGCTGGGACCTGAATTTTTCGAACTTCTATTGGGACTGCAAGGCCAACTAAAGCCTTCGTGATCTCTCACGAAATCCGGTCCGCACAGATGCTTGTCTATGTGCGGGCCGGGCTCTGCCATCGACTGTTTGGGTGACACATGCTTCAGGAATTCCCCGAGGAAAATATCGAACCGCTCGCCACGGGCGCCTGGATTCTGGGCACCGGCGGCGGTGGCAATCCCTATATCTCCACACTCAACCTGCGCCGCCTTTATGCGGAAGGCCGCCGTGTGCAGATCATCGATCCGATGGATCTCGCCGATGACGACATGGTCGCCGTGGTCTCCAAGATGGGCGCACCGCTGGTCGGTCAGGAACGTCTCAGCGATCCCGTCCATCTCGCCCGCGCTGTCGAGGTGATGGAGGATTATCTGGGAAAACCGTTCCGCGCCATCATGAGCGTCGAAATCGGCGGCTCAAACGCGCTCTCCTCCTTCCTCGCCGGTGCGATGCTCGACCGCCCTGTCGTCAATGCCGATGCGATGGGCCGCGCCTATCCCGAAGCGCAGATGACTTCGTTCGCCATCGGCAACCTGCCGATGTTCCCGCTGTCGCTGGTCGATATCCGCGACAATGAAGTGATCGTCACCCGCGCCGCCTCGTGGAAGTGGATGGAGCGTATATCCCGAAAGGTCTGCACGGAAGTCGGCTCGACCGCCGCCACCTGCAAGGCACCTCGCACCGGCCGCGAGGTCAAGGATTGGGGTATTCATTACACCGTCACCAAGGCAACCGAACTCGGCCGTGCCGTCATCGAGGCGCGCGCGCGTCACGACGATCCGGTCAAGGCGGTGCTCGACCATGAAGGCGGCAAGCAGCTGTTTCGCGGCAAGATCGTCGATGTGGTGCGCGAAACCACCGGCGGCTTCCTGCGCGGCAAGACGGTCATCGAGGGCATCGATGCCGACAAGGGCTCGCGCATGGAACTGGCCTTCCAGAACGAATGGGCCGTGGCCTTCCGCGATAGCCAGCCCGTTGCCATGACACCGGACCTGCTCTGCCTGCTCGACACGGTTTCGGGCGGAGCCATAGGCACCGAATCCGTGCGTTACGGCCAGCGTGTCACTGTCGTGGCACTTCCGGCACCTGAGCTTTTGACCACGCCTGCAGGCATCGCCGCCGTCGGCCCACGCGCCTTCGGTTATGACATCGAATTCACATCGGTATTCCCATGAAACGCATCGGTATTGACGTTGGCGGCACCAATACGGATGCCGTGCTGATCGACGGCGACACGATCCTCTCCTCGATCAAGGTTCCGACCACGCAGGACGTCATGTCCGGCGTCAAGGCAGCACTCGCGCATGTGTCCGGCTCGATCGCTGTAAGTGGTCGTCCGCTCGACGCCGTGATGATCGGCACCACCCATTTCACCAATGCGGTCGTCGAACGCGCTCGGCTGGAACGTGTCGCGGCCATCCGCATCGCGCTGCCGAGCGGCTCTTCCCTGCCGCCGATGTGCGACTGGCCGGAAGATCTGCGCACTGCTGTCGATCCCTTGATCTTCATGGTGCATGGCGGCCATGAATATGACGGCAGCCCGATCGTGCCGATGATCCCGGACGAGATCCGCGAAGCGGCGATGAAGATCCGCGACGCCGGCATTACCTCGATCGCGATTTCGGCAACATTCTCGCCACTCACCACCGAATGCGAAGTGACAGCTGCCGAGATCGTCCGCTCGATCATTCCGGAAGCCCGCATCACGCTATCGCACACGCTGGGCCGCATCGGTCTGCTGGAACGTGAGAACGTGGCGCTGCTGAATGCCGCGCTGCAATCGCTCGGCAAGACCACCGTTCAGGCGTTTTCCGACGCATTGCGTGAAGCCTCGATTGCTGCCCCGTTCTTCCTCACTCAGAACGATGGAACTGTGGCCTTGGCGGATGTGGCGGCAGCCAATCCGGTTCACAGCTTTGCCTCCGGCCCGACCAATTCCATGCGCGGCGCGGCTTTCCTCACCGGCCTCACCGATGCGATGGTCGTCGATGTCGGCGGCACCACGTCGGATATCGGTTGCCTTGTCGGCGGTTTTCCGCGTGAGGCGAACAATATCGTGCATGTCGGCGGAGTGCGCACGCTGTTCCGCATGCCGGACCTGCTGCCGGTAGCACTTGGCGGCGGCACGATCATCGATCCGGAAACCGGCAAGATCGGCCCGCGTTCAGTCGGTTACCGCATCCTTTCGGAAGCCCTCGTGTTCGGTGGCAATACGCTGACGACATCTGACGTGGCTGTTGCCGCAGGTCTGATCGAGATGGGAGACAAGGACCGCGTGAAGGGTCTCGATCCGGCCTTCGTCAAGGCCAGCCTCGAGCGCATCCGCGACATGGTCACCGACAGCTTTGACCAGATGAAGACCTCGGCCGAAGATGTACCGCTGATCGCGGTCGGCGGCGGAGCCTTCCTTATCCCGGAAAAGGTTTTGGGCGCTTCCGAAGTGCTGCGTGTCGAAAACGCCGGTGTCGCCAATGCACTGGGTGCGGCGATGGCGCAGGTCTCGGGCGAAGTGGATCAAGTTTTCTCCGGCATCAGCCGCGACGAGGCTCTGGCCACAGCGGAAGCCGAAGCGCAGGCCGCAGCCGTCGCCTCCGGCGCCAGCCGCGAAAGCCTGAAGACGCTGGAGGTCGAGGATATCCCGATCGCCTATCTGCCGGGCGGCGCGCGTCGCGTGCGCGTGCGTGTCATCGGTGATATCGAACTTAGCTGAAATCTGACTGCTACACCCCGCATTAAAATGCGGGGTGTTTTTCAATGCGGGCCGGAAATGCAGGTAGAGATATGAAGGACAGAGCCATGACAAAAATTGCACTTGCGATACACGGTGGCTGCGGCGTGATGGCCAAAGATGACCTCAGCGAGGTGGAATGGGCAGCGGCGCGTGTCGATCTTCATCGGTCGCTGCAAGCCGGTTGGGCCATCCTGAAAGCCGGCGGCTTGGCGCTCGATGCGGTGCAGGCGGCGGTCGTGGTCATGGAAGACAGCCCGCATTTCAACGCCGGTCATGGCGCGGCACTCAACACCGATGGCGAACACGAACTCGATGCCTCGATCATGGATGGCAGCACGCTCGAAACCGGTGCGGTGACATTGACGCGACACATCCGCAATCCGGTCAAGGCCGCACGCCGTGTCATGGAGAAGGGGGATGCCGTTCTGCTTGGAGGTCCTGCTGCCGATGATTTCGCCAGGGTCGAAGGGCTGGATATCGTCGACCAGAACTATTTCACCACCGAAAAGCGGGTGCAGGCGCTGGCGGCCATGAAAGCGCATGCTGCAGCCGGCACGGCGGCCAAGGCCAGCGAATCCGAAAAACACGGCACAGTCGGTGCCGTTGCGCTGGATGCGTCCGGGCACCTTGCGGCGGCGACATCGACCGGTGGTTACAACAACAAGCCGGTCGGCCGCATCGGCGATACGCCGATTGCGGGGGCGGGGACCTATGCCCGTGATGGCGTCTGCGCCGTATCGGGCACCGGCAAGGGCGAATATTTCATCCGTTATGCAGTCGGCCATGAAGTGGCGAGCCGCGTTCGCTATCTCGGCGAAAACGTCGATCAGGCGGCCACCCAGGTCATCATGGGAGAGCTTAAGCCGCATGCGATCGGTGCGGGCCTTGTCGCGATCGGCGCCGATGGCTCCGTTGCGGCGCCCTATAACACCGCAGGCATGTTCCGCGGCTGGGTGACGCCTGACGGTGATTTTTTCGTCGCAACGCATGACGAGGTTTACGCGCTTTGAACTGTGCCCAGCTGTGTCTCTGCCGCGAGTGACGAGATGATGGTCGATAACATGGCTGCTATGTAGGCCAGGTTTTTCAAAAGGACGCGTTCTTCAGGGCCCATAAGTCCGCAAATACCGCCGGGGCGTGTCCTTGCGCCCCGGCTTCCCGCATTCTGATACGTTGTTTTGTTTGATCAATTGCGGGTCTTGAAAAAAAATTGGCCGCGAAACCCTTGTGGCTCAGGGGATGCGCATTTTTCCGCTTCGAAACATGACATTTTTGCGAAGTTGGTGTTGACTTGAGGAAGTGGTGGGGACTATAACCCGGTCACTGACGAGGGCGGCGGCGCTGCTAGCGACGATGTCCTTCGTTCTAAAGAAACCTACATA